>DATFHN010000010.1:0-42313 GCA_035248365.1 Pseudonocardiaceae bacterium | reverse complement strand
GGTGGTGTAGGACCAGGAGAGGATGGTGCGGACGCTGTTGGTGTTGCCTTCTAGGGCAGGCTCAGCGTCGAGGGCGGCGAGGCGGTGGGTGGTGTCGTTGAGTTCGGTGGCGAGGGTGGTGAGGGGGAATTCGGGGTGTTCCTGGGCTCGTCCGGCCACGATCGACAAGGCGAGGGGGAGACCCGCACAGCTGGCGAGCAGATCGTCGACGGCTTGCGGCTCGTCGGAGAGCCGATTCGGGCCGAGCCGGGCGGCGAGCAGTTCCCGCGCCTCGGCCTCGGGGAGCACGTCCAGCGGGACCGGGTGCGCGTCGTGCGCGGCGATCAGGCTGCTCAGCCGGTCGCGGCTGGTGACCACGACCGTGCAGGTGGGACTACCGGGCAGCAACGGCGCCACTTGAGATGTGTTCGCGGCGTTGTCGATCAGGATCAGCATGCGCTTGTCGGTGACCAGGCTGCGATACAGGCCGACCTGCGCGTCCAGCGCCACCGGGATACCGGCCGGATCCACGCCGAGGGCTTCGAGGAAGCCGCGCACCGCGTCCTGCAGAGAAATCGGTTTCCCGGACGGATCGAAACCGCGCAGGTTGACGAACAGCTGACCGTCCGGGAAGCGGTGCAGGTTCTGGTGCGCCCAGTGCAAGGCCAGCCAGGTCTTTCCGATCCCGCCGGTGCCCGCGATCACCGAGATGCGCACGCTCGCCCCGGCCGCGTCCAGCCGCGCGGTCAGCCCGTCGAGTTCGGCGCCACGGCCGGTGAACGAGCGGGGCGGCGGCGGGAGCTGACGCGGGATCGGCATCGGGTGCACGGTCTCCGCCGGGGCGGCCTGCTCCGGTTCGGCGGCCAGCCGGGGATCGTTGGCCAGGATCTGGTGGTGCAGTTCGCGCAGGGCGGCCGACGGTTCGACGCCCAGTTCGAGGTCGAGCTGGCGCCGGGTGTGGTGGTAGTGGTTGAGCGCGTCGGCCTGGCGGCCGCTGCGGTAGAGCGCCAGCATGAGCTGACCGGCCAGGCGCTCGTCGAGCGGGAAGCGCTCCGCGCGAACGGATAGCGGCGCGAGCAGTTTCGTGTGGTGGCCAAGGCGCAGCTCGATGTCGGTGTGGTCGAGCTCGGCGGCCAGCCGTTCCTTGGTCAGCATCACCCGGATGCCGTGCAGCCACGGGATGTCCAGCCCGGCGAATGGCTCACCGCGCCAGAGGCCGAGTGCGTTCTCCAATAAGACAACTGCCTTATCGTCCGGTGCCATTCGGGCCGCCGCGGTCAGGCGGCGAAAGCGGTGCAGATCAATGTGGCTTTCGTCGACGGCGAGTTGATAGCTGTTACCGAGCCGCACGATGTCCGCGTCCGCGTCGGTGAGGATTCTGCGCAATCGGGTCAGGTAGCTGTGCAGAGTTTCCCTGCCGCGGTGCGGCGGGCGGCCTGCCCAGACCCGGTCGATCAGTTCGTCGACGGAAACCGCGGTGTTGGCCTGGACGAGCAGCACGGCGAGCACGCATTGCTGGCGTGCGTGGCCCACGTCGACCAGTTGGCCGCGGCGGTGCGCTTCAATGCCGCCGAGTAGCCGAAATTCCACCGCCGAGTCGCTCCCGTCCACCTGTTCAAGGCTGTTCACCCCGGCCGGAAAACCGGCGCCGAACAGCTACCGTAATCCGATTCCCCGCGCAGTGGAATCCGAATGGTGGAGCGGGGCAGTTACATTGCTTACCCAGGCGAACCTGAGAAAACCCTGGCAGGGCGCTGGTCAGGGCGAGGTCGCGAACGGGGTGCGGCCAGCCGAAACAGGGGGCGGGAAATAACTTGCGTACTACTGGTCGATGTTGTCGAAAGATCTCCGGTCGAAAAGGTTTTCAGACACGAATGCACACAAACAATCAATTCGTGCCGAGTTCGGGCAACAGAGTGATGGCATTGGCGAGGTCGGTGTCCAGCGGCCGGTCGGCCAGTCGCGGATCGAGCGCGGCCATCGCCTTCTCGTAGGCCACCCGCAGCGCGCCTGCCCTCGGTTCCCGCTCGCGCAGTCGCAGCGCGCGCACCGCCGCCACCAGTTCACAGGCCAGCACGGTTTGATATGAACCGATGAGGTCGGTGGTTCGATTGGCCGCTTGCGCGGAGAAGCTGGCGTGATCCTCGGCCCCCCGGGACAGCACCGCGTTGCCGAGCGTGGCCGGCGCGGCCGCGTGACGCAGTTCGGCCAGCGCGGACTGGCTCACGTACTCCAGGATCATCACCCCGGAACTCGCCGATGGCCCAGCCGCGAGGAACGGGCGCAGCCCGGTGTAGGTCGGCTCGACCAGGTTGGCCAGTCGCGCGGCGGCCAATGCGGCGGTGCTGAACACCGCGGCCCGCGCCCCGTCCAGGGCGTGCGCCAGGTAGGCGGTGTGGAAGTTGCCGTTGTGGAAGGCGTCGTGCTCGGCGGCGGAGATCAGCGGGTTCTCGGCTGCCGCGTTCATCTCCACCCCCAGCACGTCGTCCAGGCGCGCGACCGCGTCCATGGCCGGGCCGTGCACCTGGGGCAGGGCGCGGAAGCCGAATGGGTCCTGGATGCGCGCGGCCGGTGCGGCAGCGGCGTCGGCCAGCAGCGTGCGCAGCCGCGCCGCGACCTCCTGCTGACCCGGGTAGGGGCGGGCGGACTGGACCGCTTCGGAGTAGGCCTCGGCCGACCCGTCCACGGCCAGGAATGACAACCCGGCGACCACAGTGCTCGCGCGCAGCAGCGCGCCGAGGTCATGGCAGGCCAGTGCGGCCTCGCCGATGGTGGCCGCGTTGCTGCTGCAGAACGCCAGCACATCGGACGGTGCCAGGTGGAACACGGGCGCGAGTTCGCCGTCCCGCCAGGGCAGTTCGCCGATCATGCACATCGCGGTCGACGCGAGCGCGGTGAGGTCGGCGGTGCCGATCGCGCCGAACCTGTAAACCGTCGGTAGACGGCCGCTGTTGACCAGGTCGACCAGAGCGGTGATCAACTCGGGATGCACGCCGGCGCCGCCCACGGCGAGCTGGTTGGCCCGCACCGCGAGCATGGCGCGCACGATCGACGCGTCCAGCAGCGGACCGGCCCCGCCCGCGTGGCTGCGCAACAGGTTCAGGCCGTGGTCGGGCGCTTCGACATCGTCGATCTGGATGTTGCGGTTGGCGCCGACCCCTGTGGTCCGGCCGTACACACCGCGCCGGGTGACGAGTTGCTTGGCCACCTCGTGCGCGGCGGCGGCCCGGGCCAGTCCTTCGGGGGCGAGCACGGCGCGGGTGCCGCGCCGCGCGATCGCGACGACCTCGGCGGCGGTCAGCGTGCCGCCGCCGAGCGTGACCACACCGGACATGGCTCAGGCCGCCGTCGGGGTGGGCGGGTTGACCGGGCGCAGCTCGTCGGCGTAGCTGACCGAGATCCGGCGCATCAGGCCGTCGCTGCCGATGTCGTACTGGCCCAGCCGCCACAGCGGCGGCGAGTAGGCGTGGATGGACACCGTGTCGTTGGTCGCGCCGGTGAGCCGGTGGATGTGCTCGGGGCCGAAACAGAACGACAACCCGTCGGTGACGATCTTGACCAGGTGGTCGCCGCCGATGCGCGGGTTGTGCTCGGCCAGCGCGCCCTGCACGACCTGCACCGCGCCGGAGGAGATGTCGTGGTCGTGCCAGCCGGTGTCGTTCTGCTTGGTCCAGCACAGCAGCCACACGTCGACGTACTCGTCGCGGTAGAGCGAGACGTAGTGCCGCTGGTCATCGGAGAACGCCACGTGCGGGCGCCACAGTTCGGGTTGTTCGGCCAGGCGGGTCACGAATTCGCGCAGTTCCTGTTTGTCCAGTGACCGCGCAGGCAGCGTGTCCCAGGTCATCGGGGGTCTCCTTTCGAATCGGTACCGCGCAGCAGGCGGCGGGGATTGTTGATCCGGATCGCGACCGTGGCGGCGGGCGCACCCAGATCGGGGATGGTCGGGTCGGCGTAGGGGCGGTCGCTGCCGTGCACGATCCCGTCGATGCCCAGCACCCGGACGGTCGCGTCGACCGCGCGGGTGCCATAGGACGACGTGTCCAGGTAAACCTGAGGATCGACGACGCCGCGACCGCCGCCCCGGGCCGCGAGCCGTTCGCCGTGCAGCGGCGCGAGACCGGCCAGCATGGCGAAACAGACGCGCAGTTCCGGATGGTTGGGGCGGCCGAAGGCCCGGAAGCCGTACCAGGCCGCGTGCATCTGTTGCACGTAGGGCACCAGCGCGGGCCACCAGCCCGGCACGTCGCCGGGGGTGGGACCGGCCGGGCCGGGGTGCACGAACAGCGGCAGGCCGCGCTGGGCGAGCACGTCGAGCAGGGGCGCGCAGCGGGCCCAGCCCTGCGGGTCGATCAGCGCGTTGGCCGGCAGTTGCAGGCCGACGCAGCCGCGCGCCAGTTCCTTGTCCAGCGCGGACGGGTCGGGCTCGGACAGGCACGCGGCGGCCCAGCAGCCGAACGGTTCGGGCAGCGCGAGCGCGCCGTCGTGGTAGGCGTCCAGCAGCGGCGCCGCCTGCTCGGGCGGCAGCCATTCGATGCCCAGCGGGCTGGACAACGAGATCAGCGCGGTGTCCAGGCCGTCTTCGGCGGCCAGTTCGGCGCGCAGCGCCACGTCGTGGTCGGCCGGGTTGACCTCGAAGGGCGGTTCGCCGTCCAGGTAGAGCGTGTTGCCGACCAGGTAGGGCGAGGTGGTGCGGGAGCGTAGCGCCCGCACAAGGGTGTCCGGCCACAGGTGCTGATGGACGTCCACGCTCATGACTTGCCTCTCTGACCAGCGGTGAAACGCTTAAGTGATGCGGTTCAGTGAAACGCTTAACCTGTCCCGCTGTCAAGCCCGTGACGCCTCGGTCAGCGCGGGCTCACCGGAACAGGCCGGAACTGACGATGACCACGAGGCCGATCGCGATGAACACCAACGGAACCAGCCAGCGCCCGAAATGCTTGAGCGCCTTGATGACTCGCCGCCGGGTGCCCAGCCACCAGGCGATCGCGCACCAGATGGCGACCGAGACGAGCATCACGAGCACGATCAGCACGTCGTCGCCGAAGCTGTTGGTGCGTAAGAGGGGCGCGTACACGCTCAGGTCGTCCGAGCCGTTGGCGATGCTCAGCGCGGCGATCGCCCACAACCGGCGGGCCAGCACCGGCTGGTGCTCGGGGCCGTTGCGGATGGCGCCGAGCAGGCCCCACAAGCCCAGCGCGAGCGGGACGAACCCGACCAGGCCGACCCAGCGTTGCGGCACCGCGGCCAGGCCGAGCGCGATGACGATGCTGCCCGCGACCAGGATGCCGTAGCCGAGGTACTGGCCCGCGACGATGCGCGACGCGGGGAGCTTGCCCGCTCGCGCGTACAGGAACAGCACGATGAGCACGATCAGATCGTCGATGTTGCTGCCGATGAACACACCCGCGGCGGTCGCGACGATGGCCAGGGCGTGTGGCACGGGGTGAAGGTTACGGGCTGCGATCCGCGCGGCCCAGACCTGTTCCTCCGTTCAGTCGATCAGGGGCTATCTGCTACAAAACCTTGACGGGCGCACGATCGACTGTCGAGACTGCTTCGTACCGGTAAGCGATCTGAAACGGGTGACCACCATGCGGGACGACGCAGAAGCGTTGTCGTCCCGCGACCCGGACGGCCGTGGTTCGCCGCGTATTCTCGTGACTCCACGTACCGATCGGAACGACACCATGCGCATCCGAGGCCGCGTCCGCACGCTGCGGTGGCCCGGAGTCTTCGGAAAACGTGAAGAGAATTCTGTTTCTGTGGGCACGCCTGATCGGCGGCGGCCCTAGCGATGCCAGGAGGAAACGACGTGCCCGACACGGTGCCGGATGCTGCCGCGCTGTCGGCCTCCATCTTGCGCACGATCGGCGGGCACCAGCCGGAGACGTTCAACGCCACCGACTACCTCCTGGACCGCAACCTGCGCGCCGGCAACGGCGCGGCCACGGTCGTGGTCGCCCCGCACCGCTCGCTGACCTACGCCGAACTCGCCGTCGAGGTCCGCAAGGTCGCCGGTGGCCTGCGCGAACTCGGCGTGCGCCCGGAAGCGCGGGTGCTGATGTGCATGTGCGACGACGTTGAACTGTTCGTCGCGATCCTGGCCGCGATGTACCTCGGCGCGGTCGCCGTGCCCACCTCGACCATGCTCACCGGCCGCGAACTGCGCTCGCTGATCGTCGACTCGCGCGCGCAGGTCGTGCTCGGGTCGGGCGAGTTCGCCAGTTCGGTGCGCACCGCGGTGCGGGAAGCGCCCGAGGTCCGGCACCTGGTGCTGTCCGGACCGGAATCGGCCAGCGCCAAATCGCAACTGCCCGCCCACGTGCGCGGGTACAGTTGGCGCAAGCTGCGCGGTATGGGCAGCAAGCTCGACCGCGCCCACCCGACCTGGCCGGATTCGCCCGCGCTGTGGCTCTACACCTCCGGCACCACCGGCGAGCCCAAAGCCGCCATGCACCGCCACATCGACATCAAGCTGGTGTCGGAGCTGTACGGGCAACGCGTGCTCGGCCTGACCGCGAGCGACCGCTGCCTGTCCGTCGCCAAGCTGTTCTTCGCCTACGGCATCGGCAACTCGATGTTCTTCCCGATGTCGGTCGGCGGCACCGCACTGCTCGAACCGGGCAGGCCGAGCGCGCGCGGGTTTGCCGAGCGGGCCAAGGCGGATGGCGCGACGCTGCTGTTCGGCAGCCCGAGTTTCTGGGGCCCGCTGCTGGCCAGCAACGCCGCCGACGACGCGTTCACCACCGTGCGGCAAGGCGTTTCGGCCGGCGAGGCGCTGCCCGAGCGGATGTTCACCGGCATGCGCGATCGGTTCGGGGTCGAGGTGCTCGACGGCATCGGGTCCACCGAGATGCTGCACATCTTCATCTCCAACCGGCCCGGCCAGGCCCGCCCCGGCTCGTCCGGCTACCCCGTGCCCGGCTACGACGTGGAGATCCGCGACGAGCAGGGCGCGGTGATCGACGAAGAGGACAAGCCCGGCGAACTGTACGTGCGCGGCGAATCCGCCGCCATCGGCTACTGGTGCCGCGCCGCCGTGTCCCGGCAGGTGTTCGTCGGCGAGTGGACCCGGACCGGCGACACCTACCAGCGCAACGCCGACGGCAGCTACACCTGCCTGGGCCGCCAGGGCGACCTGCTCAAGGCGGGCGGCATCTGGGTGTCCCCTGGCGAGGTCGAGGCCCGGCTGCTGGAACACCCGGACGTGGCCGAGGTGGTCGTGGTCGGCGTGCCGGACGCGGACGACCTGGACAAGCCGATCGCCTGCGTGGTCGCCAAACCCGGGCACACCGTCGACGTGGACGAGCTGATCAACTGGTGTCGCGAGGGCCTCGCCGTGTACAAGCGTCCCAGGGCCGTGGTGGTGCTGCCCGAGTTGCCGCGCACCGCGACCGGCAAGATCCGCCGCAACGTGCTGCGCGGCCTGCTGCGCGACGACACCGCCCCGACGGCCTGATGATCGAGGGCGAACTCGTTGTCGACGCCCACGTCCACGCGCCGCGACTGGCCACGCTCAAACCCGCCTGGCTGACCTGGGCCGACCAGTTCCGCGCCGAGCGGTCCTGGCGCGAGGCCTACGACGAAGAGGGCGACCCGGCCCGGCTGGACGCGTTTTTCGACGCCGAAGGCGTGGACCGGGCACTGTTGTTCTGCGAGTACAGCCCGCGCGCGACCGGGATCCAGCCGATCGAGGATCTGTTGCCGATCGTCGCGCGGAACCCGGCGCGGTTCCGGTTGGTCGCCAACCTCAACCCGCACCTGCACCATCCGGTCCCCGACGAGCTGCTGCGCCAGTTGGAGCTGGGCGCGGTCGCGTTGAAACTGCACCCGGTACACGCCGGTTTCGACCCGGCCGACCGGGAGCTGTACCCGGCCTACGCGATCTGCGCCGAGCGCGGCATCCCGGTGATCCTGCATTCGGGCACATCGATCTTTCCGGGCGCGCGCAGCAGTTTCGGCAATCCCGAGCTGCTGATCGACGTGATCGAGGACTTTCCGGCGCTGCCGTTCGTGTTCGCGCACGGTGGCCGGGGCTGGTGGTACGACCTGGCCGCGTTCCTCGCGCTGGCCAAGCCGAACGTCTGGATGGACCTGGCCGGTCTGCCGCCGCGCAAACTGCCCGAGTACTACGCCCGCTTCGATCTGAACCGGCTGGCCGAGAAGTGGATCTTCGGCACTGACTGGCCCGGTGTGCCCGGCACCGCGAACAACGTGCGCGCGCTGATGCGCCTGGGCCTGCCCGACGACCTGCTGCGCGGGGTACTGGCCGGGCATGCGGCGAAACTGTTCCCGAGCCTGAAAATTTGACGCAGCGCTGTCTGAGGCTCAGCGCCAGGGCTGGGCGAAGGTGGGCACCAGCTCGGCCAGGTAGTCGTCGGCCAGCTCGATCAGGCGCTCGATGCCGCCGTCGCCGCCCCAGACCTGGCCCGCGACGGTGATCAGCGCACAGAACACAGCGGCGATGATCCGCGGCCGCCGGTCGGACACCGGGTCGACGCCCTCGCGTTCGGCGATCACCGCGACGACCTCGTCGGCGAGGCGCTGGCTGATCATCAGGTGTGCGGCCAGCAGGTGCGGGGTGGCTTCGATGAGCTTGACCGCCTGGCTGTGGCGTTCCCAGTCGGTGGTCATCAGATCGGCGCCTTCGAGCAGGCCGGCTGCCGCGTGCAGGGCGTTGCGCAGCGCGTCAACCGGAGGTTCACTCGCGGGCCGCAGGCGTAGCTGTCCGGTGAACGCGTCGGTCGCGGCGTTCAACGGCGAGAGCACCAGGTCTTCCTTGCTGGCGAAGTAGCGGAAGAAGGTGCGCTCGGAGACCTCGACCGCGTCGGTGATCTCCCGGACCGTGGTGCGCTCGTAGCCCCTGGTGTGGAACAGCTCCCAGGCCGCGGCGACGAGGGCATCGCGGGTGCGGCGCTTCTTGCGCTCACGCAGCCCGCAGACCGGGGTGTTGGCGACGACTGATGACATCGTGATTCAGCGTACACGTCATTGACTGACACACAACTCTTATGGTCATCTGTCAGTGGGTGACACATTGGGGTCTCGCCCACCAAGACTTCGGACACCCAGTTCCAGGGGGAACAGTGACCCAGAGCCCGATTCTGGCCGCCGAGCGGCCGACGGCCGCACCAGCGGCACGAAAGCCACGCCGTTCACTGCTGACCCTGATCGCGGTGTCCATCGGGGTCATGATGGTTGCCCTCGACGGCACGATCGTCGCGGTCGCCAACCCGGTCATCCAGACCGACCTGCACGCCTCCCTCGCGGACATCCAGTGGGTCACCAACGGATATCTGCTCGCGCTCGCGGTGAGCCTGATCACCGTCGGCAAGATCGGCGACCGGTTCGGCCACAAGAAGATCTTCCTGATCGGCGTCGTCGGCTTCGCGGCCGCCTCCGCCGCCATCGGCCTGTCCGGCGCGATCGGCCCGATGATCGCCTTCCGGGTGCTCCAGGGCATCTTCGGCGCGATGCTGCAACCGACCGCGCTCGCGCTGCTGCGCAACACCTTCAGCGGCAAGGCGCTCAACACCGCCATCGGCGTGTGGGGCGCGATCATCGGCGCGTCGACGGCAGCCGGCCCGATCGTGGGCGGTCTGCTCGTGCAGCACGTCAGCTGGGAGTCGGTGTTCTACGTCAACGTTCCGGTCGGCGTGATCGCGCTGGCCATGGGCTTGTTCGTGCTCCGCGAGACGCCCAAGGAGCGGGCCGGCGCATTCGACTTCGCCGGGGTGGCGCTGCTCTCCGGCAGCCTGTTCCTGCTGATCTGGGGCCTGATCAAGGCACCGGCCTACGGCTGGGGCGACAGCAAGACCCTGCTGTTCCTCAGTGCCGCGGTCGTTGTCGGCGCGCTGTTCGTATGGCGCGAGGCCAAGGCGGCGCACCCGCTGCTGCCGCTGCGGCTGTTCCGTTCGGTGTCGGTGTCCTCGGGCACCGTGCTGGTGCTGCTGCTGATGTTCGCCATGCTCGGCGCGCTGTTCTTCGTGACCTTCTACCTGGAGAACGTGTTCGGCCTCGGCCCGGTCGCGGCCGGTCTGCGCATCCTGCCGATGACCGGAATGCTCATCGTCGGGGCGCCGCTGTCCAGCATCGTCAGCAACCGGATCGGCGCCCGCATCCCGATCGTCGCGGGCATGCTGTTCGCCGCCATCGCCCTCTACGGCCTGTCGAGCATCAGCCCGGCCGACGGCAGCTGGGGCACGCTGTGGTGGTTCATGCTGCTGGGCCTTGGCCTGAGCCCGGTCATGGTCGGCGCGACCGACATCATCGTCGGCAACGCCCCGGTCGAACTCGCCGGCGTGGCCAGCGGGTTGCAGTCCACGTCGATGCAGCTGGGCGGCACGCTCGGGACCGCTGTGCTCGGCGCGGTGATGTCCAGCCGGATCGCCGACCTGTTCCCGGCCCGCTGGGCCGCCGCCCACCTGCCGCCGCTGCCCGCCGCGGCCTCCGCGCAGGCCCAGGGCGCCGTTTCGGTTGGTGTCGCGCCGGTATCGCCGGGCACGCCGGGACCGGTCGCCCAGGTGATCACCAACATCGCGCACAGCACCTTCCTGGACGGCATGCACAGCGCGTTCCTGATCAGTGCGATCGTCGCGCTGGCCGGTGCGTTCATCGGCCTGCTTGCCCGGCCTGGCAAGAATGAGGGCGCGGTCGCGGTACACATCTGATAGGGGTTTCTTGATCCGTACGCACCCGCCGGGACCAGCCCGGCGGGTGCGTGGTTCGTGCTAGCGTGGCGCTCTAGGGGCACCCAGCAAGAAGGAGAGTGACGGTCAAGTTGGGGATCATCGACGGTCTCGACGAGACGATCATGCGGGCCGGCAATTCGTCCTTCAGCCGCTACCTCGCGCAGCAGGCGCCGGACATGCTGATGAGCCGGTTCAAGATCGAGCCGGGTTCGCCCATGGCGAACAACGTGATCGAAACGGCCAAGCACGGCACCACGATCCTGGCCACCACCTTCGCGGACGGCGTGATCATCGCCGCCGACCGCCAGGTCACCTCCGGCTCGACGGTCAGCAGCCGCTACGGCGAGAAGATCATCCCGTCCGATGACTACAGCTGCATCGGCACCGCGGGCACGGCCGCGCTGGGCGTGGAGATCGCCAAGCTGTTCCAGGTCGAACTGGAGCACTACGAGAAGATCGAGGGCAACCCGCTGAGCCTGCCCGGCAAGGCGAACCGGCTGTCCAAGATGATCTACGAGAACGTCGGCATGGCCATGCAGGGCCTGAGCGTGGTGCCGCTGTTCACCGGCGTCGACCCGGAGAACGGCGACGCCAAGATCTTCTCCTACGACGCGCTCGGCGGCCGCACCGAGGAGTACAAGTACCACTCGATCGGCTCCGGCTCCATCATCGCGCTCGGCGCGCTGAAGAAGCTCTACGCCGAGAACATGAGCGAGGAAGAGGCCCTGCTGGTCTGTATCCAGGCGCTCTACGACGCGTCCGAGGAAGACATCTACACGATGGGCGTCGACCTCAGCCGCGCGATCTACCCGATCATGTACGTCACCACGACCTCGGGCAACCAGCAGGTGCCGGACGAGCGCGTCGGTGAACTGATGCGCGTGGTGATCGACGAGCGCATGCGCACCCCGGACGGCCCGCGCGCACTGCCGCGATAGTCCTTGTTCTTTAACGAGAAGCGCGTCGCCGATCGCGGGCGGCGCGCTTCTCGCATCCGGCGGTGGGGTAAACCCCACCACGGATAGGGGAGCAGCCCTGCTGTCCGCTTCGGACGGATCCGCGAAGACTCGGCTGCGTGCCTTCCACAACGCTTCCACCCGACGCCGGTACCGACTTTTCCCGGCTGCGTAAGCTGATCACCGAAGCCGGACTGCTCGACCGGCGCCCCGGCTACTACACCGCCCGCATCGGCCTGGTGGCGCTGGCTTTTCTGGGCGGCTGGGCAATGTTGTTGCTGGGCGGCGATTCCTGGTGGCAGTTGCTCACCGCGGTCTTCCTGGCCGTGGTGTCCGTGCAGATCGCCTTGGTGGCGCACGACCTCGCCCACCGCCAGGTGTTCCGCACCCGCCGCCCCAGCGAGATCGCCGGTCTGCTCGCCGGAAACCTGTGCATCGGCATGAGTTACGGCGCCTGGATGGACAAGCACACCCGCCACCACGCCAACCCGAACCACGAGGATCTCGATCCCGACGTCATCCCGGACATCCTGGTGTGGTCAAAGCGGCAGGCGGAGGTCAGTCATGGCGTCGCCCGGTTCATCGGCCGCCGGCAGGCGTTCCTGTTCTTTCCGTTGCTGACCCTGGAAGGCGTGAACCTGCACGTGTCCGGCGTGCGCGCGCTGCGCAGGCCGGCGTTGCGGCATCGGCGCACCGAGGCCGCGCTGCTCGCGATCCACTTCGTGGCGTTCACCGCGTTGCCGTTCGTGGCGCTCGCGCCGGCTCGCGCTGTGCTGTTTCTCCTGCTGCACCAGGTGATCTTCGGGGTGTACCTCGGGTGTACGTTCGCGCCCAATCACAAGGGCATGCCCACGTTGAGCGGCGCGGCACAGCTGGACTTCCTGCGCCGCCAGGTGCTCACCTCGCGCGACGTGCGCGGCAACGCGCTGGTCGACGTGGCCATGGGCGGGTTGAACTACCAGATCGAACACCACCTGTTCCCGAACATGCCCACTCCGAACCTGCGCCGGGCCCAGCCGATCATCGCCGGATACTGCGCGCGCATCGGCGTCCCGTACGAGCAGACCGGCCTGATCGACTCCTACGCCCGCGCGCTGCGACACCTGCACCGTGTCGGCGCGCCGATCCGGTCAGCCGGGCGTCACCAGGGCAACGGCCCGTCGGCGTCGACATAGGTGCCGGTCGGGCCGTCCGGCCCGACACACGCCATCCGCACGATGATCTCGGCGCCCTGCTCCGGAGACTGTGAACCGGTGCTGCCATTGAGGTCGGTTGCTGTAAACCCCGGTTCAACAGAGTTGATCCGGATGGCCGGGAAGGCTTTCGCGTACTGGATGGTCAGCACGTTGACCGCGGCCTTGGACGCCGGATAGGCCACGCCGGGGTAGGTGCCGGTAGTGAGCTGGGTGAGCGAGGCGAGCCTGCTGGCCACGTTGACCACGACCGGCGCGGCCGATCGCGCCAGCAACGGGAGGAACGCGTGCAGCACGCGCACGGTGCCGAACACGTTAGTCTCGAACGTTTCCCGCATCAGGCCGGCGGTGAGTTTCGCCGCGCCGACGGCGATCTCGGTGGGATGCCATTCCGGCGCGACGCCCGCGTTGTTGACCAGCACGTCCAGCCCGCCGTCGGCGGCGATGGCGGTGGCCGCCGCGTTGACAGACGCGTCGTCGGTGACATCCAGCTGAACACAGCGCGCGCCCAGCTGTTCCGCCGCGGCCCGGCCGCGCTCGGCGTCGCGGCTGCCGACGTAGACGGTGTGGCCCTTGGCGATGAGTTGCCGCGCCGTTTCGAAACCGAGGCCCTTGTTCGCCCCGGTGATCAGTGTGGTCGTCATAGCCACGACGCTAGGGGCTGGAGCGCACTCCAGGTCAAAAGGATTGCTGCCTAGAGCGCGACGGCCGCGTCGGCGGCCAGCCAGAAGAGCTTCTCCCGCGCGGAATGCGCGGTGGTCCAGCCGCGGTGATCCCAGGTGTCGCCGGCCAGCGAGTCGCCCGCCAGCAGCAACTCGCCCATGACCACGTCGCGGTACTGCGCCACCGCGAACAACGCGGACGCCTCCATCTCCACCACCACGCAGCCTTCCTCGATTCGTTGCCGCGCCTTCTTCCTGGTCTCGCGGTAGATCGCGTCGGTGGTCCAGGTCCGGCCGACCAGGTGCGCGACGTTCTGCTCGGTCAGCGTTTTCAGCAGTGTCGCGGTCGCGTGCGGGTCGGCCTCGATCACCCGCGCCGGCGGCAGGTAGTGATACGAGGTGCCTTCGTCGCGGACGGCGCTGTCCACGATGACCGCGTGGCCCAGCGCCAGTTCCGGCACGAGCGCGCCTGCCGCGCCGCAGGCGATCATCCGCCGCAGCCCGAAAGCTATTGCCTCTTCCAGAAACGCGACCGCGAGCGGCGCGCCGACTCCGGGCTGCATCACGGCCAGGCGCGTTCCGTTGTGCTCGATTTCCCACACCGGGTTGGGGCCGATCTCGCTGCGCAGTTCGAGGATCTGCTTGGCGTCGTCGCGCCGGGCGAGCTGCTGCACGACTTCCGGGAAGAAGCAGAGCACGGCGGTCTCGGGCAGGTCGCGGGAGTGGTAGATCTCGGCGGGTTCGAGAATGCCGACCGACTCGTAGTCGCCGTCCAGCAGCGGCAGGTCCATGGCGGTGATCCTATCGGGCACGACTGTTGACATGCGGAACCATGGTTCCGTATCGTCGGGAATCGGAACCATCACTCCGATTAACTCTGGGGATCAGTCATGGCAACACCGACCGAGGTCTTTCACCAGCTGCTGACCGGCATCACCGAGGGCCGCTTCGCCGAACTCGCCGACCTCTATGCCGAGGACGCCGTCGTCGAACAGCCTTTCGCGCTGCCGCAACCCCTCCGGCTCGAAGGCCGGGAAGCGCTGCGCGCGCACTTCATCAGCGCGCCCGCCGGTGGCATCACGCTCGTCGCCAGCAACGTGATGGTCCGGCAGACCGACGACCCGGAGGTTGTCGTGGCCGAATGGGACTACACCGTCAACGGCCAGGGTTCGCTGGCCAACGTGCAGATCATGCGCGTGCGCGACGGCAAGATCGTGGCCACCCGCGACTACCACAACCACGCGGCGATCGGGTCACTGGCGAGCGCGGCGACCGCCGGATAGCCGCTGCAGCACCAACGCCGCGACCGCGCCGATGCCGACCAGCCCCAGCGCGGCCCGGGCGCTGGGCAGCGGTCGTGGCGGCGGCATGACAACCACCGGTTCACGAGCGGGCGGGCGCTGTGGTTGCGCGGTTGCCGTCCACGCGGCGGCCAGGATCAGCACCCGTGACACCAGGTAGACGAACACCAGCAAGCCCACGATGGACCCGAAGGTGACGCCGATCGGGGAGCGGCCCAGCGCGTTCAGGTACAGGTTCGCCACCCGCTTGAGGATCTCGAAGGCGATCGCGGCGGCCGCTGCCCCGCGCACCGCGAACCGCAGCGGCACCGGCTCCCTGGGCAGCTTCGCGAGCACCCAGCAGAACACCAGCCAGTCCGCGACCAGAGCCAGCACCACTGACGCGAGCTGCAACCCCACGTTCGCCCAGCCATACCCGGACCAGCCCAGCAGCCGCAGCAGCCAGCCGCCCAGCGCGGCCCCGGCTTCGGTCAGGCCGAAGGAGACGGCGATCGCGATGGCGAGGCTGCCCAGCGCGAGCAGGTCCTTCACGATCGTGTGCAGCAGCGGCAGGTCGGGTTTGCGCTGGTCCCACATGCCGGTGAGCGCGTCGCGCAGCGCGTTCATCCAGTTCCAGCCGGAGTAGAGGCCGACGATCAGACCGAAGATGCCCAGCTTCACCCGATGGTCGATCACGTTGTCCACCAACGTTCTCGTCAACGGCCCGAGCGCGCCCGGCGCCGCGGCCAGGATGCCGGTGCGCAGTTCGTGCAGCAGAGTGGGATGCCCGCTGAGCACGAAACCGGCGGCCGCGAGCAGCACCATCAGCAGCGGAACGAGCGACAGCACGCTGAAATAGGTGATCGAGGCGGCGAAGTGGTAGCCGTGGTTGTTCAGGTACCGGTCGATCATCCGGGCCAGATGATCGAACCACTCGTGCCGTTCGCGCAGCGCGCGAAGCCGGGAGGTCACGGGCATTCCACTCGTCGTCACCGCATAGGTTTACCCTGCCGCCAATCGGGCCAATCGCACGATCGTCTGGTTCAACGGGGCGGTGGTGTCGATCTGCACGGTGGCGCGGGCGCGCAGCAGCGGCTCGATCGCCTCGGTGTCCGCGATGATCCGCGCCCGCTCCTCCTCGGTCCGGCCGAACGGGTTGCCGGTCCGGGCCGCGATCCGCGCCAGCATCACCGGCAACGGCGCGTGCAGCAACACGATCTCGGCGAAGCGAGGATAGAACCGGCCCTGGTTGGCCACGGTCCCGGCGACGAACAGTGGAACCTCGCGGGGTTCGGCGAGCAGCGCGTCCATCGCGTCGACGCGCCACAGCCGTTCGCCGGTGCTCTGCTCGATCCAGTCGCCGAAATCCGTGTCCACGGTGGGAAACCCCTTTTCGGCCAGCGCGCCCAGCACGGTGGACTTGCCCGTGCCGGACATGCCGGTGATCAGGATGGCGGCCATCAGTTCCGGATCATGATCAGCGGGACCTGCTGTTCCATCGCGGTCAGCGAACCGTGCTGGCCGATCATCCTGGCTTCGTTGGTGCCCTGCGCGGTCTGCACCACGCCGGTGTCGCCGAGCATCGGCGCGACCACGTCGCCGATCCGCTCCCGGATCGGGTCGGCGACGGACGGTCCGAACCAGCCCGCCGCGATCGCCTCGTCCCGGCCGCGCACCATCGCCCGCTCGCCGAGCACGGATCGCCAGCGCGCCAGTACTTCGTCCGCCGCACCGGGTTCGGCGTACACGTGCCGCATCCGCGGTTCGCCGCCCAGTACCCGCACGCCCTTGGTCAGGTCCGGGTGATCCTTCACGTCGAGGCGGTCGGTCATGGTCACCATGCCGTGGTCGGCGGTGATCGCGAGCAAGCCGTCGCGGGGGACCGCGGCCGCGATCGCGGCGGCCACGCGGTCGATGAAGCCGAGTTGCTGGCGCCACGGCGGCGAACCAGGACCGTAGACGTGGCCGATCGTGTCCAGATCGCCGTGGTAGGCGTAGCAGAACGCGCGCCCGTCCGCGTTGAGCGCGTCGGAGGCGGTGGTCACCAGGTCACCGAGCGCGTGACAGGTGAGGAACTTGGCGCCACGCAACACCGCCCGGGTCAGCCCGGAGCCGCGATGGTGCCGCGGCGCGGCCATGCTCACCTGTAAACCGGCGGTTTTCGCGCGTTCGAACAGTGTTCCCGCCGGCTGCACGTCTTCGGGCACGAGTTGCTCGCGCAAGTCCTGCCGGGCACCGAGTTGGGTGGTCCACAGCAGAGTGTTCAGCAACGGTTGACCCGGCACCTCGAAGGTGAACCCGACGATGCCATGCCCGCCCGAGGGCAGCCCGGTGCCGATGGACGCGAGGCTGGTCGAGGTTGTCGACGGAAAGCCGGCTGTCAACGGCGCGTTGTCGCCGAGCGCTTCGGTGAGAAACGGCGCCATGTCGGCGTGTTCGCGCAGCAACCGCCAGCCGAGGCCGTCGATCAGCAGCAGGCACACGGTCCGCGCGGGCGGCGCGGAGAGCCGGTTGGCCAGGCCCGGTACGCCCGCGGCGGTGAGCAGCGACGGGGTCAGATCGGCGAGCGTGTGCTGACCGGCGTGGGGGAGCAGCACCGACTGCGCGTCGTCCATGCGTTCATGGTGCCGTGGCAGCGTCGACCAAGCATGGAATATCATTCACAGTGGTTTCAGTGTCGAGTGAAATTATCGGTACAGACCTGACCGGTCATTTCGCTTACCAGTTGCCCGGATGGTTGGTGAAAAAGGCACTGGCGTTCGCAGCCCACCCTGACGAACACCAGCCCCCCCGTCGTTTTCACAAATCAGTCGTCCTCGTCGGGACGAGCGTGATCGGCGACACCCGGCGTCGGATCCCGGTTGAGATCGATCAACGGGTCCACCCCGCTGCCTTCCTTGCGCGCGTGACGCCCCGTCGGCGGCGCGTCGACGTCCTTGTCTTGTTCCTGTGGCACGAGCAAATCCCCTCTTCGCGGAAGGGCCACAGTTTACGATGTACCCGATCGGCCGATTGTGGCGGCAGCAACTGCCCCTTTCTGAAAAGGGGAGACAGTGCGAACAGGACGATCAATGCCTCGCGGTTCGGCAGTGATGCCAGGCTAGGTTTGACGTCATGACCGCACTGCTGCCCTCGTTGACCGGTGTCTTCGGCGATCCGGCCGATCTGTTGCGTATCGACGGCACGTCACTGTCCGCGTCGGACCTGCTCGGTGCGGCCACCGCGGTCGCCGACCGGATCGCGGGCGCCGATGTGGTGGCGATCTCGGCGACGGCGAGCGCGGGCACGGTGGTCGGGGTGGTCGGCGCGCTGCTGGCCGGGGTGCCGCTGGTGCCGATGCCGCCGGATTCCGGCCCGGCCGAACGACGTCACTTCCTCGCCGATTCTGGCGCGAAGCTCGTTCTCGACGCGGATGGCATGTTCGCCGACGAGGACGGCGTCACCGTGGTGCCGGTCGACATCAACGCCCGCTCGGCCACCTCGTATCCGGAGCCGGACGCGGAATCCGTCGCGTTCATCCTCTACACGAGCGGTACGACCGGCGCGCCCAAGGGCGTGCGGCTCAGCCGCGCGGCGATCGCCGCCGATCTGGACGGGCTGGCCGATGCCTGGGCGTGGACCCCGGATGATGTGCTCGCGCACGGTCTGCCGCTGTTCCATGTGCACGGTTTGGTGCTCGGTGTGCTGGGGCCGTTGCACATCGGTTCACGGCTCGTGCACACTCGCCGCCCGACGCCGGAGGGGTACGCGGCGGCGGGTGGGACGTTGTATTTCGGTGTGCCCACGGTGTGGTCGCGGGTGTGCGCGGACGAATCCGCGGCGCGGGCGCTGGCCGGGGCGCGGCTGCTGGTGTCCGGCAGCGCCGGGTTGCCGGTGCCGGTGTTCCAGCGGCTGGCCGAACTCACCGGGCAGCCGCCGGTCGAGCGGTACGGCATGACCGAGACGTTGATCACGGTGAGCAGCCGCGCGGACGGCGAACGCCGGGCCGGTCAGGTCGGGATGCCGTTGCGCGGGATCCGGACTCGGCTGGTGGCTGAGGATGGCGCGGTGCTGGACGACCCGGAGGCGGTGGGCGAACTCCAGATCAGCGGCCCGACCCTGTTCCTGGACTACCTGGACCGGCCGGACGCGACCAAGGCGTCGCACACCGAGGACGGCTGGTTCAAGACCGGCGACGTGGCCAGGATCGGAGCGGACGGCTGGCACCGGATCGTCGGCCGCGCGTCCACCGACCTGATCAAGAGCGGCGGCTACCGGATCGGCGCGGGCGAGGTGGAGGATGTGTTGCTGGGCCATCCCGGGGTGCGCGAGGCCGCGGTGATCGGCACGCCGCATCCGGATCTGGGCCAGCAGGTGACGGCGTTCGTGGTCGCGGATGGCGTGACCGGTGACGAGCTGACCGAGTTCGTCGCTCGTGAACTCTCGGTTCACAAGCGGCCGCGCGTTGTGAACCTGGTGGACACACTGCCGCGCAACGCGATGGGCAAAGTGCAGAAAAAGCTGCTGCCCGGGGCCTGATCGGCAACCCGGGCAGCAGTATTTTTCGGTGCGGGAGGCCCGAAAGTTCAGACGCCGCTGATCTCCTCGATCAGCCGGTCGACATCGAAGTAGGCGCTTTCGGTGCCGGCGGGCACCAGTTCCAGGGTGGTGCGCAGGAACTCCTCGGTGGCGTCACGGCCCAGTTCGAACACGGCGTTGCCGCTGGGCGAGGAGATCTCGAGGATCAGCAGGTCCTCGTCCTCGTGATCGGGCCGGACCTGCACGTCGCCAAGGCCAGAGGGCGCGTCGATGCCCTCGACCAGCAGGTCACGGGAGAAAACCCACTCGATCCACTGGCCGCGCTCGGTGCAGAAGGCGACGGTGACCGCGAAAGGCTCGTCATCGCGGTAGGACCAGCGGGTGTGGACCGGCTCGGTGGCACCCTGCAGGGCAGCGACCTGCTCGTGGTGAATGGTGTTGGTGGTCATTGCTCACCCCTCCTGTCATCCTCGTCTGCGCTTCGTCCCGCACCGTTTCTGGTGTTTCGCTCGCGCTGTCGACGTTGAGACGCGGGGTGTTAGGCGGTTCTGACGCGGATTCCGCTCAACTCGCCCGATCGTGCTAAGCGTTACCGGTCAGGTGTCATCCCATCCGGCGACATTCCTAGCTGGTCACGGCCGATTTCCGTGAGGTCGGCCACAGTAGCGCGGCCGGCGTAGGCCGTTTCGTAATCTTCCGGGGCGAAGTCGGGCGGGCTGCCGCCACGCAGGAACGCCGCGCGCTGCCGCGCCGCGTACGCCGCGTTCTTGGCGCACCACGGTGCCGCGCCGATGTACATCACGTTGCCCCATCGCTGCATGCCCGCGACGTCGCCGACCGAGTGGATCAGGTCGCAGTGCCACCAGACGCTGTCGCCGGGCAGCATCGCCGGGATCGGGGTGAGCGCGGGCAGCAGCGCCGCATGCCACTTCTCGGTGATCGGCAGCGCCTTGCCGACTTCCGCGCCGCACAGTTCGTCCTCGGGGACATCGTTCAGCAAGGGGCGCAACATCAGGTACACAGCGGCGTTCGCGATGGGTACCAGGTGCAGCACGCCGTCGTCCGGGCGCATCTCGGACAACGCGGTCCAGCCCTGGAAAGTCCGGAACACGCTGCACATCTGGGTCGATTCGTATTCCTCGACCTCGGTGCGGTGCGCGGCGTCCCACGGGTCATAGGCGCGCCAGTCGCCGTCGAGCACGTGCCGGAACACGTTCTGGTAGGCGGGAACCAGCCAGCGTTCGACCGAGCCGGAGTCGATGTGCGGGGACAGGCCGAAGGACGAGTCGCCGGGTTCGCGGCGCCGGATCCGGTCCGCGTACGCGGTGTCGCGGCTCGGGTCGAACCAGGTTCGGCCGTTGCTTTCGTTGCGCCACAACGAGTTCAGGAAGGTGCGGGTGCTGGCCATGTTCTGGTGCTGGCGCGCCTGGACCTGTGGCTGGGACCAGTACACCGGATAGATCTGTGGCCTGCTGGAGGACAGCGTGCCGAAGAACGAGTCGATCGGACCCCGGTAGTTCTCGTTGAAGTGGTTGTCGGCCAGATAGTCGCCGAGTTCGGTGTTCCAGGCTTCGGCGGTGTGCTGGGGGAAGGTCTGGCGGACGACCGCGCAGCCGCGCCGCCGGATCGCCGCGCGGGTCTGCTCGGGCACGGTGCCTGCCGCGATGTCTGCGTACGCAACCACCGGAATGACCTCTTCGCCTGCTTCCCGTGCGGCGCGGATCTGCTCGGCCTCGGCGCGCATGGCGCTTTCCACGTCGGCGAACACCGACGCGACATCGCCGATGCGGGCCTTGAGTTGACGCTTCGTGTCCCGGATTGCGGCCCCGACGTCGGTCGGTGCCTGCGCTGTCACCTGCGGAATCGTCATGATTCGACCTTTCAACCGAACGGTTAGGAAGGAGCCCGGACTAACTATCGGACGCTAAGGTAACCCGGAACCGGCCTGAAGGGGAAGCGTCTGCGATGAGTTCGCCCGCCTTGCCGAGCATGGGTCTGCTGCGCGAACTGACCGACCAGATCGTGCTGGACACGGTCTTCGCGCACGCGCCGATCACCCGGGCCGAAGTCGCCCAGCGCACCGGCATCTCCAAGACCACGGTGTCCGAGGCGGTGCGCAGGCTGGAACGCGTCGGGCTGCTCACCGAGGCGGGCGCGCAACGCGGACGGCCGGGGCGGGTCGGCACGTACTACCGGGTTGCGGCGGATGCCGGATTCGTGCTCGCGGTCGAGCTGAACCAGGCCGGGGTGAAGGTCTGCGCGGCCGACCTGCTCGGCACGCCGTTCCGGGAAACCAGCCAGCCGCCGGTCGAAGTCCGCGAACCGGAGCGGGTCGCGGCGCAGCTGCGCTCGGTCGTGGCCGAGGCGATCGAGGCGGGCAATGCCGATCATCAGCGGCTGCTCGCGGTCGGGGTGTCGGTGGCCAAACCGGTCGATCCGGTCACCAAGCGCGTCATCGACCTGCTCGACACCCCCTACCCGGAGGGGCAGATCCAGCCGGGCGAGGTGCTCGGCGATCTGCTCGGCGACGTGCCGCTGCTGGTCGACAACGACGTGAACCTGGCCGCGATCGCGGAACGCTGGCACGGCGCGGCGCGCGAGGTGAGCAGCTTCGCCTACGTCTATCTCGGCGCGGGCATGGGCCTGGGGCTGGTCATCGACGACAAGCTGATCCGCGGCGCGCGCGGGGTGGCGGGCGAGATCGGCTATCTCAGCGTCGCGTCGACCAAGGCCGGGCCTGGCAGGCACACGTTCGCCCGCGCGGTCGCGGCGGGCGGTTTCGGTCCGGCCGACCTCAGCGCGGCCGTCCCGCAGGACACCGTGACCGTGGCCAGACAGGTGCTCGACCTGGCCGCACACGGCGACGAACGCGCGCGGGCGATCGTGGCCGACGAGGCGCGCACGATCGGCGAGGCGGTCGCGGCGGTGTGCGCGGTGGTCGACCCGGAGTTGGTGATTCTCGGCGGGCCGATCGGTGCGCATCCGGGGATGCTCGAACCGGTCCGGACCACCGTCGCCGAACTGGCGCCGCTGCCGCCGCCGATCAGCACCGGCGCGCTGGGCGATGGCGCCTCGCTGCAAGGCGCCCTGGTGCTCGCGATGCAGCAAGGCAGGGCCAACCTCAGCTGATCCGCTTCGCGGGCCGCAATGCTCGCGATGCGACAGGCTCGGGCCAACCTCAGCTGATCCGCTTCGCGAGGCGCAATGCTCGCGATGCGACAGAGCAGGGCCAACCTAAGCTAAATTCCCTTCGCGGGGCGCAATGGTGGCGATACCGTCGCCGGATGGACGCCACCGCGTTGGTCCGGGTGCTGGCCGAACCCGTCCGGATGAAGGTGTTTGCCGCTGCCGTGCTCGGCGCGGGCAGCGCCGCGCAAGCCGCGCAGTTCGCCGGGGTCACGGCGAGAGAAGCCGCTGCCGCGCTGCATCGGCTGACCGAGGCCAGACTGGTGGCGGCAACGGGGGAGCGGCTGGTGGTACGGACCGAGGTGTTCGCGGAGATCGCGCGACAGGCCGCGCCCCCAACACCAGCCGAGGATCACGGTTACACCGATCCCAAGGTGGCCAACGTGGTCGGCACGTTCGTGCGTGAGGGGCGCCTGCTCGGTCTGCCCGCGCAGCAGTCCCGGCGCTCCATCGTGCTGGAGCACGTTGCCCAGTCGTTCGAGCCGGGCGTGGACTATCCGGAAACCGCTGTGAACGCGATGTTGACAGAACTGGCGGAGGGTGGCGCGGTCGATCACGTGACGCTGCGCCGCTACCTGGTCGATGAGCAGCTGCTGCGCCGCGAAGACGGCATCTACCGCCGCTGCGGCGGGCCGGTCGACGTCTAAAATCGGAGGATGCCGGAACTGGGACTCCGCGACACCAACGGCATCCTGCGCCAGCCGTGGATCCGGCCTGCGCGGACCAGCGCTGGCCTTGGCTGGTCCGGTTTGTACGTGTCGACCCAGCGCGAGGCTCCCTACCAGGCCAGTTTCGACCCGGCATCGACGCACCTGCTGATCCTGCACCTCAACGGCCCGGTGACCGTCCGCAGAGGACACGGCGCGCTCACCTCGTCCTGCCAGATCCCGGCGGGCGGCATGTTCCTGCACCCGGCGGGCAGCGACCTCACCGTGGAACTCGGCGGTGCGTTGGACACCGTGCACGTCTACGTCTCCGACGATCAACTCCAGCAGGCCGCGGACGAGACGCGGCCGGTGCGGCTGGCCGAGGAGTTCGGCGTCGCCGATCCGATGCTTGAGCAGTTGGCCCTCGCGCTGGACGGGGTGCTGCGCGACTGGCAACCCAGCGCCCGCACCTACGTCGACCACGTCGGCGGTTTACTCGCCGCGCATCTCGCCCACCGGCACGGCCAGCGCGCGCCGCAACCACCCCGGTCCGGGCTCGGCGCGCGTCAACTGGACGCGGTGCGCGCGCTGATGCGGGAACGCCTCGCCGAACCCTTGAGCCTGGCCGAACTCGCCGACGCGGCCGGGTTGAGCGTGAGTCAATTCGCCCGCCGGTTCAAGATCAGCACCGGCACAGCGCCGCATCAGTACCTGCTGGGTTTGCGGGTTGACGCGGCGGCGCGACTGTTGCGCGCGGGTTCACAGCCGATCGCGGAGGTCGCGGTCAGTTGCGGGTTTTCCCATCAGGAACATCTGACCCGGGTGTTGCGGGCTCGCCTCGGCACCACCCCGGCCGCGTTGCGCCGCGCCGGCTGACCGCTGCGCGCGTGCGCGTTTCGTGCAGGCGGATGCCGCGCACGTGCAGGAAGATCGGACCATCGGTGGCCGACACTGGTCGGTCAGAGCGGTTCTACCTGCACAGGGGTGCGACGCGATGGAGAGCTTCGAGTACTCGGCCGCGCAGGCCAGGGTGATCTTCGGCAGCGGCACGGCCGCGCGGCTGCGCGACGAGGTGCTGGCGCTCAAGGCGAGCCGGGTGCTGTTGCTCGCCGGCCCCGCCGTCGCGAACGCCGCGCAGCAGGCTCGCGAGGTGCTCGGCCCGTTGCTGGCCGGCCATTTCGACGCGCCCGCCATGCACACTCCGGTCGAGGTGACTGAGAAAGCGTTGCAGCTGCTCACCGAGGTCGACGCGGACTGCCTGGTCGCGATCGGCGGCGGCTCCACGGTCGGCTTGGGCAAGGCGCTCGCGCTGCGCACCGACCTGCCGCAGATCGCGTTGCCCACCACGTACGCCGGTTCCGAGGTGACGCCGGTACTCGGCCAGACCGAACACGGCGTCAAGACGACAATTACTTCACCGGCCGTACTACCCGAAATCGTGATTTACGATATCGAACTAAGTCGGTACCTGCCGCTGGAGACGACGGTGACCAGCGGCATCAACGCGCTGGCCCACGCGGTCGAGGCGCTGTACTCGGTGCAGGCCAACCCGGTGACCGACCTACTCGCCCAGGACGCGATCGGCCGCATCGCGCGGGCGCTGCCGGTCATCGCGCGCAACCCGAGCGACGAGGACGCGCGCGGCGAACTGCTGCACGGCGCGTGGCTGGCCGGAATCTGCCTGGGCAGCGTCGGGATGGCGTTGCAGCACAAGCTCGCGCACACCGTCGGCGGCTCGCTCAACCTGCCGCACGCGGCAACGCACACCGTGCTGCTGCCCTACACGCTGGCCTACAACGCGCCGGCCGCACCGGACGCGATGAGCAAGATCGCCGCCGCGCTCGGCACTCCAGATGCTCCGTCCGGGGTGTTCGACCTGATCTCGGCGCTGCCCGCGCCCACCTCGCTGCGCACGCTCGGCCTGGCCGAGACCGACATTCCGCGCGTCGCCGCGCTCGCCGCCGCCCGGCCCTACCCGAACCCGCGCGAGATCACCGAGGCCGGGATCGCCGGAGTGCTGCGGGCCGCGTGGGCGGGGGAGCGGCCCTCGTCGAGTACCAGCGCGGTGCCGGATCTGACCTGGCTGACCGACGAGGTCGTGGCCAGCTTCGCGAGCACGCCGGATCCGCGCGTCCGGGAACTGTTGTCCAGCCTCGTTCGCAGCCTGCACCGCTACGCGATCAGCAACGACCTCACCGAGCAGGAGTGGGCCTACGCCATCGACTTCCTGACCAGGACCGGCCAGATCGCCACGCCGACCCGGCAGGAGTTCGTGCTGCTCTCCGACACGCTCGGCGTGTCCAGCGTGGTCGACGCGCTGACCAACTCGCGCACCCCGGACACCACGCCCTCCGCGGTGCTCGGACCGTTCTATGTGGACGGTCCGCCCAGTACCGAACTCGGCGCGGACATCGCGGGCGGTCTGCCCGGCACGCCGTTGTACGTCAACGCGCGCATCACCGACCCGGACGGCAATCCCATTCCCGGCGCGATCGCCGACGTATGGCAGTCCAATGAGGACGGTTTCTACGATGTTCAGCTGCCCGACCTGGACGGGCCGGTGCTGCGCGCCCGGTTCACCACCGACGAGGACGGCGGGCTGCGGTTCTGGTCGATCCTGCCCTCGGCCTACCCGATCCCGGCCGACGGCCCGGTCGGGCAGATGCTCGGCGCGGTCGGACGGCATCCGTACCGCGCGCCGCACGTGCACTTCATGATCATGGCGCCCGGCTACCAGAAGCTGATCACCCAACTGTTCGTGGCCGGCGGCGACTACCTCGACTCGGACACCGTGTTCGGCGTCAAGGAAGGCCTGATCGTGGACTTCGTCCCGCGCACCGGCCCGACCCCGGACGGCGGCGCCGTCGACGGCGAATGGCGCTCGCTCGACTTCACCTTCCACATCGCGCCGGTAAACCAGGAGTTGCCATGAGCTTCGACACGGATGTGCTGGTTGTCGGCAGTGGCCCGGCCGGTGGCGCGGCCGCGCTGACCCTGGCCACCTACGGCGTGCGCACCACCCTGGTCACCAAGTACGGCTGGGTCGCGAACACGCCCCGCTCGCACATCACCAACCAGCGGACCCTGGAAGTCCTGCGCGACCTCGGCGTCGAGGGCGAGGCGCTGGCCGCGGGCACGCCCCAACACCTGATGGGCGACACCGTGCTGTGCACGGGGCTGGTCGGCGAGGAGATCGGCCGGATCCGGACCTGGGGGACCGGGCCCGCGTCGCTGTCCGAGTACGCGAGTGCCAGCCCATGCGGCATGATCGACCTCCCCCAGACCTACCTTGAGCCGATCCTGCTGGCCAACGCGGCCAAGCGCGGCGCCAAGATCCGGCTGGACACCGAGTTTCTGTCGCTGGAACAGGACGACGACGGCGTGACCGCACGGGTGCTGGACCGGGTGCGCGGCGAGGAGTACTCGATCCGGGCCCGCTACCTGATCGGCGCGGACGGCGGACGCAGCCTGGTCGCCGAGCAGATCGGGCTGCCGATCGGCGGGCGCAGCGGCAAGGCGGGCTCGATGAACATCGTGTTCGAGGCCGACCTGTCCCGCTACGTCGCGCACCGGCCCAGCGTCCTGTACTGGGTGATGCGGCCCGGCGCGGACATCGGCGGCATCGGCATGGGCCTGGTGCGGATGGTGCGTCCGTGGCACGAATGGCTGCTGACCTGGGGCTACGACATCGACCAACCGCCGCCGGAGATCGACGACGCGGCCGCGACCGAGATCGTCCGCGACCTGCTCGGCCTGGCCGACGTGCCGGTGCGGATCACGTCGACGTCGCTGTGGACGGTCAACCACAGTTACGCGACCGAGTACTCCGCCGGCAGGGTGTTCTGCGCGGGTGACGCCGTGCACCGGCACCCGCCGACCAACGGCCTCGGCTCGAACACCTCGATCCAGGACGCCTACAACCTGTGCTGGAAGCTGGCCATGGTGCTGCGCGGTGAAGCGGGCGCCGCGCTGCTGGACAGCTACTCGGCCGAGCGCGCGCCGGTCGGCAAGCAGGTGGTGGACCGGGCGAACCTGAGCCGGGACCAGTTCGGCCCGATCTTCGAGGCGCTCGGCATCGCCGGTGGCGGCGACCACGAGGGCATCCTGGCTGGTCTGGCCGCGTGCCGGGCGCCCGACGCGGCGGGCAAGAAGCGGCGCGACGCGCTGGAATCCGCGATCCAACTGAAAAACTACGAGTTCAACGCACACGGGGTGGAACTGAACCAGCGCTATGCCTCCGGCGCGGTGCTCGACGATGGCAGCCCGGCCGAACAATGGCCGCGCGACCGGGAACTTTTCCACCAGCCGAGCACCCGTCCCGGCGCGAAACTGCCCCATGCCTGGCTGGTCGACGAAGCCGGACAACGAGTGTCCACACTGGATCTCGTCGGTCATGGCTCGTTCACGCTGGTCACCGGAATCGCCGGACTGGCCTGGGTCGACGCCGCCGAGAAATGCGCCGCCGAGTTCGGGATCTCCCTGCCGGTAGTGCGTTTCGGTTCGGAAAACGCCCGGGACGCCTATGGCGAATGGCGCCGAGTCGGCGAACTCGACGAGGAAGGCGCACTGCTCATCCGCCCGGATGGCTACATCGCTTTCCGTCAACCGACCGGTCTCGATTCCACCGTTGCGCAGGAAAAACTGCGATCCGTGCTGGCCAGCGTGCTGGCGCGGGCGGAGAAATAGCCCAGAAAATCCTACTTGCGCCATCAACTATCCTCTTCTGGGGACGAGTTGAGGAGTGGTGCGATGTCATTCTCGGTAAGCCCGGCGCCGACCGGATTGTCCACCGACATCGATCTGCGCAGAGCCGAAGATCGCATGCACACGAAGTGGTCCTGGCTCGACTCGCGCCACTCCTTCTCCTTCGGCCGGCATTTCGACCCGTCGAACACGCACTTCGGTTTGCTCCTGGTGTCCAACGACGACATCGTCGATCCCGGAAAGGGATTCGAGACGCACCCGCACGAGGACATGGAAATCGTCACCTGGGTGCTGCAAGGCCAGCTCGTGCACCAGGATTCTCAAGGCAACTCCGACGTCATCTATCCCGGCCTCGCGCAGCGGATGAGCGCGGGAACCGGAATTCTGCATTCCGAGAAGAACGACGCCTGGCGGCTGACCGGCCAGGCCGAACACACCGATCCGGTGCACTTCATCCAGATGTGGGTGGTACCCGACGAACCCGGCATCCGCCCCGGCTACGAACAGCTGGAGATCGACCACGAGCTGCTGCGCGGCGGCCTGGTCCCGGTCGCGTCCGGGATGCCCCGCGACGACGGGCGCAGCGCCATCCGGATCAAGCAGAAGGACGCCGCGCTGTTCGCCGCGCGCCTGGACACCGGCGGTTCGGTACAGCTGCCCACCGCGCCCTACGTGCACGTGTTCGTCGCGCGCGGCACCGTGCTGCTGGAAGGTACCGGCCTGCTCGGGCCCGGTGACGCCGCGCGGATCACCGCGTCCGAAGGGCAACGGGTCACGTCGATGGAACCGGCGGAGATCCTGGTGTGGGAGATGCACGCGCGCATCCAGCCCCACTGATTCCCGGCACTGATTCCCTACTTAAGCAGGCTCTGCCACGCGCTGAGCGAGACTAGGTTCTCCGGATATGTCTCGTCGAAGCATGATTCTCAGCACCGCCCTGGTCGGCGTGTGCGCAGCGTCCTTAGTGGTCACCGGGTTATCCCCGGCCTCGGCTACTCCCCGGCAACCCACCCATCACGTGTTCTCCGCCGACGCCACCAAGGTCGGCGCGTCGGCCGATCCGGTACAGCGGGCCAAAGCGCTGGAAGCCGTCACGGTCGCCACGAACTTCCCCAGAGCCAACGCCTATGGCGCGCCGACCTTGTGGAACGAGGGCGACACGGGTCAGGGCACGTCGATCGCGACCGTCGTTTCGTTCGGTGACCCGAACATCGGCGCGGTCATGGACCAGTTCGACAAGGACAACGGCCTGCCCCCGGTCGATGTGAGCCAGCTGCAGCCCGCGGGCGAAGTGCCCACCTGCGACTCGCTCAAGAACACCAACCCGACCACCTACGCCGACTGCCTGGGCTGGCGCGGCGAAGCCGACCTCGACGTCGAGTCCATGCACGAGCTGGCGCCGTCCGCGCACATCATCATCGCGGCGACCCCGGTCGACGAGACCGAGGGCATGACCGGGTTCCCGGAGATGATGACCGCGATCGACTACCTGCGGCAGCACAAGCTGGTCAACGGCGTCTACCTGGCCACCTACACCGCGGAGGGGGACTTCTCCTCGCCGCAGGAGATCACCCAGGATCTCGATCCGACGTTCATCCGCGCCGAGAAGGCCGGCATCTCGGTGGTGTTCGCCTCCGGCGACAAGGGCCCGACCGTGCAGGAACTCGACGGCGCCACCAACTACCCGTACCGGATGCCGACCTGGCCGGGCAGCGACCCGAACGGCATCAGCGTCGGTGGCACCCAGTTCTACGGCGAACCCCAAGGCCAGCCCTACCCGGCCTCGCCCGCCGCGCGGTTGCAGCACCCGGACAGCCTGTGGAACTCCAACGACGGCTACTCCTCCAGCGCCGGGATCTCCACCATCTACTTGCGGCCGAGCTGGCAGAACGGCGTCAAGCAGATCACCGGCAGCAGCATGCGCGCCTACCCGGACTTCAGCATGCACGGCACCTCCGGCACCTCCGAGGCCGCGCCGCTGTTCCTCGGCGTGCTGGCGCTCGCGGTCGAACTCAACCACGGCCACAACCTCGGCAACATCGACTCGGTGCTGTACAAGAAGCTCGGCCCGGCCGGGCTGAAGGACGGCGTGCAGGACGTGACCGACGGCAACAACGCCCTCCCGGACGGCATCGTGCCCGGTTACGCGGCCGGGACCGGCTACGACATCGCGTCCGGCTGGGGCACCGTCGGCGACATCTCGGTATTCGTGCCTGCCCTGGTGAAGGCGGCCAACGCGGCCTGATTCACTGGCGGCATGCTGATCGAGCCGGCGAATTTCGATCGTGCCGACCTGCGCGATTTCCTCCAGGCGCACCTGGACGACATGGAGCCGACCGCCCCGCCGGAAAGCAGGCACGCGCTGGACCTGAGCGGTCTGCGCGAGCCCGGCGTCCGGATGTGGGTGGCCCGGCTCGATGGCGCGCTGGTCGGCACGGTCGCGCTCAAGAACCTCACGCCGGCCCACGACGAACTCAAGAGCATGCGCACCGACCCGGCCGCGCGCGGCAACGGCGTCGCGTCGGCCCTGCTGCGGCACGCGCTCGACGACGCGCGGGCCCGCGGCATCGGCCAGGTGTCGCTGGAAACCGGCAGCATGGCGTTCTTCGAACCGGCCCGCGCCCTCTACCGCAAGTACGGGTTCACCGAATGCGGCCCCTTCGGCTCCTACGTCCCCGACCCGAACAGCACCTTCATGACCCTTCTGCTGCGATGAACGCCGCGCCGATGAACTCGACCGGCAGCGTGACCACGACGTCCTGGCCCACGCCTTCGCCCGCTTCGCTGATACACAGGCCGATCAGGGCCAGGATGCCCGCGCGGTGCCGGGTGGCGCGTTCGGCTGTGGTTTCGCCCTCGACCGGATCGGTGTCGTCGCGCTCCCAGGCCTGGACCGCCGCGTCGGCCAGCGCCTTGGGCAGCCGGACCTCGATGCCGGGCAGGTCGGCTTCGCGGAAGACCGCGCCCAGTTCGGCGAGAGTCCGTGCCTCGGTCAGCCTGTTCATGCAGCGAGGGTGACAAATCAGGGCGATGCGTGCATCAGGGTTAATCCCGGATCTTCGGGCGCCGGCAGACGTAGGTGATCGCGGGCGGGGTGTTGCGCCACACGCAGCGGGTCGGCAACACCTCGTCGAAACGGGTGCGCAGCAGTGCCCGGAACCGCCGGGCCGGCGACATGGGCAGCGCGTGCACGTAGGCGAAGGTCGTGAACGCGCCGTGCGGGGCCAGCGCGCGGGCGACCTGGTCGACGATGCGTTCCTGGACCTGTTTGCCGAGTAGTGCCCATGGCAACCCGCTGACCACAGCGTCCGCCCGTTCGATCCCGGCGCCGGCGAGCAGCATGGCCAGGTCGGCGGCGTCGCCGTGCACGACCTCCAGTTCGGGCCGGGTGCGGCGCAGATAGTCGACCAGGGTCGCGTCGATCTCCACCGCGACCGCCCGGCCGGACGCGGGGAGTCGCGCCGAGATCGCCGCGCTCACCGAACCGGTTCCCGGGCCGAGTTCGACCACGGTCGGCGTGCCGACGGTGGGCACGACCTCGGCGAGCCGCTGGGCGAGCATGGCCGAGCTGGGCGCGATCGCGCCGACAACCGCGGGTTTACGCACTACCACGGACGCGAACATCTTCAGTTCCTGCGTGCTGTTCATGAGGCAACGCTGCCAACGTGACCCCTTTGCCCGAATCGGCATCGGGGCCGGAAAAGACCGGCCGGTCGGATGAGGCGGGCCCCTAGGGGAACCCATACCGTGGGCATCGTGTCCGATTCGTCACCCGTCCAGCGCGTGATCCCGATGCGGTTCGCGCCGCTGATCGTGGCCGGGTTCGCGGTGCTGCTCTCCTTCCCGGTCGGCTCGCACCCGGTGCTCGCCGACTGGCTGGTCGCGTTCGCGTCGGCGGTGCTGTCCATGTGCGGCGGGCGGTGGCCGCTGCCGACCGTGCTGGGCCAGTCCGCGCTGCTGGTCGCGGCCACGTTCACCGGGCACATCGGCCGGGACGTCGTGCAGATGCTGGCCGCGTTCGCACTGGTCGAACTGCTGATGCGGCGCAAACAGGGGTGGCAGCGTTGGATCGCGGTGCCGATCGTGACCGCGGCGACCGCGCTCGACCTCGCGCAGGGCACCGGGGCACGGGTGCCGCACACGATCTTCTGGACCGTGCTGATCGTCGCCTCGGCCTGCGGGCTGGGCGTTTACCTGTTCTCGTTGCGGCTCTGGATGGTCCGCTATCACGAGAAGTTCCAGGAGGCCGAGCGGCTGCGCGAATCGGAGAACCTCGCGGTACGCACGATCGAACGCGCCACGATCGCCCGTGAACTGCACGATCTCGTCGCGCACCATGTCGCGTCGATCGTGCTTCGGGTCGGCGTCGCCCGGCACGTCGAGCTGACCGCCGAGGACGCCCGCGCGGTACTCGACGACGTGCACGAGACCGGCACCGAGGCACTCGCGCAGCTGCGCGAACTGGTCGGAGTGCTGCGCGATCCGGCCGCCATGCACGCCGACCCGCACCTGCCGCTGCTCGAACCGGCCGACCTGCGCAGCGCGCTGGACACCGTGGTCGACCGGGTCCGCAAGGCCGGCCTGCCGGTCGAGTCCGACATCGCCGATGACCTCACCGGACTCGACGCGGTACGCAGACTCGCGGTCTTGCGCATCGCGCAGGAGAGCCTGACCAACGCGCTGCGCCACGCCTGCGGCGCCACCCTCGCCCACCTCACCGTCCGCATCGAGGACGGCGACGTACTGGTCGAGGTGGGGGACAACGGATCGGGTGGCTTCGGCGGGGCCGGGCACGGTTTGATCGGGTTGACCGAGCGGGTCCAGCTGATCGGCGGGAGTTTCGTCGCGGGACCGGGGGAGGAAGGCTGGTACGTGCGAGCGAGGTTGACAACCCAGTGATCACACTGTTGCTCGCCGACGATCAGCAACTGGTCCGCGCCGGGCTGCGCATGCTGTGCGCGGCGGCGCCGGACATCACCGTGGTTGGCGAGGCGGCCGACGGCCGGGCGGCGATCGCGCTGGCCGCGCGGCACGAGCCCGACGTGATCCTGATGGACCTGCGCATGCCCGGACTCGACGGGATCGCCGCGACCCGGGAGATCCTGCGCGCTCGCCCGGAGACCCGGATCGTCGTGCTGACCACCTTCGACGACGACGATCACCTCTATCCCGCACTGGCTGCCGGCGCGATCGGCTTCCTGGCCAAGGATGTCGCCCCGGAAGAACTGCTCGGCGCGATCCGCCGCGCCGCGACCGGCGAGAGCCCGTTCAGCCCGGCCGTGCTGCGCAGGCTGGTGGACACCGCGGTGCGACAGCGCGCCGAACCGCGGCCGCCGCTGGAGATCACCGACCGCGAACGCGATGTGCTCGCTCTGCTGGCCGCCGGACTGTCCAATGCGGACATCGGTGACCGGTTGCATCTCGGGGTGACAACCGTGAAGACACACGTGGCGAGCCTGCTGACCAAGACCGCGTGTAACAATCGCGTCCAACTCGCGGTGCTGGCCGCGCAACACGGCCTGATCGCCGGTCCGGACGTCGCGAACTGAACACGAATCACCAAAGTCGGGCCAGATCCACCACGACCGGTCGTCCTACCTGGCACACTTGACTGCTGTGATGCCGGAGTCGAGATGGACCACCCGCGCCCTGCGCAAGTACAACCGCGCCGCCGCGCTGTCCCGGCTGTACGAACAGGGCTCCGCGAGCCGGCAGGAACTCGCCGAACTCACCGGGCTCAGCTCGGCCACCGTCACCAACGTGATCACCGAACTGCTGGCTGACGGCCTGGTCGTCGAGGCCGGTTCGGTCAGCTCGGCGGGCGGTCGGCCGCGCGGCATTCTGCGGGTGGCCACCGAGGACCTGCGCTTCGCCGGGGTCGACGTCGGCGAGACCGAGATCCGGGTCGGGCTGTTCGACGGTGCGCTCAACCCACTGGAGATGGCCAGCCGCAGCCCCGGCGCCGACCTCGCCCCCGGGCACATCGTCGCGCTGGTCACCGACGCGATCGCCGAGGTCACCGCCAAGGGCGATGGTGTGCCGCTGCTCGGTGTCGGGGTCGGTGTGCCCGGCGCGGTCGACGAGCGGCCCGGTACCGAAACCGACGACGGCCTGGTCTACGCGCCCACCCTCGGCTGGGACGCGGTGCCCTTCGGCAGCATGGTCGCGGCCGGCGCGGGCGCCCCGGTCCACCTGGAGAACTGCGCGACCGCGCTCGGCCAGGCCGAGATGTGGTTCGGCGCGGGCCGTGGCGCGCAGCGCGCGGTGGTCACCCTGCTCGGCATCGGCGTCGGCGCCGCGTTGATGACCAGCGATTCCTCGCCGCGCGGCGGGTCCGGCCTGACCAGCGAATGGGGCCACACGGTCGTTCAGCTGGATGGTCGGCTGTGTCGCTGCGGTTCACAGGGGTGCCTTGAGGCGTATGTCGGCGCGGACGCGGTGCTGGCCCGGTATCGGGAAGCCGGCGGTGATCCGGTGCTGGCCGCGCGCGGGACGCAGGAGGCGCTGCGCGCGCTGATCGCCCGCGCGGACACCGATGACATCGCGCGGACCGTGCTCGACGACACCGCGAAGGTGCTCGGGGTCGGCGTCGGCAACCTGATCAACCTGCTCGCGCCGGACCGCGTCGTGATCGCGGGCTGGGCCGGGCTGGTGCTCGGCCCGACCATCCTGCCCGCGGTGCGTGAGGTCGCGCGTAAGCACGCGCTGCCGCACGCGTACGCGGCGGTGACCATCGGGCTGGGCGAGTCCGGCCAGGACGCGGTCGCCCGCGGCGCGGCCAGCCTGCCGGTGCTCGCCCTGCTCCGCAGCGGGTCGCTGCCCGCCGACGCGACCGTCGAGGCCGGCTGACGTCGATAACTCGCCATTGACGCCTCAGTGTGACCCGCCTAACCTTCGACTTGTTTTAAGTCAAAAACGAAGGGGAGCCGAGTGGGTCAGCTCTACATCGACGGCCAGTTCGGGCCTGCTTCCGGCGGCGCGACCGGGGACGTGACCGAGAAGGCCACCGGCAAGATCATCGGCTCCTACGCCCGGGCGAGCGCCGCCGACGTGGACCGCGCCGTCGCCGCCGCCCGCCGCGCCCAGCCCGGCTGGGCCACGCTGTCCGCGCCGGACCGATCGGCCCGGTTGCGCCGGTTCGCCGAGATCCTGCAATCCCGGTTCGGCGAACTCGTCGAGCAGAGCATGCGGGAGACCGGCGGCGTGCGGGCCAAGGCCGAGGACGAGGTCGGCACCAGCATCCGCCAGCTGCACATCTCGGCCGTGCAGGCAGGCGAGAACGCGGGCGATCTGCTGCCACCGTACAAAGCGGACAAGCTGTCGCTGTCCCGCGCGGTGCCGCTCGGCGTGCTCGGCGTGATCACGCCCTGGAACTACCCGATGAACCTGGCCATGCGCGCGGTCGCGCCCGGCCTGGCCTTCGGCAACACGATCGTGCTCAAACCGGCCGAACTCACCCCGATCATCGGCGGCCAGGTGCTGGCCGAAGCCGCCCACGAGGCCGGTTTCCCACCCGGTGTGTTCAACGTGATCACTGGCGACGGCGTACCGGCCGGAAAGGCGCTGTCCGAGCATCCGGGCCTGGATCTGGTCCACTTCACCGGTTCCCGCGAAGTCGGCCTGGCGATCGCCGCGCACGCGGCCAAGACCCTCCAGCCGGTCGCCGTCGAACTCGGTGGCAACAACGCGTTCCTGGTGCTGGAGGACGCGGACATCGAGCTGGCCGCGTCCTGCGCGATGATCGCCGCGCTGGAATTCCAGGGCCAGACCTGCATCAGCGCGAGCAGGCACATCGTGCACCGCGCTGTTGCCGAGGAGTACGTTGCCGCGCTGGTCGACCGGATTTCCGTGCTGCGGGTCGGCGACCCGATGACCGGCGCCGTCGACCAAGGCCCGCTGATCAGCGAGATCCAGCGCGACCGGCTGCACAAGACCATCGTCGAGCCGTCCATCGCCAAGGGCGCCGAGGTCGTCATCGGCGGCAGCTACGACGACCTGTTCTACCGGCCGACCGTGCTCACCGGAGTCACACCCGACATGCCCGCGTTCACGGAGGAGATCTTCGGGCCGGTCCTGCCGGTGACCGTGGTGGACAGCGAGGACGAGGCCATCGAGCTGATCAACGGCCACCCGATGCTGATGAACTCCGTGTTCACCGCCGACCTGATCCGCGGCCTCGCTGTTGCCGAGCGGTTGCAGGCGGGCGAGGTGCATGTGAACGACGCACACGCGCGGCACGGCGCCGAGAACCAGCTGCCCGCGTTCACCAAGCGGCAGTGGATCGGTGTCCAACGTGGACCGTTGACGCTGCCGGAGTGGACGCGGAGGCACGAGGCATGAGCGGGCATCGCAGCACGACCGGTGGCCGGATGCGAACTGAGGCTGGCGGCCGGATGGGAGCTGCGGCTGGTGGCCGGATGGGGGCTGCGGCTGGTGGCCTGGTGCGGAACGCGGTCGGCGGCGGGATGCGGACCGTGGCGCGCGGCGGGATGCGGTTGGTGGCTGGCGGGCGGGTGCGGGCTGCGGCTGGCGGCGGGATGTGGATGGTGGCTGGCGGGCGGATGTGGGCAGCGGCTGGCGTCGGGATGCCGATGGTGTCGGGCGGGCGGATGCGAATCGCAGCTGGCGGCTGGATGTGGGCTGTGGCTGGCGGTCGGGTGCGGGCTGCGGCGGGCGAGGTGGTCGCATGAGTTCTGCGCTGGTGGTGCGCGGTGGCTGGGAGGGCCACCGTCCGGTCGAGACGACCGAACTGTTCCTGCCCGGCCTGCGACAAGGCGGGTTCGACGTCACGATCAGCGATGATCTCGCGGTTTACCAGGACGCCGCCAAACTCGGCGAGTTCGACCTGATCGTGCAGTGCTGGTCGATCGGCGAACTCAGCGAGGAACAGTGCGCCGGCCTGGTCGGCGCGGTCCGGTCCGGGGTTGGTTTCGCCGGCTGGCATGGCGGCGTGCTAGGCACGTTCGTCACCAGTCGCGATTACCTGCGGATGATCGGTGGGCAGTTCCTCTACCACCAGCCGGACTTCGTCGACTACCGGGTGAAGGTCCGCGCGGAGCGCGCCAGCCATCCGATCGTGGCTGGGATCGCGGATTTCGCGGTGCACACCGAGCAGTACTGGATGATCACCGACGCGCACAACGACGTCCTCGCCACCACGGTCGTGCATCCGGAGCCTGGCGAGGAGTTCGCCGAGCCGGTGAGCATGCCGGTGGCGTGGACGCGGCGGTGGGGGGCGGGCAAGGTGTTCGTGTCAGCCATCGGGCACCGCCCGCTGGACCTGCGACAACCTGAGGTTCACACGCTGACCCTTCGCGGGCTCACCTGGGCGGCACGCCGATGAAGGCAGTCCTCGCCATGGCGCCGCACCTGCCGCCGCTGTTGTTCGGCCCGGCCGAACGGGAAGCGCTGCGCGAGGTCGTGGATTTCCAGACGGTGCTGACCGAGTTCGGCTCGGCCGGGGCCAGGGCCGTGCTCGCGGACGCCGACGTGCTGATCACCGGGTGGGAGTGTCCGCCGATCGATGTCACTGTGGCGCCGAAGCTGCGGGCGGTCGTGCACGCGGCGGGCAGCGTGAAAGGCCATGTCGGGCCGGAGGTGTTCGCGCGGGGGATCGTGGTGTCGTCGGCCGCGTGGGCCAACGCGTTGCCGGTTGCCGAGTACACCGTCGCGATGATCCTGTTGGCTGGTAAGGACATTTTCGCGATCGCGCGGCGCTACCGCGAGACGCGCGCTCGGATCGATCTGGTTCACGACTACCCGGGCATCGGCAACTACGGTCGCACGGTTGGCATCGTCGGGGCGTCGCTGGTGGGGCGCGCGGTGTTGCGGCTGCTCGCGCCCTTCGACCTCGATCTGCTCGTGTGCGACCCTTATCTGTCCACGGCGGACGCTGAGGAACTCGGCGCGGAGCTGGTCGGGCTGGATGAGCTGTGCCGCCGCTCCCAGGTGCTCAGCATTCACGCGCCCGCGCTGCCGGAGACGCGCGGGATGCTCGGCGCCGAACAGCTGGCATTGCTGCCGGATGGCGCCGCCCTGATCAATACCGCGCGGGGCAGTCTTGTCGATCAGGATGCTTTGGAAAAACAATTGCGCACCGGTCGAATTTCGGCCGTTCTCGATGTGACCGAACCGGAGGTAATACCCAGCGGGTCCGTGTTGTGGGACCTGCCCAATCTCGTGATCACCCCGCATCTGGCCGGTTCCGTCGGTACCGAACTGCGTCGGATCGGGGCGTCGGCGGCGGCAGAAGTGTCACGGATCGTCGCTGGTCAACCGCTACGCCACCAGGTGCGGGTCGCGGCTTTGGCCGCACTCGCCTAATTGTCCGCTATTCGCGGCGCACATTGCTGCGCCGCGAATAGTCATGCGCCGGTAAATCGTTCGTTTCGTAAATGTTGCCGCAATTTTTCCAGCGGCCTTGTTTCACTGGTGTGGGACACGTAGCATTCGACACCAACTTGGGAAACCGCTTTCCAAAGAAAGGGGAGCACGTGCGCTCCAGAATTGCCGCGGGAGTAGGTATCGCGCTGGTGAGCGCGCTGCTCGTCGCCGGATGCAGCGGATCGGGTGGCTCGTCGGACAGCGGATCGTCGTCCGGCCCGGTACACCTGACCCTCTGGGACTGGGATCCCAACATGAACAAGGTGGTGGCGCTGTGGAACAGCAGCCACCCGGACATCCAGGTCACCATGACCAACCCGGCCGGTGGCGACCAGCTGGTCAGCAAGCTCATCACCGACCACGCCGCGCACAACGACCCCGACCTGACCAAGGTCGAGTACCAGTCGCTGCCCGCGCTGGTTTCCGGCGGGGTCGTCGCTGACATCACCCAGTACACAGCCGACACGGTCAAGGACTACGACGCGACCACGCTGTCCCAGGTGAAGTTCCAGGGCAAGGTGTACGGCGTGCCGCAGGACTTCGCGCCGCTGATGCTCTACTACCGCACCGACCTGTTCACCCAGTACGGCCTGACCGTGCCGACCACCTGGTCGCAGTTCGCCAGTGAAGCTGCCACGCTGCACCAGAAGGCGCCCGGCGTCTCGATGACCAACTTCGACGCCGCCGATCCCGGCTGGTTCTCCGGTCTGGCCCAGCAGGCGGGCGCCAACTGGTGGACCTCGTCGGGCAACACCTGGCACGTGGCCATCAATGACGGACCGTCCAAGCAGGTCGCCGAGTACTGGCAGCAGCTCGTCCAGGCCGGTGACGTGGCCACCGGGCCGTCGTTCTCGCCGCAGTGGAACAAGCAGATGAACACTGGCGCGCTGGCCACCTGGATCTCCGGCGCCTGGGCGCCGGCCCAGATCGGCGGCATCGCGCCGGCCACCAAGGGCAAGTGGGCGGTCGCGCCGCTGCCGCAGTGGACCGGCGGTTCACAGAGCACCGGCATCTGGGGCGGTTCGGCGACCACCGTGACCACCGATTCCAAGCACCCACAGCAGGCCGCCGAGTTCGCGTCCTGGCTCAACACCAACGCCGACGCCATCACCTCGCAGGTGAACAACATCAACATCTATCCGGCCGCGACCTCCGGCCGCAGCCTGCCGGTGCTGGCCACGCCGCCGCCGTTCTTCCCCGGCCAGCAGAACTTCTACGATCTGGTCAAGCAGTCCGCGCCGCATGCCCGAACCTTCCAGATCTGGGGTCCGAACGTGACGGTCACCTTCTCCAGCTACACCGACTCGTTCGACGCGGCCCTGCAAACCGGCTCGTCGTTCGACAACGCGCTGACCACAATGCAGAACGCCACCGTTGCCGATATGAAGAAGATTGGATTCAGCGTCTCCTGAGCAGGACACGGGTTGAGAAGGGAATCGATGAGCACCGACACGTTGACCCGGCTCGCCGACCCGCCCGGGCCGGTCAGGGCGCGCCGGGCCCGGCGACGGCCCAGCGGCCATCGCGGGTTCCCGTATCTGCTGGTGCTGCCTGCGGTTGCGCTGCTGGTGCTGTTCGTGATCGCGCCGGGCATCTACGCGCTGATCCTGAGCTTCCAGACCCGGCACGTCAGCGGTGGGCTGCTCGGTACCTCCAGCGCGACCGTGTTCGCCGGGGTTGACAACTACCGGAACACACTTCGTGACGGGACGCTCTGGTCGGGCCTGGCGCACATGCTGCTGATGGCGGCCATCACCATCCCGCTCACCATCGGCATCGCGCTGCTGTTCGCGCTGTGTCTTGACGCGGCCCGCGCCAAGCTCACTCGGTTCACCCGCTTGTCGATCTTCCTGCCCTACGCGGTGCCCGGCGTGATCGCCACGTTGCTGTGGGGCTTTCTCTACCTGCCCGCGACCAGCCCGATCGGCGGCAACCACGTCAACTTCTTCGGCCAGGTCATGGTGTTCTTCTCGGTCGGCAACATCGCCTTGTGGGGCGCGGTCGGGTTCAACATGGTCGTGATGTTCACGGCGCTGCGCGCGCTGCCGCGCGACATCTACGACGCGGCCAAGATCGACGGCTGCACCGAATGGCAGATCGCCGTCCACGTGAAGATCCCGCTGCTGCGGCCCGCCCTGCTGATGTGCACGCTGTTCACCACGCTGGCCGCTTTGCAGCTCTACAACGAGCCGAACACGTTGCGTCCCTTGGCCAACGCCATCTCCACGACCTGGGTGCCGCTGATGAAGATCTACACCGACGCCTTCGTCAACTCCGACATCAACCTCGCCGCCGCGACCTCGGTGCTCTACGCGGCCGCGGTGCTGATCATCTCGGTGATCGCCTCCCGCCTGGTCGCCCGGCGCGCATCGGGGTGGTCGCGATGACCACGATCGCCATTGGGGCGTCACGGAAACGAGGCTGGCTGCCGACCGGGATCCTCGTTCTCGGCGCGGTCTACTGCCTGTTTCCGGTGCTGTGGATCCTGATCGCGTCGACCAAGTCGCGTAGTGAGCTGTTTGCCACCAGCACGTACGTGCCCGATTTCGGCCTGGGCATCGTGCGCAACATCGGCGATCTGTCCAGCTACTCGGGCGGCGTGTTCTGGCAGTGGATGCTCAACAGCGTGGTGTACGCGTTGATCGGCGGCGTGCTCGCTTCGGCGGTGTCGGCCTGTTGTGGTTACGCGCTGGCCAAGTACCGCTTCCGTGGCGCGGGTGCGCTGTTCAACATCATATTGGCGGGGGTGCTGTTGCCGCCGATCGTGCTGGCCATCCCGCAGTACCTGCTGCTGTCCAAAGTGGGCCTTTCGGACAGCTATGCCGCGGTCATTCTGCCGCAGCTGTTCAACCCGTACGGAATCTACCTCGCGCGGATCTACGCCAACGCGTCCGTGCCGGACGAGCTGCTGGAAGCGGGGCGCCTGGACGGTGCGGGCGAGGGGAAGTTGTTCCTGTCGGTCGGTCTGCGGTTGATGGGGCCGGGGCTGGTGACCATCTTTCTGTTGCAGTTCATCGCGATCTGGAACAACTTCCTGCTGCCGTTCGTGATGCTTTCCTCGGACGCGAAGTTTCCACTTACCGTCGGGCTGTACAGCCTGTTGCAACACGGCGCGGACGAGGCGTCGCTGTACTCGCTGGTCATCGTCGGCACCCTGCTCGCGGTGCTACCGGTGATCGCGTTGTTCCTGAGCCTGCAGAAGTACTGGAAGGTCGACCTGGTCAGCGGCGCCGTGAAATGACCGGACCGGCCTCCCGCGAAAAGGGAGGCCGGTCCGGTCGGGACGGTGGATCAGCTGCTGGGCAGCGTCCACTGCTGGTTGGCGCCACCGGCGCACGACCAGATCTGCGACTGTGTACCCGGGGTTGTCGAGAAGTTGGTGTCGTCAAGGCACTTGCCCGAGTTGGAGTTCACCAGCTCGCCGTTGGACTGCGCCTGCCACTGCTGCGCGCCCGTGCCGTTGCAGGTGTAGAGCTGCACCAGCGTGCCGTTGGCCGTGCCGGCGGCGGTCACGTCCAGGCACTTGCCGAGGGCGTTGAGGGTGCCGTTGGAGTTGACGGTCCAGCTCTGCGCGCTGGTGCCGTTGCAGGTGTAGATCTGCACCGGGGTGCCGTCCGCGCTGCTCGCGCCGCGCACGTCAAGGCAGAGGTTGCTGCCTTCGTGCGAGGTGATCGGGCCGGAGCCGGGCGGCGGGGGAGGCGGATTGGTGCCGCCGCCGTAGTTCTCGATGACGTGCGTGTAGGCCCAGTTCGCCTGGCCTGTGTTCGACGGGTTGTCGCGGCCCATCTCCCAGAAGGACATGTAGCCGATGCCGTGCTGGGTGGCGAAGCTCTCCACGGTGTTCGCGTCGGACAGGGTGTAGGTCTCACCGGGGCTGTCGTTCGGACCGATGTCCGGGGTGAGGCCGATCCGGCCCCAGGCATTGCTCACGCCGAACAGCGTCTCCAGCTGCTTCTCGGTGCCGGTCGCGGCCGACTCGGCCGCCTGGCCCATCTCGATGCCGGACGGGCCGTAGTCCATCACCATGATGTTGACCGCGGAGATGGTCACGCCCGCGTTCACCGCGTACTGGGCGACCTCGTACTGGCTGCCCGAACCGGTCGGCAGACCG
>DATFHN010000009.1:0-22874 GCA_035248365.1 Pseudonocardiaceae bacterium | reverse complement strand
TCCGGTGGTACCGGACATGGCGCAGGTGATGGCCGCGACTACCCTCCCGGCGGTGATCCTCGGTGGCGAAGTCAGCGGCGACCCGGATGCGGCGTTCGAGGCGTGGCGCAGTGCGCTGGCTCTCCCCACCGTGCAGGGTCTTGTTGTCGGCAGGGCGCTGCTCTATCCGCCCGACGACGACGTGGCCGGCGCGGTCGACACCGCAGTCAGTCTCTTTTGAAGTTTGTTCTGTGCCCGGAACCGGAGGACGAGATGGGACCACGAAAACGACTCATTGCCGGGTTGCTGATGACTCCGTTGCTGCTGTTGGCGGCATGCACCAGCGGAGGCAACAGCGGCTCGGGTTCGGATTCGGGGGGCGGCGGTGGCGCTGGGTGTTCCTACACCTTCGCGGTGATCACGCACGGCGACAACGGCAACTTCTGGAGCGTCGTCTACAAGGGCGCGAAGGACGCCGCCAAGGACTACGGCTGCAAGCTGTCCGAGGTCTACGGCTCGCAGCAGCAGGGCCAGGCCGAGCCGGATGACAACGCGGAGAACGCGCAGATCCAGGACGCGGTCAACCAGAAGGTCGACGGCATCGCGGTGTCCGACCACGACCCGTCGGTGATGAACTCGACGCTGGCCTCGGCCTCGGCGGCCGGCATTCCGGTCGTGCTGATCAACGCGGGCTGTGACGACCAGGACATCGCCGCGTCGAAGGCGATCACCTGCGTCGGCCAGCCGGAGAGCCTGGCCGGGCAGAAGGCCGGCCAGCGCTTCGCCAAGGAGAACGCCGGCAACGTGCTGTGCGTGATCCACCAGTCCGGGCAGAACCTGCTCGACCGGTGCAACGGCCTCGCCCAGGGCCTGGGCATTCCGGGCGGCAAGTGCTCGACCGGCAACGCGCCGGCCAGCGGGCCTGGCTGCACCGAGCTGATCCTGTCCACTCCCAACGCGGCGTCCAACCCGCAGCAGGCGATCGGCCAGGTCACCTCCTACCTGCAGACGCACCCGGGCATCAACGCGGTGATGACGCTGAACAACGCGATCGGCCAGGCCCTCGTGGCGGCGAAACCGGCCAACGTCAAGATCGCCACCTTCGACCTCGACTCGGACGTGGAGAACGACCTGCAGGCCAGCCCGCCGACCATGGACTTCGCGGTCGACCAGCAGCAGTACCTCCAGGGCTACCTGCCGATCACCTTCCTGTACCTGTACAAGAAGCACGAGGGCAACTCGGCCGGTGGCGGCTCAACCGTCCCCAGTGGACCGCTTCTGGTCGACCAGACGAACATCAAGTCGGTGGCGGCCGCCATCAACGCGGGCGACGACTGATTCGGTGGGCGGGCCCGGCCGTGTCCAACGGCCGGGCCCCTTTCCCCGCACAGAGGCGAGGAGATCTTCCATGAGTACACAGTCGTTGTCGGCTCCCTCATCCAACCAGGACGAACGGCTGACCAGCACCGGTTGGCTGACCAGGACGTTGCGCAGGCCCGCGCTCGGTTCGCTGGTCGGCGCGATCGTGGTCTTCATCCTGTTCGCGATCACCGACTCGACGTCCAAGCATCTCTGGCTCAGCTCGACCGGGTTCGCGGCGTGGAGCCAGCAGGCCGCGTTCTTCGGCATCATGGCCGTACCGGTCGGCATGCTGATGATCGGCGGCGAGTTCGACCTCTCCACCGGCGGCATGACCGGTTTCACGGCCATCATCACCGCGCTGCTGGTCGGCCAGCTGGGTTGGAACGCGTGGGCGGCGATCGTGGTCACCGTGCTGTTCGGCGCGCTGATCGGGTTCATCAACGGGTACGTGGTGACCCGCTCGAAACTGCCCAGCTTCATCGTCACGCTGGCCACGTATTTCGCGTTGCGCGGGTTGAGCATCGGCGGCGTGCTGCTGGTCAACCACGGCAGTACCGAGATCGGCGTCGGCACCGGCACGCACGCCGGCCTGGACAGCGCGAAGGCGATCTTCGGCAGCTCGTTCTTCAAGAGCCCGGACCTGCCCAACGGTTTCCAGACCGCGATCCTCTGGTTCATCGCGGTCACCATCATCGCGGTCTGGGTGCTCGGCCGGACCACCTTCGGCAACTGGGTGTTCGCGGTCGGCGGCGATCTGGAGGCCGCACGCAACGTCGGTGTGCCGGTCAACCGGACCAAGATCAGCCTGTTCATGGCCACCTCGATGGCAGCGTCGCTGGTCGGCATCATCTCGTTCACGCAAAGCTCGAACGCGGTGTCCGAACAGGGTGTCGGCTACGAGTTCTACTACATCATCGCGGCCGTCGTCGGTGGCTGCCTGCTGACCGGCGGCTATGGCTCGGTGGTGGGCGCCGCGCTCGGCGCGTGCATCATCGGCATGGCCTTCCAGGGCGTCATCTACTCCGGCTGGGACTCGTCCTGGGACTTCACCTTCCTCGGCATCATCCTGTTCCTCGCGGTCGGGGTGAACACCGTCATCTACCGACGAGCAATGAAGGCACGCCGATGACCGATAACTCTCCTCTGCTGGAAGTGCGCGAGATCAGCAAGTACTTCGGCAGCGTGAACGCGTTGCAGAACATCTCGCTGTCGGTGAACGCGGGCGAGGTCACCTGCGTGCTCGGCGACAACGGCGCGGGCAAGTCCACGCTGATCAAGATTCTCTCCGGCGTGTTCGCGCCCGACGCCGGACAGTTCCTTGTGGACGGTGCGGAGGTCCGCTTCGCCAGTCCCCGCGACGCGCGGACCGCCGGGATTTCCACCGTGTACCAGGATCTCGCGATGGTGCCGTTGATGTCGATCTGGCGGAACTTCTTCCTCGGCTCGGAGCCCACGAAGGGGTGGGGGCCGTTCCGGCGGTTCGACGTGGCCAAGGCGAAGGCGCTGACCAGCAAGGAACTGCTCTCGATGGGCATCGACGTGCGCGATCCCGATCAGGCGGTCGGCACGCTGTCCGGCGGTGAACGCCAGTCGGTCGCGATCGCTCGCGCCATCCACTTCGGCGCGCGCCTGCTGATCCTGGACGAACCCACCTCCGCGCTCGGCGTCAAGCAGGCCGGTGTGGTGCTGCGGCGCATCGCGCAGGCGCGGGAAATGGGGCTGGGCGTCATCTTCATCACCCACAACCCACACCACGCTTACCCGGTCGGCGACCGGTTCGTCGTGCTCAACCGCGGCCAGAGCCTGGGCAACTTCAGTAAGAAGGAGATCGGCCGCGAGGATCTGGTGCGCTTGATGGCGGGCGGCGCGGAACTCGAAGCATTGAGCCACGAACTGGAACGCCCGCTGCTCGACAACCCGATCGCCGACGCCATCGAGGAAGCCCAGGAGAACGCGTGAACTACCACCGTCGGCCGACCGGGCTGCGGCCGGAAGCCGTGGCGATCACGCCGGAAAACGCGGGCTGGGAGTTCAGCGGCCTGCGCGTGCTGCACCTCGACGCCGGTGAGGGCGTCGAGCTGAGCACCGGCGAGCACGAAACCGTGGTGATCCCGCTGTCCGGTTCGTGCACGGTCTCGACCGGCGGGGAAACGTTTGCGCTCACCGGTCGGCCGAACGTGTTCGCGGGGCCGTCCGACTTCGCCTACGTGCCGGTCAACGCGACCATGCGCATCCACAGCGCCGAAGGTGGCCGCTTCGCCCTCCCGTCTTCGAAGGCCACGCGTGCGTTCCCCGCGCGCTACGGGCCGGTCAAAGACGTGCCGGTCGAGTTGCGGGGCGCGGGGCGGGCCAGTCGGCAGGTACACAACTTCTGCACGCCGGAAACGTTCGACGCGGACAAGCTGATCGCGGTCGAAGTGATCACGCCGGGCGGCAACTGGTCGTCCTACCCGCCGCACAAGCACGACGTGCACACCGAGGACGAACAGCAACTCGAAGAGATCTACTACTTCGAGGTCTCCGGGGACGGCATGGCCTACCAGCGCGTCTACTCCTCCGGCGAGGACCGGCAGATCGACGTGCTGGCCGAGGTGCGCACCGGCGACGTGGTGCTGATCCCGTACGGCTATCACGGCCCGTCCATGGCCGCGCCGGACTACCACCTGTACTACCTGAACGTGATGGCCGGACCGGACGATGAGCGGGTCTGGCGGTTCAACGACGACCCAGCCCACGCCTGGGTCCGCGAGGGCTGGGCGAACGAAGCCATCGATCCACGACTCCCCTTCGGGCGGGAACAATGAGGCTGACCACCGCGCAGGCGATCGTCCGCTGGCTGATCGCCCAGCGCACCGAACTGTTCGACGGCACCGAGGCGCCGCTGTTCCCCGCGGTGTTCGCGATCTTCGGCCACGGCAACGTCCTCGGCATGGGCAGCGCGCTCGCCGAACACCGCGACGAGCTACCGGTCTGGCGCGGGCACAACGAGCAGGGCATGGCGCTGGCCGCGGTCGGCTACGCCAAAGCGACGCAACGGCGCCAGGTCGGCGTCGCGACCACGTCGATCGGTCCCGGCGCGTTGAACCTGGTCACCGCGGCCGGCGTCGCCCACGCGAACCGCCTCCCCCTGCTGCTTCTCCCCGGCGACACCTTCGCCTCGCGTGCGCCGGATCCGGTGTTGCAGCAGATCGAGTCGTTCAGCGACCCAGGCGCCACCGTCAACGACGCGTTCCGCGCGGTCAGCCGGTTCTTCGACCGGATCGTGCGCCCCGAGCAGTTGCTGGCCAGCCTGCCGCAGGTCGCCCGGGTTCTCACCGATCCGGCCGACGTCGGCCCGGTCGTGCTGGCCCTCCCCCAGGACATCCAGGTCGAACGCTTCGACTTCCCCACCGCCCTGTTCGAGCCGGTCCTGCACCGCATCCCCCGCCCCCGCCCGGACCGGCTCGCGCTGTCCTCGGCGGCCCATGTCCTGCGCGGTTCGGCCAAGCCGCTGCTCGTGCTCGGTGGCGGCGTCCGCTACTCGGGAGCAGGCGCGACCGCGATCGAGTTCGCCGAGCGGCACGGCATTCCGATGGTCGAGACCACCGCTGGCCGCACCCTGGTCCCGCACGATCACCCGCTGCACGGCGGTCCGCTCGGCATCACCGGCTCAGCCTCGGCCAACGTGCTCGCCGCGCAGGCCGACGTCGTACTCGCGGTCGGCACCAGGCTCCAGGACTTCACCACGGCCTCCTGGACGGTGTTCAACCCGGACGCGCGGCTGGTCGCGTTGAACGCGGCCCGGTTCGACGCGGTCAAGCACGGCGCGATCGCCCTGGTCGCCGACGCCGACGAGGGTCTGCGCGAACTCACCGAGGCCCTCACCGACTGGCAAGCCCCGGCCACCTGGTCCGCGCAGGCTGTTGCCGAGCGCGCGAAATGGGACGCGCACATCGACACCCTCCGGGCCGAAACCGACGGCCCGCTGACCTACGCGCAGGTAGTCGGTGCCGTCAACGAGCAGTCCGGGCCGTCCGACTACGTGATGACAGCGTCCGGTGGTCTGCCCGGCGAGCTGATCGGCGGCTGGCGCGGCACCGGTTCGTCCACAATGGACGTCGAGTACGGCTTCTCCTGCATGGGCTACGAGCTGGCCGGCGCCTGGGGTGCGGCCATGGCCCGCCCGGAAGGCATCGTCACCACCCTGCTCGGCGACGGCTCGTACCTGATGCTCAACTCGGAGATCTTCTCGGCTGCCTTCGCCGGTCACGGGTTCGTGGCCGTGGTCTGCGACAACGACGGCTACGCGGTCATCGCACGCTTGCAGGAGGGCCAAGGCGGTCAACCGTTCAACAACATGTACGCGGACTGCCGTAGCACCGCCGACGGCCGGGCCCGGACCGACTTCGCCGCGCACGCCGCGTCGCTCGGCGCGGCCGTGTTCAGCGTCGAGGGCGGTCTGGCCGAGTTCAGCGAGGCGTATCGTGCGGCCCGCAAGGCCGCAGCGGACCGTCCTGCGGTCGTCGTGGTCCGCACCCATCCAGCCTCCTGGACCGAGTCCGGCGCCTGGTGGGAAGTCGGCGCGCCCCGCGAAAAACCCGATGCGGAAAAGGCTGACCAGGTCCGATACTTGCATCAGCCGGACGAGTGACGGGAACCAGACCCGCCTGACGCGCGTCTCATCCCCGTGGCGTGAAACGGCGCGGGGGTGGTGCTGATGCGCAAATTTCTGATCGGTGTCGTCGTGGTGATCGCCGTGATCGGTGTGTCGATCGGGCTGTACTACCTCTTCCCGCCGACCTACCTCGGCATCTGCACGGACGCCAAGACGCACGTCCGGGTGCCTGACAAGGACTGCCAGCAGCCACGCAACGCCGATGACGACTGGGTCTACTACAACTCGGATGACGCCATTCCGGCCGTCGGCCAGCAGGCCGAGGACGGCGCGGCCGACGCGCCCGACGAGGACCAGATCAAGCGCGGCGGCGTGCCCGCCCAGGGCCAGCAGGCCAACTCGAACAGCGACGACGGCAACAGTGGCAACAACAACGGCAACACCGGCTTCTCACCGGGTGAGGACGGCGGTGGCGGCAGCGACGTCGGCGTGAACTCGGGTGACGACGGCGGCGAGAACGTGGGCTCCGGCGGCGGTGGCGAAGACGGCGAGTGAGCCGTGTGATGTGATGCCTTCGTGCGATCGGTGCGGCGAAACATCCTGATCAGCGGGGCCAGCTCCGGGCTCGGTGCCCAGATGGCCCGCGAGTTCGCCGCGCGCGGCCGCAACCTGGCGCTGTGCGCGCGCCGCACCGATCGGCTGGAGGCGCTGCGCGACGAACTCGCCGCCCAGCACCCGGACATCACCATCGCCATCCGCACGATCGACGTCGCCGACCCGGACCAGGTGTTCGAGGGGGTCCGGGCGCTGCGCGACGAACTCGGTGGTCTCGACCGGGTGATCGTGAACGCGGGCATCGGCAAGGGTCAGCCGATCGGCACCGGCCGGTTCGACGCGAACCTGGCGACGGTGCGGACGAACTTCGTCGGCGCGCTCGCGCAGTGCGAGGCCGCGATGGAGATCTTCCGCGCCAACGGTGCGGGTCACCTCGTCGTGGTGTCGTCGCTGGCGGCGTTCCGCGGAATGCCGCGCTCGGTGACCGCGTACGCGGCGACCAAGGCCGGGGTCGCGTCGCTGGCCGAGGGGCTGCGCGGGGAGATCCTGACCACCAAGGCACTGCGCGGCATCAAGGTGACCACGTTGTACCCCGGCTTCATCCGGTCCGAGATGAACCCGGACCACAGCTGGATGCTGTCCAAGACCGTGCCCGCGGTGCGGACCATGATCACCGCGATGGAGCGGGAAGTGCGCACCGCGATGGTGCCGCCGTGGCCGTGGGCGATCGCCGGAACCCTGATGAAGGTGTTGCCGGTGTCACTCGTCGCGCGGTTTCTCTGAGCGCCAGCTCACATTCACCTATCACCCATTCGTGTTGCGCTGACTCGTGCTCTTAACCTGGAGACCATCTCCCGGCTATGGATGCCGGGTTTGCTGACGAGTATCAACCCACCCCGTTCCTGGCGCAGAGCCGCGCGCAATGCGAAGGAGTTTTGTGTGCACGCGACCCAACTGACCGGATTGGACACTGCTTTTCTGTGCCTCGACGGCCCATCAGCGCCGATGAGCATCGGCGCGGTGGTTGTTTTCGCACCGACGGAAGCAAATCACCCGACCCGTCTCGTGCAGCTGTTGCGCGAACGTTCGCAGGCGATTCCCCGGCTGCGTAAGAAGATCGAGACCAACTGGTTCTCGCTCGGCGGCGTCCGCTGGGTCGACGACCCGGATTTCCAAGCGGCCCAACACATTCACACGCATCGACTGGGTGGCAAGGATCTCAGCGAGCTGGCCGCCGACATCATGTCGCGCAGGCTCGACCTGAACCGCCCGCTCTGGGAACTGCACCTCGTCACCGGCCTGCCCGGCGGCAAGTTCGCGATCCTCGCCAAACTGCACCACGCGCTCGCCGACGGCGCCGCCGCGATCATGCTCAGCCTCGGTCTGCTCGACGGCTTCACCCCTGCCGAGCCCGAGCCGGAGCCGGTCGAGCCCACCCTGTTCGACCGTTTGTCCGACCGCCTGTCTAGCCTGCCCGACCAGGTGCGCCAGGCCAGGAAGACCGCGGACATCACCGCGTCGGTGCTGCGCAACGCCCGCCCGGTCGACCCGGGCTCCCCGCTGCGCGCCAGCACCTCCCGGGGCCGCGCGCTGGCCACGGTGCGGTTGCCGGTCGCGGACATCAAGCGGGTCCGGGCCGAACACGGCGGCACCGCCAACGACGTGCTGCTTGCCGTGCTCAGCGGCGCGCTGCGCAAGTTCCTGGCCGACCGCGGCCATCTGGTCGACCGGCTCACGCCGCGCGCGTTGATCCCGGTCAACCAGCGCCGTCGCGACGCGGCCGCCCCGAACAGCGGCAACCAGCTCTCCGGCTACCTGTGCGACCTGCCCGTGCACGAGGACGACCCGGCGCAGCGCCTGGCCGCCGTCCGCACGGCCATGGACACGAACAAGGCGGCAGGCCCGTTCCGCGGCGCGGGCGCGTTGCCGGTGCTCGCCAACCAGGTCCCCGCCGTGGTCCACCGGTTGGCAACGCCGCTGGTCGGACGGGGTGCGAACCTGCTGTTCGACACGGTCATCACCAACGTGGCCCTGCCGAACGTGCCGCTGTATTTCGCGGGCGCGCGGCTCACCGAGATCTACCCGATGCTGCCGATCGCGCACGGCCACGCCCTCGGCGTCGCGCTGTGCACGTACCAAGATCATGTCCACATCGGACTGTACGCGAACGCCGCGGCCATGCCCGATGTCGATCGATTGCGGGACGCGATCCCGGCCGCCCTGGCCGACCTCAGTCCAGCCGAAGCGATGGCTCTCTAACCGCGCAACACTGCGGCGGTGTGCGCGTCGGCCGGGAAGAACGACTCGATCGCCAACTCGGCCACGGTCACGTCCAGCGGCGTGCCGAAGGTCGCCACCGTGCTGAAGAACGCCAGCTCACCGGACTCGTGCCGCAGCCGCAGCGGCACGATCACCCCGCTCGCGTCCACAGGCCCCGGCTCGTCGCCGCCCGGATAACCGTCCAGCTCCGCGTACAGGTCGGCCAGCTCCGGGTCGGCGGTGACCGCCACCTGCCTGCGCAACTGCGCGAGCAGGTGCGCGCGCCACTCGCCGAGGTTGACGATGCGCGGGGCCATGCCGTTCGGGTGCAGGCTCACCCGCATCACGTTGACCGGCGGTTCGAGCAGCTCAGGCGCCACCGACTCGATCAGCAGCCGCACGCTCGCGTTGCTGTCCACCATCCGCCAGCCCCGGTCCACCACGACCGCCGGATACGGCTCGTGCCCGGCCAGCACCTGCCCGACCGCGGCCCGGATCGCCGCCATCCTCGGCGCATCCATGCTGGTCTCGCCATAAACCGGCGCGAAACCAGCCGCCAGCAGCAATCGATTGCGCTCCCGCAACGGCACATCCAGCTGCTCGGTCAAGTGCAGCACCATCGCCCGGCTCGGCGCCGAGCGGCCGGTCTCCACGAAGCTCAGATGCCGGGTGGAGATCTCGGCCCGGCTGGACAGCTCCAGCTGGCTCAGCCTGCGCTGCTCCCGCCACTCGCGGAGCATCTCCCCCACCGGCCTGCTGGCCATCTGCGTCGCCGTCACCCATCCGACCCTACGTACTCAGCGGCGGTCCGGCCATTACCTCAGACGTAAGGCTTCGTGCACCGCATCGACCAGCTTCGCCGACCGGAAGTCGCCGCCGACGCCCGAATGCATCCGATTCGGCGCATACCCGAACGCTATCCCTCGTTCCGGATCGGCGAACCCGACCGCACCGCCCTTGCCCGGATGCCCGAACGACATCGGCCCACCCAGCGAAATCCCGCCGTCGATCGGCAACATGAACCCCACCCCGAAGCGGGTCGGCCGCTTCAAGATCTCGTCCTTGCCGATCGACTGCTCGACCAGCGCGGCCCGCACCGTGTCCTCGCCCAGAATCCGCCGCCCGTCCACCTCGCCGATCAGTCCCGCGTAGAACCGGGCAATGCCACGGGCGGTGCCGATCCCGTTGCTGGCAGGCAGTTCCGCCGCGTGCACCGCGCGCGAGTTGACGTCGTAACCGGGCTTGGTCAGCCCGAACGCGCGCATGCTCAGGGACGTCGGATCCGTGAACGCCACGATCATCTCGCGCATCTCCGGCGCGAGGCCGCTCAGATCCGCGTCCGGGCTCAGCGTCTCCTCCAGTAGCTCGATCAACGTGCTGACCTGCGATTCCAGCTCGGCAGGCAGCCCGATCCAGAACTCGATCCCGTTCGGTTCCGCGATCTCCTCAGCGAAGAACCGCCCGATCGAGCGCCCGCTGACCCGCCGCACCACCTCGCCAACCAGAAACCCGAACGTCTGCGCGTGGTACCCGTGCCGCGTCCCGGGCTCCCAGAACGGCCGCTGCCGCGCCAACGCCTCGACCACCGGATCCCACCCGAGCGCGTCCGCGACCGACACCGGCTCGTCGAGCGCGGGCAGCCCCACCCGATGCGAGAGCAACCAGCGCACCGGAACGCGCTCCTTGCCCCCAGCCGCAAACTCCGGCCAATAGGTGATCACCGGCGCCGCCAGATCCAGCTCACCCCGCTCCGCCAGCAGATGCGCGCAGGCCGAGGCCATCGCCTTGGTCACCGAATAGACCAGCTGAAGGCTGTCGCCGGCCCAAGCCCGCCCCGAATCCGGATCCGCGACCCCGCCCCACAAATCGACAACCGGCCGCCCATCCAGATAGACGCACACCCCCGCCCCGACCTCGTTGTCCCGCTCGAAATTCCCCGCGAACGCGTCCCGGACCCCCTCGAACCCCGCCGCCACGAAGCCGTCGATCTCGGCCACCAGCCCTCCCCAAGGTCGTCACACCAACAACCCACGCTAACCCCCAACCCCGACATCCCCCACAACCTCACCCCAGCCCTCGCCCACGCACACGAAGCCCTCTCAACCACGCGCCCAGCGCGGCCCAACACGCCGGCCCACCCCGCAGCACCCGACCCGGCAGGCGCCAGCCCCACCCGACCCAACCGCCGACAGGCACCAGCCCGACACAGCCCAGCAGCCGCCAGACCCAGCCCATCTCGGCCCCAGCCCGACCCAGCACCGCAGCCCGACCCAGCACCGCAGCCCGACCCAGCACCCACACCCGGCTCCGCACAACCCCTTCACCCCCAACCGGCCTGCCAACCCCGCCCACGGCCATCCCACCTGGCCAACCCACCCTCCGTCCCATCCCATCCCCCGCTCAAGGCCGTCGCCGTCCCCCTCAAGGCGTACGCCCTACCCCTCAAGTCGTACGAAATTCGCGACCAAGATCGGTCCCACGACCGTCGTCACCGTCCCCATCCAGCAATAACTTTGCCTTGTCCAACAAATGAACTCGCACCTAGTGAGGGCAACATGATCGAAGCTCGTGGCCTTACCAAACGGTATGGCGAGAAAACCGCGGTGTCCGAGCTGACGTTCACCGTGCGGCCGGGCATTGTCACCGGCTTCCTCGGCCCGAACGGAGCGGGCAAATCCACCACCATGCGCATGATCCTCGGCCTGGACCGACCAACCCGGGGCGAAGTCACGGTCAACGGGAGGCGCTATGCCCAACATTCCGCGCCACTGCACGAAGTCGGGGCTCTACTAGAAGCCAAGGCCGTCCACACCGGACGGTCCGCCTACCACCACCTGTTAGCCCTTGCCTTAACCCACGGCATCTCGCGGAGGCGGGTCGATGAAGTCATCGACCTGGTCGGTCTGCGTGATGTCGCACTCAAACGCGTCGGCGGCTTCTCCCTGGGCATGGGGCAGCGGCTCGGTGTCGCCTGCGCATTACTCGCGGACCCGGCCACGCTGGTGCTCGACGAACCGGTCAACGGCCTGGATCCCGAGGGCATCCTGTGGATCCGCAACCTCATGCGCGGGCTGGCCGCGGAAGGTCGCACCGTCTTCGTCTCATCGCACTTGATGAGCGAGATGGCGCTGACCGCCGAGCATCTCGTCGTGATCGGTCGCGGAAAGCTCATCGCAGACATGTCCGTCGCCGAATTCACCGACGGCGCCTCGCGCAAGGTGGTCCGGGTCCGCACGCCCAGAGCGACCGAACTGCGCGATCTGCTGGTCGGGCCGCAGGTGGCCGTCAGCGGGCTCGAACCTGGCCTGCTCGAAATCACCGGCGCCGACAGCGAGGCCATCGGCAAGCTGGCCTGCCAGCATGCCATCCCCTTGATCGAACTGACCCCCATCCAGGCGTCGCTCGAAGAAGCGTTCATGGCGCTCACCCAGGACGCCGTCGAGTACCCCGCCCACACTCCGGAAAGGATCGCGTCATGACCACAATGGAGATCAACCGCGCGCGGCGACCCGCCACCCTGCCCGCTGACATGAAAGTCACCCAGACCAGGGTGATCCGCTCGGAATGGGTGAAATTCTGGTCGCTCGACTCGACGCGGATCGCGATCGCCGTCGCGTTCATCGGCATGGTCGGCATCGGCATCCTCTATACCGCCTTAACCGCGTCGCACTGGCAGAACGTGCCGCCCGGTCAACGCGCGCTGATCGATCCGACCTCGGCCAGCCTGGCCGGTTACACGATCGCGCAACTGATCGTCGGTGTGCTCGGCGTGCTGGTGGTGACCGGCGAATACGGCACCGGCATGGTCCGGGCCAGCCTGTCCGCGGTGCCGAAGCGGTTGCCGGTGGTGTGGGCCAAGATGGTCGTGTTCGCGGGCATCACGTTCGTGGTCACCACGGTGGCATCGCTGCTGGCGTTCTTCATCGGCCAGGCGATCCTGAACTCGCAAGGCATCGGCACCACCATCGGTGCGCCCGGGGTGCTCCGGGCGGTTATCGGGATGGGCCTGTACCTGACCGGGGTCGGGCTGCTCGGCGTCGGGCTCGGCTGGATCATCCGCAACACCGCAGGCGCGGTCAGCACCGTGCTCGGGTTGTTACTGGTGCTGCCGGGCATCGTGGAAGCCCTGCCCGCGAGTTGGGGCGAGCACATCGCGCCGTATCTGCCCAGCGTGGCAGGCCACGAGATTGCCCTGGTGCACCCGGGCATGCTCGGGCCGTGGGCTGGGTTCGGTGTCCTGATCGGTTACGTCGCCGTGGCCGCCGGGATCGGTGCGTACTTGCTCGAACGACGAGACGCGTAGCACCACGCGGGAGAGGATGGGCTGGTGCGGGTGAAGGCCGCGGGAGAGCTGGGCACGGCCGGGTCGGATCGAGCCGAACCGGCGGCGACCGGCTGGCCTGGCTTGGCCCGGGCTCGTGAGCTGGTGAACCGGTACCCGCTGGTGTCGGACGCGACGCTGATGCTGGTGCTGGTCGCCGCGCTCGGCACGCCCCGGGGCGGCACGCTCAACGGCGCGTCGCCGGACGGCCACCCGGTCCTGGTCGGGGTCGTGCTCAGCGTGCTGTTGTGCGGGGCTCTGGTCTGGCGGCGGCGGTTCCCACTGATCGTGTTCGGGTTCATGTGCGTGGTGGCGACCGTGCAATGGCTCGCCGGATACGTGCTGGTGGCGGATGCCGCGTTGCTGGTCGCGCTGTACACGGTGGCCGCGCTGCGGCCGCGTCGGCAGTCGTTGATCGCGGCGGCCGTGCTGGAGCTGGGCATCGGCGGGGTCGTGATCCGCTGGGCTCCGGCGCCGGGTGTGCTGGCGCTGTTCATCTTCTTGACCGGCATGGCGGTGGCCGCGTACGTGCTCGGGGTGAACATCCAGACGCGGCGGGCCTACCTCGCGTCGTTGGAGGACCGGGCACGGCGAGCCGAGCACGAACGGGACCAGCAGTCGCAGATCGCGGCGGCGAACGAGCGCACCAGGATCGCCAGGGAGATGCACGACATCGTCGCGCACAATCTGTCCGTGATGATCGCGCTCGCCGACGGCGCGGCCTACGCGGCCAGGACCGGTTCGCCGAACGCGGAGCGCGCGGCCCGCCAGGTTTCGGACACCGGCAGGCAAGCCCTGTCCGAGATGCAGCGGCTGCTCGGCGTGCTGCGCGCCAACGAACCGGGCGCGGAGCGCGCGCCGCAACCGGGCGTCGAGGCTCTGGACGACTTGGTGAACCAGGTCCGCGCGGCCGGCTTGGCGACCACGCTGACCATGACCGGTGCGCCGTTTCCACTGCAGGCGACGGTGGCGCTGGCGCTGTACCGAGTGACACAGGAGGCGCTGACCAACGTGCTCAAGCACGCGAACTCGCCCAGCGAGGCGAAGGTCGTGCTGGGCTACGACGAGCCGGTCGTCACACTGACCGTCACCGACGACGGCGCGCCCGAACCCATGGCGACCGGTCGCGGCGGGCATGGGCTGACCGGCATGGCCGAACGGGTGGCCATGTTCGACGCCCGGATCGACGCGGGGCCAATGCCCAGTGGAGGCTGGCGCGTACACACCAGCATCAGCACGAAAGCGGCACCGCGCACCGGATTGACGAACACCCCAGCTACCGCACCGAGCCCAGCACAGGACGCCGGATGACCATCAAGATCCTGCTCGTCGACGACGAACCCCTGCTCCGCATGGGTTTCCGGCTGGTCCTGGAATCCCAGGACGACATCGAGGTCGTCGGTGAGGCGAGCGACGGCGCCGTCGCCATCCGGCAGACGGTCGCCCTCGACCCGGACGTGGTGCTGATGGACGTGCGCATGCCGGGCATGGACGGCATCGAGGCGACCATCCGCATCGTGCGGGAACGGCCCCGGTCACGGGTACTGATCCTGACCACGTTCGACCTCGACGAGTACGCGTTCACCGCGTTGCGCAGCGGTGCGAGCGGCTTCCTGCTGAAGAACGTGCCGCCCGAAGACCTGCTCTCCGCGATCCGCGCGGTCGCCAGCGGCGACGCGGTGGTCGCGCCGAGCGTCACCCGCCGCCTCCTGGACACGATGGCGCCACGTCTGCCCGACCTGCGTTCGCAGACGCCCTGCGACGCCGAGGGCAAGCTGGCGCGGTTGACCGAGCGCGAGGTCGAGGTGCTGACCAAGGTCGCGGGCGGCTTGTCCAACGCGGAGATCGCCGAACAGCTGCACGTGACCGAGGCGACCGTGAAGACACACGTCGGCCGCATTCTGGGCAAGCTCGAACTCCGCGACCGGGTGCAGGCCGTGGTTTACGCCTACGAGATCCGCCTGGTCGTACCCAGCTGAAATGCCGTCCGGCTAGGCCAGCGAGCCGGCCTGCCGCTGCAACAGCACCTGCTCGATCAGCGCGGCCAGGATCTCCTTCACCGATTCGCGTTGGCGCGCGTCGCAGTACAGCACCGGTACGCCCGGGTGGACGCCGAGCGCTTCGCGCACCTCCTCCAGGTCGAACACGTCCGCGCCCTCGAAGCCGTTGACGGCGACCAGGAACGGGGTGCCGTGCGCCTCGAAGTAGTCGAGGACCGGGTAGCAGTCCTCGATGCGACGGGTGTCCGCGATGATCACGGCGCCGAGCGCGCCGTCGGTCAGGTCGTCCCAGAGGAAGTCGAACCGGTCCTGTCCGGGCGTGCCGAACAGATACAGGATCAGCGTGGGATCGAGCGTGATCCGGCCGAAGTCCAGCGCGACCGTGGTCGTGTGTTTGGACTCCAGCAACGAGGCGTCGTCGACGCCGATGGATCGTTCGGTCATGGCCGCTTCGGTGGTCAACGGCTCGATCTCGGAGATCGAGCCGATGAACGTGGTCTTGCCCACGCCGAAGCCGCCACTGATCACGATCTTGATCGCGGACGGGTAGCCGGAGCTGTACCTGTCCGGATAATCAGAGTGCCCTGACAAGGTCTCTGATCCTTTCCAGCACGTGCTCGGGCACCTGCTTGGGTTCCCTGAGCTCAACGAGATTGTCAGTGTAGAGATCCGCGACCAGCACCCTGGCCACCCCGAGCGGCACTCCGATGAGTGCCGCTACTTCCGCGAGCGAAATCGGCGTCCGGCACCACTGCACGATCTGCCGCTGCTCGAAGTGCAGCGGCGCGGTGAGCGCGGTGGTCGTGGCGATCACCAGCGTCTCGATCCGCAACCCGTCGTGCAACGGCCGGGTCCGGCCCCCCGTGACGATGAACGGCCGGACGAATACGTCCCCCTCTGCCGCTGGCTCGTCGTCTTCGACCTTGGCATGTTCGTCGGCGAGTTCGTGCCGACCATCCGCTGCGTCGAACTCCGTGGACGTCTCGAACCAGGATCGGGTCTTGGCGATCGGGATCATCCGGGGATCGGGTAACCGGGTGCCGTCGTCGTTCATCGCAATAGCGTCTCTCTCAACTGGCCGATCAACGCGGGCGTGAGCAGGGCGCCCGCACGCTCCACCAACAGCGCGATCTCGTACCCGATCAGGCCGACATCGCACTGGTCGTCAGCGAGGACCGCCACACAGCTGCCGTCCGAGATCGTCGAACAGAGCAGGAAGCCCTTGCGCATCTCGATCATGATGAGCTTCATGCCGCCGAACTCGTAGTACCGCGAGGCGCTACGCGCGAGGCTGGCTAACCCGGATACCAGGGCGGCGAGCCGGTCGGCCGCGGTCCGGTCCAACCCGCCCGACTTGGCGATCAGCAGCCCGTCCGAGGACACCGCGACCGCGTCCAGTACGCCGTCGGTCTCCCGGACGAAGTTGTTGATCAGCCAGTTGAAACTCTGCGGATCGGAGCCCAACTCAGCACTCACCTGGAATCCTCCTCCTGCACCAATGGCGATGGTCTGCCGTTCGTGCGTCCAGTCTGCTCCCGGCCCGGTTGCCCGGGACCGTGTCCGTGCGCCTCGCCACGTTGGTGGCCTCGGCTGAACGCGGCCAGCATGCCCCCGACTTCGTTGGCGCTGCGTTCCCGATGTTGCCCGCCCTGCCCACCATTGGGGCCGCCGCCGTTGACCGGCCTGCCCGCGAGCGGCAGGCGGGGCGGCGCCGTCGGTCTGGTCGCGTTGTCCCCGCTGACCTGCCGTTTGACCAGGCCGTTGCGGGTCCGTTCGACCGGTCCGGCATGGCTGCCGTTGCGGCCGGACGCGGCGGGTGAGGTGGGGCGCGGCGCGGTGGGCGGGCCGGTTACCGGGGCGGGCAGCTGCCTGCTGGGCACGGCCGGTCGCGATGGCTGACGCGGCGCGGGCCTTTCCCCGTTGGTCCGGGCTCCATCGGCCCGGGCTCCGTTGGTCCGAGCCTCGTTGGTCCGGGCCCCGTTGGTGGTCAAGCCGTTGGTGCTCACTCCGTTGGTGCCGATCGGGTCGGCGCCGTTGAGCCGAGCCAGAGGCTGGCTCGCCGCTGGGCGTTGGCCACGGTTCTGCGCTGGTACCGGCGGATTCTTGGCCGGGGTGGGCTTGGTGCCTGCGGACGGGTCGATGATCAGATCGGCGGGAAGCAGCATCCGGGCGGTGATACCCGTCACCGGCGAGTCGCCGAGTTCGACCGCGATCTTGAGCTGCTTGGCGAGCCGGCCGACCACGTAGTGGCCGAGGAAGCGGGTCGGCGCGACGAGGAAGTTCTCTTCGTCCCGGAGCCGGGCGCGGGCCTTGGCCAGATCCGCCGCGGACATGCCGACGCCGTAGTCCACGACGACCAGCAGGTATCGGTCGCCGGTGCGTCTGCCGTAGATCTCCACTTCGACGTCGGGCGGGGAGAACATCAGGCCGTTCTCCACCAGCTCGGCGAGCATGTGCGCGACCTCGGTGACGACCGGGCCGCTGATCAGCGCGTCGTCGACCCGGCGCAGCACGACCCGGCGGTAATCCTCCACTTCGGACAGTGCGGCACGAATCACGTCGGCGACCGGTAGCGGCTGCGCGGATGGTCGCGGGCTGCTCTCGCCGACCAGGACCAGCAAGCTTTCCGCGTTGCGGCGCATGCGAGTGGCCAGATGGTCCAGCTCGAACATGTTGCTCAGCGCGGACGGGTCCAGCTCCTCCTGCTCGAACTTGCTGATCAGGGAGAGTTGCCTGCGCACCAGGTTTTGGTTGCGCCGGCCCAGGTTGGCCAGGGACGCGGTGGTGTTGTGCCGGATCAGGGCCTGCTGGCTGGCCAGCGACAGCGCCGCGCCCTGGACCCGGTCCAGCGCGCCGGCCATCAACGCGATCTCGCTGGCCGCGCCGGAGGGCACCGCGACCGGCGCGGGCGGTGGGACCCCGGCCGCGTCCGACGCGCTCTGCAAGGCGGCGACCGCGTCCGGCAGGCGTCGTGCGGACACGTCGTCGGCCTCCTTGGCCAGCTGGCCGAGCGGGCCGATGACCGACTTGGCCGCGCCGATGACCAGGGCAACCATGGCCGCGATGGTCAACAGGGCGAGCACGCCGATGACGATCAGCAGCCGGGTGGCACCGGCGGCGAGAGTGTTGGCCCGCGCGGTGATGTCGGCGCCGACGGACTGCTGCACGCCGCGGAGGTCGTTGATGACCGTGGTGATGGCGTTGCCCCAGGTCGTCGGGTTGACCGTGACCGGGAGGGTGCCGCCGACACCGGCGACCGCGGTGCCTTCGTATTCGACCGTGACCGTTGCCGCCGACGTGGTCAGCGCGCCGGCCAGGGCGTCGTTCTCGTTCTGGGTGGCGAAGGACTGGAAGTCGGCGAGCGCCGCGGCTTTCTCGCCGAGGATCGTCGCGAAGGTGGTGTAGTTGTCGGGGGTGAACTTGGTGCCCGCGAAGACGGCGTCGAGCAGGCCGCCCTCCTGGCCGATGTACTCCTTGGCGTTACCGAGCGCGTAGAGGGCCTGCAGGCCGCGGCGCAGGATGCCGTCCTGGGCCTCGTCGACACCGAGGTTGAGGTTGTTGATCGCGGAAATCGCGTCCGAGTAGAACTCGAAGGTCGACTGCGATTCCGCCGATCCACTGTCCACCGCCTGACGGATGCCGCCCAGCCCGGCGAGGCTGACGATGGCCGAGCGCACCTGCGCCGCGCCCGCGTCGGCGTTGGCCGGGTCGTCGATGGTCGAGTTCAGTTTGGCGATGGCCGAGTCGGTCCGGGCTCGTTGCGGGCCGAGTTGGGTGCCGAACTCCATCGCACCGCCGAGCACGCCGTTGGTCAGCGCGCGCTCTTCCTGCAGTTCGTGCACGACGCCCTGTGCCGACAACGCGACCAGCACGGTGCGGCTGGTCTGGTCGGCCGTCGAGAAGGCGTTGATCTGCCCGACGACGAGGAACCCGAGCAGGACGAACACCAGGACCAGGGAGAAAGCCAGTATCCGGATCAGCTTCGCCCGGATCGACCTCGGCCGGATGATGGACCGGACACCGCTGGTCAGCACGGTGAACATCCGCCGGAATGCCGCTTTGGGGCCGGAAAGAGCCGAAGTACGTCCCGGTTTCGGCTGGGAACCGACCGCGGCGTCGCTACCGGCCCGCTGATGTGGGCCCACCCCCACCGGGTCCTCCTGCGAATGCTGCGTATTGCTGTGCTGCGTTTCAGCCGGGCCATCTTGATGACGCGCGACCACGATACCTCCGTCACTGGGCTCGCTCGGTCGCATGGCCTTTCATCGCCCGCACACCAAAAGAGGCGAGAGAAATGATCTCGCCACTACCCCGACGTCGGCTGTACTCGCCTGAAGGAACCTGCGCCCAAAGACCGGCGAATCGTATCTACTTCCGGGGCAATGAGCTAGTCCGATCGGCTAGGAAAATCGACGCGTTGTCCAAAAGCCCGATTTCACGGCCCCACCGCGCCAGGCTGACCTGCACGACAACACACCAGGTAGTCGAGCGGTCACCGAGACTCCGGCGCCTCGCATGAATGGGCCGAACGGGGCTTGACAAACGAGCCGGAATGTTCATCGAGAAGGCCGCAATATCAACTATCCGACCAAACCGGCACGAAGAAGATCAGCGCAACAACCAAAAGTAACCGACCAGGAACGCGGCAAAATAACAATTGATCAGTGGCCGGATTATTTATTCCAGTACGACTGTCCGGCCAATACACTGAAATGCTGGCCGCCCGGAGCGGACTAGCCCTGGCCGACGACCGCCTCGGCCCGCTCCCGCCGCAGCTTGAAGTACTCGCGGATGACCAGCACGATGATCACCACGTCGAGTGCCGCGAAGATCGGCAGCGCGATCGAATGCGTGTGCACGGCCCGCCAGATCTCGTAGACCACGAACCCGGCGAGCACCACGACGCCGATCGGGAACGCGACGAGGATCTTGCGCAGCAGCGCCCAGACCAGCGCGAGCTTGATCACGCCGTGCGCGAGCAGGTAGATGATGGCGAACAGCCTGGTCCCGCCCTCGCCACCGCCCGCGAAGTTGCCCGCCGCGATCTGCAGGTGATGGGCCAGGCTGCCGTTCGGGTCACCGAGCAGGTCGCGGGTGATGACCGCGTTGGCCAGTCCGGTGATGGCCGCGGGCGGCACCACGATCAGCAGCAATCCGCCGAGCAGCTGCACGCCACCGTCGATCCCCTTGAGGATGACGGCGATCCGGAACAGCCGATCGGTCATGTTCGATCGGCGCTTGGCCGCATCCGTCCCCGCTGCGTCAGCCGCATCAGCCACCGTTACCGCCCCTCCCGACGTTCGGACGTCGGCCCTCAGCCTGCCGCACGCGGCGGCGAAGAGCACCCGGCAACGGGGCGTGTCGCGGTCAGTGTGTCGCGACCCCGATCAGGATGCCCACGCCGTAGGTGGCCGCCGTGGCGACCGCGCCGAACAGGAGCTGCCGCAGCCCGTTGAACCACCAGGACCGGGTGGTGAACCGAGCGACCACCGCGCCGGCGACGAACAACCCGACCGCACCCGCGCCCAGGCCGACCCAGAGGTTCGCGAGGCCGAACAGGAAGGGCAGCAGCGGGATGACCGCGCCGATCGCGAAGCAGATGAACGAGGACACCGCGGCCACGATCGGGGAGGGCTGGTCGTCCGGGTTGACGCCGAGTTCCTGGGTGAGGTGCACGCGCAGCGCGACCTCCGGGTTGGCGTGCACCTCGTCGGCCACGCGCTCGGCGGTCTCCTGGCTCAGGCCCATGTCGCGGTACATCTGGACCAGTTCGGCCTGCTCGGCCTCGGGATTGTTGGCCAGCTCGGCCCGCTCGACGGCGGCCTCCGCGTCGATGGCGTTGTTCTGGGTGCCGACCGAGGTGTACTCACCGAGGGCCATGGAGAAGGCACCGGCCACCAAACCGGCGATACCCGACAAAACGATAATCTTACTGCTGGCCCCGGCCCCGCCGACGCCGGCGACCAGCGCGATGTTGGTCACCAGACCGTCCATGGCGCCGAACACCGCCGGTCGCAACCACCCACCGTTCACATCGGCGTGCGTGTGGCCGACCTCGGCGGGGCCTGCCTTGTGCTCTTCCACGTTGGTCACCGATTCAGGGTAAATGTCCATGATGGACTGAGGACACCCTTGCGAAGCCCAGGCTTGCCTGCGTGCCCGGCAGTGCGTGAGGTCGGCGTGAACCGCGACCCCGCCTTTCCCGCCAGGCGCGATGCCATTGACCAGGTCGGACTTCTCAGGGTGGCCTCAGCTACCTTCGGTAAGGTAGATCACGTGCTATGACGCCTGTCGCCCGGCGCGGATCGACGCGCGGCGCAGGCAGTGCCAACTTTAGGGGTCGGCGGCTCAGCCGGCCGTAGGGAGACGATGACGGTGGGCGGCGCCCAGCGCAAGAATCGCAGGCAAAAGCAGGACCAGGCAGCGCGGGCGGCAGCAGCCGTCGCCGCGGCGCGAGGCGCGCGCAAGGATGCGACGAAAATCATCATCGGCGTGGTGATCGTGGTCCTCGTCGCCGCGGGCGTCGTGGGTGGCGTGCTGTACGCGCAGCACCAGAAGGACCAGACGACGCTGACCTCGATCGCGGCCAAGACCGTGTCCGGCTCGTCGGCCTACCCGCAGGTGCTGGACAAGGCCAATGCCACGGTGCTGGTCGGCAAGCCGACCGCGAAGGTCGTCATCGACGCCTACGAAGACTTCGAATGCCCCATCTGCAAGGACTTCGAGACCGCGAACTTCAGCGACATCGAGAAGCAACTGGAGGCGGGCACCATCCAGGTCAGGTACCACATGATCAACCTGCTGGACAACAGCTCGAACCCGCCCGGCTACTCCAGCCTGGCCGCGAACACGGCACTGGCCGTGGCCACCGTGGCGCCCGAGAAGTTCATGAACATCCACTACAGCCTGTACCAGACCCAGCCGCAGGAAGGTAAGGCCGGCTGGACGCAGGCGCAGCTGACCAACCTGGCCAACCGTCTCGGCGTGAGCGGCCCCGCGTTCGACAAACTGATCAACGACGGCACCTACAAGGCCCAGATCAACAAGAACATGGAAGCCGCCCAGAACAACCAGGCGCTCTACCAGACCGACAGCAGCGGCCAGAAGGGCTTCGGCACCCCGACGATCGTGTACAACGGCGCCCCAGTCAACTACCAGACCCCCGGCTGGCTCGAGACGATCATCAACAACGCCAAGACCAAGTCCTGACCAGGCAAAACGGTGCTGTGGCGCCCCTCGGCCGAGGGGCGCCACAGCACCAAGCCGACCCCGGTTCGAACCCGGTTGGAACATCGAGTAAAGTTACTGAACGTCGCGAGGGACCAAATCCCTCCACGGGGCTGTAGCGCAGCTGGTAGCGCACCACACTGGCAGTGTGGGGGTCAGGGGTTCGAACCCCCTCAGCTCCACAAGATCAAATACCCGTTGACCATGGAAATCCCCAGGTCAACGGGTATTTTGATGTTGTCAGGATGATCTTCAAATTGATCTGTCCGATTCTTTGTTTGATCTTCCTGGGGCATTTCCGGAGCATTTGATCTTGTTCCGGCGCCGCCCTCAACAGAGATCAACGACGACCAACGCCGATGAACGGCGACGAACAGCGCTGTTTTTGCTCCCAAACCTGACCCCATTTCGCCCACGGCTCCCACCCTGCTCCCCGTTTGCTCCCCAAACGCACCCGACCGACCGAACAAGTTCGCATTTCAATACGAAACGGGCGCTCAAATGAGCGATCACCTTGATCAACTCCACGGAAGATCAACGGAGCACGCCGACAACATGCCACCCACCAGCGGTATCA
>DATFHN010000008.1:0-2016 GCA_035248365.1 Pseudonocardiaceae bacterium | reverse complement strand
ATCCATCACCTCCGGTCGGCGAGGCGCCACCGAACAGGTGCTGGTGATCGCCTTCGTGATCATTCCGCTCGCCGCGCTGATCGTCGCGGTGCCGTTCGCCTGGGGCTGGGGGCTCGACTGGGTGGACGTGGGCATGGCGATCGGCATGTACGTGCTGACCGGCCTGGGGGTGACGGTCGGCTTCCACCGGCATTTCACGCACGGTTCCTTCAAGGCGGCCCGACCGCTGCGGATCGCGTTGGCCGTGGCCGGAAACCTCTCCTTCCAGGGCACCACAACGGGTTGGGTCGCCGACCACCGTCGGCACCACGCGTTCTCCGACCGCGACGGCGACCCGCACTCGCCGTGGCGCTTCGGCTCCTCGCCCGTGGCACTGGCCAAGGGCTTCTACCACGCGCACCTCGGCTGGCTGTTCGACCGCGACCTGACCAACCGCGACCGGTTCGCCCCGGACCTGGTCGCCGACCCGGCGATCCAACGCGTCGACCAGCAGTTCCTCGCGTTGTCGCTGCTGAGCATCGGCCTGCCGGCGCTGGTCGGCGGCCTGGCCACGCTGTCCTGGTGGGGGGCGGTGACCGGGGCGTTCTGGGGCGGACTGGTCCGCATCGCCGTGCTGCACCACGTGACCTGGTCGGTCAACTCGATCTGCCACATGTTCGGCGAGCGTCCGTTCAACTCCCGCGACAAGGCCGCCAACTTCTGGCCGCTCGCGGTGTTCTCCTTCGGCGAGTCCTGGCACAACCTGCACCACGCCGACCCGACCTGCGCCCGGCACGGCGTGCAGCGCGGTCAGATCGACATCTCCGCGCGGCTGATCTGGGTATTCGAGAAGCTCGGCTGGGCGACCAACGTGCGCTGGCCGACCCCGCGCCGGCTGGCCCACCTCGCCGCCTGACGGCAGCTGTCGACCGCTGTAACGGGTGTTGTCGCGACACCCGTTACAGCGATGATCTGAGTGGTCCCGGACCAATCGTGGGAATCGACGGCCATTTCGGTGAACCTTGGTGGCCCGATGTGAACACCTGGTGAACCAGTGTTCTGCTCGGCGGCGCCGCCAGGCACGATGGGCTCGTGCCCGCGTTGCTTGATCCTGTGTTGGCTCAAGATGTGCACATCGCCTTCGCGCCGATGTTCAATCTGCGCACCGGCGGCGTCGTCGCGGTGGAGGCCCTGGCCCGACCGCAACATGGTGGTGCGCGCGAACTGTTGCGCACCGCCGCCGATACCGGACAACTCACGCCAACCGACTACGGCCTGGTCACGCTGGCGCTGGAGCGGGCCGCCGAATGCCAGCTGATGCTGCCGCTGCACGTCAACCTGCTGGCGATCTCCGCGGCCCGCGCGCACGTGGCGCTGGGACCGGTCATGGACATGCTGCGGGCCACCCGGCGCCGCGCCGCCGATGTGGTGATCGAGCTGAACCCGCCGTTCGCCTCGGTCCGCCGCAAGGCGCTGCGGCAGGGCATCGAGGTGCTGCGCTCGGCCGGTTTCCGGCTGGCGCTGGACGGTGTCGGCGACGGCGACCTGCCGCTGACCCTGTTGAGCTCGCCCGACTTCGAGATCGTCAAGCTGGATCGGGTCATCATTTCCGACGTTCTCGACAATCCCCGGTCGAAAGCGACGATCGAGGCGATCGGGGCGCTGTGCGCGCGCAACGACGCACAGTTGCTTGCGGACGGCGTGAAATCGGCCGACCAACTGTCCACTTTGCACTCCCTTGGCGTGACGGCCGCGCAGGGCGACGCGCTGCACCCGGCCAAGCGCAGGCCGCCGGTGCGCGCCAGCATCGAACCGCCGCGCTCGGAAACGATGCCCACCGAACCGATCACGCAGGCGGAACGCCGTGGCGGACCTCGCGTGACCGAGCTGATGCACCCCGCGACCACCCTGCCGGCGTCGGCGACCGCGGAGGAGGTGCGCGAGGTGCTGGCCGCGGCGCCGATGGTGAACAGCGTTGTCCTGCTGGACGAAGCGGAACGTCCGCAGTGGACGATCGACAGGAACCGGTTCCTGCTC
>DATFHN010000007.1:0-20979 GCA_035248365.1 Pseudonocardiaceae bacterium | reverse complement strand
GTGAAGCCCGGCTCGAACTGGCCGTTGAGGTACTTCGGCTCCAGGTAGCCACTGCCCGGGTTGAAGACGTTCACCCAGTTCTGCGCCCGCGCGGCGAAGGTGGCCGCGTCGGTCTTGTCGCCAAGGGCCGCCGCGAAGGTGGAGATCGCGTGGTCGGCGACGTCGTACTCCTGCTGGGTGGAGACCGGGCCGTAGAAGTTGCAGCAGCCGTAGGTGCCGTCCATCGGCAGGTAGCCCATGGACTCGTCGTAGTTGTAGCCCGGCCGGATGTTGCTGGACGGGCTGGCCTCGGCCAGCATCGCCTGCAACGCGGTCTTGGTGTCGAAGTTACGGGCACCGAAGGCGTAGGCGTCGGCGATGATCCCGTCGGCCGGGTCACCGACCATGACGTAGCTCTCCCCGTTGTTCAACGCCCACTTCGGCAGCTGACCGCTCTGCTCGTAGTCGTTGATCATCGAGGTGATCGAGTCGGAGGTCTGCTTGGGCGCGACCAGAGCGGCCAGCTGGACCTGGGAACGGTAGATGTCCCAGCCCGAGTAGGTCGCGTACTGCACGTGGCCGTTGGCGACGTGGTGCACCTGGTCGTCGAAGCCCATGTACTCACCGTTGGAGTCGCTGAACACGTTGGGGTGCAACAGCGAGTGGTACAGCGCGGTGTAGAAGATGGTCTGCTGGGTGGTGCTGCCCCCGCCGACCTGGATCTTGTTCAGGATCGTGTTCCACGCGTTGTGCGCGCCGGTCTTGACCTGGTTGAAGTTCCAGCCCGAGTTCTCGGCCTTGATGTTGGCCGCGGCGTTGGTGGTGCTCACGTAGGAGACACCGACCTTGGCCTGGACGGTCTGGTTGGCGGTGGTGTCGAAGGTGACGTAGGCACCGTCCGCGCCGGCCACCGGCGGGGTGATCTGCGGGGTCACCTTGCCCTTGGGCTGCGGGGTCGCGCCGTGCACGGCCGGGGTCTGGTCGCTGGTCCTGCTGTGCGTGTCCTTCGACGGGCTCTGCGGCGTCTTGGGCGCCGTCGCCGTGTCGGTCATCGCCCGCGAACCGGCGCTGACCTGTGAGTTCTTCCAGGTGCCGTTGGCGGTGAACGGCTGGTCGAACTGCATGTCGAAGTACAGCGTGTACTGGTCGCTGGCTCCGCAGAAGTTGCCGCTGGTGACCCAGCCGGTGACTTCCTTGTTGTTGATCACCTGGAAGTGGGTCGCGCTGTCGCCGGTGGCGCCGTCGGAGAGCTTGAACAGCAGGTTCGAACTGGTGCCGGCCGGGAAGGTGAACTGGCCCATACCCGATCGCGTGGTCGCGGAGAGCTGGGTGGTGATGCCGCTCGCGGCCAGACTGTAGTAGCCCGCGGAGGCGGATTCCTTGGTGTGGTCCAACGGGAGCGTCGCGGCACCGGGGTTGGTGCCGACCGCGCCGGTCGTCGGCAGGATCGGGATGTCACCGGCGGCCGGGCAACCCGGGCCGGAGACGTGCGTGAGGCTGAAGCCGGTGACGGACTTGTCGTTGTACTCGTAGCCGCCGCCGTCCGGCCGGTTCGGCGTGTCCGGTCCCCACTGGACCATGCCGAACGGGGTGTCCGCGGCCGGGAAGTCGTCGACGAAGTTCGAGGTGCCGATGAACGGGTTCACCAGCGAGGCGGGGTCCTGTACGTAGGTCGCGGGAGCGGCGGAGGCCACCCCCGGCACTAATAAGGCCCCGATCGTGCCGGTGGCGGCCACCAGCGAGCAGAGCAGTGGTCTGAAGCGTGCCATCAATAACCTCCGGAAGGAGTCCTCGGAAACCTGGCCACGGTGGGATCGACGGGCCGGCGGGGGAGATTCGGCGCTGTCCGGACAGGACGAACCGAGCCGGTTGCCGTCGACGTGGCCGGTGTGCCAGCGGCGAGGTGCCGGATGAACAGGGTGCGTAGCGCGATGCGCGACAAGCCGCCGGCCGCGAAGCGCACAGTTGTCACCGCGGTCGGCCTTTCTCTCGGGGTTCACCGGACCTCACGGTGACCGGCGCACCACACGACAGCGTTGTCAACAGCGCGAAGCGCGCCACAGCACCAGGCCACACCCGTTGGTGCTGGCCCTGGCTGACCGAGATGACAACGTTGTCACGGCTGGTACCCCTATAGACAAATACAGTGAAAGCGCTGAGTCAAGACGCCGTACGGTGCCAATAGTTGACAAGAACTCCCACCGAAAGTAGGTGGTGTTAAAGGCATCGACGTGCATGCGGCGACGCGCGTGCGCCGTTGTCGATCAGCCGCGCGTCCCTCCGATGTGGACTGAAAGTCAGCGCCAGGTGAAGAAGTTCCTGCGCGGTCCCCGGATCTCCACCGAGCCCCAGCTCAGCGAACCCGTGATGGTGAAGTGCGGTCGCCCCATCGGTTCGGCGTACCGGCGATGATCTTCGATGCTGCCCGCGATCACGTCCACATCGTCCATCGACGCGCTCGCGCCCTCCGGCAGCCGCATTTCCACCGATCCGCCCTTGACATCGATTTCGATGTCGACGATCGGATGATCGATGCGCGCCTCGGTAAAGTCCAGTTCGGTCGAACCGAGCCTGCTGCGCAGCCGCAACCTCCTCGGCACCACCCAGTAACCCGTGCGCGTCACCGAGCCGAGCGTGGCGCCCAGCGCCATGACATCGTTGGCGGCGTCCGGTGTGCTCTGTGCGACCGGCAGGTCGGCGGTCAGCGGTTCGATGTCCCCCCGCGTCTTGGCGTCCATGGCCAGGGCCGAGCGCTCGCCCAGTTCGTCCGCGGTGATCATGCCCTGGGCATGCGCCTCCCGCAGGTGTCGCAGGACCTGTTCGCGGTCGGCATGCGAGATCCGCATCCGCCTGGCCGGGTCCTCGCTCACGTCAACCGCCTGCCGGCCGAGACCGAGTACGCGTGCGGCCGGAAGGCCAGCACCGGATCATCGGACAACTCGACGCCGGGCGCGAGGTTCGTCGGGTCGAACACGGCACGCTCCCAGTCCTCGGCCTTGGCCGAGCGACGCAGGATCTCGATGGTGCCGGCCGGAATCAGCGCGCGGTGCTCCGGCCAGCCGGCCGACGGGTCGTTCGTCGGGTCGCCCGGCTCGGCCAGCTGGAAGACCAGGGTGAACGCGACCGGGCCGTCGGCCAGCCGCTCGTCGAGTTCGCCGAGCAGGAAGTCCGGCGGCAGCGTCTTGGCGTGCTCCGGGACCAGGTCGACCTCGCCCAGCGCGGGCACGATCCGGTAGCGGAAAGCCTGCCGCCTGTCCGCGGCGTCGACCAGGTAGAAGGCGTGCAGGCCGTCGTAACGGGTGGTGGCGAAACTGGCCGGGCCCTGCCGCGCGATGAACGCCTTGAGACCCGCGTGGCTCTCCGGATGCTTGGTGAGGATGCCCGCGAACTCGCCCGCCGCGGTCAGCTTCCCCTTGGCCCGCTCGGCGAAACTGCCCTCGGTCTGCGCGTGCGACAACGCCTCGACCAGTTCGATGAAGCCCTCCGGGGTGCGGCTCGGGAACACCCGGAAGTTCGCCGCGACCAGATCCGCGACCGGGTTCCCGTCGCGCAGGAACTTCACCGCCATGCCGCGCACGCCGCGCTCGCGGTCGTCCGCGTCGATCTGGGGAAGGCCATTGGAGAACCGGACGACGGCCGCGCCCTCGGTGGTCAGGTGCGTGGCCACGGTCCGGGCCGTGATCTGGGCGGAGGGGATGAACCGCGCGTCGAAACTGGAGCCGCGCGCGTGCAGCCTGCGGTCCTGCGGCCGGGGATGACCGGCCGCCTCGATACGGTCGATGGCCTGCTCGGCGGTCATGCCGTCCTTGGTCGCGCCAGTGCTCATCTGCCGACTATGTCCTATGCTGCCGCCCCACGCCGAGCGGGACGGACGTGATGTCGGAATGGATTCCGGGCGTTCGCGCGTTGGACAGATGAGTTGCGAGTAGCAGATCAGTGGGAGGCCGTCGTGGAGTTCGAACCCGAACAGCTGTACGAGGTGGATTCCGACCTGCCAGACCTGCGCGGAGCAGTGCTTTTGGTGCAGCTGGACGGATTCATGGATGCCGGTTCGGCCGGCAAGACGCTGTCCGAGCACCTGCTGAGCAGCCTGGAGGGCCAGGTCGTCGCCCGGTTCGACGTGGACCGGTTGATCGACTACCGCTCGCGCCGTCCGGTCATGACCTTCGTCACAGACCACTGGGCCGACTACGAGGCGCCCGAGCTGAACATGCACCTGTTGCAGGACTCCGTCGGCACCGACTTCCTGCTGCTGACCGGCCTGGAGCCGGATCACGAGTGGGAGCGCTTCGCCGCCGCGGTGCAGCAGTTGGTGGAGAAGTGGGAGCTGCGGCTGGTCGTCTTCTACCACGGCATTCCGATGGGCGCCCCGCACACGCGTCCGCTCGGCGTGACCGCGCACGGCAGCCGCACCGAGCTGGTCGCCGGGCATTCGCCCTTGTTCAACCGCATCCAGGTCCCGGCCAGCGCCGCCGCGCTGCTGGAATACCGGCTCGGCCAGACCGGCCAGGACGCGCTCGGTTTCGCCGCGCATGTCCCGCACTACCTGGCCAACGCCACCTACCAGACCGCAGCGCTGACCCTGCTCAACTCGGTCGCCCAGGCCACCCAGCTCTCACTGCCCGAGGACGCGCTGCGCGAAGCCGCGCGCCGCACCGACGCGGAGATCAACAAGCAGGTCGAGGACTCGGCCGAGGTCGCCGAAGTGGTGCGCGGGCTGGAGCGCCAGTACGACACGTTCGCGGAAGCGTCCGGGCGCCAGAGCCTGCTCATCGACGACCAGGGCATCCCGACCGCCGAGGAACTCGGCAACGAGTTCGAACGCTTCCTGGCCGAGCAGGGCAACCCGGATTCCCGCGACTGACTAAGCTGGTCAGACCGTTCCGGGATAGAAATGGGCTGACCTTGCTGGTGTTGCACGGGCTTGCCGCGTTGTCCGGCGAGTTCGTGATCTGGGCCGAGGACGCAGACCTGCCCGCGCGGTTGCCGCGTCCGTTGCGCGGCAGCGCGGCCAAGCCGCATCCGTTCGCGGCTCCCGTCGGTGAGCTGCTGGACGTCGAGGCGGCCCCGGCCGAGGTCCTGTTGCCGTCGTACTCGTCCGGTCCGCTCGCGTCTCCGGAACTGGTCCGGGACCCGTTGGCCGAGGGTGCGCGGCAGCGCGGCGCGATCACGATTCGTCCCTGGCTGGTGCCCGCCGTCCGCGTCGACTCCGCCACGCTGCTCACGGCGCAACTGACCGACCTGCCCGAAGTCCGGCTCGGCGCGGACGCGCGCTACCTGCTCAGCCTGATCGAGCTGACCAGCGAACTGGTCGACGCGGGCCGAATTCTCCCCGGCATCGTCACCGCCCCGGACGCCAGGCCGCAGGCGCGCTGGCGACCTGCACTGTCCGGAATGGACGCAGTCCGACTCGACGCCGCCCGCCAGGCCATGCCGCCCGCCTTCCGTGCCCTGGCCAGCCAACCCGGCGCCACCGTAGGCCCGGCGGCCGGCGTGCTGTTGCGTACCGCGTTGAACGCCCTGATCGACGCCGAGGTCCGCCGTCGCGTCGACGCCACGCTGGTCACCGAGGTCACCGACGTGACCAGCGCGTGGCTCGCCGCGCTGACCGGCGACCCCGAATTCGACGCCGAACCCGGCGCGGTCCGCGAACTGGCCGAGACCCTCGCGCACTGGCAGGACAGCGCCACCCAGCACGGTCCGGTGCGCACCGGGTTCCGGCTGCTCTCCCCGGACCAGTCGGCCGACGAGCGACACGACCCCGAGCGCGACTGGCGGTTGCAGTTCGTGCTCCAGGCCGTCGACGAACCGAGCATGCTGGTCAGCGCCAAACAGGTCTGGCGCTCCACCGACCACGTGCTGCGCCGCTGGGTCGACGAGCCGCAGGAGGTGCTGCTCACCGGTCTCGGCAAAGCCAGCAGGCTGTTCCCGGCCCTGGAGAACGCGCTGCGCGGCGCCCGGCCGACCGAACTCGCGCTCGACGTCGAAGGCGCCTACGACTTCCTGACCAGCGCCGCCGACCTGGACGCGGCCGGATTCGGCGTGTTCCTGCCCTCCGCGTGGCGCAAACCGGGGGAGTTGAGCCTCAAGCTCAACGTGGCCAGCGCGGGCACCTCCGGGGTGGTCACCCGCAACGACGGCGCCGGCCTGAAGATGCTGGTCGACTACCGCTGGGACCTCGCGCTCGGCGACACCCAGCTGACCAAGACCGAACTCGACTCGCTCGCGCGGGCCAAGGTGCCGCTGGTCAACATCCGCGGCCAGTGGGTGCACGTCGACCAGAAGCGCCTCGCCGCCGGTCTCGCCTTCCTGCACCGCTCCGGCAGCGGCCAGATGTCCGCCGACGAGGCACTGCGCCAGGCCGCCTCCTACGACGAGGCCGACGCGCTGCCGATGCCGGTCAGCGGGGTCAGCGGCAGCGGCTGGATCGCCGACCTGCTCACCGGCGGCACCGAAGCCAACCTCGAACCGGTGTCGCCACCGCCCGGTTTCCATGCCGAACTGCGGCCCTACCAGCGGCGCGGACTGGCCTGGCTGGCGTTCCTGGACCGGCTCGGTCTCGGTGGCTGTCTCGCCGACGACATGGGCCTGGGCAAAACCGTGCAGTTGCTGGCGTTGGAGGCGTTGCGCCGCGCCGAGGGCACCCGGCCGCCGACGCTGCTGGTCTGCCCGATGTCGCTGGTCGGCAACTGGCAGCGGGAAACCGCCAAGTTCGCGCCGAACCTCACCGTCCACGTGCATCACGGCGCGGGCCGGCTCGCCGGCGCGGAACTGGCCGAGCGCGCCGCCGACCACGACCTCGTCCTCACCACCTACGCGGTGCTGGCCCGCGACCGGGTCGATCTGGGCGCGATCACCTGGGACCGGATCGTGCTGGACGAGGCGCAGAACGTGAAGAACGCCGCCTCCCGCCAAGCCAAGGCGACCCGGGGTTTGCCCGCGCGGCACCGGATCGCGCTCACCGGCACCCCGGTGGAGAACCGGCTGGCCGAACTCTGGTCCATTATGGACTTCGCCAACCCCGGAATGCTCGGCAGCGAAAGCAAGTTCCGCGCCCGCTTCGCCGTGCCCGTCGAACGCTACGGTGACGTCGACGCGGCCAGCAGGCTGCGCCGGATCACCGCGCCGTTCGTGCTGCGCAGGCTCAAGACCGATCCGAAGATCATCGACGATCTGCCGGACAAGATCGAGATGAAGCAGCTGTGCAACCTCACCGCCGAACAGGCGTCGCTGTATCAGGCGGTCGTCGACGACATGCTGGCCAAGATCGACGACAGTGAGGGCATCGAACGCAAGGGCCTCGTGCTCGCGACCATGTCCAAGCTCAAGCAGGTGTGCAACCACCCGGCCCAGTTCCTGCGCGACGGCAGCCGGATCGCAGGCCGCTCCGGCAAACTGGCGCGGCTGGAGGAGATCATCGAGGCGGCCCTCGCCGACGGCGACAAGATCCTCGCCTTCACCCAGTTCGCCGAGTTCGGCGCGATGCTGGTGCCGCACCTGAGCGCCCGCTTCGACACCGAAGTGCTCTACCTGCACGGTGGCAGCGGAAAACGGGCCAGGGACGCGATGGTCACCCGGTTCCAGTCGGCGTCCGGCCCGTCGATCTTCCTGTTGTCGCTCAAGGCAGGCGGCACCGGACTCACCCTCACCGCCGCCAACCACGTCGTGCACCTGGACCGGTGGTGGAACCCGGCGGTCGAGGACCAGGCCACCGACCGCGCGTTCCGGATCGGCCAGAAACGCAACGTGCAGGTGCGCAAGTTCGTCTGCATCGGCACCCTCGAAGAGAAGATCGACACGATGATCGAGGAGAAGAAGGCGCTGGCCAACATGGTGGTCGGCGCGGGGGAGAGCTGGCTGACCGAACTGTCCGACACCGAACTGCGCGAACTGGTGCGCCTGTCCGAGGACGCCGTCGGTGACTGAACCCAGGCCCATCCCCCGGGAAGCGTGGTCCAGCGGGCCACGCAAGGTCGACGGCGGGATCAAGGCGCGCAGCAGGCGCGGCGAGATCGGCCAGAGCTGGTGGTCGCGCCGGTTCCTGGAAGTGCTCGAATCCTTCGGCATGGGCGGACGGCTGCTGCGCGGCAAGAACTACGCGCGCGCCGGACAGGTACTCAGCATGAACCTCTCCACCAGCCTGGTCGTCGCGCAGGTGCAGGGATCGCGGCCGGAGCCCTACCGGGTGCGGATCGCGGTCAAGGCCTTCACCGATCGCGAATGGCTGCGCATCGAGGAAGCCCTGGCCCGGCAGGCACTGTTCGCGGCCAAACTGCTCGCCGGCGATATGCCAGCCGACATCGAGGACCTGTTCACCGAACTCGGTCTGCAACTGTTCCCGGCCACGCTGCGCGAACTGTCCATGGACTGTTCCTGCCCGGACTGGGAGGTGCCGTGCAAACACCTCGCCGCCACCTGTTACCTGCTCGCCGAATCCTTCGACGCCGACCCGTTCGAGATCCTGGCCTGGCGCGGCCGGAGCCGGACCGAACTGCTGGAGCGGTTGCGCAAGCTGCGTGACGGCGGCCACCGCCCACCCGACCCGGTCACCCTCGAACCGGACACCGCGCGCCTCGATGACGCCATCGCCGAGTTCTGGCTGCCCGGCCCGCAACCCGAACATCCGGCCGGCGAGCCACCCGCGCTGCGCCCGGACGCGTTGCTCGACCAGCTCGACCCGATCGCCATCAGCATCGGCGGCCGGGCGCTGGCCGACGTGCTCCGTCCCGCCTATCAAGCGCTGACCAGCGACAATGCCGTGAAGGATGGCTCAAGGTAACGGCTTGAGCACGCACCGAGCGCCCGGGTAAACGCGCAACAGACGCCCCGTACGCTATGCAAGGAGATGAGCGGCGCGTTGCCGCGGTGATCGTCGGCGGGTTCGGCCGGCTGGTGAGAGTAGGGACGAAGCGGCAATGGCGAAGAGTGGGTCCGGCAGGCAGGGTGCCTCGGGGTCGGCCAACCGCGGCCGGAACGACGGTCGCAAGTCCGGCGGTGCCGGGAATCGGCCCGGTCAGGGCGGCAAGGGCAAGAACAGCAACCGGACCACCGCGGCGTCCGCGCAGCGCGCGATCAAGGGCGCGCGGCAGACCTCGATGCTCAAGGGCGTCGTGCTGCCCGCCGCGATCGTGATCATCGTGGCCGCCGCCGTCGTGGTCGGCATCGTGCTCTCGCGGGGCAACAAGAGCAACGCCACCGCCGCGTCGCCGCAGCAGGACACCAGTTCCGCGCTGCTGGCCAGGACCAGCACCGGCCTCACCGGCCAGGACATCGACGGCGTGTCCAGCAACGACATGGAGCAGGTCGCCTTCCACATCCACGCGCACCTGGCGATCTACGTCAACGGCACGCAGAAGCTGATCCCCTACGGCGTCGGCATCGTCCCGCCGTACCAGTTGCAGACCATCCCGGCCGGTTCGCCCGGCGCGGGCACCTCCTTCGTCGGTGGCGGCAGCAAGTTCTACTGGCTGCACACGCACGACGAGACCGGCGTGATCCACATCGAGTCGCCCAAGCAGGTCACCTTCACCCTCGGCCAGTTCTTCGACGAGTGGGGCCAGCAGCTCAGCCCGACCCAGGTCGGCTCGAACACCGGCAAGATCACCGCCTACGTCAACGGCAAGGTGTTCACCGGCAACCCGCGCGACATCCCGCTCAACGCGCACAACGTCATCCAGCTCGACCTCGGGAAGGACGTCGCGCCGCAGCCGTTCACCTTCCCGCAGGGCGAATGAGCGGGCCTGGAGAAACAATGAGCGAGACACCCGAGACCGAACCCGCCGTAGAACCGGCTCCGCGACGTTCCGGACTGTTCGTGCAGCACGGCGCGGACGGCCCGCGCTGGCGGCGGCCGATGCTGTTCGCGATCGGCGCGGTGGTGATCATCGCGGCCGCGGCCATCACCTGGGTGGTGACCAGCCCCGACCTGCCGCCCGCCGCGATCACCGTGACCAAGGTCTACACGCCGCCGACCAACACCGGCACCGCCGACGTGTACTTCACCCTCAGCAACACCGGCGCGGGCCCGGACACGCTGGAAAGCGCGGGCGCCGAGTACCAGACCGGCGCGGCCGCCAAGAGCGTCACGCTGTGCTCGGACGACCCGTGCTCCGGCGCAGGCACCGTCGACATCACCTCGACCAGCACCACGCTGTTCTCGAAGGGCGGCCCGCACATCGAGGTCACCGGCCTCGGCGCGCTGACCAAGGGCCACCAGCCGTTGCAGCTGACGCTCACCTTCAAACGCTCCGGCACGCTGCACGTGCTCGCGCCGATCGGCACCGCCGCCGACCTGAGCATGATGGACGTGATGACCTACGGCTTCATGGGTCACTCGACGCCCGGCGACGGCATGGACCCCAACGCGCCCGGCATGTCCGGGACGAACATGCCCGGCATGAACATGGGCGGCTGAACCGGACTCAGTCCGGCCAATTGCCGCGCTCGGCCAGCAACAGGACGAGCGCGGCGATGTTCCAGGAGTCATCGTCGCCCCGATGATGACGGCCCTCCAGCGGCAGCCCCGCGATCTCCAGCGCCTGCGCCATCCCTACCGGCCGGGTCAATCCGAACCCGGTCGCGAACACCGCCTTCGCGTTGGTGTGCCGCGCTCCGAACGGATACGGCGTCCCGCTCGGCTCGCACTGGCGCAGGAACTGCCTGCGGTCGTAGTCGCCCCAACTCGCCCAGTCGCGCTCGGCACTCGCGTGCTCGGCGGTCAGCCGCGCGCATGCCTCCGCGAACGTGACGCCAGTGTCCACTTCGGGCTGGGTCAGCCCGGTCAGCTCGACACAGAACTCGCTCACCGTCGATGCCTCCGGCCGCACCAGGATCCGGTGCTTGCCAACCCGCTGCCGCGCCGCCAGATCGACAACGGTCAGGCCGATCTCGATGATCTCGCTGACCTGCCCCTCCGGCGGCGGGCCGGCCCAGCAGGTCGCCTCGACATCGACCACGTTCAGCAGCATGCGCCCAAACTACGCGGTCCGGACGCGCAATCCGTCGAACGCGACCGCGACGATGGTCTGCGCGATGTCGACGTCGCCGGTTCCGCGCGGGCGGTACCACTCGATCAGTGAGTTGACCATGCCGAACAGCAGCCGGCTGGTGGTGGCCGGGTCGATGTCGGCGCGCAGGTCGCCCTCGTCGCGGGCCTTGGTCACCAGGTCGGTGACCAGGCGGTCGAAGTCGCGGCGACGAGCCAGCGCGGCCCGTTCGACCTTGGTGTTGCCGCGCACCCGCAGCAGCAGGGTGACAAACGGCAGTTCACGGACGAGCAGGTTCACGCTGCCGCGCACCAGTGCCTCCAGTTGCGCCATGGCCCGGCCGTCGCGGTCGCGGACCTCGTCGGCGACCGCGAACAGGCCGTCCAGCGCGCGATCGACCGCGAGCCGGAGCAGTTCCTCCTTGCTGGGCACGTGGTAGTAGATCGCCGACTTGGTGATGCCGAGCTTGCGCGAGAGGTCTTCCATGCTGGTGCCGTCGTAGCCGCGCTCGTTGAACAGTCGCACGGCCACGTTCAACAGCGTTTCCAGGTCGTAGCCGGGTCTGCCGCGTTTGGCCTGGCGCGGTGCCGGGGGGGTGCTCATTGGGCGGCACGCCGGTCTACGACGCGCTGCAGCTTGCCGACCGAGCGCTGCAACGTGTCCGGGTCGACGACATCCACTCCGACGCTCACGCCGACCCCGTCCTTCACCGCGCCGGCCAGTTCCCGAGCGGCGTCGATGCGGCGCTGGGCCGTGGTGTCCGGGCGGGCTTCCACCTGCACGGTCAACTCGTCCATCCGGTCCTTTTTGGACAACACCAGCTGGAAGTGTGGGGCGAGGCCCTCGGTGCGCAGCACGATCTCCTCGATCTGGGTGGGGAACAGGTTCACCCCGCGCAGGATGATCATGTCGTCGCTGCGGCCGGTCACCTTGGCCATCCGCCGCATCGTCGGCCGCGCGGTGCCGGGCAGCAGCTTGGTCAGGTCGCGGGTGCGGTAGCGAATGATCGGCATGGCCTGCTTGGTCAGCGACGTGAACAGCAGTTCACCGGTCTCGCCGCCGTCGAGCACGGTCTCCTCGATCGGGTCGATCACCTCGGGATAGAAGTGATCCTCCCAGATGTGCAGGCCATCCTTGGTGTCCACGCATTCCTGCGCGACACCCGGCCCCATCACCTCTGACAACCCGTAGATGTCAACCGCGTCCAGGTTGAGCCGCTGCTCGATCTCCTGGCGCATCTGCTCGGTCCACGGTTCCGCGCCGAGGATCGCCACCCGCAGCGAACTCGCGCGCGGGTCAAGGCCGACGCGTTCGAACTCGTCGATCAGGGTGAGCAGGTAGGACGGGGTCACCATGATCACGTCGGGCCGGAAGTCGTTGATGATCTGCACCTGCCGCGCGGTCATGCCGCCCGAGGCCGGGATCACCGTGCAGCCCAGCTTCTCGGCACCGTAGTGCGCGCCGAGCCCGCCCGTGAACAGGCCATACCCGTACGCGACGTGCACCTTGTCGCCCGGACGGCCACCCGCGGCCCGGATCGACCGGGCCATCACGCCCGACCACGTGTCGATGTCGGTCTCGGTGTAGCCGACAACCGTGGGTTTACCCGTCGTGCCGCTCGACGCGTGGATGCGCCGCAGTTGCGACTGGGGCACGGCGAACATGCCGAAGGGGTAGTTGTCCCTCAGGTCGTGCTTGGTCGTGAACGGGAACTTGGCCAGGTCTTCCAGCGTCCGGCAGTCGTCCGGGTGCACGCCTGCCGCGTCGAACTTGGCTCGGTAGCAGGGCACGTTCGCGTACGCGTGCCGGAGCGTCCATTGCAGACGGTCGAGTTGCAGGGCGCGCAGTTCGTCAACGCTCATGCCTTCGGCGTCGTCGATCATCTCGAAACCTCTCGGGAACGACCACGGAATTCCGCGATCACGGTGCGCCCGTCGGGTTCCTCGCGGTGCACGGTGACGTCATAGATGCCATTGCGGCCGTAGCGGGTCCGCGCCTCGGCGGTGGCAATGAGCAGATCGTCCAATCGGGCAGAAGCGACGAAGGAGATCTCGGCGCCGGATGCGACGGTCACCGGGCCGTAGCTGTTGCAGGCACCGGCGAACGCGGTGTCGGCGAGCAGGAAGACATAGCCGCCGTGCGCCATACCGTGCCCGTTGACCATGGTGTCCCGCACGCGCATGCTGACCACGGCGCGTCCGTCGGTCACCTCGCGCACTTCGATGCCCAGTGACCGGGACGCGAGATCGGCTTCGAACATCGCGTGGGCCGCGTCGTGTGACACCCGGCTCTCCCGTCTTGCTAACTGACCGAATGGACGGTTAATAATGTCTGCGCCAAGTAAAAGCAGTGCTGCTTGTGGTGTCAAGGGAGAGAGTGCCTGATGAGCGAGAACATCCCTGGCAAGCTCGGTGTGATCGGCGGCGGCCGGATGGGGGCCGGGATCGCGCAGGTCTTCGCGGCGGCCGGAGCCGAGGTGGTTGTCGCCGAGAGCGACGCGGGCGCGGCCGTCGCGGCGGGGGAGCGGATCCTCGCCGGTCTGCGCAAGGCGGTCGAACTCGGCAAACTCGACGACGCGGACAAGGCGTACCTGCGGGTCTCGCTGGTCACCGAGCCGACCGCGCTGCCGGCGGACGCCGAGGTCGTCATCGAGGCCGTGCCGGAGATCCCCGCGCTCAAGACCGAGATCCTGGCCGCGGTCGAGAACGTGCTGAACCCCGACGCCATCCTGGCCAGCAACACCTCCTCGCTGTCGATCACCGAACTCTCCTCCGTGCTGCGTCGCCCAGAACAGTTCCTCGGCATGCACTTCTTCAACCCGGTGCCCGCCTCCAAGCTGGTCGAGATCGTCCAGACCGGCGCGACCGCGCAATCCGTGCGCGAGCGCGCGGTGACCTGGGTGCGCGCGATCGGCAAGACCGACGTCGTCGTCAACGACTCGCCCGGCTTCGCCACCAGTCGCCTCGGCGTGCTGCTCGGCCTCGAAGCGATCCGCATGCTGGAGGAGGGCGTCACCGACGCCGAGGGCATCGACACCGCGATGGAACTGGGCTACCGGCATCCGATGGGCCCCCTGCGTTCGACCGATCTGGTCGGCCTGGACGTGCGGCTGGCCGTGGCCGAGTACTTGTCCAGCACGCTCGGTGACCGGTTCACTCCGCCGAAGCTGTTGCGCGAGAAGGTCGCGCGCGGCGAACTGGGCCGTAAGAGTGGTCGCGGGTTCTATGAATGGGCCTGAAGCAGGACTATCATTACTTACTGAACGGACGGTTGGTTAATAGCTCGGGAGGCGAACCGGATGGCTTTGTTGCGCAGTTACGTGGCAGGCGGCTGGCACACCGCGCCGGACGAGGGCACACCACTGCACGACGCGACCACCGGCGAAGAGGTCGCCCGGATCTCCTCGACCGGCATCGACATGGCGGGCGCCCTGGCCTACGGCCGCGAGGTCTGCGGCCCCGCGCTGCGCAAGCTCACCTTCCACCAGCGGGCCGCGCTGCTCAAGGCGCTGGCGTCCTACCTGCGTGAACACCGCGAGGAGCTGTACGCGCTGTCCGCCCGCACCGGCGCCACGCTCGGCGACTCCAAGTTCGACATCGACGGCGGCATCGGCGTGCTGTTCACCTACTCCAGCAAGGGCCGCCGTGAACTGCCCAACGACACCGTCTACGTCGACGGCGACGTCGAGCCGCTGAGCAAGGGCGGCACCTTCGTCGGCCAGCACATCGCCACCCCGCTGCGCGGCGTCGCCATCCAGATCAACGCGTTCAACTTCCCGGTCTGGGGGCCGCTGGAGAAGTTCGCGCCCGCGTTCCTCGCCGGGGTGCCGAGCCTGATCAAACCGGCCAGCCAGACCGCGTACCTGACCGCGCGCGTGGTCGAGCTGATGCTGGAATCCAAACTGCTGCCCGAGGGATCGGTGCAGTTCATCGCGGGCAGCGTCGGCGACCTGCTCGACCACGTCACCGAGCAGGACCTGGTCTCGTTCACCGGTTCGGCGTCGACCGCGAACAAGCTGCGCGCGCACCCGGCGGTCGTGCGCAACTCGGTGCGGTTCAACGCCGAGGCCGACTCGCTGAACTGCTCGATCCTCGGCCCGGATGCCGGACCCGGCACCGCCGAGTTCGACCTCTACGTCAAGCAACTCGTCACCGAGATGACCGTGAAGGCCGGGCAGAAGTGCACGGCGATCCGCCGCGCGTTCGTGCCTGCCGAACACCTCGACGCGGTCGTCGCCGCGGCGAGCGAGCGGCTGGCCAAGGTCACCGTCGGCAATCCGGCCGGCGAGGCGCGTATGGGCGCGCTGGCCAGCCTGGAGCAGCGCGAGGAGGTACGGCGTTCGCTCAAGTCGCTGACCGCCGCCGCCACCGTCGTCTTCGGCGACGCCGAGCGGGTCGACGTGGTTGACGCCGACGCCGAACGGGGCGCGTTCATCTCGCCGGTGCTGCTGCGCTGCGATGACGTCGAGCGCGCCGAACCGCACGAGGTCGAGGCGTTCGGGCCGGTCAGCACGCTGATGCCCTACACGTCGACCGAGCAGGTCATCGCGCTCGCGGCGCGCGGCGCGGGCAGCTTGGCCGGGTCGATCGTCACCGCGAACGCGGACTTCGCGCGGGAGGTCGTGCTGGGCGTCGCGCCGTGGCACGGCCGGCTGCTGGTGCTCGACTCGACCGACGCCAAGGAATCGACCGGGCACGGCTCACCGCTGCCCGCGCTCGTGCACGGCGGGCCGGGCCGGGCCGGTGGCGGCGAGGAAATGGGCGGCATCCGTGGCGTGCTCCACCACATGCAGCGCACCGCCGTGCAGGCCAGCCCGGCCGTGCTGAGCAAGGTCACCGGCCGCTGGATCGCCGGGGCCGAGCGCAGCGAGGGCGTGCACCCGTTCCGCAAGTCCCTGGCCGACCTGCGGATCGGCGACTCGGTGGTGGCCGGGCCGCGCACCGTCACCCAGGCCGACATCGACCACTTCGCCGACTTCACCGGCGACACCTTCTACGCGCACACCGACGAGGCCGCCGCCAAGGCCAACCCGCTGTTCGGCGGCATCGTCGCGCACGGCTACCTGGTCGTCTCGTTCGCGGCGGGCCTGTTCGTCTCGCCGGAGCCCGGCCCGGTGCTGGCCAACTACGGCCTGGAGAACCTGCGCTTCCTGACCCCGGTCTATCCCGGTGACGAACTCACCGTGACGCTGACCGCCAAGCAGATCACCCCCCGGGAGAACGCCGACTACGGCGAGGTCCGGTGGGACGCCGACGTGACCAAACAGGACGGTGCATCGGTGGCCAAGTACGACGTGCTCACCCTGGTGGCGAAGTCATGACCGCTGTGGAAGACCCAGAAACCGCGCTGCTCGAACACTTCGAGCACACCATCGAACGCGACCAGCGCATCGAACCGCGCGACTGGGTGCCCGACGGCTACCGCAAGACCATGATCCGGCAGATTGCGCAGCACGCGCACTCCGAGATCATCGGCATGCAGCCGGAGGGCAACTGGATCACCCGCGCGCCCTCGTTGCGGCGCAAGGCGATCCTGCTGGCCAAGGTGCAGGACGAGGCCGGGCACGGGCTCTACCTGTACTCGGCCGCGGAAACGCTGGGCGCGGACCGCGCCGACCTGACCGACAAGCTGATCACCGGCAGGCAGAAGTACTCGTCGATCTTCAACTACCCGACGCTGACCTTCGCCGACGTCGGCGTGATCGGCTGGCTGGTGGACGGCGCGGCCATCTGCAACCAGGTCCCGCTGTGCCGCAGCTCGTACGGTCCGTACGCGCGGGCCATGATCCGCATCTGCAAGGAGGAGTCCTTCCACCAGCGGCAGGGCTACGAGCTGCTGATGACCATGATGCAGGGCACCTACGCGCAGCGGCAGATGGTGCAGGACGCCACCAACCGCTGGTGGTGGCCTTCACTGATGATGTTCGGCCCGCCCGACGCGGAATCGCCCAACACTGAGCAGTCGATGGCCTGGAAGATCAAGCGGCACACCAACGACGAACTGCGCCAGCGCTTCGTGGACATGTCCGTGCCGCAGGCCGAAGCCCTCGGCGTCACCCTGCCCGACCCGGACCTCAAGTGGAATTCCGAAAATGGACATTACGATTTCGGAATAATCAACTGGGAAGAGTTCAAGGACGTGCTGCGCGGCAACGGTCCGTGCAACAAGGAGCGGATCGCCCAGCGGCGCAAGGCATCGGAGGACGGCGCGTGGGTGCGCGAGGCAGCGGCGGCCCACGCGGCGAAGAAGGAGGCACGGTGAGTGAGATCAAGCACGACTGGCCGCTGTACGAAGTGTTCGTGCGCGGCAAGCGCGGGCTCAACCACGTGCACGTCGGCTCGCTGCACGCGGCCGATGACGAGATGGCACTGCGCAACGCCCGCGACCTCTACACCCGGCGCAACGAAGGCGTGAGCATCTGGGTCGTGCGCGCCACCGACATCGCCGCGTCCAGCCCGGACGAGAAGGACCCGTTCTTCGCGCCCAGCGGCGACAAGGTCTACCGGCACCCGACCTTCTACGCCATTCCCGACAACGTTCCGCACATGTGAGGCGTCCCGCGATGTCCTTCGACAATGCCTACGAGGCACTCGGCGAGTACAGCGACGACACCCGGTGGGCGTTCGGCACCGGCTTCGCCGAGCCGCTCGCCGGCGTCGACACCAGCCTGCCGGACGGCGTTGACGGGCTGACGCTCGCGCAGTACTGCCTGATGCTCGGCGACGACGCGCTGATCATGTCGCACCGGTTGCAGGAGTGGATCACCAACGCGCCGGAACTTGAGGACGAGGTCGCGCTGGCCAACATCGGCCTCGACCTGATCGGCCAGGCGCGGCTGCTCTACGCCCGCGCGGGCAAGGCCGACGGCAGCGACCGCACCGAGGACCTGTACGCGTTCTTCCGCGACGAGGGTGAGTTCCGCAACGTCCGCCTGGTCGAGACCGGCAACGGCGACTTCGCGTACTCCATGGCGCGGCTGCTGATCTTCGCCACCTGGCGCCTGGCCCTGCTGCATCGCCTCACCACGTCGCGCGATCCGGTACTCGCCGCGATCGCGGCCAAGGGCGTCAAGGAAGTCACCTACCACCGTGACTACGCCGCCAACTGGGTGGTGCGGCTCGGTGATGGCACCGAACTCTCGCACGAACGCATGCAGTCCGGAATGGACAGTGTATGGCCGTTGGTGGACGAGCTGTTCAGCAGCCATCCGATCGAGCGCGAACTCGCCGGGGTCGCCGTCGATCCGGCCGGGTTGCGGGCCGAGTTCGACGACGTGCTCGCGCAGGTCGTCGCCACGGCGACCTTGACCATGCCGGAGGCCGCCGCGCTCGGGGGAGTCTCCGGGCGGACAGGCCGCGACGGCGTGCACACCGAAGGATTCGGCTTCATCATCGCGGAACTGCAGAGCGTCGCCCGGGCCAACCCGGAGGCGACGTGGTGACCGCCCGCGCCGTCGCCGAAACGGTCACCGATCCCGAGCTGCCGATGCTCACGCTCGCCGATCTCGGCGTGCTGCGCGAGGTGTCCGAAACGGACGGCCGGGTGTCGGTGACGATCACCCCCACCTACACCGGCTGCCCGGCCATGGACACCATGCGCGACGACCTCGAACACGCGCTGCGCGACGCCGGCTACGCCGAGATCGACATCAGCGTCACGTTGAGCCCGGCCTGGACCAGCGACTGGATCAGCGCCGATGGCCTGCGCAAACTCGCCGACGCGGGCATCGCCCCGCCCGCTCGCGCGCCCCGGCCCGCCTCGGGTCCGATTCCGTTGTCGCTCGGGCCTTCGGTGCGGCGGGTGCGCTGCCCGCACTGCCAGTCGGCCAACACCGAGGAGCTGTCCCGGTTCGGCGCGACCGTGTGCCGCGCGCTGTACCGCTGCCGGGACTGCTGTGAACCATTTGAACACGTCAAGGAGATCTGAGTGACCGCGAGCCTGACAACCCGCCGCCGCACCGATTTCCACACCCTCACGGTCGCCGAGGTCAGCCCGCTGTGCGACGACGCGGTCGCCGTCACCTTCGACGTCCCGCCGGAACTCGCCGACGACTACGACTTCCGCCCCGGCCAGTCGCTGACGCTGCGCCGCACGATCGAGGGCCTCGAACAACGCCGCTCCTACTCGATCTGCGCGCCCGCTGGCGCCAGGCCGCGCATCGGCGTGCGCGAGGTGCCGGACGGCCTGTTCTCCAGCTGGCTGGTCCACGAGGTGCGCCCCGGCGACCGGATCGAGGTCGCCACGCCGACCGGCAACTTCACCCCGGACCTGTCCGTCCCCGGCAACCACGTGCTGATCGCGGCCGGTTCCGGCATCACCCCGGTGCTGTCCATCCTGTCCTCGGTGCTCGCCGACCCGGCCAGTACCGCGACCGTGCTCTACGGCAACCGGCGCACCAGCACGGTGATGTTCGCCGACGAGCTGGCCGATCTGAAGGACCGCTGGCCCGCGCGGCTGGACCTCGTGCACGTGCTCTCCCGCGAACCGCGCGAAGCCGACCTGTTCACCGGCCGCCTCGACACCGAGAAGCTGACCCGCCTGCTCGACGTGCTCGTCGACCCGGACTCGGTGGACCACTGGTGGTTGTGCGGTCCGTTCGGCATGGTCACCGAGGCCAAGGCGCTGCTCGAATCGCTCGGCGTGCCGCGCGAGCGCGTACACCAGGAACTGTTCTATGTGGACGATGTGCCGCCCGAGCCGGTCCAGCACGAGGAACCCGGCGTCGAAGGGGCGAGCAGCGAGGTCACCGTGCTGCTCGACGGTCGCAGCACCACGACCCTGATCCCGCGTGACACCCGCATTCTCGACGGCGCGCAGCGCGCCCGGCCCGATCTGCCCTTCGCCTGCAAGGGCGGCGTGTGCGGCACCTGCCGGGCCAAGGTCGTCGACGGTGAGGTGAACATGCTGCGCAACTTCGCCCTCGAACCGGCCGAAACCGCAGCGGGATTCGTGCTCACGTGCCAGTCTGTTCCGGTGTCCGAGAAGATCACCGTCGACTTCGATGCTTGAGCTCACCCCGGCCGCGCCGGACGAGAGCGGCATCGTGATCGACCTGCTGGAACAAGCCGCGGCCCGGCTGCACGCGCGCGGCATCACCGACCAGTGGCCGCTGCGGTTCGAACCCGAGTGGATCGAGGCCGGGCTGCGCCGCAAGCAGACCTGGCTGGCCCGCGAGGACGGCGCCGTCGTCGGCACCATCACGCTGAACTGGTCCGACCCGCTCTGGACCGACCTCGGCCCGACCGACGTCGCCGGCTACGTGCACCGGCTGACCGTGCTGCCCACGGCGCGCGGCCTCGGCGCCACGCTGCTCGACTGGGCCGCGGGCGAGATCCGGGCGCACGGCCGGGACCTGCTCCGGCTGGACTGTGTATCGATAAACACCCGGCTCAACGAGTACTACCGCGCGGCGGGCTTCGAGCCGATGGGCGAGGTCGCCGTCGCGGGCGCGCCCGGCATGCGCGAACCGGACGGCGAGAAATTCACCCTGAGCCGCTACCAGCGCTACGTCGGGGAGCGTAGCTGAGCGGGTCGGCTCAGCGCGGCGCGTAGGTGGCAAACCCGGTGCTGAGCCGATGCGCGGGCAGGCCCGGCGCGCCGACGATGGTGGCATGACAGCAGATTCCGCAACACCGAGCGAGGGCGTGCGCGCCTCCAACGCGGAGCGCGAGGCGTTCGTCGAGACCATCAGCAAGGCGAGCCAGGACGGCCGGATCACCGTGGCCGAGGCCGACGAACGGCTCAGCCGGATCTACGCGGCGACCTTCCGGGAGGAACTGCCGGGGATCGTCGCCGATCTGCCCAAGGACACCTGGCCGGTCGACTACGGCAGGCCTGCCGCCCAGCCCGCGCCGCGCGGCTCGCAGTGGGGTGCGGCGCTGACCGTGCACGCTGCGTTCGTCGGGGTGATCGCGGTCACCGCGATCGTGGGCTGGATCCATTCGCGGGTGCCGTTCTTCTGGCCGGCGTTCCCGATGTTCTGGCTCGGCCTGAGCCTGTTCGTGCACTACCGGAT
>DATFHN010000006.1:0-18235 GCA_035248365.1 Pseudonocardiaceae bacterium | reverse complement strand
GACAACGGCTCCGGTATGCACTGCCACCAGTCGCTGTGGCGCGACGGCCAGCCGCTGTTCTACGACGAGTCCGGCTACGCGGGCCTGTCCGACACCGCCCGCCACTACATCGGCGGCATCCTGCACCACGCGCCGAGCCTGCTGGCCTTCACCAACCCGACGGTGAACTCCTACCACCGCCTGGTGCCCGGCTTCGAGGCTCCGGTCAGCCTGGTCTACTCGCAGCGCAACCGCTCCGCCTGCGTGCGCATCCCGATCACCGGCGACAACCCCAAGGCCAAGCGCCTCGAGTTCCGTTGCCCGGACTCCTCGGGCAACCCGTACCTGGCGTTCTCGGCGATGCTGCTGGCCGGTCTGGACGGCATCAAGAACAAGACCGAGCCGCCGGCCCCGGTCGACAAGGACCTCTACGAGCTGCCGCCGGAGGAGCTGAAGGAAGTCGCCCAGGTCCCGGCCTCGCTCGGTGCGGTGCTGGACAGCCTGGAGGCCGACCACGACTTCCTGCTGGAGGGTGGCGTGTTCACCCCCGACCTGGTCGAGACCTGGATCTCGCTGAAGCGGGAGAACGAGATCGACCCGCTGCGGCTGCGCCCGCACCCGTACGAGTTCGCGCTGTACTACGACGTCTGAGTCAGTCCCGCCCACAGACACAGGGCGGCGGCCGTGGGAGAGCCCCGGCCGCCGCCCTGATCTATGTCCGGGCCCGGTCCAGGACTTCTTCCAGGCGCAACGGGCTCGGCGGGTGGTAGCTCAGGCACAGCGGCGTGGCGACCTTGTGGAAGCCGAACGCCTCACCGGCCACATAGAACTGGGCCCGTTCCAACCGCGAGATGTCGGTCACCGTGCTGGCTTTCGCCCTGGCCAGCTCGTTCGCGGCGGCGATCTGGGCCGGCGAGTTGAGCCGGCCGAAGAACTGGGTCATCGCGTTGCCGACGACCTGGTTGTGCAGCCCCTTCGGCGCCTGCGTCGCGAACAGCAGCCCGAGTCCGTACTTGCGGGCCTGCGACGCGAGCACGATCGTGCTGCGCGTACTCGCGGTCAGCGTGCCGGACGCGGCCAGGGTCTGCGCCTCGTCCATCACGAACAGCCCACCGAGCGGCCGGTCGCCCGCCGGGTGGCGTTTGATCCACGCGAACAGCTCCATCTGCAGTTGGTTCACGAAGTTCTGCCGCTGCTCCTCTCCCGGCAAACCGACGAAGCTGATCACCGACACCCGCGCCCGTTTGCCCTCGTCCGGCGTGAGCAGCAGGCCCGGATCGACCGTGGCGGCGTCGCCCGCGAGTAGCGGATCGTTGATCATCGCGGCTTTCAGTATTTCGGCGAGATCGGCGGCGATACGTCTGCCTTCATTGAGCGTGCTGACCCCGTCCGGCAGATCGGCCAGCACCTCGATCAACCCGGGCAGGCTGCGCGATCCGGTGCGGGCGTGGTGCACGACGGCCTGGCGCAGCACGGCCAGCCCGATGCCGACCTTGGCCGTGCTCCCGGTCAGCCGGGCCTGCGGCGCCAGCGACGCGACGGCCACGTCGACGGCCGCACCGAACTCGTCCTCGTCGTCGAGCACGCCGGCGAAGTCGGGCAACGCCTGGAACGCCAGCGGCCGGCCAGCCGCCCGGCCCGGCGTCCAGATCACCACGTCGGTGCCGGCCAGGTAGCGCTTGGCCAGTTCGGCGTCGCCGGGTTGCCAGCCCTGCGGCGGTTCCGGCCAGGCGTCGCCGAGCCGCGCCAGGTCGTTGTTGGGATCGAGCACGATCGTCGACACCCCGCGCAACGCGCACTCCTCCACGATCCGCCGGATCAGCACGGTCTTCCCCGACCCTGATCCGGCGAACACCGCGGCATGCTTGCGCAACGCGGCCAAATCGATGGTGACCGGCTTCCCGGTGTCGATGTCCGTGCCGAGCGCGAGATCCTCCGGGCTCGGCGGCGGCCGACTGTCATCGACGCGTCGCGCGTTCGGGCTCTCCGGCAACACCGACGACAACAGATCCGACCGGCTCGCCGGCCGCCGTTCGATCAGCCACTCCAACAGCTCCGTGCCGCCCTTGGCCAGCATGGTCTGCAACGCCCAGAATGTTCGAGCGTCCTGTTCGGACAGTTTGAAGGCCCGGCCACCGGCCGCGTGGAAGTTGGCCAGTTCCTGCTGAGTCACCTTGCCCGGCGACCACTCCGCGTTGCGCATGAGGATCAGATGCCGGTCGTCCACTCCGGGGCGGATCCCTGCCGCGGTCGACGCCTTGCGCAACCGGGGCAGCACGGCCAGATGGTGCGGAGCGAAGATCGTCCGGAACGCCCAGCGCTCCTTCAGGTCGGAGGCTTCGTCCACGGTGTGGGTCAGCCAGGCGTGCACCTCGTGATTGGCGCCGTCGGGCAGTTCGGGCGCCCACTCCATGTTGTCGTCGCCGACTTCGCTGATCCACGCCCGCAACGCCGCCATCAGCAGTTCCGGGATGATCTCGTCCTCCTCGCGAGCGGACAGCAGCGCCGGGACGTCGGCTTCGGTGCGGAGTTCGGCGAACCAGGTGTCCAGGTCGTGGAAGCGGTCCGGCGTGACGGCGGGCTGCGCCGGGATCTCCGGGCGCGGCTCCTCGGCGAACGAGGTCAGTTCGCGGACCTGACCGTTACGAACGCACCACTCGATGTGCGCGCCGATGCGTTTCCACAGATCACGCGGGGTGCGTTGTTCCCAGCTTTCGTCGAACGCGGCCGGTGCGATCGGCCAGGTCGAGTACGGCGGGACGAACCGCATGGCGAGGTAGTCCACGCCGAGCCGCTTCTCCACCAGCGCTTTGGCGAGTGCGCCGTCGGTGATCCGGCCGAGCGTGCGCGATTCGCGAAACCGGTCCGGCACGGTGTCCGCAGCTTTCTGCTTGATCTGGTCCCAGGTGTTGGGCAGGCACGCGAGCACCGACATGGTTCGGTGGGTGATCTCGCGTAGCTCCATCAGGCCATCGGCGATCTGCGCGACCAGGAAGCCCTCCGCTTCGACGCGATCGGATCGGTGCGCGGAACGCGCGATCAGGGTGTCGAGTTGATCGACGGCGATCACGATCGGCCCGGTCAGCGCGAGCAGCCTGGTGATGTCGCGGACCAGCGACAACGCGGAGGGTTCGCGCGGCCCGATCCCCCATTTCCGCCGCTCCCCGCGTTTGTTCTCCTCGTACCGGCCGAGATAGGACTCGCCGACGTCGCGGGCGGCCGAGTCGTCGCTGGCATAGAGCACCAGGGCCCGCGCGACGTCGGCACATTCCCGGGCGACCTGCCGGTCCAGCTGCTCCAATCCGGCCAGGAACGCGTCGACCTGTTTCCTGGCCAGGCTCCGGCCGCCTCCGATCGGGCCGAGCCCCGCTTTCCCGCAGGCGCGGCGCAAGAAGCTGGTCACCTGCATGTCGCCCGAGTCATCCACTCTGGACAGTCCGCTGCGCAGGGCCTCGGCGGTGTTGTCCCAGAACGCCTCGCCCGCGGTGAGGTTGTCCAGAAAGAAGTAGCCGCCCATCCGGTGTGTCTGCCTGCGCACGAGGCCGAGCAGGTGGGTCTTGCCGATGCCTTTCTGGCCCCGCAGCACCAGGCCGATCGGGCTCGGGCCACCGCTGGCCGCGGCTTCGCGGATGCCGCGGTCGAGGCTGCCGAGGGCTTCCGTGTGCAGGCCGTCGACGTGATACGGCGAGTCGCGCCACACGTGATCCGGGGTGTCCGCCCAGTTGAAGTGCAGCGAGGTGAGCGCGGTCAACTGATCCATCACGATGCCTCGATGGAGATCAGATGGTTGTCCTCACCGCCGATGCGGATCGCCGCCTCGTGGTCGGCCGTGGTCAGGGTCTTGCGGTTGGACTCGGGAACGAGCGAGACCTGGCCGGTGCGGCTCAACTCCTTGAGCACGGTGTCGACGTCCTCGGTCGTCGCTTCACCGAGCATCGAACGGAGATCGACCAGACCGACCCACTCCCGGTTGGATCCGGCCAGCTTGCGATACGCGGTTTTGATGCGCTGCTCGATCTGGGCGCGGGTCAGTTCGGAGCGCTGGCCCAGCACGTCGGTGAGGTTGAGCTTCTCGCCGCGCAGGTACTCGTCGAAGGCGCGCAGCACCAGGTACATGGCGGGGACGAGCAGGCTGCGGGCTTTGGGCGGCGGCGGGGTTTTCTCACCGATTTCGCTCTGGCACCAGGCCACGCCGCGCTCGGTGATCGTGTGTGCGAGCGCGCGGCCGCGTTTGCGGCTGGTGACGTAGCCGTGTTTGTTCAGCTCGACGCGGTCCTTGCTGTCGAGGGTGAAACCGACGATCTCCCGCAGTTCCGGGTTCGGCACTTCGCGCCCGAGCACCAGCAGGGTAAACATCGCCGCGGTTTGCTTGTGTCCCAATCGGTTGGTCATCCGAAACCCCTCTGCTTCATGGTTTTGATCGACTTCAACAGTTCGGCGGGCACGGGTATCTGGCCCGGCTGGTGGGTCGCGCGGTGCCTGATCACGACGGCCAGGTCGTCGGTCAGTTCGCGGGACCACTGGCGGTCCTCGGTCGTGGCGGCGACGCGGAGGTCGCGCAGGATGTCGCCGACCAGGTCCCACATCAGCGGTCGCAGTGTCACGTCGGCGATTTCGGACAGCAGGCGGAGCAGGTCGGCGTCGGAGTCGGCGACACCGGTGAGCTGGTTGGCCAGGTCGCGGGCGATCTCGACGTCGTCGGTCAGCGTGCCGATGCGCAGGTAGCGCAGGTTGCCGACCGAGCCGGACAGCACGCTGGCCGGTGTGTCCCTGGTCAGCACCGGAATGACCCGGCGATCCTGGCCGAGCGATCGGCGCAGGAACTGCTCGATCTCCGCCGACTGCCACCGGCTGACCTCGCCGTCCACGATCAGGCACAGGTGACGGGCGTCGTCGTCGGACGTGGACAGCATCGATCGATCTCCGGACAGCGAGCGTTCGGCCCGGATGCCGAGCTGGGACAGGCTCCCGACCAGCGCGTTGCCGAAGTCGTACTGGGAGCGCGGTGTGCTGACCCGCAGATCGAGCCGGAACTCGCGATGTCGCGACCGGATCTCGGCGACGTAGGCGTCGCGGTTCTCGGCGAGCACGTCGGTGCGGTCGAAGTCGTGTGCGATCACGGCGGCGACGGTCTCCAGGGCGAAGCTGATCTGGTCGGCGCCCGGGCTGGACTCGGCGAGGACCGAGAGCTGCTCACCGAAACTCCAGTAGGAGACGTAGGGCAGCGTGAGATGCCGGGACATCACCTCGACCGCGACGGTGCTGTCCAGCCAGTTCGCGAACAGGTCCTTGGTCTCGGAAACGCAGACCCGCCGCCACTCCTCGGAGCGGTCGTACTCCTCGCGGGTGTCGAAGCGCGACAACACCGGCAGCACAGTCAACTGCGGCCGGTCGAAGGGCAGCTTGTCGCGGGCGAGGTTCGCGCGGCGCGCCATGTCCACGGCGCCGCCGACGCTCTGCTGGTTCGCGGTGAACAGCGCGACCAGGCGGTCCGGCAGGTGCGCGGTGCAGATGCCCGCGATGTCCGAGGCGCCGGTTCTGCTGTCCAGCAACACGTAGTCGTAGTCGCTGATCCACTGCTCGCGGCACTGTTCGAGGTACTCGCCGAAACCGTCGTCGTAGAGCTTTTCCCAGTCGATCGCCTGGACCTTGGCGACGTGATCCCGGCCGGCCGGGATCAGCGAGAGCAGGTCGCCCCCGCTCAGCCGGGTCGGGTAGTCGGCCGGATGGTTCCGGCCTGCCCGGAACTCGTCTACGAGATCGACAACTCCGCGCGCGGTCGAGGTGCCCAGCATGGGTTCGAAGTAGTGGTGCAGGCCCGGTGCTTCCAGGTCCCAGTCGACGCACAGCACCCGGTATCCCCAGCGCGCCAGCAGCACCGCGATGTTGGCCAGCGCGAAACTGCGGCCGACACCGCCCTTGTAGGAGTAGAACGTGATCACCGTTCCGGTCATCGGCGTCAGAACCTCGGCAGCCGGACGCGGCGCGGCGGCTCGGGTTTCGGCATGCTCACCGGCCAGTCGGCGCGCCACTCGGGGGCCTGCTCGATGACGCCGAGCAGGTCGGTCGCGATGTTCTCCATCACCTGGCGGAAGTCCCGGTAGACAACGCTGGCCTGTAGCTGCGCCTCGGGCTGGTTCCACTCCCGGCAGCTGCGCATGTGCCGATCCTTCGCGTACTGCGGAAAGTTCTCGGAGTCCGAGAAAATCACCGGATAGATCAGGCCCTCTGGTTGGTCCACCGACCCCATACCGACCATTTCCTCCCGCCGTGCCATGGAGTGCCATTCGGCGAGGCACCACTCGTCCAGGAAATACTTCGGCGAGCACACCGCCACTACAATCCTGGTTCGCATGAGTGCGCCCCGTAATTTCATCGGCCAGTTGGTTCCGAACGGAGTCTCCTCGTCATAAAAAATCTTGACTTCGAAGTCGGCATTGTCGTCGAGCGACTCGGAAAGTCGCGGATAGAAATGGTTCTTGATCCACAGCGGCACGGTCCGGCTGGTGCGCTGGTAGCTGATGAACACGTCGTACTCGTACACCCGTGCCATCGGTCCTTTCGAACTCGGTCCCGGCTCGGTGTTCGATCGTACGGCGGCATGGAGCTGCTGGAACAGGCGAAAAATCGGCCAGAACGTGGCCAATAAGTGGCCAGCGGACACGACAACGGCACGCGTCGCGTTTATCTGGACAGCACGAATTCGCGAATCCGGGAGTACACATGACGGGCGGGGCGGCACCGATCGTGTTCATCAGCTATTCGCACGATTCGGAGGAACACAAAGCGCATGTCGGCAGGTTCGCGGCATTTCTGCGCCGCCGGATCGGCCTCGACGTGCGGCTGGATCAGTGGGACGACAATCTGCGGCGGGACTGGGCGTTGTGGGCGACGATGCTGTTCAACGCCGCCGATTTCGTGATCGTGGTCGCGTCACCGGATTTCCGCCGACGCGCGGATGGCGAGGCGGCCGCCGGCGAGGGGCGCGGCGCGCAGTTCGAGGCCGCGATGCTGCGCAACTCGCTGACCAAGGACCATGGCGCGGCAACGCGACGGATCTTGCCGGTGGTGCTGCCCGGCGGCTCGATCGACGACATCCCGACCTTTCTCAGCCCGTACTCCGCGACGCACTTCAAGATCAGCGAGTTCACCTGGGACGGCATCGCCGAACTGCGCCACGCCATCACCGGCATCGGCGAGCATCCCTTGCCGGAACTGGGCGTCTGGCGAGGAGAAGAACCACCGGCTCCGGCTGCGGCCGGGACGTTGCGGTGGCTCGGACACAGTGCGAGCGTCCGGGTGGCGGCGGCGATGATCGACGGGAACCGTTGCGCGGACAGCATTGTGGTGCGCGGGACGCCCGCGTTCGCCGAGATCGAACTGGGTGGGGCGTTCGAGCGGTTCACGGCGTTGGTCGGGGTGCTCGATGACGCTCGGGAACGTCACCAGGTGGCGGATTTCCGGATTTCGGTGGACGGCAAGCCGGTTGCGGCGGGCCGGGTGTCGTTCGGGATGTCGTGCGCTGTCGACGTTTCGGTGGCGGGTGGGATGACGTTGCGGCTTGAGGCGTTCCGGTCGGCCGGGTCAGCCGAGCTGGCCTGGGGCAACCCGACCTTGTCCTGACACGATCGTGGCGAACCGCGCGGTGAGGAACGCCGGATCGGTGATCGCGGTGCCGACGACGACGCTGGTCGCGCCGAGCCGCAACGCGGCCGCGGCCACCTCGGGAGTGTGATAGCGCCCCTCGGCGAGCAGCGGGAAACCGGCCGGCAGGGCGGCGCGCAGCGCGGCGACCAGAGCGAGGTCGGGACCTGCGGCGCGCGGGCTGGTCGGGGTGTAGCCGGAGAGGGTGGTGGCGACCAGATCCGCGCCTGCCGCGACCGCGGCCAGCCCTTCCTCCACTGTGGACACGTCGGCGAGCAGCAGCCGGCGTGCTTCGTGCACGACGTGGACGGTGTCGGCGAGGGTCGCCCCGTCCGGGCGGGAGCGGGCGGTCGCGTCGGTGGCGACGATGTCCGCTCCGGCGCGGACGACCGCTTGCGCGGCGGCGACGGTCGGGGTGATGTAGACGCCGTGCTGGCCATCCTTGGTCAGACCGATGACCGGCAGGTCGACCGCGCGCACCACCGCCGCGACGTCCTCGACGCCGCCGACTCCCCCGCACCGGATCGCCGCCGCGCCGCCGGTTTCGGCGGCGCGGGCGAGGCGGACGATGGTCGCGGTGTCGCGCAACGGATGCCCGGCCCCGGCCTGGCAGGACACGATGAGCCCGGCGATGTTCATGCCCGCTCCCTGGCCAGCAAGGCCGCGCCGATCACCGGCGCGTGCGGCCCGAGCGCGGCGGCCAGCACCGGCATGGGCCGGCCGGGCGGACGTACTTCGGCGCGCAGCGCGTCGGCCACCGGGTTCAGGAAATCCGCGCCGATTCGGGCTACGCCCCCGCCAACGACCACCGCGTCCACGTCGATCGCGGTGACGAAACCGGCGAGGGCGCGGCCGAGGATCGTCGCGGCATGCGTGATCGCCGCCCGGTCAACCACCTCCTGCACTGTGGCTTCGCCAGCTGCCGCGGCAATCGCCGGGCCGGACGCGACGGCTTCCAGGTGATCGAAATGGCCGCAGCCGCACGGGATCGGGCCGCGTTCGGGCACCAGGAGGTGGGAGATCTCGCCCGCGCTGTGGTGCGCGCCGTGCACCAGCGCGCCGTCCTCGGTGAGCGCGCCGCCGACGCCGGTGCCGATGCTCGCATACAGCACCCGCGCGAAGGGCTGACCAGCGCCGATCCTGGCTTCGGCGTAGGCGAACATGCGCACGTCGTTGTCGACCGCGACCGGCAGCCCGGTCAGCCGGGACAGTTCCGGCCCGACCCGCGCGCCCTGCCAGCCGTGAACCAGTTCGGTCGCGGATTCGACGATGCCGCGCACCGGGTCGATCAGGCCGGGGGCGCCGACGCCGATCGCCGTCGGCGCGCCACCGAGTTCGTCGATCAACGCGATGACCTGGGCGAGCACGGCGTCCGCGCCGTCGATCGGGGTTGGCGCCGACGTGGTGGCCTGGAGTTCGCCGTTGTCGTCGAGGAGACCGGCGGCGATCTTGGTGCCGCCGATGTCGACGCCGATCGTGCTCATCCCAGGCCCGCCGCGACCAGCCGGTCACGGACCAGGCTGATCTCGTTGTCCGTCAACGGGAGCTGTGGCGGCGCGGTCACCGGGCAGTCGATCACGCCACGCAGGTACAGCGCGGCCTTGAACGCGCCGAGCGCCGAGGACCCCCGGCCTATCCGGTTCGGATCACCGGCGTCGACCAGCCCGAACAGCTCGACCAGCCGATCTTGTTCCCGCGCGGCCGCGTCCCAGTCGCCGGCCAGGCAATGCTGATACAGCCGGACGTAACCGTGCGGATCGACGTTGCCGAGGCCGGGCACGACGCCGTGCGCGCCCATGTGCAGCGCGCTGTCCACGGTCAGTTCCGAACCGGTGAGCACGCTGAACCCGGTCAGCTCACGGGCTCGGAGCAGGATCGTGCGGAGCGCGCCATCGTCACCGCTGGAGTCCTTGAGCCCGGCCAGCACTCGGTCGGCGGCGAGGTCGAGCACCAGTTCCGCAGGCAGTTTGATGTGCACGGAGACCGGTAGGTCGTAGGCGTAGATCGGCAGGTCGAGCCCGTCGGCTAGCAGGCGGAAGTGCCGGTCGATCTCGGCGGGATGGGTGCGCGTGTAGAACGGTGCGGTCGCCACGATGCCGTCGGCACCGGCCTTTTCCGCGGCGCGGGCATGGTCGAGCACGCGCAACGTGGTCATGTCGATCGCTCCGGCCAGCACCGGAACCTGGCCCGCGACGTGCCCGGCCACGGTTTCCACCACGCGCTGCCGATGCCCGTCCGGGAGGAAGGCGACTTCGCTGGTGGACCCCAGCACGAACAGTCCGTGCACGCCCGCGTCGAGCAGGAAGTCGACCAACCGGGTCAGCGATGCGACGTCCACGTCGAGGTCCGGGGTGAGCGGGGTGCAGACCGGCGGGACCACGCCGCGCAGGTTGTCGGTGATCACGATGCCTTCCCTTGCGCGACTGTTGTCGCGACTACATTCACGCTACCGCGTGGGTTGCCGTCGATGGTGTCTTCGGTGCGGACGGCGTCTGGTCGCAGCCAGCGTTGCACGCGCGTGGGCGCGTCGATGCCGATCAGGATCAGCACGACGAATGTGAGCGAGAACGAGATGACGGCCAGCGCGGTGCCGAGGGTCATCGTCGCGGCCAGGCTGGCGCCGAGCAGCGGAGCGACCGCGCCACCGAGTGCGCCGACGTTGTAGCTGAATCCGAGGCCGGCCGCGCGCGAGCGGACGTCGAAATAACCGCCGATCCACTTCGGCAGCAGGCCGGAGATGCCCTGGCCGAAGACCTGCTGCAGGAACAGCAGGATGCCGAGCAGCAGCAGACTGTGCCCGCCGATGGCGAACACCGGAAAGATCAGCACCTGCGAGATCAGCAGGCTGACCCAGTAGGCGCGGGCGGTGCCGAACCTGTCGCCGGTGAACCCGGCCACCCAGCAGCCGACGGCCGCGCCGAGCCCGGCGAAGAACAGCACGTTGCTGGTGTTGGCCGCGCCGTAGTGCAGTTCGGATTTGAGGTAGGTGGGCAACAGCGACTGGATCGGCCAGGAGTAGAGGAAGGCGCAGAACACGATCAGCATGACCACGACGCCGGTCGGCCAGCGCCGCCCGCTGAACTGCACCATGAACGCGACGAACACCCCGGCCGTGATCACGCCCAGCACCGCGACGACCGCGCCGCCGGACACCACCCGCAGGAAGATCAGCACCAGCGCGGTGAACGCGATCGCGGCGAGCAGCGCGTTGAGCGGCGCCCGGCTGCCCCGGAACAGCACGTCCAACATGGACGGTGGCTTGCCGGCCGCGCCGGTCGCCTCGGCCCAGTCGCGTGATTCAGGCAGGCTGCGGCGCAGCCAGATGGCGACCGCGATCGGCACCAGCCCGATGTAGAACAGCGCACGCCAGCCCCAGTGCGGCACGACCAGCTCGTACACGCCCGCGGCGACGACGGTGCCGATCGAGTAGCCGGAGATGAGGAACCCGCTGGCCTTGTTGCGCAGCCCGGTCGGCCACGACTCGATCACGTAGGTCGAGCTGGCGCCGTACTCGCCCGCCATGCCCAGGCCGATGACCAGCCGCGCCGCGAACAACACGCCGTAGGACGGGGCGAGCCCGCAGGCCAGGGTGCCGACCGAGAACAGCACGATGCTGGTCACCATCGCCATCCGCCTGCCGTAGCGGTCGCCGAGCGCGCCGACGGCCAGGCCGCCGGCCCAGCGGGAGATGAACGCGGCGGAGACCAGGGTCGTGGCCTGCACCGTCGACAGCCCGAAAGTGCTCTTGACCTCGGTGAGGACCAGCGTGATCAGGACGAAGTCGAAGCCGTCGAGCAGGTAGCCGAGCCAGGCGGCGACGAACGCCTTCCATTGGGCGCCGCTGATCTGCCGGAACCACGTTCCGGCTGGCCGAGCCGCGGGTGGTGGGGATGCCATGGTGCCTCCCAGCATCGCCGATCGAAGGATGTAGGACGTTGGACGTCCAACGTCCCAGGTACCATAGGTGGCGTTCTTCAGCCTGTAAAGAGGGAGGCCCGCATGACCCCGGTGCTCGATCCGCTGGCCGAGCGCATCCTGGCCATCATCCACGAGCGCGGCCTCGGCGTCGGCGACCCGATCCCGACCGAACTGGAGCTGATCGACGAGCTGTCCGTGTCGCGCAACAGCGTGCGCGAAGCCATCCGTGGCCTGCGGGCCCTGGGCATCGTGGACATCCGGCACGGCTTCGGCACGTTCGTCGGCGACGCGTCGCTCGGCGCGCTCTCGCCGTCGCTGACCTTCCGCGCGCTCACCAACGGCTCCCCCGACGACCTTCGTGGCCTGCGCGACCTGGTCGACATCCGCGAACTGGTCGAGGTCGGCGTGATCGACCGGCTCGTCGGCAAGCTCCCCGACGAGACCCTGGACCGGCTTGGCCAACTCTGCGCCCGCATGGCCGAGACCGACCTCGACCCGGACGTGGACCGCGAATTCCACCGCACCCTCTACGCGGCCCTGGACAATCCGCTGGTCGGCCAGTTGATCGACGTGTTCTGGGATGCCTACCGCGCCGCGCACACCGCCCTCACCCTGCCCGGCAACGGAAACACCACGCACACCGTCGCCCAGCACGCCGCGATCGTGACCGCCCTGCGCACCGGCGACGCGGCAGCCGCTCGCGCCGCGATGACCGCGCACTTCGCCGACATCAAACACCGGTTGCGGCGCAACGACTGAGTTTTCGTCGGTGCGCTCGGGCATCATCGACGGCATGAACGAGGTCGAGCGGTCGTGGCAGCGGATCGAGAACTGGTTGCGGGACAACGCACCCGAGACCTACGCGACCCTCAACCCGCCCGCCACCGAAGCGGCGATCGCCGAGGCGGAGGAATTCGTCGGCGTGCCCTTCCCGCCGGACGTCGTCGCGTCGCTGCGGGTTCATGACGGCATCGCGCCCCAGCCCGGCGCGTTCCACCTCGCAGGCCGCTACTCGCTCGCGTCGGTCGAGCGGATCAAGAACTGCTGGAAAATGCTCACCGACCTGCTGCTCGAAGAGTTCAACACCGAAGGCATGGTCGGCGAATGGTGGCATCCGCAATGGGTGCCCGTCGCCGAGGACAACGCCGCCTGCCAGCTGATCTTCGACGGTCGCCCGGACGCGGACCACAACCGGATCGCGGTCCGCGACAAGGAATCCGGCGCCTGGTGGAGTCACGACCGCTTCACCTGGACCTCGCTCGGCGCACTACTCGCGGACACCGCCGACCTTCTGTACGGCAACACGACCGACGATCACGCCGTGCCGGTCGTCCGATCACGGCGGCTGTCCTGGGCCTGGCGCGACCAGATCACCGACCGGCCGCCGTCGCTGCTCACCCTCGCTTCGCCCGCCCCACAAGGCAAAACGCTTCCGAATAGTCCAGAGTGGATACTCGACGCCGGCTGGTGCTGCCTCACCTTCGCCAAGAGCGAGGAGGCGCTGATCACCGCGTTCGGCGGTGACCCGTCGGCAACCGATGCGCCACACGGATATCTGCCGACGATCCGGGTCGGACGCGTCGGCGACTGGACGTTCGCGTTCGAGCAGCAGAACCGCCCGATCGGGTGCACCGAACCGGTACTGCGCCAACTGCCAGCCGCCGTGTCGATCTCGGTGCTCGGCGACGACATCGACGTGGTGTCCGTGCGGCAGGGCGAACTCGTCCATCAGGAACTGCTGCCGCCCGACCCGGACCGCTATCTCGACGACGACATCCTGGCCGCGCTCGCCCTCGCGGTCCGGCTCGGTCCGGGCGAATTCGACCCCGGCTTGCTGAACGGCCCGCTGCGCACCGTCTCCGTTTTGCCGATGCTGCCCGAACCGGCTACCGAACCGCGCAAAGCCCACGTCGAGTTCGACCCCGACCTGATCGCCGCCATCGAGTACGCCGACGAGCGGCAATTACGCGTCGCCGTCGCGAACGCGCTGCGCCAGGCCGTGCGGGCCGCTGGACTCGACGACCACCCGGAAATCGGCGCAGCTCTGAACGCGGCCCTGCCCGCCCCCACCGGGCCGATCGACAACGCCGCTCCGCTCGGAAAACTGCTGCGCACCCTGCACGCCGAGGCGAACGCGGCCTACGCGAGCAGGCTGGACCGCGACGCGCGGAACTCGGTCGCCGAGCCGGACCGGCGCGCGTGGCAACAGCGGGCCCGGGTGGCGACCGTCATCAGCGAGTTCGTGGCCCGGCCCGCGCTGGTTGCCGCGTACTCGCTGGTCACGTTCACCGACCAGTTCAGCCAGCGAGCCGTCTTACTCGACGCGCTCGCCGACGTGGTCATCCCGCCCGACGCGGTCCAGCGACTCACCGAGGCCCAGCAGCCACCGCGCCCGGCCGCGCCGCTAACGGTGCCCGTCCGACGCAAACGCCGCGAGCGCCCGGCGCCGCCGCCCGTTCGGCGGCAGGTCTGGATCCGGCATCGCGGTCAGCCTTCGTAGAAGGCGCGCTCCACCACCGCACGGGCCCGGCGCGTGGTGCGCCGGTACTCATCGAGGAACTCGCCGGGATCGGCGCCACGACGGCCCGACACCAGATCGGCGACCGCGTGCAGTTCGCGGATCGTGGTCGGCAGCTGATCGAATGCCTTGCCGCGCACCAACATGGTGGCATTGCGGGCCTTGGTCGCCAGCAACCACGCGGCCAGCAGCTCGACCGCGTCCGATTCCTCCAGCAGCCCGGCATCCCGGGCGGCGCGGATTCCGTCCACAGTGGAGGTCGTGCGCAGCTCGGGGTTGGTGGCGCCGTGGCGCAACTGGAGCAGCTGGATCGTCCACTCGATATCGGCGAGGCCGCCGCGACCCAGTTTGGTGTGCGTGCTCGGATCGGCGCCGCGCGGCAGCCGCTCGCTCTCCACCCGAGCCTTGATCCGCCGGATCTCCCGGATCTGCGCCGCATCCAGTCCCTGCTGGGGATAGCGCACCGGATCGATGGACGCGATGAAGCGGGCGCCGAGATCCGCGTCGCCCGCGACGAACCGGGCCCGCAGCAACGCCTGCGACTCCCACACGTCCGACCACTTCGCGTAGTAGGCCCGATAGGACTCCAGCGTGCGCACCAGCGGGCCCTGCCGCCCCTCCGGGCGCAGATCCGCGTCGACCAGCAGCGGCGGGTCCTGGCTCGGCGAACCCAGCGCGGTCCGGAACGCCTCCGCGACCGAACCGGCCCAGTGCACGGCAACCGACTCGGCAACGCCATCGTTCGGTTCACACACGAACAGCACGTCCGCGTCCGAGCCGTAACCGAGTTCCTGCCCGCCGAGCCGCCCCATGCCGATGATCGCCAGCTTGCCCGGCGCCTCGCCCTCGCCGGCCTTCGAACGCAGCACGGCAGAGAGCGCGGCCGACAACACCGAACCGACCACGCTGGTCAGCGCCGTGCACACGGTCGGCACGTCGAGCATGCCGAGCACGTCCGCGCTGGCCACCCGCAACAGTTCGTGCCGCCGCATCGACCGCGCGGCCGCGACCGCCTTGCGCACCTCCGAATACCGGCCAACCGTGGCCAGCAACGTCTCGGCGTGCGCGGGTTCTTTCGCTCCCAGCTCGTCGGGTTTGGCGAGCAGCTGGAGGGTTTCCGGCGCGCGGACCATCAGATCCGGGATCAGCTTCGACGTGCCCAGCAGCTTGGCCAGCCGCTCGACCACCGCGCCCTCGTCCCGCAGCAACCGCAGGTACCAGGGGGTGGTCGCCAGCGCCTCGGACAGCCGCCGATACGCCAGCAGGCCACCGTCCGGATCAGGGGTGTCCGCGAGCAGGCCGAGCAGCACCGGCAGCAACGTGGTCTGGATCGCCGCCCGCCGGGAAACCCCTTCGGTCAACGCCTCGATGTGACGCAGCGCACCGTCCGGCGCGGCATAGCCGAGCGCGGCCAACCGGGCCACCGCTTGTTTGGCGGTCAGCCGCAGTTCCTCGGTCGGCACCTTGGCGACGGCTTCGAGCAGTGGGCGGTAGAACAGTTTCTCGTGCAGCCTGCGGATGCGGGCCGCGTGCCGGTGAAACTCGAACAGCAGCACCTCGCCCGCGGCCCGGCCACGCCGAGGTTCGATCCCGGCGGCGCGGGCCAGCCAGCGCAGCTCCGGCTCGTCGTCGAACGCGGGGAACAGGTGCGTGCGGCGGAGTTTGCGCAGTTGCAGGCGGTGCTCGATGTTGCGCAGGAACCGGTAGTCCTCGCCAAGCCCGGCCGCGTCCTCCCGGCCGACATACCCGCCAGTGCCCAAGGCGGCCAGCGCCTCGGTCGTCGACGGCGACCGCAGCGACTCGTCGCCGCGTCCGTGCACCAGCTGCAACAACTGAACGGCGAATTCGACATCGCGCAGGCCGCCCCGGCCCAGCTTCAGCTCCCGGTCCAGCAACTCGGCCGGCACGTGATCTTCGACGCGCCGCCGCATCGATTGCACATCGGCGACGAACCCGTCCCGGTCACCCGCCGTCCACACCAACGGCCGCACTACGTCCAGATAGGCCTGGCCGAGTTCGGGATCACCGGCGACCGGGCGCGCCTTCAGCAACGCCTGGAACTCCCAGGTCCGCGCCCAGCGCTGGTAGTAGCCGGCGTGGCCGTCCAACGTGCGGACCAGACTGCCGCTCTTGCCTTCCGGCCGCAGCGCCGCGTCCACCTCGAACGCGGCCTCGGTCGCCACCCGCATCATCGCCATCGCGAGCTTCGTCGCCCTCGGCAGATCGCCCTCCGCGACGAACACCACATCGACGTCGCTCACGTAGTTCAGTTCGCGGCCACCGCACTTGCCCATCGCGATCACCGCGAGCCGGCACGGCAACGGCTCGTCGGCAGGACACGTTTCGGCAACACCCACCGCGAGCGCCGCCCGCAACGCCGCCTCGGCCAACGTGGTCAGCTCGGCGGCGACCCGGGTGTAGCCGGGCTTGGCGAGCTCCGGTTCGACCAGGTGCCCGAGATCAGTCGCCGCGACCTGCAACAACAACCCGCGATAAGCCAGCCGCAACGCCCGAACCGCATCATTGCCGCGCAACGCCGCCCGCGTCTCCGGAGCACCGTCGAGCCGATCAGCGCCGACCGCCCGCAGCAACACCTCGGTGAACCGCTCCGGCGACACCGACGAGATCGGCATCGCGCCGGCCAGATCCAAAGCTGAGCCCGCGCTGATCCCGGAATCGTCCTGGTCGTCCGGCTTGATCTCGGCCAGCCTGCGCCACTGCTCGGGATGCGCGGCCAGATAGTCGGCGAGCGCGGTCGACGAACCGAGCACGCTGATCAGCCTGCCGCGAAAGCCAGCGTCGGCCTGTAGCTCCTCGTCGATCTCGGCCCACCGCGCACCCGCGGACTCGCGCAACCGGTCCAAGCTGCGCAGAGCCAGGTCCGGGTCGGGGCTACGGGACAGCGCGACGAGCACCGGCTCACCCTCTTCGGTCGGGCCGCCCGCACCCCACCAGCCAGCCGCGCGCAGCTCATCGGCTGCGCGCTGATCAGTGAGACCGAACCGGGCCAACGAGGGCGCGGAACGGGAACGGTCGGTCGGAGACGCCATCACCGGTCACGGTAGCCGGTTGACCCGCCATCAGTCCGCGAACGTGACCTCGACGGTGTCAAAAACAGGTCGGTAGCCGATCCGCTGGTAGATCGAGTTGGAGATCGGATTGGCCAGGTCGGTGAACAGTACGACGTCGGATGCGCCCTGGTCGATAGCCCATTGGGTCACGCCTGCGGTCACCGCAGAACCGTAACCGTGCCCGCGTTCCGCAGGCGGCGTGTACACCGGAGCGACCCGGGACATGCCCTCCTGCGGCTTGCCGGCCGCGGCCATCGACACCGGCCGGCCGTCGACCCGCCAGATCGCCTGGCATCCGCCTGACTCCAGCGAGGCCCGCACCGAACGATCGGCGCTGCTCAGGTCGGCGGCATGCCCGGTCTCGACGGCGAACGCCTGCCGGAACTCGATCAGCACGTCCCGGTCGGCCTCGGTGGCAATGGTCAGCTCGCCAGGCACGTTGGCAGGCGGCGCGAATTCGTCTTTGGCCAGCCGGTACAGCCGCTGGTTCGTGTCGACCGCGCTGGTCACGCCGGTCAGCTCCTGCCACACCGCGGCGAACGCCTCGACATTCGGGTGTTCGCCGAAGGCGGACGTCGGCTTGAGCCCCTCCGCGAACGCGAACTCGGCCACCGGCCGCGCTGCCTCGACCGGCATAGCGCTCAACCCGAACGGAAACGGCGGCGTGCAGAACACCGCGCCGACAAGCTTCTGCTGGTCCTCGATGGTGAGCATGATCGGATCGGCGTCGCCGAAACCGTGGCCGTCGCGCACTCGCTTGAGTACGGTCAGCGCGATCGTGTGCCGGATCGGGTCCTGCTGGTACAGCGGCCCGACCACCTGCCAGAACTCTTCCACGTCGCTCACCCTGGTGACCCTCATGACAGCCATGATGACGAAGCCACGACAGCTGGTCGACCAAATAAAAAAGGGCCAAGGGCCTCGGGAGACTTGCGTCTCTACCGAGGCCCTTGGCCTAAATTAAGTTCGGCGGCGTCCTACTCTCCCACACCCTCACAAGTGCAGTACCATCGGCGCTGGGAGGCTTAGCTTCCGGGTTCGGAATGGGACCGGGCGTTTCCCTCCCGCCATGACCGCCGTAACGCTATGAACATATGCCACCCGG
>DATFHN010000005.1:0-20783 GCA_035248365.1 Pseudonocardiaceae bacterium | reverse complement strand
GGGCACCTTCTGCATGTCGCGGATACCGCCGAGGGTGCGGGCCAGCTTGTCCTTCTCGCGGGTCAGCATCAGGATCTCTTTCTTGGTGAGACCCTGGAAACCGCCGGTCTGCTCCATCGACTCGAGTTCCTTGAGCCGCTGGAGACGCTTGTGCACGGTGGAGAAGTTGGTCAGCATGCCGCCGAGCCAGCGCTGGTTCACGTAGGGCATGCCCACGCGCAGCGCCTCGCTGGCGATCGCTTCCTGCGCCTGCTTCTTGGTGCCGACGAACAGCACCGAGCCGCCGTGCGCGACGGTCTCCTTGACGAACTCGTACGCACGGTCGATGTAGGACAGCGTCTGCTGCAGGTCGATGATGTAGATGCCGTTGCGCTCGGTGAAGATGTAGCGCTTCATCTTCGGGTTCCAGCGGCGGGTCTGGTGCCCGAAGTGCACGCCGGAATCCAGCAGTTGCTTCATGGTGACGACGGCCATGGCCTGATTCGCACCTCGTCTATCGGGCGTACCGGACCGGCCGGTACGCGTTTCGGTTGTCACGGAAGGCCGGGTGACCTGCCGTCCTGGTGCCGTGCCGACGCCCCAACCCGACACTGTCCAAGCCACTGTCGGGACCGCGAGACGCCGTGCCCGCCGAGATAGAGCCCTCGATGGGTTCGCACTGGCACGCGAAGTCGCCCCGTGCACACACGGGACGCGCAAATAGTGTACCGCGCCCGGCCGTCAGATTTCCCATTCGGCCCCCGCCCCGCCCCCGGTTATCCACAACCGCCCCCGCCATCCACAGATTTTCCGCGCTCGCGCCCTCGCACACCCGCTATCCAGCACTGTTACCCGCATGATCAATCCACTCGCCCCACGCCTGCTGCCCGACTCGGCCCGCCTCGGGCCCGACGAGGAACCCGTCCTCCGCTGGCCCACGGTCAACTCCGGCTGCGCCCACACCGACCCGCTGGAAGCCCTCACCATCACCAGATCGGCCACCCGCTACCTGGCCCGCGCCCGCAGCCAGACCCACAGCCAGACCCGCAGCCGGGCTAGCAGCCGGGCTCGCCCCCGACTCTGGCCCCGAGCCTGGCTCTGGTGGTGGCCCCGCCACCTTCACCCAGGCCCGACCCCGCACCTCCGCCTGAGCGCACTCGTCCGCCCAAGCCCACGGCTGCGCACAAGCCCGCGGCTCAGCCAGTGCGCACACCTCCGGCCAGGCCGCCCTCGTCGCCGGACGGTCGTCTTACTCGCCTTCGCCCTGCTCACCCTGGCCGCGACGGTCACCGTCACCACCGCATCGGCCAGCCCACCGGACTCCCCACCAACCCCACCGGGCCTGACCGGCCCCACCGCTCGGTTCTCCTGGCCGCTACCCCCGCCCCACCAGGTGCTGCGCCCCTTCGAGCCACCCGCGAGCCCGTACGGTCCCGGCCATCGCGGCGTCGACCTGGGCGGCTCCGTCGGCGAGCCGGTCCTGGCGGCCGGCGACGGCCTGGTGCTCTACGCGGGTCCGCTGTTCGACTGCGACCTGATCTCCATCGAGCACCCCGGCGGCCTGCGCACCACCTACACGCCGGTCGCCCCGTCCGTGCACATCGGTCAGCAGGTCACTCGGCGGGAGCAGATCGGCACCTTGCTGGCGGCGCAACCGGGCTGCCCGGAAGAGGTCGGCAACAACGGCACCGGCCCGCCGGTGTTCCTGTACTGGGGCGTGCACCGCGACCGCGACTACCTCGACCCGCTGCGCCTGCTCGACACCGGTGCGATCCGGCTACTCCCCTGGCCAGGTGATGCCCAGTGACTTAGGCGTCGACCTGCTCGACGAGCTTGGTGCGCAGCCGCAGCACGGCCCGCGTGTGCAACTGGCAGACCCGCGACTCGGTCACGCCGAGAACCCGCCCGATCTCCGCGAGGGTCAGGTTTTCGAAGTAGTACAGGGTGACCACGATCCGGTCCCGCTCCGCCAGTTGCGCGATGGCCTCGGCCAGCTGCCTGCGGTTGTCCTGGTCGACGAGCTTGGCAACCGGGTCGTCGACGGTGTCGTCCGGGAGCATTTCGGCGAGTGACATCGTGCCAGCGCCGCCGACGGTCAGCTCGTCGAGCGCGACGACGCTGGTCAGCTGGAACTGCGCGTAGAGGTCGCGCAGGTCACCAACGCTGATCTGCAGCTCGCTGGCCAGTTCGACGTCGGTCGGGGTGCGTTGTAATTGGTTGCCCAGCCGTTCGAGGGCGCGCTCGACATCCCGGGCGCGGCCACGGACCGACCGGGGCACCCAGTCCTGCGAGCGCAGCTCGTCGAGGATGGCGCCGCGGATGCGCTGCATGGCGTAGGTCTCGAACTTCAGGCCGCGTTCCGGCTCGAACTTCTCGATCGCGTCGACCAGCCCGAAGATGCCGGACTGGACCAGGTCGGCGATGTCGATGTGCGCGGGCAGGCCGGTGCCGACCCGGCCCGCGACGTACTTGACCAGCGGTGCGTAGTGCAGCATGAGCCGGTCTCGCAGCGGCTGCGCCCGGTCGGAACCGTAGGCCCGCCAGAGCGCGACGATGCCCGCTTCGACCTCGTCCGCGCTGCGGTGGTCACCGGGCAGCACGCCATCCGGCTGGCCCAACCCGAACGGGTTCACGCGTCCGTGGCCACCGTCACCGGTCACACCAGCGATCACCGGCGCAGGCGAGGATGCCGAAACGGGTGCAACGGGCTCCGAATGGTCCACGTGTGGATACGCCTCCGACGGTGCGGCATCGGCGGCCGGGGCCAGGGCCGCCCGATTCGTCGATGGTGTCGGCGAACCCATCCGGTCACCGGGACCGGGGATGGGTCTGGTCATGGATCGCCTTCAACCGCTCGACAGTGACATGTGTGTAGAGCTGCGTGGTGGCGAGCGTAGCGTGACCAAGCAGTTCTTGGACGCTGCGTAGGTCGGCGCCGCCCTCGAGCAAATGCGTAGCGGCACTGTGCCGTAACCCGTGTGGACCAACGCTTGCCGCGCCCGAAACCGTACCTACTGCATCATGCACTGTGCGCCTTGCCGTACGCGGATCGAGGCGCCCACCCCTGCTACCCAGGAAAAACGCCGGACCGGACGCGGCCGAGAACAATCTTGGTCTGCCCTGTTCCTGCCAACGGCGCAACGCGCGTTCGGCCGGTATACCGAATGGCACCGTCCGCTCGCGACGCCCTTTCCCGAGCACACGTATCACCCGACGGGAGTAGTCGACATCGTCGACGTCCAATCCGCACAATTCGGATACACGCACCCCAGTCGCATAAAGCAGCTCAACCACGGCTTGGTCACGCAGTGCAACCGGATCCGCCTGCTCGGCGCCGCGTTCGGCCGCCGACAGCGCCTCGGCAGCTTGCTCCGGCCGGAGCACAGCGGGCAGGTTCCGGTGCTGCTTCGGCGCCACCAGGCGTTGCCCGGGGTCGGTGCGGAGCACGCCGTTGTGCGCCGCCCACGCGGTGAACGTCCGCGCGGCCGCCGACCGCCTGGCCATCGTGCTGCGGCTCGCGCCGTCGGCCCGCAAGGCGGCCAGCCAGGACCGCAACACTGCCAGGTCGAGCCCGGGCAATTCGGCGCCCTCGCCGGTGGTGGCGAGGTGGGTCAGCAGCGAAACGACGTCGCCGATGTAGGCGCGGACCGAATGCTCGGACAGGTCACGTTCGAGCAGCAGATGCCGTTCGAACGCGTCCACCGCTGCCGCGCTCACCGATGACAGCTCAGCCCTGGCCCGCAGCAAGCTGCGCCGCTTGGACTTCTCCGCCGCCATGCCCGCAACGCTGCGCCACGGCGACGAATCGGTCAAGCATCGCCACGCGGGTGATCGCTTCAGCTCATGTCGACCTCCCGGTGCCGGACAACCGGAGCCAGCCGCTGTCATCGCGTTCGGCCAAGCCGCACATCTCGAGCAGTGGCAGTACCGCCCGAACCCGCTCCAGCGGCACGCCGGACTCGACCGCGACCTGTTCCGGGCTCAGTGCTGCGCGGAAGTCGAGCGCGTCGTGCACCTGGAGTTGTTGTTCGTCGAGTTGATCGGTTGGGCGTCGCTCCTCTTGGATGGGTTCGGCCAGGTCGGCGCCGATCCGGCCGATGGCTTCCAGGACGTCGGCCGCATTGGTGACCAGATAGGCCTCGCCGGTACGCAGCATCTCGTGGCAGCCGACCGACATCGCCGAGGTGACCGGGCCCGGCACGGCCATCACGATCCGGCCGAGCGCGTGCGCGGTAGCGGCCGTGTTGCGTGAGCCGCTGCGTCGACCGGCCTCGACCACGACGGTCCCGGCCGAACTGGCCGCGATCAGCCGATTTCGGATCAGGAAACGATGCCGGGCGGGCGGCGTGCCCGGCGGGTACTCGCTCAGCACCAGGCCGTGCTCGGCGATCTGGCCGAGCAGTCCGCTGTGGCCGGCCGGGTATGGCTGGTCGACGCCGCAACCGAGCACCGCGATCGTGGCGCCACCAGCACTGATGGCACCCCGATGCGCCGCGCCGTCGATGCCGTAGGCGGCGCCGGAGACGATGGTGAACTCGGCCAGAGCCAGCTCGTAGCCGAGTTCGGCCGCGGTGTGGTCGCCGTAACCGGTCGCGGCTCGCGCGCCGACGATGGCCACGGCGCGGTCGGTCAGATCGCTCAGCCGTCCCGTACCGCGCGCCCAGAGCGCGATCGGATGCCCGGCCCAGCGGACGCCGCGCGCGTTGGCCAAATCGAGCGCGGTGAAGGGCCAGGTCGGCCACTCGTCGTCCTCCGGGATCAGCAGCCGGGCGCCGGCCTTGGCCGCTGCCGCAAGGTCGTCCTCGGCGAGTTCGATGCCCCGGCGGGCATTGGTCGCGTCGAGCACGGCCGGTGGCGCGGTGCCGTCCCGAATCAGTTGAGCGGCGGTGATCGCGCCGACCTGGGCGATGAACGCGTTCAGGGCGGGCGCGGGTGGTTCGGCGGCGCGGAGGAGATAGGCCCGCGCGAGCCGGACCGCGTCGAGATCAGTTGGGGGTGGCTCGGCACGGGTCGGTGGCGATGGGTCCTCTGGTGGGCGTTGGTTGGCCTGCGTGGTTGTTGGTGTTGGGTCGGGTTGCGGGGTCAGGAATGGCGAGCAGAGGTTTGCTACTGGGCGGCGGGTGATCTCGTCCGCGGGGAGGGTGTTCATGCGGCATCTCGCTCTCGGAAGTTGAGGGCTGCGGCGACCTGATCTGGGTTGGGGCGATCCAGGTCGGCCAGATCGGCCAGGGTCCAGGCGACCCGCAGGCATCGGTCCGCGCCACGGGCGGTGATGGCGCCGGTGGCCAGGCCTCGGTCGAGAGCTTGGGTGGTGCGGGGCGGGAGGCGATATTCGCGGCGGAGGGCCGGGCCGGGGACCTCCGCGTTGGTTCGCCAACCGTGCGCGGACCATCGTTGGGCCGCTCGTTCGCGGGCTCGGCCGACTCGGGCCCGTACTGCTTCGGTCTTCTCCGGGCTTTCGGCACCGTGCGGGTTCATCGCGAGCAGCGGGTGCAGTTGGATCCGGAGGTCCACTCGATCAAGGAGCGGGCCGGACAAACGGTTGAAGTACTGGCGTCTGGCCCGTGGCGTACACATGCAGTCGATGTCCTTGGCTGGTGCGCAGGGACAGGGGTTTGTGGCCAGGACCAATTGGCAGCGGGCGGGGAAACGCACGATGCCGTCTCGGCGCGCGTGCCGGACCTCGCCTTCTTCCAATGCCGTGCGCAGGGCTTCGAGGCGTTGCGGACCGAATTCACAGGCCTCGTCCAAGAAGAGGACACCTCGGTGCGCTTTGCTTACCGCGCCGGGTTTCGCCAGGCCCGTACCTCCGCCGACCAGGGCGGCTACCGAGGTCGTGTGGTGGGGCGCGACGAAGGGTGGAGCGGTGATCAGGGGTGCGTTCGGGCGGAGGGTGCCCGCTACCGAGTTGACCGCTGTCACCTCGACCGATTCGGCGGCGGTCAGCGGCGGGAGCAGGCCGGTGAGGCGTTGGGCCAGCATGGTTTTGCCGGTGCCGGGTGGGCCTTTGAGCAGTAGGTGGTGGCCGCCGGCTGCTGCTACTTCCAGGGCCCAGCGGGCTTCGGTCTGACCGACCACGTCGGCAAGATCGAGGGTGGATGTGGGGGTGGGCGGAGTTGTCTCCTCTGGTTTGGTGGTCAGTGGAGATTCGCCGCGGAGCCAGGCGAGGATTTCGCCCAGGTTGGCGGCACCGAGGACTTCGACGTCGGTGACGAGCGCGGCTTCGCGGAGCACGCCGATCGGCACCACCGCGCGAGACAATCCCGCCCGGCGGGCGGCGAGGAGCGCGGGGAGCACGCCGCGAACGGCGCGGAGCCGGCCGTCAAGGGCGAGTTCGCCGAGCAACACCGTGCCTGCCAGTTCGGCTTCGGGCACGGCTTTCGCGGCGGCCAGTACGCAACAGGCCAGTGCGACGTCGTAGCCGGAGCCGCCTTTGGGTAGCGCGGCCGGGGACAGCGCGATCGAGACTTGGCGCTGTGGCCAGATTTCGCCACTGTTGCGGACGGCTGCCCGGACGCGGTCCTTGGATTCGCGCAGGGAAGCATCTGGCAGACCGATGAGGTGGACGCCGGGCACGCCGCCGGAGATGTCCGCCTCGATTTCCACTGGGACGCCGTCGATGCCGAACAGGGCGACCGACCAGCTGGATGCGAGGGACATCAGAATGCGTCCCTTCGGTATTGCAGGTGCGGCTTGCCCTTGGGCGGCCACCACACCTCGGCCAGGTCGTAGCGGAGCGGGACGTAGGGGACGCGGAATTCGCGCAACCAGCGGTTGGTCGCGGCTTTGATGCACCTGATCTTCTTGGCGCTCATGGCATCGGCCGGGGTGCCGTACTCGTCGGTGGTGCGGGTTTTGACCTCACAGATGACAACCATGTGGCCGTCGGTCGCGACGATGTCGATTTCGCCTTCGCGGCAACGCCAGTTGCGGCAGAGCACGATCAGGCCTTGGGTTTGGACGTATTTGGCGACGAGGTCTTCGCCTCGGCGGCCGAGGGCGTGGGCCGGGTTGGGGGCCTTGGGTGAGGCCTGCGTTGTGCCGGAGGCCTTGGTGGGCGGGAGGTTGGTGCTGGGGTCTCCGGGTGGGGCGAGTGTTGTGGTGGTGGCTTTGGTGTCGGGGGATTCTGGTGCTGCGTGGCGGCCGCATGCCCTGGATGGGATTGGCTTGGGGCCGGGAGATTCTGCTGGGGCGGGAGTGGTGCTGGGAGCCTTGGGTGCGGCGAGGGTGGTGCTGGGGGTTTTGGGTGAGGCGGGGGTGGTGGTGGTCTTGGGTGGGGCGGGTTTCTTGATGGGGAGCTGGGGTTGTGTGGGCTTCCTGGTGGGGAGGTTGGGCTCGGGTTCGAGGGGTGTGGAAGTGGCGGGCTTGGGTGGGTTGGGGTCGAAGGCGGGGTTGAGGTAGGGCACGGGGGCTGCGGTGGTCGCGGGCATGGCTGCCGTCCTCGGGTCGTCGTTCGCGCCGGCCGGGTGGTCGGGCATGCGAAGACGGTGCCGGGTTTGGCAAATGCGCGTTGGGCCCTGCGCCGAAACTGTGGATAGCGAGGGCTGATGTGAACAACTCGCGCGGGCGAGGGCCGGCGCGAGTTGGTTTTGTCGGTGGGGTGTGCTGCCCCTGGGCGGCTAGTTGGAGAAGGGGCCGCTTTCGGGGAGGCGCAGGTCCGGCTTGTCGAGTTCTTCGACGTTGACGTCCTTGAAGGTGATGACCCGGACGTTCTTCACGAACCTCGCAGGGCGGTACATGTCCCACACCCACGCGTCGGACATCCGCACCTCGAAGTAGACCTCACCGTCGGAGTTGCGGACCTGGACGTCGACCGAATTGGCCAGGTAGAAGCGCCGCTCGGTCTCCACCACGTAGGAGAACTGGCTGACGATGTCGCGATACTCCCGATAGAGCTGAAGCTCCATCTCGGTCTCGTACTTCTCGAGATCTTCCGCGCTCATCGCTGTCCTCGCTCGCGAACGTCACCCACGGGGTCCGTACTCCTCCTCATGACGCCTCGACTGGCCTTCCATTCTGGACCACCTCGACCGCGGACGCGCTACGCACCACCCGCCGCGGCGCGCGCAGGCCGTGTTTGGCTGCGGCGGCGGTCACGTTGGCGAAGGACCAGCGGTGTTCGATGGTGGGCCCGAACTCGTCGAGGGCCTTGGTGTGCTCGCTCGTGCAGTAGCCCTTGTGCACGTCGAAACCGTAGTTGGGCAGCTGGTCGTGCAGGCCGACCATGATGCGGTCCCTGGTGACCTTGGCCAGTACGGACGCGGCGGCGACGCAGGCCGCGGCCTTGTCACCCTTGACCACCGGGACGCTGGGGGCGGTGAGGCCGGCTACCCGGAAGCCGTCGGTAAGGATGTAGCCGGGGTGGTTCTCCAGGCTCGCGATGGCCCTGCGCATGCCTTCGATGTTCGCGTGGTGCACGCCGAACTGATCCACCTCGGCAGGCGGGATGATCATGATCGCGAAGTCGAGCGCTCGGGCGATGACCAGGTCGTACATGCGCTCGCGGGCTTTTTCGGTGAGCAGCTTGGAGTCGGTGAGACCGTCGAGCTGCCGCGCGTCGTTGGGGCGCAGCACGCAGGATGCCACCACCAGCGGGCCCGCGCAGGCGCCTCGGCCTGCCTCGTCGACGCCGGCTACCGGGCCGAGGCCACGCCGGTCGAGCGCGCTTTGCAGTGCCCAGTTGCCCGCGTCGCGCCGGACGATGGCTCGCTGGGGTCGGAGCGTGGTCACTTGTCCGTCCGGCGGCCCGCCGCCCGGCGGATGCCGCGGCGGGCGCGTTTGCCGAGCCAGAACACCGGGAAGGCCCCGGCGAATCCGACCGCCAGCGGCGCTTCCTGGCTCCAGCCGGGAGCGTCGAGCGCACCGGTCTGGGCGTTGTAGTCGCCGATGCCGCGCCACCGCGACGGGGGCCAGATGATGGTCCTGGCCTTGCCGATGACGTCGCCGACCGGCACGAGACCGGCCTGACCGCCGCCGTTCTGGTAGCGCGAGTCGTCGGAGTTGTTCCGGTTGTCGCCCATCACCAGCAGGTAGCCCTTGGGGACGGTGATCGTGGGGAAGCTGGCCTGCTCGCCGACCTTGTTGTCGTTGGGGGTCGGGTCGTTCTGCTGCGACGGGACCGCCTGGTTGGGCATGCCGGGCTGGAAGTACACGTAGGGCTCGACCAGCGGTTTGCCGTTGACCACGACGTGGTTGTTCGCGTCGCAGCAGTACACGGTCTCGCCGCCGACCGCGACGACCCGCTTGACCAGGTCGTATTCCGGCGGGCTGCCGATGCCGATGGACGAGCCGAGTTCGCGGAACCACTGCACGACGGGGTTGCTGGAACCCTGCGACACGTACTCGTTCTGCGCCCAGCCGGGTGGGCCCTTGAACACGATCACGTCGCCGGGCGAGGGATCGGTGAAGTCGTAGGTGAGCTTGTCGACCAGGATGCGGTCGCCGGTGCAGCCGGTGCAGCCGTTGAGGGTCTGCTCCATCGACTCGGACGGGATGGAGAAGACCCTGGCGATGAACGTCTGGATCAGGAAGGTCAGCACGAACGCGATGGCGACCAGGATGATCAGTTCGAGCCAGAACGGGGTTTTCTTCTTCGGCTTGCTCTTGGGCTTGCCTGCGTCGTCACCGTCTTCGGTCGGTTTGTCGTTACCGGTGCCGTTGACGGGGGGTTCGTCCCCGTTGTCCGGAGGATCCGGGAGTTGCTGGACGGATGCGGCGTGGCCATCCACGATCGTGGTGTCCTCGCGTTCGTCTTCGGACGCCGTCATCGCCTTCCTCGTCTGTGATCACCCAGGGGGTCGAACCGCCATCGCGACAAGCGGCCAACCCAACGAAAACTACCCTACCTAGCCGCGCGCTCCGCGCCGCCACCATGCATGTCGCCCGATTGTCCGGTCAGGGCGGGAGGTGCGCCTCGTCCACCGGTTTCCGCGGCCGAAATACGCCATCGGCAGGACGCCGATCAAGGCCGCGGCCTGCGGGTTTTGGTCGCCGACGCCGCCGATGCGGGAGAAGGGCCAGATGATCGTGCGGACTTTGCCGATCACGTCCGACACCGGAATGGCGCCTTTGACACCCCCGCCGGCCTGGATTCGGGAGTCGTCGGAGTCGTTGCGGTTGTCCCCCATCACGAATAGTTCACCCGGAGGAACGGTGACGGGGCCGAACGAGGCTTGTTTGGTGCCGCGTCCCGGCCACCAGTAGATGTAGGGCTCGGTGAGCGCTTTCCCGTCCACCACAACGTGATTGTTCGCATCACAGCAGTACAGGGTCTGGCCGCCGACGGCGATCACCCGTTTGACGAAGTCGACCTCGCTGGCCGGGGTGAGGCCGATCAACTGGCCGGCCCAGTCGCCGAATTTGCCGAGGGCGGTGGTGGGCGGGCCTGCCTGGACCTCGTTGTCGGTCCAGCCGGGTGGGCCCTTGAACACGACGACGTCACCGGGCTGGGGCGACTTGAAGTCGTAGACAACGCGATCGACGAGCACACGGTCGTCGGTGCAGCCCGCGCAGCCGTAGAGGGTCTGCTCCATCGACTCGGAGGGGATCACGTAGACGCGGAACAGGAAGGTCTGCACCGAGAAGGTGATCAACCCGACGAGGATGATCAACGCGGGATATTCGACCCAGCGCGGAATCCGCCGCTGATTCTTGCGGTGCCTGCCACGTGTTCGTCTCGGCACCGCATCCCGATCGGTATCCGCGGGCTGCGTTGTCGCGGATACCGGATCGGGCACCAGATCAGATTACGGTACGAAGTGCGAAGCCGATATGAAGCGCAGGCTCAGGAAGCCGACGGGGTCTCGCGCTTTTCCTTGATCTTGGCGGCCTTGCCGCGCAGGTCGCGCAGGTAGTAGAGCTTGGCGCGGCGCACGTCGCCCCGGGTGACCCGCTCGATCTTGGCGATGTTCGGGGAGTGCACCGGGAAGGTGCGCTCGACGCCGACGCCGAAGGAGACCTTGCGAACGGTGAAGGTCTCGCGGATGCCACCGCCCTGACGGCGAATGGCAACGCCCTGGAAGACCTGCACCCGCTCGCGCGAGCCTTCGATGACGCGGACGTGCACCTTGAGCGTGTCGCCCGGGCGGAAGTCCGGAATGTCGGAACGCAGCGACTGAGCGTCCAGCGCGTCCAGGGTGTTCATCGGTGATCCGTCCTCGTCATCGACTCTGTGTCTGCAATGCCCACAGGTACCTGCAAGAGGGAGCAACCTGGGGGTGGCTGGTGGCGCGCTGGAACCCTGTCCCGAGCGCGGCAACCGTTCTAGTGTGCCAGATGGGTCAGCCCGAGGTGAAATCGGCCTCGGTGAGCTGCTCCAGCAGTGCGCGATCTTTCTTGTCGAGCGCGCCTTCGGGGAGGCGTTCGAGCAGGTCGGGGCGGCGTTGGACGGTCCGTTCGAGGGCTTGGTCACGTCGCCAGCGCTCGATCCGCGCGTGGTTGCCGGAGCGCAGCACCTCGGGCACGGCCAGGCCGCGCCAGACCTCCGGGCGGGTGTAGCAGGGGCCTTCGAGCAGGCCGTCGGAGAAGGAGTCCTGCTCGGCCGAGACCGGGTTGCCGAGCACGCCGGGCAGCAGCCGGGCCACCGCCTCCACCATGACCAGCACCGCGGCTTCCCCGCCGACCAGCACGTAGTCGCCGATGGAGACCTCTTCGACCGGCATCCGCTTGGCCGCGTCGTCGATGACCCGCTGGTCGATGCCCTCGTAGCGGCCGCAGGCGAACATCAGGCGGGAGGCGGCCGCGTAACGGTGCGCGGTGGCCTGGGTGAACGGGCGACCGGCCGGGGAGGGCACCACGAGCAGGGTGTCCGAGCCTTCGGGAGCCAGTTCGTCAAGGGCCTCACCCCAGACGTCCGGCTTCATGACCATACCGGGACCACCGCCGTAGGGGCTGTCGTCGACGGCGCGGTGCACGTCGTGCGTCCAGTCCCGCAGGTCGTGCACGGACAGGCTGAGCAGGCCCTTGTCGATGGCCTTGCCGAGCAGCGCCGCGCGCAGCGGGACCAGGTATTCCGGGAAGATGGTGACGACGTCGATGTGCATGCCCTCAGACCTCGTCCAGGAGTCCTTCGGGCGGGTCGATCACGACGCGGCCACCGCGCACGTCGACCTCGGGCACGATCTGGCTGACGAAGGGCACCATGACCTCGTCGCGCTCCCGCTTGATCAGCAACAGGTCGCTGCCGCCGCCGTGCAGGACCTCGACGATCTCGCCGACCTCGGTGCCCTCGGTGGTGAACACCGAGAGGCCTTCCAGGTCGTGGTCGTAGAACTCGTCCGGGTCCTCGATGGGCGGCAGGGCCCCGCCGGGGGCGAGCAGCAGCGTGCCACGCAGGCTCTCGGCGGTGTCCCGGTCGGCGACGCCGTCGACAACGACCAACAGCCGCCCGGAGTGAGGCCGGGCGGCTGTGACGGTCAGGTCGCGCTTGGACCCGTCGCGCAGGTTCGCGGACAGCACGGAGCCGGCCGCGAACCGGATCTCGGGCGAGTCCGTGTGCGGTTCCACGACGAGTTCGCCGTGGATACCGTGGGGCTTGACGATCCGGCCGACGAGCCGGTCGGCCGAACTGTCAGCCATTGGTCCCTCAGCGATCGGTGTCCACCACGTCGACCCGCAGGCCACGCCCGCCAATCCCGGCCATCACGGTGCGCAGCGCGGTGGCCGTGCGGCCACCCCGCCCGATCACCTTGCCGAGATCCTCGGGATTGACGTGCACCTCAAGGGTGCGACCGCGACGCGTGGTCAACAGGTTGACCCGCACGTCGTCCGGGTGATCGACGATGCCGCGAACAAGGTGTTCGAGCGCGTCGGACAACACACTCACGCCCTCTCCTCGCACCCCATGATGAAAGCCTGGGTAACCAAGCTCACTTCTCGCCGTCCGAGGACGCCTCAGCCTCGGCCTTGTCGGTCTTCTCGCCGTCGGCCGCCTTCTTCGGCGTGCTCTTGCGCTGCTTCGGCGTGGTGGCCTCGGTGGTCGGCTCCTCGCCTGCGGCGGCGAGCGCGGCCTCGAACAGGGCCTGCTTGCTGGGCTTGGGCTCGGCGACCTTCAGGGTGCCCTCGGTGCCGGGCAGGCCCTTGAACTTCTGCCAGTCGCCGGTGATCTCCAGGATGTGCTGCACCGGCTCGGTCGGCTGCGCGCCGACACCCAGCCAGTACTGCGCACGCTCCGAGTCGATCTCGATGAAGCTCGGCTCCTGCTTCGGGTGGTACTTGCCGATCGTCTCGATCGCCCGGCCGCTGCGGCGGGTGCGGGAGTCGGCGACGACGACGCGGTAGTACGGCTGGCGAATCTTGCCGAGTCGCTGCAGCTTGATCTTGACAGCCACGAGTACGGGTGCTCCTCAAACTCTCGTTACTCAGGTTCAGGCGGGCGCGCGCCAGTGGGGACGGCGGGCGATCACCTGGAGTTCATGGGTGCCACAGCGTAGTGAGAGGGACCAGCCGCGGCGGACAGCCGCCTATTCTGCCAGATGGCGGAGGTAGCGCCTAAACCGGCAGGGTAGCGGGCTCAGGCGAACGGGGTCGGAGTGAGGCCCGTCTCGGCCAGTGCGGCGCGGACCGCGCGGGCGTGGCCGACCGCGCCGGGGGTGTCGCCGTGCAGGCACAGCGAGCGGGCCGAGGTGCGCAGCACGGTGCCGTCGACCGCGACGATCTCCCCCCGCGTTGCCAGCCGGATGGCCCGCTCGACCACGGCATCCGTGTCCGGCAGCAGCGCGCCGGGCTCGCGGCGCGGCACCAGGGTGCCCTCCGGGGTGTAGCCGCGGTCGGCGAACGCCTCGGGCACGCCCTGCTCCCCCGCCTCGTCGAGCAGGCGCGAGCCGGGCAGGCCGAGGATCGGCAGGTCGGCGAAGGCTCGTACACCGGCGACGACCGCGGCGGCCTGGGCCTGATGGTGCACGGTGGCGTTGTAGAGGGCGCCGTGCGGCTTGACGTAGGCGACCCGGGAGCCCGCCGCGCGGGCGCACGCTTCCAGGGCGCCGATCTGGTAGAGCACCTCGTCGGCGAGCTGTACTGGGTCGGCGTCGATGAAGCGGCGGCCGAAGCCGGCCAGGTCGCGGTAGGAGACCTGGGCGCCGATCACCACCCCGCGCGCGGCGGCGCTCGCGCACACGCTGCGCATGATCGACGGGTCGCCCGCGTGGAAGCCGCAGGCCACGTTGGCGCTGCTGATCACCGCGAGCAGGGCTTCGTCGTCGCCGAGTTGCCAGGCGCCGAAGCCTTCGCCGAGGTCGCTGTTGAGATCGAGGTCGCCGCTCATTTGCTCATCAAACCCAATGCGACGAGCAGGGTGGCGACCGCGGGCAGGAAGTTGTTCAGCTGGTGCGCGACGATGCTGGCGGGCAGGCGGCCGGTGAACAGCCGGGCCAGGCCGATCGGCACCGCGATCACCAGCAGCAGCGTGGTGCGCAGCGGTTCGAGGTGGCTGGCCGCGAAGATCGCGGTGCTCAGCCCGAACGCGGCCCAGCGGCCCCATTTCTGTCGTTCGATCGCGCCCCAGAGCAGGCCACGGAAGATGATCTCCTCGAAGATCGGGCCGATCAGCCAGATGTAGACGAACATCGCCACGGCTGGCGCGACTTCCATCCGGTTGCCGTCCAGCAGCGAGCCGATCGCCGAACTGGCGTCGTTGGCGCCGACGATCCTGGTCCAGAGGTAGGCGCCGATCACGGTGAGCACCACGCCACCGGCGCCGAACTTGAGCCCGACCTTGAGGTCCGGCCAGCTGATCGCCAGTCGCAGGTCGATGACGGGACCGTTGCCGCGAAGTTTGGTGATCACCACCGCGACCAGCGCGGCCAGCGCGGTGGGCACGATCGTGCCGACCAGCGCGGTGCCGATGGGCACCGGCGCGTTCGGGTCCGGCGTACCGGGATCGAGAATGGCGGCGAGAAATACCGCGGAGAGCAACAACACCGCTTCGACCAAGAGGAACGCGCCGAATCCCCATCGGTGATCCGGTTCGTCGAATTCCGCGGCGGGGCCGGGAAACTCTGCCGGATCATCCGATGCGTGCGGTGTCGTCACAGGCGCCTCCGGGTCAACGTGCTGCTGACCGAGAATAGGGCGCAACCGGGCCACGCGCCCCCTGTCTCGGCAGATCAGAGGCGGATCCGAGCGGGATTCACAGACTCAGTGGGCGAAGAAGAGGATCAGCGCTGGGAGCAGATTGTTGGTCGCGTGGGCGACCATGCTGGACGAGATCCGGCCGGTGATCATCCGCGCGGTGCCGATGGCGAGACCCTGGCAGAACAGGGCCAGGGTGGCCTGCGGTTCCTGGTGTCCGTAGGCGAACACCAGCGTGACCAGGATCAGCACCACGTACCGATTGATCTTGAAGCCTTCCAGCGCGCCCCACAACGCACCGCGGAACAACAGTTCCTCGGTGATCGGCGCGCCGACGAAAGCGAACAACGCGAACAGCGCGAGCCAGATGGTTTTGCCGTTGCTCAGCTCGGTGAGCTGGTTGAGACCACTGCTGGACCCGGTGCCGCTGCCCACGTTGGTGAAGATGAACCGGGCGAGGATCAGGTTGACCAGGATGCCGAGACCGATCGCGGTACCGCCGCAGCCCAGGCCGATCCACAGGTCGCGCCAGCGCATCGCGATGCCGAAGTCGCGCTTGGGCCCGTGGCCCTTCCACCAGGAGAACACCAAGGGGAACAGCGCGAAGGCCAGGTTGGGCAGGAACTCGACGATCAGCAGTGGGCCGTCGGCGTGGTTGTCGCCGGTCTGGTCGAAGTCGGTGAAGGCGTGGCTGAAGATCGGGGTCAGCGCGAGGCCGACGATGTAGAACACGCCGAGACCGAGGAAGAACGCCAGGAATCCCCAGTTCATCTGGCCCCGGCTGGCCGCTGCCAGCTGACCTTCCCAGTCCCGCTCGTGCAGGAACGCGTTGTGGCCGTCGCGGATGTCCGCGATCGGCTGCGCGTAGGCCGCCCAGGAGGGTTGGTCCGCGGTGGGCGGAGGGGCCGGTCGCTGCGGTTGCTGCTGGGGTTGTTGCTGGCCGGGGAAGATCGGGGTGACCGGAACGGGCGGGGGCACCGAGACGCGGTAGCCCTGCGGCGGCGGGACGCGGGTGCCCTGGGGCGGAGTGGGCGGCTCCGGCGGCCCTGGTTGTGGCTGGCCTTCAGTCGGCTGGTTCACCGCGCCCCATTCCTGGCATCACACGTGGACGACTCCGCGCAGCACGATTCGGCTGGGTTCGCGAAGTATGCCGAGATCGAGGCGCGGATCAGCACGGTAGCCGATCAGATCGGCCGGGGCACCGTCTTTCACCGATGACCAGCCGAGCCACTGCCGCGCGGACCAGGATGCGGCGGCCAGCGCGCGTTCCGCGCCGAGTCCGGCGTCGGCCAGCGCGTGGATCTCGTCAACGATCCGGCCGTGCCCGATGCCGCCGCCCGCGTCGGTGCCCGCGTAGACCGGCACGCCGGCCTCGATCGCGGCGGCCACGGTCTGCCGGGACCGCGCGTGCAGCGCGCGCATGTGGGTCGCGTAATTCGGGTACTTGCTGGCGGAGTCGGCGATGCCGGGAAAGTTGTCGGTGTTGATCAGGGTGGGCACCAGCGCGGTGCCGCGCCGCGCCATTTCGGCGATGGTGTCGCCGGTCAGGCCGGTGCCGTGCTCGATGCAGTCGATGCCCGCGTTGATCAGGCCGGGTAGCGCGTCCTCGCCGAACACGTGCGCGGTGACCCGGGCGCCGGCCTGGTGGGCGGCGTCGATGGCGCGGGCCAGCACGTCGTCGGGCCAGAGCGGTGCGAGATCGCCGTCGCCCCGGTCGATCCAGTCGCCGACCAGCTTGACCCAGCCATCCGATTCGGCCGCCTGGGCGGCGACCGCCTCGGGGAGCAGTTCCGGGTCGTCCAGTTCGACGCCGATCTCCCGGATGTAGCGCTTGGGCCGGGCGATATGCCGCCCGGCGCGCACGATCCTGGGCAGGTCGCGACGCTCCTGCAACGGGCGGGTGTCCAGCGGCGAACCGCAGTCGCGGATCAGCAGTGTGCCCGCGTCGCGGTCGGTCTCGGCCTGTCGGGCGGCCTCGTCGAGATCGACCGCACCCTCGGAGCCGAGCCCGACGTGGCAGTGCGCGTCGACCAGGCCGGGCACCAGGAAACCGCCGTCGAACACGGTTTCCGCGTCCAGTACCGGCACCGTCCTGATCCGGCCGTTCACCACCCAGAGATCGCGCTCTTCCTCCTCGGGAAGGAGCACGCCTCGGAGATGCAGGCTCACTTTTTCTTCTTGTTGTTGCCGAAGTTCAGCTTCGACGGGTCGAACCCGGGCGGCAACTGATCGAGGCCGGCCAGGCCGGGCGGGAGTTCGTTGAGGCCGGCAGGCATCTGCGAGAGGTCGGGCATGCCGCCGGGGAAACCGGGGAAACCACCGCGCACCTTCGGCGGTGTCGGGCCGCGGCCCTTGCCCTTCTTGCCTTTCTTGCCGCCCTTCTTGGTGGCGCGCCGCGTGTTGCCGCCGGGCATGCCGAACCGGCCCGCCATCTGCTGCATCATCTTGCGGGCTTCGAAGAACCGGTTGACCAGGTCGTTGACGTCGCGCACCTCGACACCGGAGCCGCGCGAGATGCGCAGCCGCCGGGACGCGTTGATGATCTTCGGATCGGCCCGCTCGGCCGGGGTCATGCCGCGGATGATCGCCTGCATCCGGTCCAGGCTGCGCTCGTCGAAGTTGGCCAGCTGGTCCTTGAACTGACCGGCGCCGGGCAGCATGCCCAGGATGTTGGCGATCGGGCCCATCTTGCGCACCGCGAGCATCTGGCCGAGGAAGTCCTCCAGGGTCAGCTCCCCGGTGCCGATCTTGGCGGCGGCGGCTTCCGCCTGTTCGGCGTCGAAGGCCTGCTCGGCGGCTTCGATCAGGGTGAGCACGTCGCCCATGCCCAGGATCCGGCTGGCCATCCGGTCCGGGTGGAAGACGTCGAAGTCCTCCAGCTTCTCGCCGTTGGACGCGAACATGATCGGCTCGCCGGTCACCTCGCGGACGCTCAGCGCGGCACCACCGCGGGCGTCACCGTCGAGCTTGGTGAGCACGACGCCGGAGAAGCCGACGCCTTCGGCGAACGCGGTCGCGGTGTTCACCGCGTCCTGGCCAACCATGGCGTCGACCACGAACAGGATCTCGTCCGGCTCGACCGCCTCCCGGATGTCGATGGCCTGCTGCATCATCTCGGCGTCCACGCCGAGGCGGCCCGCGGTGTCCACCACGACGATGTCGTACTGGGCGCGCTTGGCTTCCTCGATGCCGCGCCGGGCCACGTCGACCGGGTCGCCGACACCGTTGCCGGGCTCGGGCGCGAACACGGTGACTCCGGCCCGCTCGCCGACGACCTGGAGCTGGGTGACCGCGTTGGGGCGCTGGAGGTCACAGGCGACCAGCATCGGGGTGTGCCCCTGGCTGCCGAGCCACTTGCCGAGCTTGCCGGCCAGCGTGGTCTTACCGGCACCTTGCAGACCGGCGAGCAGGATCACGGTGGGCGGGTTCTTGGCCAGGTTCAGCCGCCGGGTCTCGCCGCCGAGAATGGCGATGAGTTCCTCGTTGACGATCTTGACGACCTGCTGGGCCGGGTTCAGCGCCTGGGACACCTCGGCGCCCTTGGCGCGCTCCTTGATCCCGGCGATGAAGGTCCGCACGACCGGCAGGGCGACGTCGGCTTCGAGCAGCGCGATCCGGATCTCGCGGGCGGTCGCGTCGATATCCGCCTCGGACAGCCGGCCCTTGCCACGCAGGTTCGAAAGGACCGTAGTGAGCCGGTCGGAAAGGGTGTCGAACACGTCTACAACGCTCCAGCGGGTCGATTGGCGATACTCACGAGCGTAGTCGCTGCGCGCGGGGCAGGTACGCGCATACGGAACCGGCCGGGACGCACCCCTCGGGGAAGGCGTCCCGGCCGGCTTCCGCTGACGGCGGAGCCGACCCGCCGTCGCGCCCCACGAAACGCGCATCTCGTAGGGCAGTCCCCCTGCAACACCCCGGTCAGCTGGACCCCTCGACCAGCCGCACCTCCTGTTGCCGCGACGGGCCGCCCACCAACGTTTCCGCAGGTCCCGAATGGCGCCGCGCTCGGCGCCAACCTGAGATCAGTCGGTGTTTCCGTCGCGGCTAAAGCCTCGCCCACCCGGACGGCCCAAGGGACCGTGATGGCGCTGGAACCGGGATGCGTATTCCTACGGAACCGGGCTTGCGCCGTTTCCCCCGCGTGGCGGGGCGACTACCGGGCGGCGGCGAGGACGTGTTCCTCGATTCGTGCGCAATCCTTCGGATCGAGTTTCGGCTCGCCCTCCGTCGCGAGGCAGTAGGAGCTGACCGCGGTCGCGCCCGGGGTGGCGATGCGGGCCCAGCGCACGTCCGCGCCGCACTCCTGCAACGCGGTGGCGACCCGGTAGAGCAGGCCGATCCGGTCGGCGGCGCGCAGTTCCAGCACGATCGCGCCGGTGGCCTCGTCGTCGAACCAGATCGCGTGCGGTTTGGCCCGCTCGGTCGCGGTGGGTGCGTAGTCCTGCTCCTTGGCCAGCAACCGCTCGGCCAGCGGCAGCGACCCGTCCAGGGCGCGGGAGAGCTGTTCGCGCAGCAGTGCCGGGTCGGGCAGCTGCCCGAAGCGTGGCGACACCCCGAACACGTCGACCGCGATGCCCTGATGGCTGCGCAGCGTCGCCGAGTGCACCTGCAACGAGTTCAGCGCCAGCACGCCGGCCGCGCGGGCGAGCAGCCCGGAGCGGTCCGGCGCGACGATGGTGACGGTGGCGTCGGGCGCGTTGCCGGAGATCAGCACACCGAGTTTGCCGCTGGCCGCCGCCGACTCGGCCAGCTCCTGCTGCTGGCTGGTGAGCGGTTCCGGGCCGGGCGGGGGCGATCCGGCCAGCACGGTGCGGCAGTTCGCGACCAGTTCGGCGACCAGCCCGGCCTTCCAGTCGGTCCACACGCCAGGACCGGTCGCCCGCGAGTCGGCCTCGGTCAGCGCGCCGAGCAGTTCCAGCAGGACGACGTCGCCGTTCAACGTGTCCACGATGCGGTGCACGGTGGCGGGATCGGCGACGTCGCGGCGGGTCGCCGTGTGCGGCAGCAGGAGGTGGTGGCGCACCATGCCGGACAGGATCTCGACGTCCGCATCGATCAGCCCGATCCGCTCGCCGACCCGCGCGGCGATGGCCGCGCCGACCACGGAATGGTCGGTGTCGCGGCCCTTGCCGATGTCGTGCAGCAGCGCGCCGAGCAGCAGCAGGTCCGGCCGGGCGACCGTGGTGGCGAGCTTGCCGGCCTGCACGGTGGTCTGGATGAGATGCCGGTCGACGGTCCAGACGTGCACGGCATCGCGCGGCGGCAGGTCGCGGACCGCGCCCCACTCCGGGAACAGCCGCCCCCACAGTCCGGTGCGGTCCAGCGCCTCGACCACGTCGACAAGGCCGTTGCCGGTGGTGAGCAGCGAGAACAGTGCCTCACGGGCGGTTTTCGGCCAGGGTTTGCGTAGTTCGGGGGCGCGATCGGCCAGCCGGGACATGGTGGCGGGCGCGATCGGCGCGTTGGCTCGCGCGGCCGCCGCGGCGAGCCGGAGCAGCAAGGCCGGATCGCGGGCCGGGTCGACGTCGCGGGCCAGCGCGACCTCGGACCCGTGCAGCACAACGCCTTCGTCCAGCGGGCGGCGCACCGGCTGCCTGCGCAGCCCGGGAACCATGGTGCGACGCGGGCTGGCCGCGCGCACGGTGCGGATGGCGACGTCCACGGCGTAGGTGATGGAGCGGCCCGCCGAGGAGAGCTTTCCGGCCAGCTCGAACCGGTCGGCCAGGCCGAGCGAG
>DATFHN010000004.1:0-243553 GCA_035248365.1 Pseudonocardiaceae bacterium | reverse complement strand
CAGCAGAACATCAACAGCTACCTGCAGGGCACCCCGGACGACGTGTTCATGTGGTTCGCCGGCTACCGGATGCAGTTCTTCGCCAACAAGGGCCTGCTGCACCCGATCGACGACGTGTGGCAGAAGATCGGCGGCGACTTCTCCGACGCGGTGAAGAACCTGTCCAAGAACCCGGCGGACGGGCACTACTACTTCGTGCCGATCTACGAGTACCCGTGGGGCATCTACTACCGCAAGAGCCTGTTCGCGGAGAAGGGCTACCAGATCCCGACCACGTTCGACGAGCTGATCACGCTGTGCGGGAAGATGCAGAGCGATGGCATCACCCCGTTCATGCAGGGCTTCGGCGGCGGTGAGTCGTGGATGCTGCTGGGCACCTTCGACTACCTGAACATGCGCACCAATGGCTACCAGTTCCACATCGACCTGATGCACGGCAAGCAGTCCTGGACCGACCCGAAGGTCAAGGCCGTGATGGACAACTGGAAGCGGATGCTGCCCTTCTACCAGCCCGGCGCGGCCGGTCGTAAGTGGGAGGACTCGGTCTCGGCGCTGATCAACAAGACCGCGGGCATGTGCGTGATCGGCATGTTCGTCGGCCAGGGCTTCACCAACAAGGCCGACTACGACGACCTGGACTTCTTCGCCTTCCCCGAGGTCGACGCCCAGTGGGGCACCGGAGCGGTCGAGGCGCCGATGGACGGCTTCCTGGTCAGCAAGAACCCGAAGAACCCCGACGGCGCCACCAAGCTGATGGAGTTCCTGGGCACCGCGCAGGCCGAGGACACCTACCTCGCCATCGACGCGTCCAACGTCGCGGTCAATGACAAGGCCGACACCAGCAAGTACAACGCGCTGGAGAAGAAGGCCGTCGAGTTCATCGCGCAGGCCAAGGACCTCTCGCAGTTCGGTGACCGCGACTCCGACCCGGGCTTCATGCAGAACGTGGTCGAGCCGGCGTTCGCTCAGTTCGTGCAGAGCCCGAACAGCTCCGACTCGCTGCTCAACCAGATCCAGTCGCAGAAGTCGCAGTACTTCCAGTCCTGAGCGTTAGCGGGAATCAAGCGATGGTCATCGCCCCTCCGGAAAGCAAGACCCCGGCCGCGTCGGGAGGCATCAAAGCCTCCCGGCGCGTCCGGCGTCTGTCCACACGAGACAAGATCGTGCTCTCCCTCATGGTGGGCATCCCGACCCTGGTGCACATCGCCCTGGTCTGGCTGCCCACCCTTGTCTCGGTCGTGCTGTCCTTCGCGAAATGGGACGGTATCGGCGGGTTCGACTCGATCAAGTGGATCGGGTTGGGCAACTACAAGCAGATGTTCACCGTCTCGCCGACCTTCTGGCCCGCGGTCGAGCACAACTTCATCTGGCTGGCCTTCTTCGTGGTGCTGCCGACCCCGTTCGGCATCTTCCTGGCCTACCAGCTGGACAAGAACATTCGCGGCACGAAGTTCTACCAGAGCGTGATCTTCCTGCCGGTGGTCATCTCGGCCGCGGTCACCGGGTTCATCTGGGAGACCATCTACAACCCGGACAACGGCCTGGTCAACAGCCTGATCGGGGCGAACAAACCCAACCACTTCTACATCGACTGGCTGGGCAACACGCACCTGAACCTGTGGGCGGTGCTGATCGCGGCGAGCTGGAAACAGGCCGCCTACATCATGATCCTCTATCTGGCCGGCCTCAAGAGCGCCGATCCCGCGCTCACCGAGGCGGCCCAGCTGGATGGCGCGAACGCCTGGCAGACGTTCTTCCGGGTCACCTTCCCCGCGTTGAAGCCGATCAACATCATCGTGCTGGTGGTGACGATCATCGAGTCGCTGCGCGCGTTCGACCTGGTGTGGGTGATCGGCGGCAGCAACACCACCAAACCCGGGCTGGAACTGCTGTCCATCCTGATCACCAACAACATCATCGGCGAGTCCAGCCTGATCGGCTACGGCTCGGCGCTGGCTGTCGTCCTGCTGGTGATCTCGATCGTGCCGATCCTGGTGTACGTGTACCAGAACTTCCGCAAGGAGGCCCGATGACGACCGAGGCGATCACGGCGCCGCCGAGGCCCCCGGCGTCGCGTCCCGCGCCCAAACCACGGCGCAAGCCGATCCGGCCCGCCCGGGTGGTGCTGCACGGTTTCCTCACCGTGACCGCGCTGATCTGGCTGGTTCCGACGCTCTGGGCGCTCTACACCTCGTTGCGGCCGCTCTCGGACACCCAGGCGCACGGCTACTTCTCCATCGCGCACTCGCTGGGCTTCAGCAACTACATCAACGCCTGGCAGCAGGCGGACATGGCGCCGTACTTCTGGAACTCGGTGGTCATCACCGTGCCCGCGGTGCTGCTGACGCTGATGTTCTCCGCGTCGATCGCGTTCTTCGTGTCCCGGTTCAACTTCAAGATCAACATCGCCCTGCTGATGTTGTTCACCGCGGGCAACCTGCTCCCCCCGCAGGTCATCATCACCCCGCTGTACCGGCTCTACCTGCTGCTGCCGCTGCCGGACTGGCTGAGCAACGGCTCCGGGCTGATGTACAACTCGCTGTTCGGCGTCGTCGCCATCCACGTCGCGTTCCAGAGCGGGTTCTGCACCTTCGTGCTGAGCAACTACATGAAGACGATCCCGGTCGAGATCAGCGAGGCAGCGCTGGTCGACGGCGCCTCGGTGTGGCGGCAGTTCTGGCAGATCATCGTGCCGCTGTGCCGTCCCGCGTTCGCCGCGCTGGCCACGTTGCTGACCATCTGGATCTACAACGACTTCTTCTGGGGACTCGTGTTGATCTCCAGCGGGAGCGAGCGGCCGATCACCTCGGCCATCGCCAGCCTTTCCGGCGAGTACTTCAGCAACCAGAACCTGATCGCGGCCGGTGCGCTGATCACCGCGATCCCGACCCTGGTGGTGTATTTCGCGCTGCAACGGCACTTCGTGCGCGGCCTGACCCTTGGCGCCAACAAGGGCTGAGCACCGAACTGTTCATGGCCGGACGCGCCGATCGGCGCGTCCGGCCCGACCTATGAGGAACCCTGTGATGCCCGCGATCTCCTTCGACGCCGACACCCGCACCTGGCTGCTGGCCACGCCGAACACCTCCTACGCGCTACGACTGGCGGACGGGAACGTGCTGCGCCATCTGCACTGGGGCGCGCCGTTGTCCCTGGCGCAGGCGGTGAGCCTGGACGACGTGCCGCCCTTCTTCCCGCGCGGGCACGAGAACGTCGGCGAAGGCACCGAGGAACTGGCCATCGACGGCGGCCTGCGTTTCGGCGTGCCGTCGTTGCAGGTCCGCTTCGCGGACGGCGTGCGGGCGATCGAATGGGAGTACGCCGACCACCAGATCGTGGTCCGGCCGGACGGCGAGACCCTGACCATCCGGCTGGCCGACCGGCACTACCCGCTGCGGATCTCCCTGCACTACCGGTTGTTCACCGACTCGGACGTGATCGACCGGTGGACCACCGTGGCCAACGAGTCAGGCACCGGCGAGGACATCACCCTGCTCCGCACCGACTCGGCGACCTGGTCCATCCCGCTGCGCGAGGACTACCGGCTGCGCCACGCGATCGGCCAGTGGGCCCGGGAAACGCAGCTGGTGGACGGTCCGGTGGCGATCGGCGAGACCGTGTTCACCTCGCGGCGCGGCCTCACCAGCATGGCCGCCAACCCGTGGGTGATGGTGGACGCCGGCGACGCCGGTGAGGAGCAGGGCGAGGTCTGGAGCACGGTGCTGGCCTGGAGCGGCACCTGGCGGATCACCGTGCAGCGCACCGCGGTCGGGGTGTGCAGCGTGACCACCGGTTTCGGCCACGACAACATCACCTGGAACCTCGCGGCGGGCGAGTCGCTGAGCACCCCGGTGTCCTCCGGCCTGTACGCGCCGGACGGGTTCGGCGGCGCCAGCAGGCGCTGGCACGACTACGCCCGCGCGCACGTGCTGCCGCACCCGGACGAGGACCGCCCGGTCATCTACAACTCGTGGGAAGCCACCGGGTTCGACGTCAACGAGACCAACCAGAAGTCGCTGGCCGCGCGCGCGGCCGCGCTGGGCATCGAGCTGTTCGTGATGGACGACGGCTGGTTCGGCGCCCGCTCCGACGACCACGCCGGGCTCGGCGACTGGACGGTCAACCGGGACCGCTTCCCGGGCGACCTGGAACCGCTGATCGACGAGGTGCACCGGCTCGGCATGCGGTTCGGGCTGTGGGTCGAGCCGGAGATGGTCAACCCGGACAGCGACCTCTACCGCGCGCACCCGGACTGGGTGCTGCACTTCCCGAACCGGCAGCGCTCGGAGATGCGCAACCAGCTGGTGCTCAACTTCGCCCGCGACGACGTGGCCGACTGGGCCCACGAGTGGCTCAACCAGCTGGTCAGCAAGCACGAGATCGACTTCCTCAAGTGGGACATGAACCGCTCGTTCAGCGAGGCGGGCTGGCCAGAGCACGCCCAGGACCAGGACCTGCTCTACCGCCGGTACGTGGAGAACCTGTACTCGATCCTCGACCGGCTGCGGGCCGACCACCCGAACCTGCGCATCGAGTCGTGCAGCAGCGGTGGCGGCCGGGTCGACTTCGGCATCCTTTCCCGCACCGACCAGGCCTGGACGTCGGACAACACCGACGCGCTGGACCGGCTGGCCATCCAGCACGGGTTCAGCCAGGTCTACCCGCCCAACGTGATGGCCGCGTGGGTGACCGACAGCCCGAACTTCCTCACCGGCCGCTCGGTGCCGCTGCGCTACCGCTTCCACGTGGCCATGGCCGGGGTGATGGCGGTCGGCGGCAACCTGACCGAGTGGACCGACGAGGAACTGGCCGAGGCGGCCGAGCTGGTGAGCACGTACAAGAAGGTGCGCGCGACCGTCCAGCACGGCACCCAGTACCGGCTGCGCGCCCCGCACGACGACGGCATCACCGCGACCCAGTACGTCCGGGACGGCGAGGTCGCGGTGTTCGCCTACCTCCAGTCGCCGCACTTCGGCGAGCACAACCGCCCGCTGCGGCTGCGCGGACTGAAGCCGGACGCGCAGTACCGCGACGAGGACACCGGCGCGGTCCACCACGGGGCCGTCCTGCTGCATCGCGGCCTACCGCTCGACCTGCCGACCGGTGACTACGCGAGCAGCCTGACCAGGCTCACCGAAATTCGCTGACACTGGGCGCCGGCGCTCTGCTTTTCACCAGACACAGCGGAGCGTCGGCGCGGTTGTGTCCCCGGTCAGTGGCAGGATGCTGCCCGTGGACCCGCAGGGCGAGTTGATCCCCTCAGAAGACGGCGCGTCTCCGGAACTACCGGCGACCATCGCCGCCGACCACCTCCGTGCCTGTGCCGCGACCCTGGCCAACCCGCGCGCCAACATCCCCAACCTGGGCGATCTGACCGACGTGGTGGACGCGCTCATCGGCGCCCAGCGCCACCTCGCCATGACCCTGTCCGGCCTGGCCGACCGGGTCGCCGCGAACTCCGGCCTGGCCACCGCGTCCGGCAACGACGTGTCCGCTCTGACGGAAATCCTGACCGCCGCGAGCGCCGCCGCAGGCCACACCGCGGACGCGCTGGGCGAGGCCGCGCCCGCCCTGGACGTGCTGCTCGACACCGTCGGCAGCGACACCCGTTTGACGTAGTCCCGCAGGTCAGCGACGCACCTAAACTGTCAGACCAGGGTGAGAAACTCTGGTATGTCTGCAATTTGGCCTTCCCCGCCGCCGCAGACCTCGATGCGGGAACACCAGGGGGTTTCCGCGCGCCTGCCACGGAGGTCGCTCATGCGCAGTATCTGGAACGGGTCCATCACGTTCGGCGGGGTCGCCATCCCGGTCAAGGTCTACCCGGCCACCGAGGGCCGCGGCAGCGGCCTGCACCAGGCCCACCAGCACGACGGCGGCCGGGTCAAGCTCAAGCGGGTCTGCGAACTCGACCAGGCCGAGATCCCGTACTCGGACGTGGTCAAGGGCTACGAGCTGCCCGGCGGCGACGTCGTGCTGCTCTCCGACGAGGAACTGGCCGCGCTGCCGGGGCCGAGCACGCAGTCCATCGACGTGCTCTCCTTCACCCCGCTGGACGCGGTCGACCCGATCCACTTCGCCAAGACCTACTACCTGGAGCCCGAACCGGCCGGCACCAAGCCGTACGTGCTGTTCAGCGAGGCGCTGCAACAGTCCGGGCGGGTGGCGGTGGTCCGGGTGGCATTGCGGCAGCGGGAAAGTCTCGGTCTGCTGCGGGTGCGCCAGCAGGTGATCGTGCTGGAGACCATGTTGTGGCCGGACGAGATCCGCACGCCGGACTTCCCGTTCCAGCACGAGGACGTCGACATCTCCAGCGCCGAGATCGCCGAGGCCGCGCAGTGGATCGAAACCCTGTCCGGGCCCTTCGCTCCCGAGCAGTACCGCGATCCCTACGCGACGGCGCTGAAAGAGCTGGTACAGGCCAAGATCGAGAGCGACGACGTGGTCGCGCCGACCGCGTCCACGCAGGAGCTGAACACCCAGAACCTGCTGATGGCGCTGGAAGCCGGCGCCGCCCAAGCAGGCAAGGCAACTCGCCGCAGGGCCTCGGTCGGCAAGGCCAAGGCCGCGGAACGCAAGGCGGCAGCGGCGAAATCGACCGCGACCCGCGCGGCCGGCCGCACCAAGAAAACCACTCGGTCGGCATCGCACGACTGAGTAACCTCGATGTGTGAGTGATCTGCCGGAATGGACGGGCCCGCCGAAAATGGTCGGCGGGCACGTCGCCGGGCCACGGTTCATCGCGCGGTCGGCGAACGTCGTGGTGGCCATCCGGCAGGTGCTGGCCTATCCGAACGGCGTCGAGATCAACATCGAAGCCCACGCCTTCGGACCCTCCGCCGACGGTTCCTCGCCGGTGCGCGGCCCGTCCAGCGCCGACGGAGCCTTCTTCAACCACCAGCCACGTTTCGCGGTCGGCTTCGCCGACGGCACCGAGGTGGTGCTCGACGACGAGTACTGGCTGCGCGGCGGACGCGGCCCCACCCTGATGGTCAGCAAGGCCGAGCGCGGTTCGGGCGGCCCGGACAATCACGAGGACGCGAACCTCGCGTTGTGGCTCTGGCCGCTCCCGCCGGCCGGCCCGCTCACCCTCACCTGCACGTGGGAACGCCGAGGGCTCGACGCGAGCACCGTGCTGGACGGCAACGCGATCCGGGCGGCAGCGGAGCACGCGATCCCCTTCTGGCCGGAACATCCCTGATCAGTTCCGCGCGTCCAATGGCGCGGTGGCCGCGGGTCTTGTCGTGCCCGCGGCCGACGAACCCGCCTGGTAGCCGAGGAACAGGCCGAGCAGCGCGCTGAGAATGGCTACCCAGATCATGATTCGCGCGGCCCTGGACAGCGAACAGAACAGATTCATGGCAACGGCTCCTTGTTGTTTTTCGCCCCACCACAATCATCACCTGCCCCGGTGCCATCGGACCCTGTTTCCCGGTTTCCTGGAACAACGGGAAATCACCGCCGCGCGTGACGAGTCCGGTGCTCGCCGATGACCGTCGCATTGAGATCGGGGCAGCGCGCTTCGGCACTGTCCCAGTACCGCACGGCATCGTCCAACCGGTCCTGGGCCGCGGCGACATTGCCGAGACCGGTTTCCGCGCGGGCGATCTCGTAGTCGCTGCCGATGAGTTCGGCGCGGGCCGCGGCCTGCCGGTAGGCCTGGGCGGCCCGATCGTGTTCACCGGCACGGAAATGGGCCCAGGCAAGGCAGTTGAATGCCATGGCCGCGTCGAAATCCAGTCCGAGTTCTTCGAATACCGCCAAGGCTTCGGTGGAATGCCGGATCGCGTCCGCGCCGAGGCCCAGTTCGGTTTCGGCCAACGCGATGCCGCGCAAGGTGATCGCGGCATTGCGTTCGTTGCCCGCGCGTTGATACGCCGCCAGCGCGGCGAGCAGGTCGCGCCGGGCCTGTTCGTGTTCGCCCTGATAGTGGTAGGCCCAGCCGAGGTTGGCCAGCGCGGTTACTCGGCCCTGTTCGTTGCCGATCTCCTCGAACAGCACGAGAGCTTGCTGATAGCACGCGATCGCCGCCTCGATCTCGCCGCGATCGACGTGCGCGACGCCGAGATTGTCCAGGGTGACCGCCTCGGCCCAGCGCTCCCCGCTCGCTCTGGTCGCCTGCAACGCCAGCTCGTGCGTGTCGATCCACGGATCCCAGAGCTTGGCCAGGAAGAAGTAGTCGCGCAGCGCGAAAGCCAGCTGCCAGCAGCGGGTGTGCTGACCAGTTTGCGCCGCGGTCCGGCACAGTTCGACCAGCATCGGCCACTGCGCCTGCACCCATGACCTGGCCTGCTTCGCGTCGGCGAAGGTGCGCGGCGCGCGCGGTAGCTCGATCGGCGTCGCGGGCCGGAATCGTTGCGGGGTGAGCAGCACGTCCACCGTGCTCGCGCAGTGCAGGCCGTAGCCGACCAGCCTGCCGAGGGCCGCAGTACGCAGTTCGACGGACAGGTCGTGCGCTGCCGCGTCGCCGGCGAACGCCTTGAGCAGGTCGTGGAATTCGTAGCGGCCGCCGGGGCGCTGGCTGAGCAGGTAGGACTCCTGAAGTCGGTCCACGATTCGTCTCGCCTCCGCAAGATCGAGGTCGCCGAGCGCGGCGGCGACGTAGCCGTCGAGGTCGGCGCCGGGGTGCAGGGACAGCAACGCGAACAGCCTGCGCTGATCGGCGGGCAGTTCGCGGTAGGAGAGCTGGAACGCGGCCAGCACGCTGCGCTCGCCGTCGTCGAGTTCGCGCAACAGCTCGGGCGGGTCGGCAAGCCGCTCACACAGGTCGGCCAGGGACCAGCCGGGATTGGTGCGGTAGCGCGCGGCGGCCACCCGCACCGCGAGCGGCAGGCACCCGCACCGGATGACCACCTTCCGGACCAGGTCTTCCTCGTGCGGTGCGCGGTCCGGCCCGGCGACCGCGCCGAACAGCGCGATCGCCTCGGGTTCGGTGAGCGCGTCCAGCGAGAAGTGCCGGGCGTCGTCCAGCGCGGGCAGCCTGCCCCGGCTGGTCACCAGCACCCGGCAGGATCGTTCGCCGGGCAGCAGCGGGCGCAACTGCCGCGCGCTGCTCACGTTGTCCAGGACGATCAGCAGCCGCAGCGGGCGGACCACGCCGCGGTAGTAGGCGGCGCGGTCGTCGAGGTCGGCCGGGATCTGTTCGCCGGGCACTCCGAGCTGGCGCAACAGCCGGTCGAGGGCGTCCGCGCTGGACATGCCCGAGCTGCCCGGGGTGTAGCCGCGCAGGTCGAGGAAGACGCTGCCGTCGGCGAAGCGCTCGTCGACCTGGTGCGCCGCGCGCACGGCCAGGGTGGTCTTGCCGACCCCGGCCATGCCCGCGATCACGCACACTCCCGGTGCGTCCGGGCCGTCGTCGACGAGCGCGGCCCGCAGTTGGGCGAGCCGGTCGGTGCGGCCGACGAAGTGGGCGGCCTCCGGCGGCAGGCCGGTCAGTCGCGACCCGGCGCCGCGCGGCCGTCCTGGCCGCCTGCGTCGGGTCGGGACCATGGCGAGCAGTGTTCCTTTCGTGTCGAGCGCGTCCTCGCACAGCGCGGCGAGGGTCTCGTTGGCCTGGGCCAGCCCGGTTTCCACCTTGCTGAGGTAGCCCTTGCTGTAGTGCACAGCATCGGCGAGATCGGTCAGGGACAGTCCGGCCGCGATACGCAGCCGCCGCAGTTCCGTGCCGAACGTCTCGTCGGTCATGGCTGTCCTCTCGCTGGGTGGCCACCGGGCGGCCCATTCTCTCAGCCGAAGAGTTGCGACAGCCAGCCGAAAATGCCGTGGATTTCCATTGTTCCTCCAACGCGGAAATGCGATCGTATGATTTCGGGAGGGATCCGGATTCCCGTTTCTCTGGCGCCGAGAACATCGTCGACCGGCCGGGCATCGGCCGACAATGGGTTTCCGGTTTCCTGGTTTTTCGGGAAACAAGGAAACCGGAATCGACCGCTGAAAATCGGGGATATCGTGGTCGGCACCGGCGGGCACGCGCGCTGCGAAGGGCCTACCATCGACCGAGTTGTTTTCGCACTCGCGAAGCGGAGAACCTGGATGGACGCCAATGCCCTGGTGAAGCAACTCATCGGCGAACTGAAGGTGCTGCGCCGCAGTCGAGGCGTCGAGACCAAGGAGATCACCGGCAAACTCGGACCGGCGCTGCGGCAGGCGTGCGGCATCGCCGCCGACGACGGTCCGGCCAACCTCAGGATCAAGCTTCGGCGCAGGCTCACCGAACTCGCCGAGTGCCTGCCGTGGGACCTGAAGGTGTTGGCGCAGGCGGCATTCGCGCTGGTCCCGGACGCGAACGACCAGTTCTACAACGTGCGGCTGGCCTGGGCGGCCAAGCAGATCGACCGGCAGGAACGCACCCTGCGCAGGCGCGCCGACGAAGCCGTGCGGCAACTGGCCGAACTCGCCGCGGCCGACCTGACCGGCCGCTCGGCAGGTCTGGGCGCGGAGCAGGTCGGCGACGGCTGGCACACCGAGACGCTCTCCGCGATGCTGAACCTGAGCACGCCCGAGCCGGAAGCCTTCGAATTCCGCACGATCGTCGCCGACCGGGATGAACTACCCGAAATCGACCTCGCGGTCACGCTGACCGCTGCTCCGAATGGCTCAACTTCTCCCCCGGGCGCACTCGCCATGGATGTGCTCTACGGCGGCAGGCTGACCCAGCGGTTCATGGAGGCCGAACGCCGGTTCGCGATGAAACTGACGTTTCCGGAACCGTTGAACGCCGGCGACCGGCACGATTTCGCATTACGATTCCGGGTGGCGGACGAGTCGCAGATGCGCCCCCATTTCGTTTCGGTCACCAGGCAGCCCTGTGACAAGGTCGAATTGCGGGTGAAATTCGACGACAAACGCGTTCCGTCGAATGTCTGGCTGTTGAGCCGGGTGTTCCAGAGCGACCTGGGCGACCCGGCCCAGCACGGTGAGCGGGTGCCGGTGGACGCGGCAGGCGAACTCCGGGTCGAGTTCCTGGCCCCCGATCCCGGGTTCGCCTACGGCGTGCGCTGGGAGATCGAACCGAACTCCGACAGCGCGCGCATGCGCTAGTTGGTCGGCGTCGGCGTGTCGCTCGGCACCTCGCCCGGCAGCCCGAGCAGCGCCGCGCTGCCCAGCACCAACTCGTCGGTGTTGTCCGAGCAGTTGGTGGCGGGCAGGACTTCCTGCCATTCGATCCGCAGCCGCAGCACGCCGCTGAGATCGACCTTGATCGGGTACATCTGCCCGTAGGAGATCGACGTGGTGGACACCTGACGGCCATCGGTGAAGATCTCCAGGTTCACCGGCACGCTGGAGTCGCTGCCGCTGTCGCCGATGCCCACGCTGGTGACCAGCTGCCGATAGCCCTTGCCGAGGTCGTACTCCACATACTGCGGGCTGCCACCGCATCCGCCGGTGTCCAGCCGGCCGAGCAGGGCGTTGGTGTAGGTCTTGCCCGCGACCGTCCCGGAGTCGCCGTCCTGCCAGCTGCCGTTGTTGTTGCCCAGCGTCGGCAGCGTGTCCAGGTAGACGGTGACCGGCTGGCGGGCGACGGTCAGCTGCATGGTCCCGTTGAGCGGCTGACCGGCCGCCGGGTCCTGGGACACGACGGTGTTGTCCTGCTGGGACGCGTCGATGGTGTCCACCGTGGTCACCTTGATCGAATTCGGCAGGGAATCCTGCGCCTTGGCCAGTTGCTGGCCGACCAGGTTGGGCGCGGTCGTCATCGGCGGCACCGTCGTGGTGGTCTGGGTGTCGATCGAGCCCGCGATGGGCTGGACGGTCGGCGCGGGTGAATTGCTGGGATTGGACTGCGCGTTGCCGCTGCCCGCACCGGACAGCGCCCACCCGGCGAACACGCCGATCGCGACGAGCAGCACGGCGACGGTGATCAGGACGGCGCGACGGCGCCGGGGTTTGGGCACTGCTCCTCCAACGGGCATGGGGCCGATGTACATACCGGGGTCGGGCGGCGGACTCGGTCGCTGCGGTTCGATCGGCGTCGACTCGGGCGGGACGGTCAGCCGGGTCGCGCACGGCGCGTTGACCAGTTCGCCGACCATGCCGCCGAGCAGATCCGCGACGCTCTCGGCCGGCCCGATCCGCGCGGCCGGGTCCTTGGCCAGCAAGCCTTCGATCACCGCCCAGAGCAGGTCGGGCACGCCCGGTGGGCGGCGCGGCGCGCTGTGCACCTGATGGCGCATGACCGCGTAGTCGGTGCCACCCCCGAACGGAACGACGCCGCACACCAGCTCGTAGAGCAGAATGCCCAGCGCGTAGAGGTCGGTCGCCGGGCCCGCGGGCTGCTCGGTGATCAGCTCGGGCGCCGAGTATTGCGCGGGCCGGGTGATCGGCACGGCGCTCCCGCCCGCGCTGGAAACGAACAGTCCGAACAGGCCGAACCCGGCGACACGGGGCGCTTTCGGCGTCACCGCGTCATCCAGCAACACGTTCTCCGGCCGCAGATCCAGGTGCAGCACGCCGACCCGGTGCAACGCGGCCAGCGCCGCCGCCACTCCCGCGCCGATCCGGGCGACCTCGGCGGGCAGCAACGTCCCGGCTTCGGCGAGATGCGCCCGCAGACTCCGGCCCGGCACCAGATCCAGCACGATGCCGACGAAATCACCGTCGACAACGCAGTCGTGCACGCCGACCAGATTCGGCTCACGAATCCTGGCCAGCATCACGCATTCGCGCATCAACCGGGTCACCAGCTCGTGATCGGCGGCGAGTTCCGGCCGCAGCACCTTGATCGCGAACTCGCCACCCTGCTCGCCGGCGGCCGCGACCACCGAACCGGTACTCCCCCGGCCCAGCGCCGCGCCGAGCCGGTAACCGCCGCGCAACGGATTTTCCATCTATTTCGGCCTCCAATTTTTGCCACAGCGCGGAAAAGCCCGTAACACAACAGGGTGGGCGCCGCGAATCAGTTGTCATGAACGTGCATCAGGAATCCGAGCCGCGTCCCCGGGTGTTCATCTCGTACTCGCACGAGAACCCGGACCATCGTGCCAAGGTCATCCGCTTCGCCACCGTGCTGCGCGAAGATCTCGGCATCGACGCGCAACTGGACGCCTGGTACGAGGGGAACCGGCAGGACTGGTCGCGCTGGGCCTTGGAGCAGATGGACAAGGCCGATTTCGTGCTGGCCATCGCGTCACCCGCGTTCCGCGACCGGGTCGACGGCCGGGGCGATCCGGCCGACGGTCTCGGCGCCCGGTTCGAGGGCGCCCTGCTGCGCGAGTGGATCACCAGGAACCAGCCGGACGGCGTGCGGCGCATCCTGCCGATCGTGTTGCCCGGTAACACGATCGCGGACATCCCGCAGCTGCTGCTCCCCTACGCGGGCACCCACTACGTCATCGACGAGCTGAGCCCGGAGGGCCTGCGCAAGATCCGGATCGCGGTGGCGGGCAACGGCGAGCCGAACCCGCCCGGCCTCGGCACCTACCAGGCGCTGAAGTTCGAACCGGTCCCGCCGACCGGCGACGAGTCCGTCCTGCTCACCTCGTTGCGGCCCGCGCACCGCGGCAGCGACATCCGCTTCCACGCCGCCGAGATCAACGGCCACCACTACGGCGACAGCATCGTCTACCGGCCCGACCTGTTCTGCAACGAACCGCGCGGCGCCGTCGAGTTCACGCTCGGCCGCAAGTTCCGCCGCTTCGAGGCCATGGCCGGCGTACTCGACGACGCCCGGGAAGGCCACCAGACCGGTCACTTCCAACTCTTCGTGGACGGCAAGCTGCGCGCCAAGGGCAGCACCGAGCTCGGCAAACCGGTGCGGTTCACGGTGGACGTGACCGGGGTGTTGCGGCTGCGGCTGGTCGCCTACCGGGCCGACACCGTGGCGAACCCGATGATGGTCGGCGCGCTGATGACCGGCGGCAAGTCCGGCAACATGCCCGAACTCGCCTGGGGCGACCCCACGGTCACGTCCTGATCGCGGGTTCATCCCTGGTAGATCTGGTCGATGGTGTCGCTGGACGGGTGCACCGCGCAGAACAGCTTCACCGACCCGAGCGTGGTCAGGTATTTCAGCTCGCTGTCCGGGTTCTGCCCCTTGTCGTGCATCATGTTCTGCACTGCGGTGTGCTGGTCGGCCGAGTCCATCGACAGCCAGTCGCCGCAGGTGGTCGAGCCGTTCTTACTCCCGCACGCGACCACGACGAAGGCGCACGCGAGCAGCACAAACAGAACCGATCTCATCGGTTTCCTTTCCGAGCTGTGGATTGTCGGTGTGGGTCAGACCCGGCGCGGGGTGACCAGATCGGCCAGCCTCGGCCAGCCTGCGAACACGGCGTCATGGGTGATGGCGGCGGACTCGGCGTCCAGGGTCACAAGGCCGACCGCGGCGAAGCGGCCCAGCACCTGCTCGACCTGACCGCGACGCGGATTGCCCGGCGCGCAATCCAGTTCGGTGCAGGGCACCGGTCCCGCGCTGTGCGGGCCGTCCGGGTGCACGGTGACCAGCTTGCGGAACAGCCGCGCGGCCAGGTGCTGCTGCTCCGGGTTGAGCGAGGCGAGCGCGAGTTCCGCGCAGCGCCGCACCGCGTCCCGCACGCCGCCGACCGCAAGATAGTCCGCGTTGGTCAGCACGCCGCCACGCCGCCTGCGCCAGGTCATCAGCAGCGCGTGCGAGACCAGCGGCAGCGCGACGACCGCGCCGCCCGGCAACGGATCGACGCTGATCGAGGCCGCGTCGGCCACGATCCGATGCACCAGATCCGGTTCGACGCACAGCCGCGCGCGCCGGGCCGGGCCCTGGATCGCGTCGATCAGCTCGGCGTCGCTGGGCATGCCGACGTGCACGGAATCGGCCAGCGCGGCCCGCAGCAGCGGATGGTCGGCCAGCAGCGAGTGCCGATCGGCCCGCACCCCGAGCACGACCGCCGCGCCGGTTCCGGCGAGCACGGCGAGCGCGGCCAGGAACGTGTTGCGGCTGGCCCGGCTGACCTCTCCGGCGAACAACTCGTCCAGCTGATCGATCACGAGCGTCAGCCCGGCCGGTCCGATCGGCGCGTATTCGCGGAGCAGGACACCGAGTTCGCTCGGCCGGACATGCAAGGCGTGATCGACGACGTCGGCCGGCTGGTCCAGCACCAGACTGAGCTGGTCGGCCAGCGACCGGCACGGGTTGCGCCCCACGCTGATCGCGACCGTGCGGCGGCCGGGCTGGCCCTGGATGGCGGGCACGAGACCGGCGAACAACGCCGAGGATTTGCCAACCCCGGACGCGCCGACCACCGCGACCGGCGATCCCTTGGCGCGGGCCGTTCCGCAGCGTTGCTGCAAGGTCGAGATCAGGCGCGAGCGCCCGAAGAACCAGCGCGCGTGCGTCGACTGATAGGCGGACAGACCGCGATAAGGCGCGGGCGTCGCGTCCGCGCGCCTGCTGTGCGAAAGGCGGACTCGGACAAGTGCGCTTTTCCAACTATCGAGTAGGTCCGGGCTGTCCACTCCGCACGCGCGCAGGATGTCGGGTAGCACTCCGGCCATTTTCAACGGCGGAAGCGAGCGTCCCGCAAAATAATCACCAACGGTCGCCACCGGAATACCAGCTGTTTTCGCTACGTCGCGCACAGTCAATCCCGCGCGCTCCCGAACAATGGTGAGGGCCCAGCCGAAGTAGGCGCGATCGTCGATGTCATCGGGATTCGGATCAATGTCGTGCACAGCTCGCTCCGCCGGGGTGAGGTTCGTTCTCTCCGCCGATGAACATCGATCTACAACGAGCGCTGTTACCGAGCCCACAACGAAGCCGTCGAACCGGCGAGAACCGGTCTGAGCAGCGGAAAGAAAGATCTGAACAGCGCAAAATCACAGCTTCCGGCGCAATGTTGTCCACTATCTGGCCAAAAACCGGATGCTTTTCCGCCCGCTCGATACAGATTCGTGGTCGGCCCGTTACCGCGCGGATATCGCGGCATTTCTACCCACATCCGACCTTGTCCGGTCCGCGCGGCATGCGCTATGTGCCGAGGGCATTTCCCGATTAAGCCGGTAGAACGTTCCGGGCCGAGAACGGACGGCGAATGACAATGTTGACCAAAATCCTGCTCGTGACAACGACTGCCGCACTGACCGTGCTCGGCGTCGCAGGCTGCGCGCTCGGTTCGACCTCCCGAGCCGACGTGTGCCAGCAGTTCGACGATCTGGGCACGAAGGTCGCGGATGCCAACGGGTTCTTCGATAATCCGGTGTTCACCGAAGCAGGCGATCTGGCCGACACCGCGGGCCGCTACCCCGGCACGCCGAACCTCAGCAGCGACGCCGCGTCGCTCAAGGACATCGCCGACTCGGACTCGACCAGCGTGCTCGATCTGGAAAACGCGACACGGCACATCGCCGAACTCTGCGGCCACCCGTTCGGTCTGGGCACAACCGATTACGGCAGCGGGAACTCCGGCAGCGAAGCGGGCGGCGGCGGCCCCAACTGGTTCGGCGCCCTGGGCAACGACACTCCTCAGCAGCAAAACTCCCCCACCACCGAAGAAGTCATCCCGACCTACCAGGAGCAGCCGCCGTCCTACTCAGCGGACACCCCGACCACCACCCAGAACACGGCCACCGACGAATCGTCCGCGCAGGCCGCGCTCCAGGCACAGCTCGCCGCCGACCGTCCGGCGGTCGAAGCCCTGGTCGGCCAGTGGGTGCCGCAGCTCTCGTCCAAGACCTACGGCCTGGTGGCCAACGGCATCACCTACGACTACCAGCAGATCTGGCAGGACTTCGAGTCGATCAGCCAGGCCCACCCCGGCGCCCTGCTGGCCTGGTCGAGCGACTACACCAGCTTCCAGCTGGCCAACTACTACGTCACGCTGCTGCCGATCAGCTACGCCTCCGGCAGGCAGGCCGCGGGCTGGTGCACCAGCAACGGGCTCGGCCCGAACGACTGCTACGCCAAGCTCATCTCGCACACCGCGGGCCCGAAGGGCAGCTCGGTCCAGCCCTGAGCCACTGTGAGTGACGAATGTTAACGCGGAGTCCTTGACGTATGTTAGGAAAGTTTCCTAACTTTTTACCCATGGACAACCCTCCCCTGAACCTGGCCGAGCAACACGAGCGCTACCTCGCCCGCTACTCCCGGCGCAACCTGCTTCGCGCCGGCGCGCTCGGCGGTGCCGCGCTCGCGGTCGGGCTGCCCGCCACCGCGCAGGCAACGCCCCGATCGGCCGACGTCAGCGGGTCGGCCGTGCGACCGTTCGGCAGGCACCTCGCGTTCGGCGCGGACCCGTCGCAGCAGGTCGTGGTGTCCTGGCAGGTCCCGGCCGCGGTGAGCGCGCCGTTCATCCGGCTCGGGGTCAGCCCCACCGACTTCGGCTCGCCGGTCGCCGCCGAGGTGCGCACCCTGACCAGCCAGCTGTCCTGGCAACACCCGGTCGAGGACGAGCCGCTGATCAAGCCCAAGTCCGTCACCCAGTACTACCTGCACGCCCAGCTAGGCCGGCTGATCCCCGACACCACCTACTACTACGTCCTGGGCCACCAGGGCTACGACCCGACCGGTCAGTTCGGCGAGATCGCCACCTTCCACACCGCGCCGGCACCCGGCCGAGGCGGCGGGTTCACCTTCACCGCGTTCGGCGACCAGGGCATCGGCTACAACGCGGCCGCGACCGGCAACCTCATCTCCGGCCTCGCACCCGCGTTCCACCTGCACATGGGCGACCTCAGCTACGCCAACTCGCAGGGCGGCGGTGGCACCGACGACACCTACGACGCCCGCCTCTGGGACTCGTTCTTCGTGCAGAACGAGCCGATCGCCGCGCGGATCCCGTGGATGATGGCGATCGGCAACCACGAAATGGAAGCCTGGTACGCGCCGGACGGCTACGGCGGGGTGCGCGCAAGGTTCACCATGCCGGACAACGCGTGGTCCGCGTCCACCGGCATCTACTCGTGGCGCTACCAGAACGTCGGCCTGATCAGCCTGGACGGCAACGACATCTGCTACAACACGCCGGCGAACCTCAACTACACCAAGGGCGCGCAACTGACCTGGTTGCACAAAACCCTGGCCGCCATGCGCGCCGATCCGACCATCGACTTCATCGTCGCCTACTTCCACCAGTGCGTGTACTCGACCTGTCACGAGAACGGCGCGGAACTGGGCGCGCAGCAACAATGGGCGCCACTGTTCGACACGTACCACGTCGACCTGGTCCTCAACGGACACAACCACATCTACGAGCGCACCGACCCGATCAAGAACGGCAAGGCAGGCAAGCAACTCCCCTCCGGCGGCACCGTCAACCCGGTCACCGACGGCACGCCGTACGTGGTGGCCGGCGGCGGAGGCGGCGGCCTCTACGCCTTCCCCGCGTCGGACAGCTACCTCGGTCACGAGACCAACAACAACAGCCCGATCCCCATGCGGATCTGCGAGCCCGACGGCAGCAACGAAACCGTGAAGGTCACCTGGTCGCGCGTGCGCTACACCGGGTACTGCCTGGTCGCCGTCGACGTGAACCCGGCGACCACAACCGCTCCTGCCCAGCTGACCGTCCGCTCCCTCACGGAAGACGGCACCCCGGTCGACCAATTCGTGATCCGCCGCTCGGCATAACCCTTGCGAACAAAGCAATGCAGGTGACGCGGCCAATCCGGGCCGGCGACCGCGTCACCGCACCCCTTGCCGGGCAACGAATTTCAAGCCCCGCAAGGCCTTCCCGATCGAGTGACCTTTTCTCAGCTTCGCCGGAACTGATCGACTTTGTCGGTTCCTTCTGCTGGAATCGGCGCCGTGACCGAAACCAACGCACCGTTCGTCGACGACGAGGTGTCAACCCGTTACAAGCAGGCGTTTCTGCTCGTGTTCACCCGGCTGGTCTGGGCCTGCCCAGCGGAGCTGTACACGTTGGAGGACCTGGAGCGAATCGAGCTGCACTTCAACGCCAAGCTGGATCCGGAGGTGCGACCGAGCATCGTGGTGGCGCCGATACCGGCGGACTCCCACGTTCCGCCCGGCATACCCGTCCTTGCCGTTGATGTGCTCTACCCAGGCGACGATCTCCCAGCCCAGGAAGCCAGAAAACGGTGCTGCGCACGATTCGGCGTTGGCAGCTACTGGGTCGTCGATCCGTTCGAGCCGAGCCTGACCGCGTTCGAACTGGACGACAAGGGCCAATACCGCACCACCGCAAGAGTCAGCCGGGACGAGCCATTCGAGACCACCTCACCCTTCCCGGCACGCGTCGTGCTCACCGAACCAGTCTGGAGCCGCGATGAAGAGGATGACTGTTGATCCCGGGATTGGCGCCGACCCAGAAAGGAGGGCACCATGTCAGCCATGACCGATGAGCGCGGTTTCAACTCGAGGCCCCGGACCGTACGCGACCTCGAGGACATGCCGGACGACGGCAACCGCTACGAACTCATCGACGGAGAACTACTCGTGAGCCCGGCCCCGCAAACCGACCATCAGGAAATCGTCGCCGAGTTGCTTGGGCGTCTTCGTGCAGCTCGACCGCGAGGCATGACCGTGCTAGCGGCGCCTCTCGCTGTTCAGCTCAGTGACAAAACCGAGCTACAGCCGGACTTGCTGGCCGCGCCGACAGCTGCCTTCGCGCGCAAGAATCTGCCCGAACCGCCATCGCTCGCGGTCGAAGTGATCTCCCCGAGCAGCGTGATGAACGACCTGAACCGAAAGAAGCGGATTTACGAACGCTACGGTGTGCCGAATTACTGGGTGATCGACCCGATCGAGCGGAGCCTGGTCGCCTTCGAACTCGACGGGAACGGCCAATACCAGATCGTCGCGAAGGTCGCAGGCGACGAACCGTTCGAAGCCACCGAGCCGTTCCCGATCAGGTTCGCCGTGGCTGAGCTACTCGGCCCATTCGCCTAGGCGGGTTCGGCGGAATGGGTGTCGGGTCGGCGCGGGCTCGGGGTCGGAGTGACCGGCCCGGTCTCGGCACCGGCTCGGCGGCGGGGTGCCGGGGCGGGGCGGTGGATCGGCAGGCGCAGGGTGAAGGTGGCGCCGTGGCCGGGTTCGCTGCTGGCCGTGATGGTGCCGTTGTGGCTGCGTACGACTTCGCGGACCAGCGCGAGGCCGAGGCCGAACCGGCGGCCGTTGCCGGTGGCGCCGCGGGCGAAGCGTTCGAAGATGCGCTCGGCGTCGGCGGGGTCGAAGCCGACGCCGTTGTCGGCGACGGTGAGTTCGAATTCGCGGGTGGCCGGGATTTCGCGCAGGGTCAGGGTGACGGCGCCGTCGTCGTTGGTGTGACCGACCGCGTTGTCGATCAGCGCCGCCACCACCCGGCGCAGCGCGGTGGCGACGCCGTCGACGAGATAGGGCCGCTCGGCTCCTTCGAACGTGATCGTGATGCCGTTGCACCGCGCGCGGAGTTGCTCGGCGGCGACGGCTTCGCGGACGAGGGCGCCGAAGTCGATGGGGGTGAGTTGCTGGGGTTGGGCGCGCAGGCGCGCTGAAAGCAACAGGTCTTCCACTACCTCACCGAGCTGGCGGGTGCCGGTGACGAGCCGGTCCAGTTCTTCGGTGATCGCGTCGGAGCCGCGATCACGGCGGGTGCGGCGGGCGAGGAGTTGGGCGCGGGTGTGCAGCTGGGTGAGCGGGGCGCGCAGTTCGTGGCTGGCGTCGGCCACGAAGCGGCGCTGGCGGTGCAGGGCTTCGCCGAGCGGGTGGATGGCGCGACCAGCCAGCAGATAGCCGGTGATGACGGCGACCAGCAGGCCGGCGATTTCGGCGACGCCGAGCCCGAGCATGAGCAGGTGCCGGTCGGCGAGCTGGTAACGCAGGTCGTAGGCGGCCTGCGCGACGAGGTCGCCGTGTTTCTCGGTGAGCACCGTGTATTTGGTGCCGTTGCCCGCGACCACCGAACGGATCGGCGTGCCGGTGCGGGCGACCTGATCGAGGTCGGCGGTGACCGGCAGGCCCTGCGGCGGGGTGATGCTGCCGGATTTCGCGGTGAGACGGCCGTTGTGCAGCAGGAACAGGATGTCGCAGGCGTAGAGCGGCGCGCTGTTGGGCGCAGCGGCGACCCGGGACACTTCGCGGTCGGCCTCGGTGCGCTGGCTGTTGACCATGATGAACAACGCGATCGCGCCGACGAACGCGACCAGCAGGGTGATCACGGCGGCGATCTGGATGGTCAGCAGCCGCTTGGCGCGCGCGATGACCCGGTATTCGGCGTCGGTGTTGTTTCGGCGGGAACAGCTGTTCACAGCGCCCCCAACTGGTAGCCGAGGCCGTGCACGGTGATCACGATGCCTTTGCCGAGTTTGCGCCGCAGGTAGTACACGTATGTGTCCACAATGGACTCAGCGCCGGTGTCGGCGAACACGCTGTCGCGCAGTTCGGCGCGGGTGTGCACGGCGCGCGGCCGCTCGGCCAGCAGCCGGAGCAGCGCGAACTCCTTGGCCGAAAGGGTGACCTGGTCACCGGCGGACAGCAGGACTTCGCGCCGGGAGACGTCGAGCCTGCCGATGGCACCGAGCGGGATCGACTCGGCGGCTTCGATGTGCCTGCGGTGCAGGGCTCGGATCCTGGCCAGCAGTTCGTCGATCTCGAACGGTTTGACCAGGTAGTCGTCGGCGCCCGCGTCCAGTCCGGCGACCCGGTCGGCGACGGTGCCCTGCGCGGTGAGGATCAGCGCCCGCGCGCCGACCGCCTTGCGCCGTAACCGGGTGAGCAGGTCCAGCCCTTCGATCGCGGGCAGGGCCCGGTCGATGACCATGACCTGGTAGTCGTGGGTGAGGCCGAGGTGCAGCCCGTGATGCCCGTCGAGCGCCACGTCGACCTGGTAGCCCTCCTCGGCCAGGAGGTCGCTGAGCATCTCGGTGAGTTCCCGGTCGTCGTCGACGAGCAGGAGCCGGACCGCGCTGACGGTGTCCACGACGCCCATCGTGACATTGAAGTAGTTGAGTGTTCTAGTTTCTGACGTATTCGGTTTCGAGCGAAGCGGGTACGTCCAGGAGGCCGTTGCGCTCCGCGCGCTTTTCGTACCAGGTCAGCAGCGGCGCGGTCATGATGGTGGTCACCAGCGCGACCAGCACCAGCACGCTGAACAGCTCGCTGGACACGATGCCGACCTGGAGGCCGACGTTGATCGCGATGAGCTGCATCAACCCCCGGCCGTTCATCAGGATGCCGATCCTGGCCGCGATCGGTTTCGGCTCACCGGCCGCCCGCGCCGCACCCCAGCAGGCGCCGAGCTTGCCGACGATGGCGACCACGACCGCGAGCGCGGCGAAGCCGAGCAGGCCCGGGTTGGCGAGCAGGCCGAACTTGGTGTTCAGACCCGAGTAGGTGAAGAACAGCGGCACGAACACGATGCGGGCCAGCGGCGCGATCGTCGCCATCACCCGGTCGGCGGCCTGGTTGCGCGGGAACACCACGCCGACGCAGAACGCGCCGAACACCGCGTAGAGGCCGATCCGGTCGGTGAACCAGGCCGCGCCGAACACGACGATCGCGGTGAACAGCAACCGCCAGTCGTCCCCGCTTTTCTCACCGCCCTTGCCCGAGTCGCGGATCACCCTGCTCAGCAGCTGGCGACCGCCGCCGAGCAGCAGCGCGGCGAACACGACCGCACCGATCCCGGCGACGATGGCCGGACCGGACGAGCCGGACGCCATGCTGATCACGATCGCCAGCAGTAGCCAGGCGAGCACGTCGTCGAGGGCGCCGCAGGCCAGCGCGATCGAACCGAACTTGGTGTCGGAGATGCCGCGTTCACTGATCATCCGCGCCATCATCGGGAACGCGGTGATGGCCAGCGCGACGCCGACGAACGCGGCCGACGTGGTCAGCGAAACCCCGGGGACCACGATGTGCGTCCAGCGGGTGCCGAGCAGGGTGATCACCACACCGAGCGCGAGCGGCAGCAGGTTGCCGGCCAGGGAGATCGCGCCGACCGTGCGCATGGATTTGCGGATCCGGTCGGTGCTGAACTCGTAGCCCGCGCCGAACATGAACAGCACGAGCCCGATCTGACCCGCGACGTAGATCAGCGCGCGACCGGAGGCCGGGAACAGGAGGTTCTCCACGGCCGGGCTGATCAGGCCGAGCAGGGACGGGCCGAGCAGCACGCCGGCGACCATTTCGCCGACGACCGGTGGCTGGCCGAGTTTCACGCCGACCCAGCTGACCAGGCGGCAGACCGCCAGGATGGCGACCATGGCGAGGAAGAACGTGGTGCCCGCCGTGGTGACGTTCATGAGGTCCTCATTCCATGCGGAACCGGGGTGGCATCGAGCGCGGCGAAGTAGTTCCGGCAGAGGCCTTTCCTGCGGGCGTCCCACACCATGTAGCTGCCGAAGATCAGCTGGGCGACGCCTCGGTAGACGTCCTCCCAGCGATCACGCACGCGCAGGAAGGCCAGGACCGACCGGCGCCTGCCCGCGCTCAACGAGGCCGGTCGGCGGATGAGCAGAACCGGTCCACGGTTGGGGAGGGAGCGGGTGTGCGCGACGGAGCTGGCGAGTTCGAAGCGGGCCAGCACGGACTTGGCGACCACGCGCATGGTGACCGGGGCGAGGCCGCGCGCCGGGCAGGCTCGGTTGGCGGTGACGCCGAATGGGATGAAGTTGACGTCCTTGCCTGCGATGTCCGCCCAGCGGTTCGGCTGGAATTCGCTCGGGTGCGCGTACCCCTGCTGGTGGAAGTCGGGATAGCTGAAGCAGAGCACGGAACCGGCGGGCACGGTCTGGTCGGACAGGTGCAGGTCGGCGGTGAGGATGCGGTGCGCGATGCCGAACAGCGGATAGGTGCGCAGTGCCTCGTCGATGACCGCGTCGAGGTAGGCCGTGTCCTGCGGGTTGTCAACGAGGCGGGCTTGTACCTCGGGGTGTTCGGCGATGGCGAGCAGCAGGTGCGCCATGCCTTCGGACATCTGCACGACCGCCGTGTTGAAGAAGGTCCCTTGCAGGTAGTAGGCCTGCTCCGTTGTGGACAGTGAGGCAGGCAGTTCGTGCGGGACCTCGCCGTCGACGATGCGCTGGTAGAGGTAGTCGGTGAGCTTGCCGCGCTTGCCCATGTGGCGCAGGCCGGTGCACTTGAGCGCGGTGACCACGTCGTTCGCGTTGCCGACGATCAGATCGCGGGCAGCGCGCGGACACGGCTCCTGGAAGACGAGTTCGTAGTACAGCTCGGCCCAGATCGGCGTCATCGCGTCCCGCAACCGCACGAGGGTCGCGACCGGCGCGTCGATCTCGTCGAGCACACGCTCGGCGACCCGCGCGGTCAGCTCCTCCGACTCGCCCTTGGGCTTGATCAGGATGCGCCGGGTGGTCCTGGCGACCTCGTCATAGCGCGGCCCCGCCTCCAGGTGTTCCTGGTGCACATGTGGACCGGGCGCGAGCCAGTACCAGAACAGGTCGGACAACACCGCGCCGCGGCTGCGGCCGTTCGCGGCCGGGTCGGAGTAGGCGCGGAGGTAGTCGTCCATGCCGATCCGCGGGCCGGGCACGCTGATGCCCTCGTCGCCGTTGACCTTGGCGAACACCCGCGTACGCAGCCAGATCACCCGCTGCGGCAACCAGTACGGCAAGCTGGCCAGCAGGGCGAGTGTCAACCCGACGATCACAAGCACGATCAGCATGACAACCCCGGTTTGTCAGTAATGGCGGATCAGATCCGGGTTGAGGTCGGCGAGTGACGCGGCGCCGCACAGGGCGAGGGCGTGATCGAACTCCGCGCGCAGCAGTTCCAGCACGCCGCGCACGCCGTTCTCACCGTCCACCGCCAGACCCCAGATGACCGGCCTGCCGACGCCGACGGCGTCCGCGCCGAGCGCCAGTGCCTTGATCACGTCGGTGCCGCGCCGGATGCCGCCGTCCAGGATGATCGGGATACGGCCCCGCACCGCGGCGACGATCTCGGGCAGCGCGCGGATCGTGGCAGGCACGGTGTCGAGCTGTCGTCCGCCGTGGTTGGAGACCAGCAGGCCGTCGACGCCGTGCGCGACCGCGAGCCGGGCGTCCTCCGGATGCAGCACGCCCTTGAGCAGGATCGGCAGCGGCGTGATCGACCGCAGCCAGGCGATGTGGTCCCAGGACAGTTCCGCGCTCATCTGGATCTGGCGAACGTGGCCGGTGCTGCCTTCGCGCAGGTCAACGAGGTTCTCACAGCGCATGCCGGGCGGCAGGTCGTGGAAGTCGTGCTCGTCGTCGCGCTCGCGGTGGCCGAGCACGGGCGAGTCGACGGTGACCACCAGCGCCTTCACCCCGGCCGCCTCTCCCCTGCGCACGATGGCGGCGGAGAACTCGCGGTCGGTTTGCAGGTAGAGCTGGAACCAGAGCGAGAGATTCGGGGCGGCGGCCGCGATGTCCTCGATGGCCACGGTCGACGCCATGCTGACGATCATGATCGTGTCGGCGGCGGCCGCCGCGCGAGCGGTGGCAAGCTCGCCCTCGGCGTGGGCCAGTTTGTGGAACGCGGTCGGCGACAACAGGATCGGCATCGACGCCGTTGACCCGAACAGCTCTACCGTAAACCGGCGGTTGTCACTCCCGCGCAGGATGCGCGGCAGCAGGCACAGCTCCTGGAAGGCGCTTTCGTTGGCGCGCATGGTGATCTCGTCGCGGGCCGCACCGGCGAAGAAGTCGTAGTAGACCGGGTCGACGATGGTGCTCGCGGCGGCCTGGTAGCCGGCGACGTTGAGCGGCCGGGGGCGGGTGGTGGTCATTGGTCAGCGCTGCCGGCTCTGCTGGCGCTGCCGGCTCTGCTTCGCGATGAATGCGGCCAGCGGTTCACGGTGCACGGCCGGGTTGGTCCACTCGTTCTCCAGGTTCTCGGTCACGTGGTGGGTGCCTGCCAGTTCGCCGTTGCGGTAGTGCCGCACGACCGGGTGCAGGTAGTGGCCCTCGTCGGCGTGTTCGGTCTCGGACTGGCTGATCCGCTGCCGCGCGGTGCTGTCGAACGGGTCGTACTTGTCATGGTCCGGGCCGTAGTCGAGGGTGGCGACGTAGTAGCTGGCGGCGGAGCCGAACCCTCCGTCCGCGACGTAGTCGACCGGGACTTCCTCGTAGTAGCGGGCGGTGCCCGCCTGCTCGTCGACGACGACCAGATCACCGAGGAACCCGAACTGCTGGAACAACGCGGAGGACCGGTTGACCCGCTCGATCAGCGCGGCCATCACCTCGTCCGGCTCCGCCGAGATCTCCCGGCTCGGCCACGGCATGCCCTCGTAGCGGGCGTCGAGCACGTGCTGCAGAGCGCGGGCGCAGTAGCGGAAGCCGTGGATGAAGCCGCTGGTGCTCTTCTTGAAGTCGCGCATCTGGGAGAGCGTGCCGGTGAAGTACAGGTCGGGGATGTTCACCGACTCCCACGCCGAGGTCTGCGCCGGGAAGCGGTTGTTGATGACCAGTTCCGGATTGAGGTCGTCGGCGAAGATCGACGCGTCGAACCGGAAACCCGTGCACACGATGATCCGGTCGTAGTGGATGTCCTTGAGGATCTCCTGCGCGCGGGTGAAGCCGAAGGTGACCTGGTAGCCGCCGTCCGGGTCGCGCTCGATGTTGCGCACGTGGCCGTCGAGCAGCGCGTTCTGCAACTTGAGCTGGTAGGTGTCCAGCAGGTTGTTGTTGGCCGCGCGCAGGTGGCCGACGAAGTGGGTGCGCCAGGCCAGTTTCAGCGGGTTCGGTCCGGCGACATGGATGACGGCCGCTGTTTCGATCAGGTTGTCGGCGGTCTCGAAGGCTGAGTTGGCCTTGCCCAGGATCAGCACCTTCTGATCGGTGAAGTCCTCCGGGTCGACCGAGACGTCCGCGTACTGTTCGGCCAGCTCAATGCCGGGTACGTCCGGGACGTTCGGCAGCGAGACACCGGTCGCGACGATGACCCGCCTGGCGATGATCTCGTCCCCGGATTCGAGTTCGACCCGGAAGTCGTCGGGCTTGCTGATCCGGGAGACCCGCGTGTTGAACCGGACGTTCACACCGGTCGACTCGACGAAATCGGCGAGGTAACGCAGGAAGGCCTCGGCGGGCGGCAGGAACTTCTTGCTGTACCGGGTGAACAGCAAATCCGGATTTTCCGTGAGCAGCGAATTCCAGTCCATGCGCATGCGCAACTCGGGGTCGTCGTACCCGGTGTGCACCTTGTTGATGGAGATCAGCGTGCGGTGCCTGGGGTATTTGCTGAAGAACGTGCCCGGCGCGGCACCGGCCTCGACGAGGAGATAATCGCGGCCTGCGCGATCGAGATCGTGCGCCAACTGGAGCCCGGCCGGGCCTGCGCCGACAACAAGGTAGTCAAGGATTTCGCTGGACACCGCACAGACCTCCACCGGCAACGAAACGGCTCGCTTTACCGCGCGGCACCAATGGAAACCGCGCTGTATCGATGACGTTGCCGAGCGTTACCGACAGATCTCAGAAATTCATCAGAGACCCACCCGATGAGATTCGTTGTGCCAGACTGCCAAGGTGGAAAGTGCGACGCAGACGCTGCACCGACTGACCTCGGTTGGCCCATTCGACGCAACCACAGAATGGGAACCGCCGGTTGACGATCCACGGGTATTGGGTGATCTCGTGGTCAACGATCTGGACCGCCTGCCGTGGTTCTACAAGAGGTATCCGGACTCGTTGCCGTGCATATCGCTGCCCGCCGAGTTGCCTGCCACCAGTGCCGCCGCCGTCGATGTCCTGGCCGGAACCGCGAATGTCGCACGCGCCGAACTGAACCTGGCGCAACTGGCCCGAATGGCGCACCTGGCCGCCGGGGTGGTGCGCACGGTGCGACGTCCGCACGGCACCCTGCTGTTCCGGGCCGCCGGATCCGCCGGTGGCCGATTCCCGTTGGAGTGCTACGTCGCCGTGCCCGAGGGTGGCCCGCTGCCTGCCGGCGTGCACTGGTACCACCCGCAGGACCACAGCCTGGTCCTGGTCGGTCCGCCTCCGCGCGGCGAATCCCCGGTCGTGGTCGTCACCGGTGTTCCGTGGCGGACGGGCTGGCGCTACCGCGAGCGCGGCTACCGCCACGTCTACTGGGATGCCGGCACGATGCTCTCGCACCTGCTGGCGGCGACCGACTCCGCCGGTATCGCGGCCCGGCTCTACACCCGGTTCCCGGATCGGGCCGTCGCCGATCTCGTCGGCGCGGACGGCGTCCACGAGTGGCCGGTGGCCGTCGTCGCCCTCGGCGCGGGCACGCCTGCGCTGCGCGCGACCGGCTCGGCCACGGCAGGCGCGGTGGACAACGCACCGATCGAATTCCCGCTGGTCACCTCCGCACAGCGCGCGGGCGAACAAGACACGCTCGGCGCGGCCTGGGATCGCGGCGAGCCGGTCGACGTCCCCTCGCGTGGCGGCGACGTCGTCGAGAACGTGGTCCTCACCCGCGGTTCGCAGGCGCTGATGGATCCTTCCCGTGGCCTGTCGAAGAACCTGCTGCTCACGTCGCTGGCCGTGGCGCTGCGCGGGATCAGCGTGCCGCACTGGATCGTGGTCCACGACGTCGAAGGGATCACCCCCGGCCTGTATCGCTGGCCGGACCTCTCGACGCCGCTGCGCACCGGCGACCTGCGCGAACAGCTCTACCACCTCTGCGTGGACCAGGGCCTCGGCCGGGACGCCGCGTTCGTCGTGATCGCCGCCGCGGACACCGGCGCCCTGGACGACCGGCAGTATCGCGAAGCGCAACTCGCCGCGGGCATCGTGGAAGGCAGGCTGCATCTGCTCGCCTACGCCCTTGGCGCCAGCGCTCGCGGTATGACCTTCGTCGACAGCCTGCTGCCCGCGTTGCTCGGCGAACAACTCGACGGCTTGCTGTTCACCTGTGTCGGCGTGCCCGAGTACGCGTCGGCGGCCGGCGGGATGCCCAGGGTTCCGACCTCCGTCCGAATGGTCGAGCCACGCATGTGATGGTCATCGTTTCCAGAAGTGGCGGCTCGGCGTGCTCGGAGGTTTCGTCCCGATCAGTCGGTCCAGCAGGCCGACGGCTTGCTCCCACCGGCGTGCCAGCGCATCCTCGTCCTCGATCGGCTCGGCAGGCCCGGCGGCGAATTCGGTGAGCAGCAGGACCTCCAGCTCGCCGAGTCCGGCCGCGACGAATTCCGGCAGCGCGTCGCCAATTGATTCGGCCAGGTCACCCAGTGCGTTGATCCGTTCGGACAATCCCAGGGAAGCTGATTCCAGCAGCTTCTTCTTCGCCCGCTCGGCGAATTCGCGCGCCACGGCGGGAATGGGCACAACCGGCGTGCTCCCCTTCAGCTCCTTGTCCACATGCGTGAGCTTCAGCTCGTGAGCCACATGGGTGCGCTTCGCCCGTGCGTACCCCCTGCCGTGCGGCGCCGGCGCGTTCATCGCGCCGAATTCAGCGGTACCAGCGGCCATCATCGGCATGGCAGCCATCGGGCGCGCCATGTCCCAGCCCTCGGGCATGTCGACTGGCTGCGTGAGCTGGCGCGGTTGGCGGCCTTCGCTGACGACCCGGGAGTCCACCGCGACGAAGGCTGTAAACCGGGAGAGCACACCGAATTCCAGTGAGGTCGCGACGATCCGCCGTTCGAGGTCGGCAAGTTCCTCCGTACCGCCGATCGCGTACCGATCCTCCAGGTCGCGGATCCGGGCACGGGCCCAGATCGCCCCGAGAGCCGGATTGTCGCTGGTGTGTGTGGGAATGGTGCGCTGCCAGGCGGCGCCATTCGCGTCCGTTCCGGTGACGGAGACGCTGTCGGGTTCGCCGGTGACGCGGCCGGTCAGCAGCAGCGGCGCGCCGGGGAACAGGTCCGGGATCGGCTGTGGCGCGATGGTTGTCAGGTCGACGTTTGCTGTGTCGATGCGCAGACCGGTGACCAACGGCGTGGCGATGCGGTGATGGATGGCGCGCAGCGCGGCGTCGAGCCGGTCCTCGGATTCGACCAGTTCGGAGCGGCCACCGGCGAGCGCGGCGAGCCGGGTGAGGAACGCGGCGTTGACGGCGGTGTCGATGCCGACGGTGTGCACGCGGATTCCGTTGATGCTGGGCGCGATGGCGTTGAGGATCTGGTCCTCGTTGCCGATCTGGCCGTCGGTGACCAGTACCAGCACTCGATCGCGGTCGGCCCTACCCGCGACGAGCTGGGCGCCTTGGCGCAGCGGTTCGAGCATGTCGGTGCCGCCGCGCGCGGAGAGCCCGGCGAGGTATTCGACGGCGCGGAACCTGTTGCGGTCGTTGGCCACGACCAGGGCGTGCGGCAGCTCGGTCGGCCATTCGACGGTGTGGTCGAAGGCCAGGACGGCGAAGGAATCCGCGTCGGTCAGCGAGTCGACGATGCGGGCGGCGGCGCGGCGGGCAGCCACCATCTTCCAGCCGCCCATGCTGCCCGACCGGTCCAGCACCAGCACGACATCACGCGGACGCGCGGTCGCCGTTTCGCCCGGTGGCACCAAGGTGAGCGCGAACGAACCGTCCCGCACGGCAAAGGAGCCAGGCGTGTCGCCGACGCGCAGGCGCAGGATGAAATCCTGGTTGGCGCGCTCCCCTGGGTTCAGCCGCACCCGCAGCCGATCGCCGTTTTCCTCGGTGCGGACCGGAAGGCTGGCCGCGAGGTCGCCGAAGACGAGCCCGGCCGGGTCGACGTCGACCGTGGCGGACAACGTGATCGGGTTGGGGAAACCGGGCAGCAACACCGGCGGCGTGATCCGGGACGCGTCCGGGACCGCGTCGGTATCCAGGCTGGTGCCAGAACCAGCGGGCTGGCCGGGCATTGGCGCGCCGGGGATGTAGCGCGGCGCGACAACCAGCGGGAAACGGAAGGTGGCTTCGGCGTCGTCGAACGGCAACAGCCCGGCGAGTTCGACGCGCACGGTGACCTGCTCGTGCGGAGCGAGGTTGCCGACCCGCATGGTGAACACGCCCGGCCGCTCCTCTTCGACGATCGCCGCGCGCTGCCCGGAATCGATGGCCTGCTGATAGTCGGCCCGGGCCTGGCCGCGTTCGCGCAACACGCCCTCGACGGTGCGGCCGTCCGCGTGCAGGGACAGCGCGGTGACGGCGGCGCGGTCGGGCAGCGGGAAGATGTAGGTCGCTTCGAGGGCTTCGTCGAACGGGTTGCGGAAGCCCTGGGTGAGGGTGGTGCGCACGGCCAAGCCGGTGAGCTGCGCGGCGATGTCGATGCTGGTCAGCGGGAGGTTGCCGCGTTCGGTGCGCAGCGCGCCGAAACCGGCTTCCGCATCAGGTTCGGGCAGTTCGGCGTCGGTGAGTTGCCGGATCGGGATCATGCTGGGCTTCCCCCTTCGGTGGGTGCGGCGGCGAGGCCGCGATCGTGCAACACGTCGAGCAGTGCGGTCGCGGCTTCGGCGATCGCGGCGAGATCGGCATCGGTCAGCGGACGTGCTCGGTCGAGCATCAGCGTCACACCGTCGGCGAGCCGGATGCTCGGCACGATTTCCGCGCCGGGCGGGGTTTTTGGCACGGCCGGACGAGCCGCCCAGAACCGGGCAGGCGCAGAGCTGGGCTCGGGCCTAGTGCTCGATTCGGGATTGGGCGCGCGGCCGTGCCTGAGCGCGGGACTGGAGCTGCGCTTCGGTTCGGGACTGGGCGCGAGGCTGGGCGGCGGGCCGGCGCTGTGACTCGGCGCTTGGCTGGGACTCGGCGCACGACGGGGCGCGGGGCTGGGGCTGGGGCTGGGGTTGGGGCTGGGGCTGCGGTTGGGTTCGGGACTGGGGTTGATGTCGGGGACGCGGGCCAGGTAGTCGAGCGTCGCGTCGTCGGCACCGAGCAACGCCTGCTGCACTTCGGCGATGGTGCGGCCATCCGCCTGGAGGCGTTTGACCGCGACCAGTTGCAGCAGGTGCCGCATGCCGTAGAGCGCGGTGCGGCCGCGCATGGCGGCGGGCCGGTCGAGCAGGCCGATCGTGGTGTACCAGCGGATCGTGCGCCGGTCCGGCACGTCGCGGACCCGGCCGTTGGTCTGGCCCGAATAGTCGACGGCCAGCGCTTCGCCGACGAGCTGGGCCAGCTCGTCGATGGTCCACTGCGCGTCGGCCGTCATGCCCCCATCGTGACACTGTCATATGACACTGTCAACGTCGCACACCTCGCCGGGTTCGCATACGGTGTGACTGCTGATCCGCCGCTGTATTGGAGGTTGCTGTGCCGCAACAGGTTCGGGGCGTCATCGCCCGCGCCAAGGGTGAGCCCGTCGAGGTCGCCGAGGTGCTCGTCCCCGATCCCGGACCCGGCGAGGCCGTGGTGCGGATCCAGGCGTGCGGGGTGTGCCACACCGACCTGCACTACCGGGAAGGCGGCATCAACGACGACTTCCCGTTCCTGCTCGGCCACGAGGCCGCCGGCATCGTCGAGGAGATCGGCGAGGGCGTCACCGACGTGAAACCCGGCGATTTCGTGGTGCTGAACTGGCGCGCCGTGTGCGGCGAATGCCGGGCCTGCCGTCGCGGCCATCCCTGGTACTGCTTCAACACGCACAACGCCAAGCAGCCGATGACGCTGACCGATGGCACCAAGCTCTCCCCCGCGCTGGGCATCGGCGCGTTCATCGAGAAGACGCTGGTGCACTCCGGACAGTGCACCAAGGTCGATCCGAGCGCGCGGCCGGCCGCCGTCGGGCTGCTCGGTTGCGGGGTGATGGCCGGGATCGGCGCCGCGATCAACACCGGCGGGGTCACGCGCGGTGACTCGGTCGCGGTGATCGGCTGCGGCGGGGTCGGAGACGGTGCGATCGCCGGGGCCTACCTGGCCGGGGCGACCACGATCATCGGCGTCGACACCGACCCGCGCAAACTGCACCATGCCCGCCACTTCGGCGCGACGCACACCATCAACGCCAACGAGTTCGACGTCGTCGAGGCGGTCAAGGATCTGACCGGCGGCTTCGGCGCCAACGTGGTGATCGACGCGGTCGGGCGGCCGGAAACCTGGAAGCAGGCCTTCTACGCCCGCGACCTGGCCGGGACCGTCGTCCTGGTCGGCGTGCCCACCCCGGACCTGCGCATCGAGATGCCGATGATCGACCTGTTCAGCCACGGCGGCGCGCTCAAGTCGTCCTGGTACGGCGACTGCCTGCCGACCCGCGACTTCCCCATGCTCACCGAGCTGTACCTGCAAGGCCGGCTCGACCTCGACGCGTTCGTGACCGAGGAGATCGGGCTCGGCGACGTCGAGGCCGCGTTCGCCAAGATGCACGGCGGCGACGTGCTGCGCTCGGTGGTCCTCTTCGACTGATTCGACAGGCGGGGCCGGGCGTTTGGCCCCGGTCCCGCGTCAGAGCACGTCGCGGTCGGGATCCGCGCCGTCGTGTATCCCGCTCTTCGCGCGGGTAGGCAATCAGGATGAGCATCGACGCCGGGATCGCCGTGTTGGATTGGGTTGCGCTGGCGGTTGTGGCCTTCGGGTTCGTCTGGTCCACGCTCGGCTGGCTCGGCCGAGTTCGCAGCAACCGCGGTTATCCGCGCGGATCGAGGCCAGCGCGGGAATTCGGCAGATCGATGGCACTGCTCTCGGGCGGACTGATCATCGACCTCGCCACCGAGCTGCTCGGCCAGCACGTCGTGAAACTCGTGGGAGCCGCCATCGGCCTGATCGTGATCATCTGCGGTTTCGTACTCCTCGCCCGCTGGCTCCGGCGCTACAACGCGCGGTCTACATGAGGCGCCGTTTCTGGGTTCTTGGCTCGGTCCCGGGTCACGTCGAGGAACTGGCCGATCGCGTACTCGGTGGCCCGGCTGCGCGCGGACGGGACGATGTCGAAGGCGTGGTGGGCGTAGGGCAGTTCGGCGTAGCCGAACGCGGACAGCGGACGCGCGGCCTCGATGAACTGGCGGGCCTGGCCCACGCTGACGATCTCGTCCCGGTCTCCGTGCACCACGAACATCGGCGGCGCGTCCGCGTGCAGGCGGTATACCGGGGAGGCCGCGCGCCAGGTCGCGGGATCGTCGGCGAAGTCGGCGTCGAACAGGACTCTGCGCAGGTAGTCGCGCAGGCGGGTCGAGCCGTCCTCGTTGCGCGCGGTCAGGTCGTAGACGCCGTAGAGCAGCGCGGCCGCCTGGATGGAGGTGTCCGCGTCGGCGAAGCCGGGCTGGAATTCGGGGTCGTTGCCAGTCAACGCGGCCAGTGCGGCCAGGTGGCCACCGGCCGAACCGCCGGAGATCGCGACGAACGACGGGTCGCCGCCGTGTTCGGCGATGTTCGCGCGCACCCAGGCGATCGCCTTCTTCACGTCGACGATCTGGTTGGGCCAGCGGTTGCGCGGGCCGAGCCGGTAGTCGATGGACACGCACACCCAGCCGCGTCCGGCCAGCTCGGCTAGCAGGCCGGGGCTGGCCAGCCGCTTGTTGCCGCCCACCCACGAGCCGCCGTGTACCGCGACCAGCACGCCGGCGCCCGCGTCGAGCGGCAGGTCGGGGCGGCGCCAGATGTCCAGCACCTGGGCCGGTGAATCGGAGCCGTAGGCGATGTCCTGCTCAGCGAGGTACGAGCGGAGCGGGGTGCGGCGGCGCTTGGGTACCTCGATCGGGGCTCGGTCGAAACCGAGCACGTCGGCCAGCGCGCCGTTCAGCTCGGCGAGTGAGGTCTGGGTGGCGATGCGGTGCAACTGGAACAGCCCACTGGCCGTGCCCGCGGTCAGCGCGAGCCCGGCGATGCCGAGTTTGCCGCGGTACGCGCCCAGGCCCGCGGCCGCCGCACCCGCCGCGACCTGCGCGCCAGCGACCGGGATCCCGGCCTCGCTGCCGGCGATGCCGACGCCGAGCCCGGCCAGGTACCAGGGGTAGCGGCGCCACGGCGCGCGCCGCGCGAACAGGTGCACGGCCAGGCCGCCCAGGCCCGCTCCGATGGCGAGCGCGGTGCCCGCGCCTCTCACCGCTGGAGCCAATCGAGATGCATGGCTCCATCCTGCCTGCTACTTCACGCTGCCCGCCGTGAGACCACCCACGAGGTAGCGCTCGATCAGCGCGAACAGGATGACCACCGGCACCACCGCGAAGATCGATCCGGCGAACAGGAACTGCCAGTCGATGTGGTAGGCGCCGATGAACCGGTCCAGGGTCACGGTGAGCGGTTGATGGTTCGGCGTCGTGGTCAGGGTCAGCGCGACCACGAACTCGTTCCAGGCCGCGATGAACGTGAAGATCACCGCGGTGACGATGCCGGGCGCGGCCAGCGGGAGGGTCACCCGCATCATCGAGCCGAACTTGCCGAGGCCATCGAGCATCGCGGCCTCCTCCAACTCGACCGGGATCGAGGAGAAGTAGCCCTGCAGGATCCAGATCGAGAACGCCAGGTTGAATCCGGCGTTGACCAGGATCAGCGCGAGGTAGCTGTTCACCAGGTTCAACTGGAGGAACTCGCGGTAGAGGCCGACGACCAGCGCGGTCGGCGCGAACATCTGGGTGACCAGCACCAGCAGCAGAAACGCGGTGCGGCCACGGAACTTGTGCCGCGCGGTGTAGTAGGCGGCCGGGATCGACACCAGGATCACGATCAGCGTGGACGCGCCCGCGATGACCAGCGTGACCTGGAGGCTGGTCAGCACCGCGTGGCCCTGCCAGGCCCAGACGTCGACGAAGTTGGCCCAGTCCCAGTGGTTCGGGAGGAACGTGGCGGGCGACGCGCCGAGTTCACCGGCGGGTTTGAGCGCCGTGGTGAACATGACCAGGTAGGGGGCGAGGAAGAACACGCCGATCAGCCAGGCCAGGCCGGTCAGCAGCACCTTGCCGACCGGGTACCGGCGCGGGGCCGTGGTCCGGCGCGCTGGCTGCGCTGTCCGCTGTGGACGGTGGATGGTCGCGGTCACTTCTTGGCCACCGCCTCGTTCCAGCGGGTCGCGCGCAGGTAGAACAGCACGAACACGATGACCAGGATGAAGTTGACGACCGCGGCCGCCGCTGATTCGCCGATGTCGGTGTCCTTGAGCTTGTACATGAACGTGGTCGTGGTGTCCGCGTCGTACCCGGCGCCGGTGTACATGGTGTAGATGATCGGGAAGGAGTTGAACACGTTGATGATGTTGATCACCGAACCGACCAGCAGTGCCGGACGCAGCAGGGGAAGCGTGATGCGCCAGTAGGTGTTGAGCCGCGACGAACCGTCCACTTCGGCCGCTTCGTAGACGTCGCTCGGGATCGTCTGTAAACCGGCGAGACACACGTAGGTGGTGAATGGCACCGAAACGAACACGGCGACGCCGACCATCCACCAGAACGCGGAGGTCGGCGTGCCCAGCCAGTCGACGGGTTTGCTGATCAGGTGCAGGTCCAGCAGCAGGGTGTTGAACACGCCGTGCGACCAGTCCAGGATCCACTTGAAGATGATCGAGGACATCACCACCGACGCCGCCCACGGCACGATCAATGCCCAGCGGACCACGGTGCGCCCGGGAAACCTGCGGTTGAGGAGTTGGGCCAGCAACAGCGAGATGACCACCGTCGCCGCGACAACCACAACCACCCATTCCACGGTGCGCAGTAGCACGTGCGCAAACGCGGGCTCACCGAACAGGTCGGTGTATTTGGAGATTCCGGCCGATCCGCGCACGTAGCCGGAGGTGCCGATGCGCAGGAACGAGGTGCGCACCATCTCCACCACCGGCCACAGCACCACCCCGCCGATCAGCACCAGAGCCGGGAGCAGCCAGGGAATCGGCGCGAGCGCCCGCACGAAGCGGACGCCGCGCCTTCCCCTCGGCGAAAGCCCTGTTGTCGCCGACCCGCTGCCCCGGCGCGAAAGCGCTGTCGTCGCCGACCCGCTGCCCCGGCGCGAAAGCGCTGTCGTCGCCGACTCCGCGTCCCTCGGCGAGACGAGTTCAGCCACCGTTCTGCTCGGCCTTTTGCGCGGCCTGCTGCAACGCGCCCAGCACGTTCGACGGCGACGAGCCTTGCACCGCCGTGCCGATCTCGTGCTTGATCGCGTCTTCGACGGTCGGCCAGGCCGGGTCGGTCTGCGGGTAGAACACGGCATTGGGCAGTACGTTCAGGAACGGCTTGAGGTTGGCGTCGGCCGGGTTGGACGTCATCGCGGACAGCGCGGACTGGGTCACCGGCAGGAACTTCTCGTTGGTCAGGAACTGGGCGTAGTTCTGCTGCTGGAACACGAAGTTCAGCCACTTGGACACCGCGTCCTTGTTGGCGCCGTCGCCGTTGTTGAACGCCATGATGAAGTCGCCGACGCCGAGCGTGTTGGTGACCGGGCCGTCCTTGCCCGCCATCGGCGCCAGGCCGTAGTTGACCGGCAGCTTCTTGGTGGCGATGTCCTCCATCGGCGTCATGTGGCCGAGCATCATGCCGACCCGGCCCGCCTCGAAGTCGGCCCAGGTGCCCGCGGTGCGGTCGACCGAGCCCGGGTTCGGTTCGGTGAGACCGGCGGAGACGAGGCTGGCCATCTCGCTGACCGCGGCCACGTTCTGCGCGCTGTTGATCGCCCACTTCCCTTGCCCGTCAACGTATCCGCCGCCGTTGCCGAGCATCCATTCGATGGTTTCGGCCTGCGCTTCCTCGCTGCCCAGCGGCATGCCGTAGGGCTCTGGGCAGCCCGCGGCCTTGAGCTTCTGCGCGTCCGAGGTGAGTTCGGCCCAGGTGGTCGGCGGCTTGTTCGGGTCGAGACCGGCCTTGGTGAACCAGTCCTTGCTGTAGTACATCAGCCGGGTGGAGAGGATGAACGGGATGCCGTACTGGGTGCCCTGGTAGGTGCCGATCTTCTTCGGGTTGGGCAGCATGTCCGACATCGTCTGGCTGGACAGCACGTCGGACGCCTTGTACAGCAGGTTGTCCTGGGCGAAGTCGATCCAGTGGTCGATGTTGAGCACGTCGGGCTGCTGGTGGTTCTGCACCAGGTTCTTGACGTAGTCCTCGATGTTGTTCCAGTTCTGCACGTTCACGTTGACCGTGTAGCCGGGGTTCTGCTGTTCGAACTGTTTGGCCAGGTTCTGCCAGTAGGGCGCGGTCGCGTCGCTGTACTCGGCCGCGACGAACGTGATCGTCTTGGTCTGGCTGCCGCCGCCGCTGCCCGAACCGCCGCTGCTGCAGCCTGCGAGGGCTAACGCGGCGCAGAGACCGACTCCCAGCAATGTCATGAGACGCCGCTTCACCGTGACCACCTCTATGCTTCGGTCGTGTTTGGTGCCGCACAGTATGTGCCACTTCCCAGCATCAATCAACAGTTTCACGCACCCTAGCGACAAAATTCTGCGCATTGATGTACGATTCGAGCTGAAAATGAGCACTAGTACGCAGGACGCCCGAGGAGGCTCTGTGCCGCACACCGAGCAGGAGATCGCCAGCCAGCCCGACTGCTGGCGGCGCGCCGTCGCACTCGCCCCCGCCGTTGCCGAGGCCCTCCCGCGCCCCGGCGAGCGGGTCGCCGTCACCGGTTGCGGCACGTCCTGGTTCATTGCGCAGAGCTACGCGACGCTGCGCGAACGCGCTGGCCTCGGCGAGACCGACGCGTTCTGCGCATCCGAATGGCCTGCCGGCCGCCGCTACGACCGGGTGCTCGCGCTGACCCGCTCCGGCACGACGACCGAGGTGCTCGATCTGCTCGGCGCGCTGCGCGGCACGGTACCGACCGTCGCGATCACCGCCGACCCGGCCACCCCGGTGATGACCCTGGCCGACGACGTCGTCGTGCTCGACTTCGCCGACGAGAAGTCGGTGGTGCAGACCCGCTTCGCCACCAGCCAGCTCGCGTTGTTACGCACCCACCTTGGCGAGAAGCTGGACGCGGCCATCGCCGACGCGGGCCGGGCGCTCACCGAGCACCTGCCCGCCGAACTCATCGAGGCCGAGCAGTTCACCTTCCTGGGCCGCGGCTGGACCGTCGGCATCGCCGCCGAGGCGGCACTGAAGATGCGCGAGGCCGCGACCGCCTGGACCGAGTCGTATCCGGCGATGGAATACCGGCACGGGCCGATCAGCATCACCGGACCGGGCCGGATCGCCTGGATGTTCGGCGAACTGCCGCCCGGCCTGGCCGAGCAGGTCGCCGCGACCGGCGGCACCGTGGTCACCTCGCCGCTGGACCCGATGGCCGACCTGATCCGCGCGCAGCGGCTGGCGGTCGCGATCGCCACGGCCAAGGGCAACGACCCGGACCAGCCACGCAACCTCACCCGCTCCGTCATCCTGACCCAGTAACCCGAGCAGCCCGACCCCCGGCTTGTCGCGCGAATCCGGCATTGAACGAAAATTAATCGGCCTGCGTCATCGTTTGTTCGTCCCAAGAACGAAAGGCAGGGCGAATCATGACGTATCAGGCGTCGAGCGGTTCGGCGAGCGCTACCGAGTTCTGAGCGAGCATTCGCGATTCGGCCACGCTGCACCCCCTCCCCGGCCAACGGGATCCGTCACATACCCGGTGGCCGGCAGCACGGCCGAGTCAGACCGTTTTGACCGTCACGCCTTCGCTTTCCAGCACGCGCACCACGTCCTGCGGCGCGTCCGAGTCGGTGACCAGCACGTCGATCGTGGCCGTCGGGCAGATCTGCGCGAACGCGTGCCTGCCCAGCTTGGTCGAGTCGGCGACCACGACCACCTGACGCGCGCGGGCCGCCATCAGCCGGTTGATGCTGGCCTCGCCCTCGTTGTGCGCGAACGCGCCCTGCACCGGGTCGATCGCGTCGGCGCCGAGGAACACGATGTCCAGGATGATCTCGTCCAGGATCCGAGTGCCGAGCGGTCCGGTCAGCTCGAAGGACTGTGGCCGGGCGACGCCGCCGGTCACCACGACCTTCACCGTCGGCCGCACCACCAGTTCGTTGGCGATGTTCAGCGCGTTGGTGACGATGGTCAGGCCGGGTTCGTCGCCGGTGGCGTTGAGGTCCGGCCGGACCACTAGGCTGCGGGCGACCTCGGTGGTAGTCGTGCCGCCGTTGAGGCCGACCACCGCGCCGCGCGCGGCCAGACCGGCCGCCGCCCGCGCGATCCGTTCCTTCTCCGGCGCCCTGCGCACCGTCTTGTAGCGCAGCGGCAGGTCGTAGGTGACGTTGTGGGCGACCGCGCCGCCCCGGGTCCTGGTGAGCAGCTGTTGCGCGGCAAGGTGGTCGAGGTCGCGCCGGATGGTCGCGGCCGACACCGTCATCTCCTCGGCGAGGTCGTCCACGTCGACCTTGCCGCGCTGACCGAGCAGTTCCAGCAGGGTGCTGAGTCGTTCATACCGGTCCACTGCTCGCTCCGATCAGTCATGGTGCACGTTGGGAGCAAGTATTGCGCATGGTTCAACCCTTGATTGCCTGGATGGTGTAGGTCGCGGCCAACCGGTCGGGATCAGTGGTCAGGCGCCATTCGTTGTCGTTGTCCGGGTCCTGGGTCATCTGGCCCGGTATGGCGTTCCACGGCACGCTGTTGTGCTCGACGAACTGGGTCAGCCGCAGCCCGGCATCCATCAGCGCGGTGATGATCTCGGCCAGGCCGTGGTTCCACTCGTGCGTGGTGGACGCGGGCAGTTCGGTCTCGGTCTGTACGTACGTGCCCGGCGCGGTGAACACGAGTGGCTCTTCCTGCTCGAAGTAGGAGTAGCGCGGCACCGCCGGGTCCACCGTCTCGTCCAGCGTCCACAGCATCGGATGCCCCTCCCGGATGAACAGCCGCCCACCGGGCTTGAGCAGACCCGACACGACCTGCGCCCAGCGCCGGATATCGGGCAGCCAGCCCAGCGCGCCGATCCCGGTGAACACCAGGTCGTAGGCTTCCGCGCCGAGTACCTCGACCGCGTCGTAGACCGGCGCGATGTGGTAGTCGATCGGGGTATTCGTGCGCTCGGCGAGCGTGCGCGCTTCGGCGATGGAGGCGCTGGAGAAGTCCAGTCCGCTCATCCGCGCACCCAGCCTGGCCAGCGACAACGTGTCCGTGCCGATGTGACATTGCAGGTGCACGCCGCGCAGTCCGGTGAGATCGCCGAGGCGCGGTAGGTCGAAGGCGACCACCTTGGACAGGTGGGCAGGATCGGCCACGAACCGCTCGATGCCGTAGTCGGGTGAGGCCGCGTGCGCGGGGGCGCGACTGTCCCAGTTGGCCCGGTTGACGGTGAGGTAGTCGTCCATGCGGTCAGGCTGCCAGGAACACAGGCCCTTGACCAACGCTTATTAACGTTCTAACTTGCCTCAAAGTACGCAGATTCGCGCAGAAGCTCGCACTATCGATCAGGAGTGCTCGTGCCTCAACGACGACGCTTGTTACGCACCGCCCTGACCGCAACGACCGCCGCGATCCTCGCCTTCGCCGGGCTGGGAGCCGGCTCGGCCAGCGCCGACACCCCGCTGCCGCCGCCTCCCCCGCACGTCGGCGACTACAACGGCCTGGCCAAGACCCCGCCGATGGGCTTCAACGACTGGGCCGGGTTCGGCTGCGACATCAACCAGCAGCTGTTCACCAGCACCGCGGACGACCTGGTCGCGCTGGGCCTGGACAAGCTCGGCTACAACTACGTCAACATCGACGACTGCTGGATGCGGAAAACCCGCGACGCCAACGGAAACCTCCAGGTCAACACCGACCTGTTCCCGAACGGCATGAAGTGGCTCGGCGACTACATCCACAACAAGGGCCTGAAGTTCGGCATCTACGAGGACGCCGGGTACTACACCTGCCAGGGCGCGGCGGGCAGCTACGGCAACTTCCAGACCGACGCGGACCAGTACGCGTCCTGGGGCGTGGACTACCTCAAGCTGGACTACTGCTACCAGCCGCTGGACAAGTATCCGGGCAAAACGCCGGGCCAGGTCGCGCAGATCGTCTACCACGACGCGTCGCAGGCGCTGCTGAACACCAAGCGGCCGATGATCTTCTCCGAATCCGCGCCCGCCTACTACTGCTGCTCCGGCGATGACTTCAACAACATCATGAGCTGGATCGCGCAGAACGGGAACCTCTGGCGCTACGGCAGCGACATCGCCGACAACTGGAACAGCGTGCTGGAGAACTACCAGGAGGACAACACCCCCGGCCTGGCCGCCTACGCCGGACCCGGTCACTGGAACGACGCGGACATGCTGGAGATCGGCAACGGCGGCCTGAGCCTGACCGAGGAACAGAGCCAGTTCGACGTATGGGCCGAACTCGCCTCGCCGCTGCTGCTGTCCACGACGCTGAGCAAACTGACCCCGGCCGAGCTGAACGTGGTGAAGAACTCCGACGTCATCGCGGTCGACCAGGACAAGCTCGGCGCGCAGGGCACGGTGGTGCAGTCCGGCACCGGCTACGACGTGCTGTCCCGGCCGCTGGCCAACGGCGATCGCGCGGTCGTTCTGTTCAACAAGGGCGACACCGCGCAGACCATCACCACCTCGGCGAAAACCGTCGGCTTCAACGGGGCCGGTATATATGGTCTGCGGGACCTGGTCAGCAAGCAGCAGACCACCAGCGACGGGACGATCTCGGCGAACGTGCCGCCGCACGGCACGGTGATGTACCGGATCAGCAAGCACGCCTCGCCGCTCGCCGCGCCCTCGGTCGCGGTCAGCGTCTCGGGTAGCAACCCGGCCACGGTGACCGTGGCGGACAACGGGATCCTGCCGATCGGCAACGTCTCGGTCGGCCTGACCGCGCCGAGCGGCTGGACGATCAGCCCGGCAACGAAAACCCTGCCGACCATCCTGCCCGGACACTCGGCCAGCACCACGTTCACCGTGTCCGCTCCCCCGCCGCCACCCGGTCAGGCCACCGACACGCTGACCGCGACGGCCTCCTACAACTGGCTGTTCAACAGGGGTTCGGCGTCGGGAGACCAGACCAGGATCACCAACACGCCTTACGACAACCTGGCGCAGGCGTTCAACAACGTCGCCATCACCGACGAGTCGAACGCGACACCCGGCAACTTCGACGGCGGCGGCGACAGCTATTCGGCCCAGGCCCTCGCCGCCGCCGGAGCCACTCCGGGCGCGACCATCACGTCCAACGGCGCGTGGTTCACCTGGCCGGGCGCGGCCAGCGGCACCAACGACAACGTGATCACCAACGGGCAGATCATCAAGCTGCCCGGCACCGGTAAGGCCGTGGCGTTCCTCGGCTCGGAAGCCGGCGCGACCAGCGCGCCGGTGACGGTCACCTACACCGATGGCAGCACCAGCACGGCCAACCTGGGCTTCCCCAACTGGTGTTGCGAAGGCACCACCGCCTACGGCGCGACCCCCGCGATCACCACTGATCATCGGGACACGCCGACCGGCCCGGCCAACTACGGCAACGACTACTACGTCTTCTACAACACCGTGCCGGTCGATCCCGGCAAGACGGTCGCCGCGGTGACGTTGCCGAGCGCGCAGGAGATCCACGTGTTCGCGCTCAGCCTCAGCTGATCGCGCCGGATCCCGCTGGAGGTTCAGCCCTCCAGCGGGATCTGGTACTGGATGAACCCCTTGTTGACGCCGACCTGGTCGTAGAGGCGGCGGGCGGTCGCGTTGCCCTCGTGCGTCATCCAGTAGACCCGGCCGCATCCGCGTTCCCGCGCCCAGTCCACGATCGCGCCGATCAGCGCCCGCGCGACACCCTTGCCCCTGGCACTTTCCGACGTGAACAAATCCTGCAGGTAGCAGACGTCGGCGGTGGTCGTACTTGGGTGGGTGAAGAAGTGCGCGATGCCGACCAGTTCACCGTCGAGTTTCGCGCCGAGCAGGTGCAGGTCGGTGTCGGGCACGAACCGCGCCCAGGCCCAATCGAGGAAATCCTGATCCGGGGTACGGCCATAGAACACGTTGTATCCGGTGAACAACGCGTCCCAGGCCGCCCGGTCCCCCTCGGTCACTCTGCCGATCGTGATCATTCGCCCACATTAGCCGGGCCGTAGAGCTTGGCGACCTCCTCCGAGCCGAGCCAGCGGCTGTAGGTCGGGTCCTGCGGCCAGCCTTCCGGCGAGTCCTGCCACTGCTCCTGGCGGCCGTAGGGCAGCGCGTCGACCAGCGCGAAGCTGTAGCTGAGCTGTTCGGAGCCCCGGCCGTTGGTGTGCCAGGTCCGGTACACGGTGTCGCCGTCGCGCAGGAACACGTTGAAGCCGAACCCGCCGCCGCGTGGCGCGTCCACGTCCGCGCCGAACGGACTGTTCGCGGTCGAGTACCAGTCCATCCGGTTGCCGACCCGCCGCTTGTACTCCAGCGCCTTGTCGATCGGTCCCTGCGTGACGATCACGAACCGGGCGTCGTACTTGGCCAGGAAATCCAGCCGGACGTACTGGCTGGTCAGGCCGGTGCAGCCGCCGCACTGCCATTCCTCGTCGTCGAACCACATGTGGTTGTAGACGATCAGCTGGGACTTCCCTTCGAAGATGTCGACCAGCCGGATCGGGCCGTGCTCGCCTTCGAGGGTGTAGTCGGGCAACTGGACCGCGGGCAGCCTGCGGCGCTGGGCCGCGATCGCGTCGAGTTCCCTGGTCGCGGCCTTCTCCCTGACGCGCAGCGCGTCCAGCTCACGCTGCCAGGTTTCCTTTGTCGACGACGGGTGGTAGAGCGTTCATCGGCGTTCCCTTCGCAGTAGGTCTGGTCTATAGACCATCCTCGGCCGCGAAACTCATCGCTGTCCGAACGAGAAAACAGCCAGGCCCGGCGTTCACCGTTGAACGCCGGGCCGGCCCGCCGCGGGAGGGCGGTTTCGACAGCAGCTGGTGGTCAGGGCAGGTGCCACACCTGCGCGTTGGTGCCGTTGCAGTCGTAGATCTGTAGTTGCGTGCCGATGGTCGTGGTCGCGCCCGGATCGTCGAGGCAGCGGCCGGACTCCGGGTTGACCAGCGAGCCGTTGGACTGCGCCTGCCACACCTGCGCCCCGGTCCCGTTGCAGTCGTACAACTGGACCTTGGTGCCGTTCGCCGTGCCTGCCCCGTTCACGTCCATGCACTTGCCGAGCGCCTGCAACGTCCCGTTGCCGTTGACCGTCCACTGTTGCGCGCCGGTTCCGTTGCAGGTGTAGATCTGCACGTGGCTGCCGTTGGCGTTGTTGGCCGACTGGACGTCGACACACAGGTTGCTGCCCACGCCTGCCGTGATCGGGCCGGTCGTGGTCGCCACGCTCGTCGTCCAGACGAAGTACGTGCTGCCGCTCGCCCCGGTGCCGTCCGTCGCGGTGACGGTGACCGTGCTGGTCCCGGCCGTGCTCGCGGTGCCGGTGATCTGGCCGGTGCTCGCGTTGATCGACTCACCGGCGGGCAGGCCGCTGGCGGAGTAGGTCAGCGTCTGGCCGGACGCGGAGTCGTGGCCGGTGATCTGCACGCTGGCCGCGGTGCCGACGATGCTGCTCATGCCGCCCGGGGTGGCCACGGTCACCGTGTTGGCGCTGGCCGAGTTGACCGCGAGGCTGCCGGAGAGCTGCGGCGTCGACGAGTCGCCGACCATGATCTGGTAGGTCCCGGTCGGGGTGGTCCAGTTGTTCGCCGAGGTGTTCCAGTAGGCGAGGTCGTGCAGCGTGACCGGGAAGCTGACCGTGGTGCTCGCGCCCGGTTGCAGGCTGACCCGCTGGAACCCCTTGAGCTGCTCGGGCGGCTCGCCGCTGCCGGCCGGATCGCCGACGTAGAGCTGGGCGACGTCCGCGCCGGCCCGGCTGCCGGTGTTGGTCACGGTCGCGGTGACCGTCGCCGTGCCGTTCGCGCCCATCGCGGACAGGTGCAGGTTGGCGAAGCCGAAGGTGGTGTACGAAAGGCCGAAGCCGAACTGGAACAGCGGCGCGATGTTCTTCGCCTGGTACCAGCGGTAGCCGACGTCGACGCCTTCGGAGTACTGGACCTGCCCGTTCTGGCCCGGCCACTGCGCACTGCTCGACGCGGGCACGTCGGACAGGCTCTTCGGGAAGGTCACCGGCAGCTTGCCGGACGGGTTCACGTCGCCGAACAGCAGCGCGGCCATGGCGGTGCCGTCCTGCTGGCCCGGGTACCAGCTCTCGAAAACGCCCGCGACCGAGCTGATCCACGGCATGGTCACCGCGGAACCGGTGTTCAGCACGACGATCGTGTTCGGGTTGACCGCGGCCACGTCCGAGATCAGCTGGTTGTAGTTGCCGGGCAGTCCGATGCCGCCCAGGTCGCTGCCCTCGGATTCGAAGAGGTTGGCGAAGATGACCGCGACGCTGGAGTTCTTGGCCAGGGTGACCGCCGCCTGCTCGGTCGAACTCGACGTGCCGGAGGAGGACGCGCCCTCGGAGTACTGCACGGAAACACCGGATCCGGCCCGCGAGGTGATCGCCTGTAGCGGGGTGATGGTGCCGGAGGAGTTCACGCCCGCGCTGCCGCCGCCGTCGGTTTCCGCGTTGGTGCTCGCGTCGTCACCGAGCACCGCGATCGACTTGACCGACGAGGTGTTCAGCGGCAGAACGTTGTTGCTGTTCTTCAACAGCACGCTGCCTTCCTCCTCGACCGAGGCCGCGGTCGCCTGGTGCGCGGCGGTGGTCACGGTCGCGCCGGTCCCTCCGCTCACCGGACGGTCGAAAAGGCCGAAGGTGAACATCTCGGTCAGGATGCGGCTGACCATGGTGTTCAGCGTCGCCGTCGACACCTGGCCGCTGTTCACCGCGTTCTGCAACGCGGCGCCGAAATAGGAATCGTCGGGCATCTGCTGGTCGAGCCCGGAATTGGCGGAGGCGACGGTGGAATGCGTCGCGCCCCAGTCCGAGGTGACGAATCCGGGGAAGCCGAACTGGGTGTTCAACGCGTTGTTGAGCAGAGTCGGATTCTCACACGCGTAGGTGCCGTTGATGGTCGCGTAGGAACACATCACCGAGGACGCGGCGCCCTGCTGGGTCGCGGCCTGGAATTGCGGCAGGTAGATCTCCTGCAACGTACGGGTGTCGATGATCGCGTTGTCGGACGGCGTGTTGCGGTTGGTTTCCTGGTTGTACACGCCGAGGTGCTTGACCTGCGCCAGCACGCCCTGGCTCTGCACACCGCGGATCTCGGCCGCGCTGAGCTGGCCGGCCAGGTACGGGTCTTCGGACATCGACTCGAAAGCCCTCCCCCAGCGCGGGTCGCGGTCGATGTTGATGGTGGGGCCGAGGTCGATGTTGACGCCCTTGCCGGCGTCCTCGGCGCCGATCACCGCGCCGTAGCTCTGCTCGGCGGCGGGATCCCAGGTGGCCGCGGCCGCCACCGGCGCGGGCAGCTGGGTGACGCCGTTCATGCCGTCGCCGACACCCTCCGGGCCGTCTTCCAGGTTCAGCGCGGGAATGCATAACGCCGCGATGGCAGGGGTGTTGCCGACATAGCTGCCGCCGGTGCCGTGCACGAGGGTGATCTTCTGGGCCAGGCTCATCTGTCCGAGCACTTGGGACACCCGCTGGCTGACCGGGGCGTTCGAGTCCACCCAGGGACACGCCGCATTGGCGGCGGGTTTCGCGGCGGCGTTGCCCGGCAGGCTCAGGCTCACGCCAAGGATCGCGGCGGTTGCCGCGCCGACCAGGATCAGACTTCGTCGTCTTCCAGACACCCGGTACTCCTCACGCTTCACGTGCGATCAGGCACAGAGAGTTCAGCAACGAAGACCGTGACATATGTTGTGGCCCACAACAATCACGACTTGATAAAGATATGCCGAAACCTGACCAGTCACGCTCGTGGTCTTGCCCGTGGCTTTCCGGCCAGCGGATCCGCAGCGCGCACACGCAGAGTAACGGTGCGGCCCAGACGGCCAAGCGCAGAAGAACAGCCCAAATAGTGGACCTTATTTACCGGATCGGCGCGGAACGCGAACCGAGATCACGTATCAACAGCTGGAACGAATCCGCGGGCTAACGAGCGCCACGACGGTAAGCGTGGCCCTACCGGCCACTCATCGACGGTTCACCAACGACTGACCGTCGGAAAATCGGTAATTCGTGGAAATATGCCTGTCAGAGCGCGCAAGTGCGCGCCAACGCCGGCAACTACCCCCAAGCGGCGTTGACGCGCACCCGTGACGTTCAGCGCGAGAAAGCCGGGCCAGGCACGGATTTCTTGGTCCGCTTGCCCTTGGTGGTGCCACCACTGGCGTGCGCGGACTCGAACGCCTCGAGAACGTGGCTCGGGATACGACCCCGCTCGGACACGTCGAAGCCGTTGTTGCGAGCCCAATCACGAATAGCCTGAGTCTGCTCTTTGCTGCGGCCACTGGCAGAACCGGCAGCGCCCCGGGGAGTAGCACCGGCAGTGCCGCGCTTGACCCGGCCGCCGGTCCGGCGAGCGGACGCAACGAACTCAGCAAGGTTGTCACGCAGCCTGGCGGCGTTGGCATCCGCGAGGTCGATCTCGTAGGTGACACCGTCGAGACCGAAAACCACGGTCTCAATGCTGTCACTGCTGGTGCCGTCCAGGTCATCGACTAGCTGCACTAGTACCTTTTGAGCCATCAGTATTACATCACTTTCTTCTTTGAAGCACGGCGCAGGGGTGAGAAATGAACACCTGGGGCAACTATATACGGGACTATCCCGTACCGCGCAAGTCACCCCACCTTAATGGCGCGACTTCTCAATAAGGCCTCGGCCCACTTCGAGGTGATCTCCGGCACGCCCATTCGACGGACCACTCCAGTGAAGAGACGACAAAGCCCGCCATAGCGGCGGATGCTGCCAAGAAAACCACAGGTTGAAGCGCCTCAAACACGTGCCGTCAACGCCGGAGGAGGCTATCGGCCAATCCCGGTCTTAGCCGTGCTGTCGCTTTACCTGCCCGTACCGTACTCAGCAATTCACCGGCCGTTGCCGCCCGGTCCGCATCGATTGATACTGCTCCGAACGGCTCTTACCCACGCGCGCGCAGGCCAAACCCGATCGGGCCGACCTTGGTTCAGTCGTGATCGAAGTCGGTCGGTCCTGTGTGAAGTAGCCGTCAACCGAACACAAAAAGCTCGGCATACCCACCCAAAGCGTACATGACCGGCGCGCTGACCTGCGCGGCGACTCGCCAGCTCGGACCAAGGAATGGACCCCGCGCAGACGCTGAGGACAACGGAGCACATCGACCGACATCGGCGATAGCCATTCATACCGGGGCTATTGAACCGGCCCCAATCGTGCCCCGGCCGGGACGCCGCGACTTTTTCGCCGAAGGCAAGCAAGCCCCTCGCTTGGATCAGCAAGATGCAGATCCGTACCTGCCCGCCCAGGGCGCAATGCCGATGCGACGACGAATGGTGGCCGACCCAGCAGGCCGAACAGCGTAATCGAGCGGCCGGGCCGAATGGTTTCGCGACCGGACCGGCCTCGCGGAGCCCCGGCTCCGGCATTTTCCGACCGCCCATCCACTCACCGGCAGGCCGGCCAGCCGAATCAGGATATCGGGTGGCCAAACCGGCCATCAGCGGATAACCGCGCTATCCCCCAGGTGGGGGGTACCGGCCGATCCGATAAGCGTTTGATAACACCTGCACCGTACGCAACGGCCATTGCAACGCGCTGAGCTGCGTGATTCCGGCCGGGGTCGGCCAAGGTCAAGCGTCAACCAAATTTTAGTCGCTAGTTGTTCAGGAGTACCTGGTTGTCATTCCGCAGCCGAAGCGCCCCGGCGACGGAGTTTCGCGGCCAGCAGGACGAGGCTGGCGGCCGCGGCCACATTCAGCACAATCTTGCCGATCAGGTTGACCGGATCGCTCAGGTCATTGACCACGAAACCCACCGCCATACTGCTCAGCAATGCGCCGCTGACCACCGCGAGCCGGTGCCGGTCGGACCATCCGGCTCGGCCCACCCAAGCACGGCAGGCAACGCAGGCCAAGGCGGCCAGGATGAGCGCGAGAAGGATCGGAACAAAGGCCGGAATGGCGCGGACCCACCCGCCCCACGACGGCCAGAGCACGGTCAGCGCGAACCACAGGAATGTGCCGCCCGCTGCCACGATCCCCATCGCGATCGGGGCGGGGGCGGCAGGCCCGGAATCGGTGGCCGCGCGCCCGCGTTGCGCGGGCCGCAATAGCAGTGCGGCGAGTACCAGGACGAGCACAACGCACCAGCCGCAGAGCACCGTGATCAGCGGGGGCAGGTAGACCGGCAGGTGCAGGTACTTCGGCACCACGATCTGGGTCCAGTTGTACCAGAACGCCCCCGCGCCGAGTACGAACAATATGGTGAGTACCGCGCTCCCGCGTGCACCCAACCATGCGCTTGTACGGTGCAGAGGAAATATCAGCTCGGTCAGCTGAATGGGCATGGCAACGCCCCAGAGGCTTTCATAGCCCAGCGCCCAGACCAGATAAGGCCAGTTCACACCGGCCGCGCGGCCGTAACCGGGGTAGGCCTGAAGGGGGCCGAGCGGCGCCAGCGAGGTCTGCACGATGAGGAATTCCGCGGTCAGCGCATACGCGATGCCCAGCAGCACGACCGCGCGGAAACCGCGGCCCCTGCGCCGCGCGACGCCCCGGATCAGCAGCGCGGCAAAACCATAGCCGGGGATTTCCGCGAGCACCCCGATGGCCGCGGTGATGGTGGTAGCGCCGAACAGAACGTCCACGGTGAACGGTGCCAAAACGGCCAGTACCACCATGGCCCACCACCGTTGCCGTCTTTCGATCCGGGAATTAGGTACCCGGCGTGGTGACAACGTGGTCATCGCCCCTCCTCTACCGAAGTTCCCCATTCGCGCCGCGCGGTGGAAATCGCCGCTTTCCCCGCTCCGCTCGTGCACTCTGCGTAACCATGGCCATGCCGTCGACCAGCCGGGCGAGCAGCATGGCCAGCGTGCGCACCTCCGCACCGGAGAGCCGCTCCAGCGCGGGCGCGAACGTTCCGACCAGATTCGACCGGAACTCGGCGAGGAACGCGAGCCCTTCTTCGGTCACTTCCAACCGGTAGGACCGGCGGTCGGTGTCGTCCAGGACCGCGCGCAGCCTCCCCAGCGCCTGCTGATCCTGGACGTGCCGGGTGACCGTGGGCGGGGCGACGCCGAGAAGCTCCGCCGCTTCGGTCGGCCGCAGGCCAGGCCGGGCCGCGAGCAGCGTCAGCAGCCGGACGGTCAGCGGGTCGAGCGGGTGCGCTGCCATCCCCCTGCGCACGAACTCGGCCGAGTCCGCCAGCCCGGACAGCAACAGCCAGACATCCTCGCTGTTTACTTCCATGAAGTAAACATATCATCGACGCTCCCGAGTGCTGACGAAAAACCCCACGACGCCCTCGGGATAATTGACGCCGATGAGTGCCACATTGGTTGCGAAGAATCTGACCGCCGGACACGGCGAGCGCGTGCTGTTCGCCGAACTCGACCTCGTTGTCGCGCCCGGGGACGTGGTCGGGCTGGTCGGCGTGAACGGCGCGGGCAAGTCGACGTTGCTCACGATGCTGGCCGGGCTCGCGCCCAGCGAGACCGGCAGCCTGTCGCTGAGCCCGCCCACCGCGAACATCGGCTATCTGCCGCAGGAGCCGGAACGCCGCGAAGGCGAGTCGGTGCGCGAGTTCCTGGAGCGCCGCACCGGAGTGGCCGGCGCGCAGCGGGAACTCGACGACGCCACCGAGGCGCTCACCAACGGCGAACCCGGCGCGGACGATCGCTACGCGGTCGCGTTGGAACGGTGGCTCGCGCTGGGCGGCGCCGACCTGGCCGAGCGGACCGGCGAGGTCACCGCGGATGTCGGCCTCACCGTCGATCCCGATCAGCAGATGCGCTCGCTGTCCGGCGGCCAGGCCGCGCGCGCCGGTCTGGTGTCGCTGTTGCTCAGCCGCTACGACGTCTTCCTGCTCGACGAGCCGACCAACGACCTGGACCTGGCCGGGCTGGACCGGCTGGAGCGCTTCGTCACCGGGCTGCGCGCGGGCACCGTGCTGGTCAGCCACGACCGCGAATTCCTGGCCAGGACGGTCAACTCGATCCTCGAACTGGACCTGGCCCAGCACCAGGTGCGGCACTACGGCGGCGGCTACGAGTCCTATCTGGCCGAACGTGAGGTCGCCCGGCGGCACGCCCGCGAGGAGTACGACGAGTACGCCGACACCAAGGCGGCGCTGGAGGCCAGGGCGCGGACCCAGCGCAACTGGATGGAGAAGGGCGTGCGCAACGCCCGGCGCAAGTCGACCGACAACGACAAGATCGGCCGCAAGCTGCGGGCCGAGTCGACCGAGAAGCAGGCGGCCAAGGCCAACCAGACCGAGCGGATGATCCAGCGCCTTGACGTCGTCGAGGAGCCGCGCAAGGAATGGGAGCTGCGCATGACGATCGCGTCCGCGCCGCGCGCTGGCGCGGTGGTCGCGACGCTACGCGGGGTGGTGGTGCGCCGCGGGTCGTTCACGCTCGGCCCGGTCGACCTGCAGATCGACTGGGCGGACCGGGTGGCGATCACCGGCGCCAACGGCTCGGGCAAGTCGACTCTGCTGGCCGCGATGCTCGGCGGCCTGGAACCGGATGAGGGCCAAACCTACCTCGGGCCGGGGGTGCGGGTCGGCGAGGTCGACCAGGCGCGCGCGTTGTTCCTCGGCGGCGCGCCGCTGCTGGAGGCGTTCGGCGCGGAAATCCCGGACTGGCCGACAGCCGAGGTGCGCACGCTGCTGGCCAAGTTCGGCTTGGTGGCCGCGCACGTCCTGCGGCCTGCCGCGAGCCTCTCACCTGGTGAGCGGACCAGGGCGGCGCTGGCGCTGTTGCAGGCGCGCGGGGTGAACCTGCTGGTGCTGGACGAGCCGACCAACCACCTCGACCTGCCCGCGATCGAGCAGCTCGAATCCGCTTTGGACACCTATCCGGGCACGCTGCTGCTGGTCACCCACGACCGCAGGATGCTCGACGCCGTGCACACCAACCGCAGGCTGGAAGTCATCGACGGCAAGGTGATCGAGCGCTAGTAAGCGGCATGCCCCAGGTCTCGGACCGTCGTTTGCGGACAGTCAGGCGGCAGGGCCGGGGGCGCTAGCTGACCGGTCCGTCGACCAGCATGACCGAGCGCAGGGTGTCGATGATGTCGCGCCAGTTCGCCCTGGTCTCGATCAACGCCTGCTCCCCCGCCGGCGTGATCTGGTAGACGCGGCGCTTGCGGCCGCAGGCCAGTTCCCACCGGCTGCGCACCTGGCCGGCGTGCTCCAGCCGGTGCAGCGCGGGATAGATGGTGCCCGACGGCAGATTGACCCGGCCGCCGGAACGCTGGCGCAGGGCCTCGATGATCGCGTAACCGTGCCCGGGGTGCTCCGCCAGCACGGCCAGCAGCATGCCGTCCAGATTGCCTTTGAGATCGGCAGCGCGCATACCCGGCGATGCTACCGGTGGTGTGCGCAGAATTCCTTCACACCACCGGTTCACACCTGCGCGGCCGGGCTCACACCCGGGTCAGCGCGACGACCGGGATCACCCGCGAGGTCTTCCGCTCGTACTCGGCGAAGTTCTCGTACTGGTCGGCCTGGATCTTGTAGAAGCGGTCGCGCTCCTCGCCCTTGAGTTCGGACACGGTGACGTCGAAGGTCTCGGTGCCCACCTCGACCGTCGCGGTCGGCTTGGCGATCAGGTTGTAGTACCAGGCCGGGCTCTTGTCGGCGCCACCATAGGAGGCGAAGACCAGCAGGCGCTCGCCGTCCGGCAGGTAGGCGACCGGGTTGATGCGCGGCTCGCCGCTGCGCGCGCCGACGGTGTGCAGCAACAGCACCGGGAACGGGAACGGGTCGCCGAGCTTGCCTTCGTTGGCCCGGTACTTGTCGATGACCTGGCTGTTGAAATCGCTCATGAGGTTCTCCTTGTCCTGCAATCGATTGGGGTTCAGTTGACGACGAGCACGACCTTGCCGCCGGCGTGCCCGCCGTCCACGACTTCCTGCGCCTTGGCGGCTTCCGCGAGCGGATAGGTCGCCGCCACGGTCACGGTCAGCTCGCCGCGCGCGGCCGACTCCGCCGCCTTGGCCAGTTCGTCCAGCGGGATCGGCGTGCCACCGCCGGACATCGTCACGCCCAGCTCACCCGCGGCCGGGTCGGCGATGGTGATGATGCGGTCGGTGCCGCCGCGCAGTTCGATCGAGTCGGGCAGCGCGCCCTTGCCCGCCACGTCGAACACGGCATCGACGCCATTGGGCGCCAGCGCCCGGACCCGCTCGACGAGGCCTGCGCCGTAGTGCGTGGGGATCGCGCCGAGCGCCGCGATCGCCTCCTGGTTGGCGGTGCTGCCGGTGCCGATCACGGTCAGGCCGCGCTGCACCGCCAGTTGCACGGCCATCGAACCGACCGCGCCGCTGGCCCCGTTGATCAGCAGGGTTTCGCCCGACTTGATGCCGAGGTCGAGCAGCACGCGCAGCGCGGTCTCGACCGCGACCGGCAGGCTCACCGCGATGTCCCAGTCCAGCCCGGACGGCTTGCGCACCAGGTTGCCGCCCAGCGCGTACTCGACATAACCGCCGCCGGTCGACCAGCCGAACACCTCGTCGCCGACGGCGAACCCGGTCTCGCCCGTGCCGACCTCGCTGATCACGCCCGCGATCTCGAACCCGGGCACGAAGGGCAGATCGACCCGCATGAACGCGCGGGTGTAGCCGGCCCGCACCTTGCCGTCGAAGGGATTGACGCCGGCCCGCTTGACCGCGACCAGCACTTCACCCTCGCCCGGCACCGGCTTGTCGATCTCCACCTCGTGCAGCACGTCGGGGCCACCGAAGGTGTCGAACTGAATCGCTTTCACCACATACTCCTTTGTGGACGGGCCCGGCGCCCGGCGCCGATTCCTCGGTTACCTGCCCGAACAAGTATCGAGCCGGGAAGCGTTCCCGATCCGGCCGAATGTAACCCAGGTCACTCGACAACCAGGCCATTATGCTGTTCAGACAGGTAACCGGCGGAGGTGGCTGCTGATGACGATCCAGCCGGACGAGGACGCCTGCCCCAGCCAGCCGAACTGCCCGGGCCCGGTCCTGCCCGCCGGGGCCAACGGGCCGCTCAACCATGCCATCGTGCGCGTCGCCAAGCTGCACCACCTGCTGGCCAAGCAACTGCTGCGGCACACCGGCCTGCATCCCGGTCAAGAAGTCGTGATGATGCACCTCTGGGAGCACGGCCCGCAACGCCAGGTCGACCTGATCCGGGTGGCCGGTTCGGACGCGGCCACCATGACCCGCATGGTGCAACGACTGGAGCGCGCCGGTTTCGTACGCAGACGCCCCTCCCCGACCGACGGCCGCGCGGTCATCATCGAGGCGACCACGGCCAGTCAGGCGCTGCGCGGCGAGATCGAGGGCCTGTGGCCGCGGCTGGAGCAACTCAGCACCGACGGTTTCACCCGGGAGGAGTACGCGGGCCTCATCGATCTGCTGGACCGGCTCGCCGAGAATCTGGCCCGCGCGACCACCGAACAATGAGCAGGCGGCCGAGCCCGGTTTGCCCACCGAGCGCGGCAGGCCATAAGGCACCGCGCTCGGCGTGTCGAACTCGCCGCGCCCCCGTCAGCACCACTGTGGCTTGACTTACGCCGGCAAGGGACGATGCCGAACAGCGTCGAATCCCCGGCAGTACGGGTTCAATCCAGTGCGGCTGGACCACTACTTCAACACGATTATGGATCAACCTCACCCGCGTTCCCAGATTCGGCAGGCGGCGCGATCTCCCGTGATACTCGCTGAATGAGATTGACGGCTTGTTCGCCTGAGACAGCAGATTCCCGCACGCGGCGAAACAGTTCCTGGTAGGTCCGGGTGTCGAACTGGTCAGCGAGGTTGTGTTCGCCGGTGAGCGTCTCCACTACGACCAACTCGTCGTCATAGATCACGAATCCGTTGAGGGGTGCGACCGGCATCGCCGCCAGGAAAGGCACAATCCGTAGGTCGATGACGCCGATGCCGATCAGTGTCTGGAGCCGGTCCAGTTGGCCCAGCTGCGTTTGACGGCTTCCGAACCGGATCCACAACGCGGCCTCACCGATCACGAACGACAGGGCCTTGCTCGAGTCGTACAAGACCGCTTGCCGGTCGATCCGCGCTGCCACCATTTGCTCAAGGTCATCAGCCGAGCTGAAACCAAAAGTCGCGGGGCCGGCGGGGAGCGAGATCAATTCGCGGGCGAAACTCGCCGTTTGCAAGAGACCAGGAACCATGGCCGGGGCGAACGAGGCGATCCGATCGGCCTGCCTCTCCCGTTGTCCGATCGACCGCTGCTTGGCGCCGGCTCCACCGAACTCCCTGTACTCGTCCCGGAACGACACGGACTCCACCCGAGCACTGGTGAGCAGGCCCAGGACGACGTCCGACTCGTCCTGGGCTGCCGCGGCCTCGAGCCAGGTCTCGATATCGTCGGCGGTCGGGAACTGCACGCCGGTTTCGATCTTGGACACTCGCGATTGCGGCCAGCCCACCTGGCGGGCGAACTGGTTGCCCGACAGGCCGGTTACCGCCCGGACCTCGCGCAGCTTCGCGGCAAGTCTGGCCCGGTTGGAACCGGGACGGGGGAGCATCGGCATGGCCCTCCTTCGATGAGCGACGGATACGTGGCGGTATGACGGCGCCCGCGATCCTGCCACATAGAACGCGATTAGTCGAAGGATAGAACTCGAATAGCCTCTTTTGATTCGCATAGATTGCGAATAGCCTGGTAGGTACCCCCGAAGGAAGGGAGGGAGGAATGATGTTCATCGACGCTGGTCTGCTGTTACTCGGGATCGGGCTCGGCTGTCTGATCAGCCGTCTCGGCAGCCGCTGGAAGTCCCTCCAGGAGGGCGAGCACATCGTCCATCCTGGCCTCGCGCAGGAGTACCACTACAGCCAGGCGCCGCGCTTGAGCCATGGCTCGGCGTGTCACCGTGGCGATCGGCGAGACTAGACCCAGTTGGTGACCATGGTGGGCGGGACGGTGTAGGTGACGGTGAGGGTCTGGCCGGAGGCGAGGGCGAACGAGCCCGAGGTGAGGCCGGTGGCCTGGCCCGCGTAGTTGATGCCGGACACCGCTCCCCCGGCGACGGTCACCACCTGGTCGGTCGCGCCCGCGGTGTAGGCGAAGGGGCTGGCGCCGGGGGTGAGCACGGCGGCGCCGAGCGGGTCGTAGCCGAGATTGTCGCGCAGCACCACGGCTTGTACCGAGCCGCCGATGTTGACCGAGCCGGTCGCGTTGCCGCGCAGGTCGTTGCCGTGGATGTCGCCGATCGCCGCCGCCGCGCCCGGCGCGAGCGCAATGCCGTAGGTCTGTCGTCGCGGACTGCCGTTGTCGTACGTGCGGCAGTCCACGATCTGCACGTTGGTCACGTTGGCAGCGAACAGGATTCCCGCGTTGGACGTCACCGACTTCTGACCGTTCGCGTTGAACACGCAGCCGCTGATCCGGATGTCGTTGCTGGCGCCCTGCACGGCCAGCCCGGACATGCCGTTGCCGAAGGAGACGCAGCCGGTGTAGCCCATCCCGGACACCGGGTGCCCGCTGACCGAGTCGATGTTGAAGCCGAGGCCGCTGTTGCCCCGGCTGACACAGGCCGAATACACGTGGTTGCCGCCGCCTGCCACGCTGACCGGGTTGAGCGAGGTCGGCTGGTAGGAGAAGCCGTGCCGGGAGTTGCCGATCGCCTCGCACGCAACGTACACATCATTGGCCGATGGCTGCGCGAGCGCGCCGATGGTGCCGTTGTCGATGGAGAAACCGTCGATGTTGTTGGCGTAGGCGATGCAATGGGACCAGATCGCGCCGTTGCCGCCCGCGCTGCCGAACCCGTGGTTGAGGTTGCCGGTGGCGAAGCAGTTGGCGATGCGCATGCCGTAGCTGGTCTGGCCGGTCTGCGACTCGATGAAGATCCCGTAGCGGCCGTTGCCCGCCGCGTAACAGTCGCTGATCACGAAGTCCTCGACCGGGTACTGCCCGGTGCCGATGCCGATCCCGGACGAGCCGCCGCCGTTGCCGCCGCCCCGGTTGAGCCGGCCGTTTCCGATGGCGCGCACCGCGTGGATCACGGTGCCCTGGGTGAGGAAGTCGATGCCGAGCCCGGTGGCCGCGCAGTTCTGGATGATCAGGTCCTCGAACTGGCACTGGGCCAGGTACTGGCAGTAGACGCCCTTGATGCCGACGCCGAAGGCCGGGCCCTGGCCTGCGCCGTCGATGGACAGGTGGGCCATGGTGAAGCGGGTCAACGGGCTGGTCTTGGTGCTGTTGCCGCGCACCGCGCTGATCGAGCCGGCCGGCGCGATGATCGCGTTGCCCACGCCCGCGCCGATCATCGCGATGTTGTTCACCGGGACGATCGCGCTGGCGACGCGGTAGCGGCCTGGTGGGAAGTAGACCGTCCCGCCCGCACTCGTGACCGCGGCGACCGCCGACTGGATGGCCGGGGCGTCGTCGGTCATTCCGTTTCCGGTGGCCCCGTAGTCCATTACGTTAACCACCAGCGCACCATCGGATATGTAAAGCACCCTGTCAATCCGCCAACCGAGCAACGCATGAGGCCGTCATCGACACCAACGTCCAGGACTTCGCCGTCGCCAACCTGCGCAGACGCCCGGAATCGGTGGAAACCGGCGGTTTCGTGATCGGCATCGACCCGGGCACCACCAGCCACCACATGAACTACGCGACGCCGCTACCCGGAATCGAGCCGACCAGCGCCGAGGTGGCCGCACTGGTGTCGGTCTTCCGAGAGCGCGGGTTGATGCCACGCCTGGAATTCGCCCAAATGCCGCTCCCGCCGTGGAGCCTCCACGAATGGCGGATTCTGCGGCAGTACAAGGGTGTCCGGGACGCACACCAGGTACTCGTGTTCGTCCTCGACAGTGAAGCCAGCCGCGTACAGCGCCTTTTCGCCACAGACCGACGCGGACTATGCCGCCATCGACGAAGCCCTCTCCGAAGCGTTCGACTTCGAGATTCCGCCCTCACCGGCCGGCGTGGCCCGGCTGCGCCGCGCCGAGGCCATGGGCGGCGGGGTGCGGTTCGTGCGCGCGCCGGACGGCGGCTGCGCGGGTGGTGCGTCCTGCTCGGCTCCGGCGGTGGGCACCTCGGAACTGGCCGGGGTCGGCACCCGCCCGGCCTATCGCGGCCGGGGTATCGCCGCCGCGGTCACCGCGTCGCTGACCGAGCTGATGTTCGGCAACGGCAACCAATCGGTGTGGCTGGAATACGGCGGCGAGGGTTCGCGGCGGATCTACCAGCGGATCGGTTACCGACCGGCCGGGCGCAGGCTCTACGCGAGCATCCCCGGCTGACCAGAGCGGCCAGGCGGCCTAAGTCGACCGCGACCGATCGGTCGCACCGTCCGAAGCGGATCGTGACGTACGTAGGTCACGGAGGGCGTTCTCTTCTAGGCTGTGCGCAACCGCGAGCGAAGCGAGAAACACGTGGACACCACAGCACCGACCGCCAGCCCAGCATCTTCCACCCTGGAAAGTAGCGTCGAGCACGACTACTCCACCAGCAGTACCGGAGTAGTGCCTTTGTCGCAGCGACGTTCCCGATTCCACTTTCTGTCGCTGTGGATAACTCTCGCCGCCGGTTTCACCTATCTCTTCCTCGGATTCCAGTATCACGACGCGGGCTATTCACTGTGGAAGGCGGTCGGCGCGGGCGCGATCGGCGCGATCGCCTACCTCATCTACGCGCTGCCCGCGGCCTATCTCGGTTCGACCACCGGGCAGACGCACGCGCTGCTCACCCGCTCCATTCTCGGCAAGGTTGGATCCGCGCTGGTCACGGTGGTGCTGATCGGCATCGCGGCGGGGTGGACGGCGTTCGCGTTCAACCTGCTCGCGACCCTCTACGACGGACTGTTCAGCTGGGGCCACGTGGTGCTGATCAGCGTGATCCTCGCGGTCGTCGGCATCACCAACAACCTGTTCGGCTTCACCGGGATCGCAGCTTTTGCCCGTTATCTGGTCGCCCCACTGATGATCCTGTGGATTCTGTACCTGGTGATCAAGGGCCTGATCGAGACCCCGGCCTCGGTGTTGTCCAGCAGTACCAACGCCACGACGTTGCCGTTCCTGTCCGGGGTCGGCGTCGCCATCGGCTCGGTGATGTGGGGCAACGAGCCGGACACCTGGCGGTACGGCAAACCGAAGTTCTTCTGGCCGATGCCGCCGATGCTGGTCGCGTTCGCGGTCGGGCTGGTGTTGTTCGTCGCGGGCGGCTGGATGATGGGCGCGTTGTCCAAGGTCACGCAGTACGACTTCGGGCCCGCGTTCAAATACACCGTCGAATATTCGATGTTCGGGGTGCTCGCGCTCGGCGCGATCATCGCCACGATTCTGCAGTTCGCCATCAACGACGGTAATTATTACGAAATGGTCAACGCGGGCCAGAACGCCTTCGGCGGCGTGCGCGGCTGGAAACGCTGGTACACCTGCCTGGTCATGGCGGTGATCGCGGCATTGTTCGCGTGGCGGTTCCCGAGCGCGGAAAACGGCTTTTTCACGGTCGCCAGTTGGTCGGCGGTGGCGCTGCCGTCGGTGACCGTGGTGATGGTGACCGACCGGTTCGTGCTGCCGCGCCTGCTCGGCACCCGGCGCCCGATGAGTGCGATCCCCACCTGGCGCGAGGCCGGGCTGGCCAACTGGCCGGGCATCGTCGCCGTGCTGGTCGCGGTGGCGTTCGGCGCCTGGGGACTGGGCCTGTTCCCGGGCGAAGCCACTCCCCCGACCGTGGGACTGCCTGCGGTCGAGGCGTGGATCCTGGCCGGGGTGATCTACGCTGGGCTGGCCGCGCTCGCCGGTCGAGGCGACCGGTCGGGGACCATGCTCGGCTTCAGCCGCGCCACGGAAACCGTTGACAGCACAATGAACCGTGGAGGGGATCCCACCGATGACCGGACCGGCCCGTGACCTGATCGCCTCGGCCCAAGCGAAGGTCGCGCCAGCGGAGAAGGACAACAAGCTGGTCCCGCTGATCGCGTCCGGGCAGGCGCCGCGCTCGGTGTTCGCCACGATCGCGGCCGAGGAAAGCCGGATCGTGCGCAGCGACTGGCGCAGCTTCCTGACCATCGCCGCGCGCTGCACCGAGCCGGCCAGCCGCGAGCTGTTCAGCGGGCTCGCCTCGGGCGAGGCGCTCGCGCTGACCAAACTGGACACTCTGCGGGCCGCGACCGGCCTCGACGACGCCGCGTTGGCCGCCTACCAGCCGAAGGCGGGCTGCCAGGCGTACCCGGCCTACATGGCGTGGCTGTGCCTGTTCGGCGAGCCCGCCGACGTGATCGTCGCGCTGGTGGCGAACTTCGCGGCGTGGGGCAGCTACTGCGGCACCATCGCCCAGGCCGCGCGCGAGCACTACGGGTTCGACGACGAGGCGTGCGCGTTCTTCGACTTCTTCGCCGAGCCGGTGCCCGGCTTCGACGAGGCGGCCGAGAAAGCGGTACAGCTGGGCATCGACGCGGGCAGGCAGAGCAAGGACGCGTACACCTACGCGCGCCTGTTCCAGTCCTACGAGCTGATGTTCTGGAACACCATCGCCGACGAAGGCTGATCAGCTTCTGGCCTGCAACGGAACCGCGCGGGCGGGCTGGGCGAGTTTGCGCAGCCCGCCGAGCAGGCCCTCGCGGTGCAGTTCGAGCAGGTGATCGACGACGATCGGGTCGAACTGGCTGCCCTTGCCGTGCTGGAGTTCGGCCGCGGCCTCGGCCTGGGTCAGCGCCGCGTGGTAGGGCCGGTCGGCGAGCATGGCCGCCCACGAGTCGCACACCGCCACGATCCTGGCCTCCAGCCGGATCGTGTCGCCGGACAGGCCGAGCGGGTAGCCGCGACCGTCGAGGCGTTCGTGGTGCTGGTGGATGATCTCGGCGACGTCGGCCAGGCCTGGCACCAGCCGGGCCATGTCGCAGCCGAAGCGGGCGTGCTGGTCGACGAGTTGCCGTTCGGTCTTGGACAGCGCGCCCGCCTTGCGCCACACGCTCTGCGGGATCATCACCTTCCCCATGTCGCACAACCGTCCGGCCAACTCGGTCCGGCGCACGGTGGCGTCGTCCAGGCTCATGGCCGAGGCGATCAGCGCGGACCAGCGGCCGACCGCGCGGCCGTGCTCGACCTCGGACAGCCAGCTGTCCACCTCGTCGGCGGCCCGGTGCAGGTAGGCGAGCAGGTCGTTGGCCGAGCCGACCGCGCTGTCCACGGCCGCGACCACGATGTCCTCGGTGAGCGTGTCGCCGACCACGACCCGGTCCCGGCCCTGGAACTTCGCCGCGTAGAGGGCCCGGTCGGCGGTGGTGATCAGCTCGGCGGGCGTGCTGCCGTGCCGTGGATATCCGGCCGTGCCAACCGAAACGGTGACGTCGATGAGCAGGTCCGGGTTCACCGCGATCGGGCTGGTGCCGACCTCCGTCCGCAGCCGTTCGCCGATCGCGCCCAGCTCCTGCGGGTTGGCGCCGGGCACCACGATCGCGAACTCCTCACCGCCGTAGCGGGCCAGGAAGTCGTTCGCGCGCACGGATTCCCGCAGCCGCCGCGCCACCTCGATCAGCACCTGGTCACCCGCTGGGTGGCCGTGTTTGTCGTTGATCGACTTGAAGTGGTCGACGTCGACGATGAGCACCGCGAGGTTGGTACCGGCGCGGCGCGCGCGGGTGATCTCGATGGGCAGTTGAGCGCTGAAGAAACGCCGGGTGTGCAGGCCGGTCAGCACGTCGGTGATGGCCAGCCTGCGCTGCTCGGCGACCAGCCCGGCCAGGCGGCCGATGGTGAGCATGAACAGCACCGCGCACGCGGCCGCGATCACCGGGATGTCCCGGAACATGCCCAGCGAGAACTGGATGACCAGGGCGACCGGCGCGATCAGCGCGGCGGCGGCCAGCACGGCCAGGCGCACCGGGGTGAGCCGCATGTCGTCGGCTGAGGCGCGTTCGGTGATCCGGCCGACGGTCGGGTGCAGCGCGGCCGCGCCGAGTGCCAGGTTGCCTGCGAGCCAGATCGCGTCCAGGAAGTTGCCCGCGTAGTACGTGCCGGCCAGCTGCTGCATCACGTAGATGGTGTCGGCGGCGAAGATCAGGAACAGGTTGGCACCGAGCAGCATGAACGAGCCGGGCCTGCGACCGGGACCGAGGATCAGCCGCAGTGCCACCGCGAACATGGCGATGTCCATCACCGGGTAGCCGACCGAGGCCAGCTTGACCAGCAGCGGTTCGTCCGCGCGGGCCTGTGGCGCGATCAGGTACAGCCAGGACAACATGGCGGCGGCCACCGCGATGGTGGCCGCGTCGAGCAGGCTGGCCAGGTCACGCCCTGGGGTGCGCAGCCTGATCAACAGGATCAGGCCGACCACGACCAGCGGATAGTGGCCGAGGTAGAGCGGGTCGGCGATGGCCGGGTAGTCGGTGTCGTTCTGGATGTCGTGGGCGACGTAGAAGCAGATGTCCGCGGTGGCATAGACCACCTGGCTGGCGCCCAGGATCAGCCAGGGCAGCCGCGATCGCCGCGCGGGCAGGTTGACCAGGCAGCCGACGAACACCGCGACCGCGGCGGACGCGCTGGCCAGGCAGTAGAGGATCACGCGCAGGAGTGCGGGCGCGTTGAGGTGTACGGCGACGTAGTATCCGGCGATCACGGCGATACCGGCGCCGAGGTAGGTCAACCACCAGCTGTTGCCTGCTCTCGTGACCTGCCGCGTGTCCATCCTCGCCTCTCGGGGTTCGGGTGATCGAACCACATGTTATTACCAAAACCAGCACGCTGGGCACCCGCATCGTCACGGTGGGTACGAAGGGGCGAGAATTTTCCGGATTCCGTCAAGTCCACACTGAGTGGTCGATCGACATCACGGCACAATTGCCGCTCTCGTCGCGGTGATCAGCCAGACTCGCGCGTCGAACCAGACGCCGTCCGGCCGCTGGTGCGCGGCGAGCGTGCGGCGCAACCGCAGCAGCGCGGCCTCGGCATCGGCCGGTGGCATCGCGTCCAGCGTGGCCCGCACCGAACGCAGCCCGCGCACCGCCTGGCAGGCGATCACGCTGTCCTGGCCGTAGCAGATCGGCTCGTGCAGATCCACGCAGCGCACCTCGCTGAACCCGGCCGCGAGCAGCATCGCCTCGGTGACGCCGGAATCGGCCAGGGCAAAGGGGTTCATGGTCGGCTCGGCCGGGCGCGGAGCCTTGCCCGGGGTCAGCGCTTCCTGCACGTCGAGGGCCCACTCGTTGCGTTCGGCGGCCTGCCAGACCAGTTGCACGAACCGGCCGCCGGGCCGCAGCGCGGTGGCGATGTTGCGGAACGCGGCGATGTGATCGGCGAAGAACATCGTGCCGAACCGGCTGATCGCCACGTCGAACTCGCCCTTCGGGAAGGCGTAGTGCTGCGCGTCGGCCCGCACGAACGACACGTTGGCCAGGCCCTCCTCGACCGCGCGCGATCTGGCCACGTCGAGCTGGGTCGCGGCGATGTCGATGCCGAGCACCGCGCCGGAACCCGACGCGGTCGCCGCGGCCAGCGTGGTGCGGCCGGCGCCGCAGCCGATGTCCAGCACCGCCTCGCCGCGGGTGACGTTCGCGGCCGACGCGAAAGCGACCAGGTATCTCTGCAACTCGACGTCGTAGAAGTCGGCCATGCCGACTCGATGCACGTGGTTGAGCACAACACCATCGCGCTGATCGGCCACGGCGACCTCCGGCCTTCCCGGCAAATTCGAAGCAGTTATTCGACCAGTTGACCAACGCCATGTAAAGCCGACACGAGCCCCTTAAAGTGACCGGGTGACGATGACGGCCAGGCCGCTGCGCGGCCGGTCCGCGGAACTGGGCGCGGTGCTGGAGGCGCTGCGCACGGTGCAGCGCGGCCGGCCCGCGCTGATCGTGTTGCGCGGCGAGCCCGGCATCGGCAAGACCGCGCTGGTCAAGACCATTGTCGAGCAGGCGGGCCGGCTCGGTTTCCACACCGCCGACGCGGCGGCCCACGAGGACGACCGGGTCGCGCCGCTGGCCTCGATCGGGCCCGCGTTGCGGTTCGGCACCGCGCCGCTGATCGACTCGGCCGACTTCATGGACCTGGCAACGTTGCACCAGCAACCACTGTGGCTGGCCGAGCGGCTGGCCATGCTGGTCGAGCGGCGCGCCCAGGACGGTCCGATCCTGCTGGCCGTCGACGACGCGCAGTGGTGCGATCCGCTGAGCGCGTTCGTGTTGCGCGCGTTGCCGAAACGGCTGATCGCGGCGCCGATCGCCTGGCTGCTGGCGACCCGGCCGATCCCCGGCGGCGGGATCGCCGAAATGGTGGCGGAAGCGGCCCGCCCCGATCTGCCGGTGACCTGGCTGGAGCTGACCGCGCTCACCGACGAGGCCGTGCTCGCGGTCGCCATGGACCGGCTCGGCACCAGGCCCGAACCCGCGGTGCTGCGCAGGCTTTCCGGTGCGCACGGCAACCCCTTCCTGGCCGTGCAGTTGCTGGAAGGCCTTTTCGAACCGGCCGCGACCAGCGATCGAGCGGACGTGGTCCCGTCCGGTCTGCTCGACGGTGTGCGCAGGCGGGTCACCGCGACGTCGCAGCGCTGCCGCGAACTGCTGCGCACGGCGTCGGTGCTCGGCCCGGAGTTCCAGCTCACCGATGTCGCCGACCTGACCGGGGTGCCCGCCGCGCAGCTGACCGAGCCGCTGGTCGAAGCGATCAACGCGGGCCTGCTGGCCGACGAGGGCAGCGCGGTGCGCTTCCGGCACGAACTGCTGCGCCTTGCCGTCTACGAGGATCTGCCGCCCTCCGGCCGTCGCGCTCTGCACCAGGCCATCGCCGAACACCTGCTGGCCAAGGGCCGGGGCTATGCGGCAGCCGCGCCGCACGTGCTGGCGACCGCGCGGCGCGGCGATGCGGCCGCGGCGGACGTGCTGCGCAAGGCGGCCCACGAGGTGCTGGACACCATGGCCACCACCTCGGTCACGTTCATCCGGCAGGCGTTCGAACTCGTCGATGCGGCCGACCCGATGTGGCGCGAGATCGGCGTCGAAGCGGTGTCGATCCTGGTCGCCGCGCGGCAGCACGCCGAGGCGCGGCGCTTCGCCGACCTGCTGCTGGAGGCGCCGACCGAACCGGAACTGCGCGCCCGCGTGCAGTTGTTGCTGCTGCCCAGGTTGTGGGTGACCGGCCAGCACGCCGAACTGCTCGCTCGGGCAGCCGATCCGGGCGCGCCGAGCGATCTCGCCGCCCGCCTGGCCGGTTACCGCGCGCTCGCCACCACGGAGCCGATCGATCCGGCCGATCCTGACCCGATCGCGGCCGTGCTCGCCACCATGGCCACGGCCGAAGCCGCGAACCGGGACCGCGATTACGCGCGCACGCACGAGTTGTTCGCCTCGGCCCGGGTGGCGGCACTGGAGTTGCGGGGCTACGGCGCGCCGGTGGCCGGTCAGCTGGCGCTGCGCGAACTGCTGGCGCTGGCCCGATTGGACGACCTCGACGGCGCGCTGGCCGCGCTCGGCGACAGCGCCCGCTTCGGCACCTCCTGGCAGGTACCGCAGGTCGCGCTGCTGCGCGCCCAACTCGCCTACGGCGCGGGCCGGATCGACGAGGCGGTCGAGGCAACGGCCACCGCGAAGACGTTGATGGGCGAGGTCTTCGAAGACGCCTTCCTGCCGCAGGTCCGGCTGCTGGAGGCGTTGCTCGCGGTGCAGCGCGGCGACAACGCGGCCGCCCGCGCGGCGGATCACCCGCTGGCCACGGCACTGGCCACGGACGCGGGCATCGTCGCCGTCCTGCGCGCCGACCACGATTTCCCGTGGCCGGAACAGCTACTGGTCGACGCGGCCGCCTCCGCACACCACCGGGGCGACGCCGAAACCGTCCGCGCCGCCGCCGAATTCCTCACCGAACTGGCCTCCCGCAACCCAAAAGTCGCCAGCGTGACCGGCGCCAAACTCCTCGTCGATGCACTGTCCACACAAGACTTCGAACCGGCATTGACGTGCCTGCGAACCAGCCCCCGCGCACTGCTGCTGGCCAGGGCCAACGAAGAACACGGCCGATCGATTGTGGACAGCGAGGACCGCAAGATCGGCCTGGACGCGTTGGACGCCGCGCATGACCGCTACGCCGAACTCGGCGCGACCGCGTCCGCGACCCGGGTCCAGCGCATCCTGCAGGCAGCGGGCGCGCGCCGGCGCCGCTGGGCGCCGATCCCGCAACGCCCCGAACACGGCTGGGACGCGCTGACCGAGATGGAACGCCGCGTCGCCCTGCTCATCGCGCAGGGCCACACCAACCGATCCGCCGCCGAGGAACTGGTCCTGTCTCCCAGCACGATCAGCACCCACCTGCGATCGGTGTTCAGCAAGCTCGACGTGCACTCGCGCGTGCAGTTGGCCAACCTGGTACGCGAAAGCGACCCGCCTGCCCACTAAACCGGGGCAGGCGGGTCGCTTGGTGCGCGGTCAGTGGGCCGCGTGCTCGATCACCGAGACGATGGCCTGCGGGTGCGACACCGGAATGTCGTGCGCGGAGTTCACCGTGTAGATGGTCGCGCCGGCGCGCTGGGCCATGAACTTCTCGGCAGCGGGCGGGATCGCCCTGTCCTGGCTGGCCACGATCTCGTAGAGCGGGATACCGGCCGGGACGCTCGCCGCGACGGGCTCGTTGAGCGCGGCGACCTCGAACGGCCGCTGCGTCGCGGCGGCCACCTGGGCCTGCTGCGGGGTGCGGTCACCGGCGAAGACCTCGCGGAAGTCCGCGTTCTTGATGTAGAGGTCGGTGCCGCCGCCCGGGATGTTCACGGTGTAGCTGGTGTCCGGGCCGAGCAGCGAACCGGGGAACTGGCCGACCAGTTGCGCGGCGCTCTCGCCGGCCTGCGGGATGAACGCGGCCGCGTAGACGATGGCCTTGACCTGCTGCGGGTCGCAGGCCGCGACCTCGGTGGCGATCTCGCCGCCGTAGGAGTGGCCGACCAGGATCACCGGGCCGCTGATGTTGCGCACGACACTGGCGACGTAGGCGGAGTCCGAAGCCACGCCGCGCAGCGGCACGGCGGGCGCGATGACCGGGTAGCCGTCGTGTTCGAGCTGGCCGACCTCGGCGCTCCAGCTGGACGCGTCGGCGAAGGCACCGTGGATCAGCACCACGGTCGGCTTGGGCTGGTGGTGGTCGGCCACCGCCGCGGCCGGTGTCGCGGGTTGGGCCGAGACCGTGGTGGCCAGGATCCCGGACAGAGCGACGACGCCCGCACCGGCCACACTCGCGATCTTCCAGTTCCTCTTCGACATCTCACATGCTCCCTTGAAGCGATCTCCGCTGGTGAGAGCAATGAAATCGGTTAGCGGCGCCCGCCCGCATCGAATGAACGTGGTAACTCGCACGAGGCGATCCACGGACACCCGAGCGCCGGTGCACCCATTTCTCACGTGTTCGCAGGAGATCGATCCAAGGCCCTGGCCACCCACCCTCGACCTGCGTTGACTGCGAACAGTAACGCCAACCGATCGAGGAGTTCCCATGTCGAACCTGCCCGTCATCGAGCCCGCCGACGCCACCGAGCGTGCCGCCGAACTGCTCGACGCCGCGCACAAGCAGCTCGGCGCGCTGCCCAGCATGCTCAAGGTGATGGCCAACAGCCCCGCGCTGCTGGACACCTACCTGACCATGTCGGCCAAGCTCGCCACCGGCGTTCTCCCGGCCGCGGTGCGTGAGCGGCTGGCCATCACCATCGCCCAGTACGACGGCTGCTCGTACTGCCTGTCCGCGCACACCTACCTCGGCGGCCACCTGGCCAAGATCGACGCCGACGAACTGGAGCGGGCCCGTTTCGCCAAGTCCGAGGACCCGCACACGGCCGCCCTGCTCGCCCTGGCCGATGCGGTGGTGCGCACCAAGGGCCACGTCGAGGCGGAGACGCTGTCGGCGGCGCGGATCAACGGCGTCACCAACGCGGAGATCGCCGAGGTCGTCGGGCAGGTCGCACTCAACGTGCTGACCAACTACTTCAACGTGCTCGCCGACGTGGAGATCGACTGGCCGGTCACGGTCAGCGCTGAGTAAAGAGGTGCTAACACAATGCCTGTTCGGCTCGCGACGCCCAGGCACGCGATCTGCGGCGTTGTCGTCAGTCACGATGACTCCGTCATCGCTCCCTCCTCCGCCTTGCATCTCACGCACCTGACCGCCGCTCCCTGATCGAACAACATTGTGTTAGCACCTCTCAGTAGATCCGCGTCGTTGTGCCGGTCGCCAGCCTGCCTGATAACGTCGCGTTCGCCCGTGCCGCAACGGCAATCCCGACCCCGTGGAGCAGGTAGATGAGCAGCAATGCGGCCGAGCCGCCCGCGCCGCAGGCTGTCGCAACGGGGTTGACCAACGCGGCGATCTTCCTGATCGTGACCATCAACCCCGGCGCCGACGACGCCGTGCGCGACGTGTGCGCCGGGGTGAGCGGCCTGGTCCGCGCGGTCGGCTTCCGCGACCCGGCCAGCACGCTCACCTGCGTCACCGGGTTCGGCGCCGACGCGTGGCGCAGGCTGGCCCGCGGCCCGATGCCCGCCGAGCTGCACCCGTTCCAGGAGCTGCACGCGGGCAACCGGCACGCCATCGCCACCCCCGGCGACGTGCTGTTCCACATCCGCGCGAAGCGGATGGACCTGTGCTTCGAGCTGGCCTCGCAGCTGATGAACCAGCTCGGCGACGGGGTCACCGCGGTGCAGGAGGTGCACGGCTTCCGCTACTTCGACAACCGCGACCTGATGGGTTTCGTCGACGGCACCGAGAACCCGGTCGGCGCGCAGGCGTTGGCGGCGACCGCGATCGGCGACGAGGACCCCGCCTTCGCGGGTGGCAGCTACGTGATCACCCAGAAGTACCTGCACGATCTCGCCGCGTGGGACGAGCTGTCCACCGAGGAGCAGGAAGGCATCATCGGCCGCAAGAAGCTCTCCGACATCGAGCTGGCCGACGACGTCAAGCCGAGCAACGCGCACAACGCGCTCACCTCGATCACCATCGACGGTGAGGAAGTCGACATCGTCCGGGACAACATGCCCTTCGGTTCGGTGTCCCAAGGCGAATTCGGCACGTACTTCATCGGCTACGCGAAGTCGGCGGCGATCACCGAGCAGATGCTGCGCAACATGTTCCTCGGCGATCCGCCCGGCAACTACGACCGGATCCTGGACTTCAGCACGGCGGTGACCGGCAACCTGTTCTTCGTGCCGTCCCAGCCGATGCTGGACGGCCTCGCCGACGAACCAGCGGCAGCACCGGAACCGGCCATAGTGGACAGTCTGCGAGAAGACGCTACCGGATCACTCAACATCGGCAGCCTGAGAGGGACCGCGGCATCATGAACAACCTGCATCGCGAACTCGCCCCCATCTCCGACGGCGCCTGGGCGCAGATCGAGGAAGAGGCGACCCGCACCATCAAGCGGCACCTGGCCGGCCGGCGCGTCGTCGACCTGCACGGACCGAGCGGGAGCGAACTCTCCGCTGTCGGCACCGGGCACGTGCACAGCATCAACGCGCCGCAGGAAGGCGTGCTCGCGCATCAGCGGGAGGTGCACGCGCTGGTCGAGCTGCGGGTGCCGTTCACGTTGAGCCGCGAGGCCATCGACGACGTCGAGCGTGGTTCGTCCGATTCGGACTGGCAGCCGGTGAAGGACGCGGCGCGCAGCATCGCCTTCGCCGAGGACCGGCTGATCTTCGAAGGCTACGAGGCGGCGGGCATCCAGGGCCTGCGTTCCGGTACGAGCAACCCGGCCATCGCCTTCCCGGCCGACGTGCGCGACTACCCGGAAGCGATCGCGACCGCGTTGAGCCAGCTGCGCCGGGAGGGCGTGAACGGCCCGTACTCGGTGGCGCTCAGCGCCGACGCGTACACCGAGGTCAGCGAGACGCGCGACCACGGCTACCCGGTGATCGAGCACATCCAGCGGCTGATCAGCGGCGAGATCGTCTGGGCGCCCGCGATCAGCGGCGCGTTCGTGATCAGCACCCGGGGCGGTGACTTCGATCTGCACCTCGGCCAGGACATCTCGATCGGCTACCTCAGCCACGAGGCCACCTCGGTCGACCTCTACCTCCAGGAAACGCTGACCTTCCTGGTCGCGGCGGGCGAAGCCGTGGTCGCCCTCACTCCGCCCCAGGGTTGACGAGCGCCGCGACCAACGCGGCGATCACCTCACGCCAATGGCTCCGCTGGCGCTCGCGTTCCCCGGCGTCAGCGAGCCGTTCCTGGTGCACGCGCAGCATCGCCCGTCCGGGCCCGGCCGCGCGCACGGTCAGTTGCAGCGTGGTGTCGTGTGACCAGCCGGCCGGCTGCCAGGTGAGCCGGACCCGGTCCAGTTCGTGGAAGCTCCGTGTCTCGCCGCGGATGCCGTTCGTGGTCTGGTAGCCCGCGCCCGGTTCATCCAGCACGCGCACGCCCTCACCGAGCCAGATCGCCATGCCCGCCGGTGAGGTGAGGAACGCCCACACCTCCTCGACCGGCCGGTCCACAGTCTTCGACACCCCGATCTGCCAGCCGGCATCCCGGGTCCTGCCCACCGTCACCCCGAACCCTCCTTGCAAACCGGAACAAGGTTCCGTATCGTTAGTGGAACAAGGTTCCACTTAATCACAGGACGGGTCACCATGACGCGGTTCGGAATCATGACCGCCCAATCCCAGGTCGGTTACCACGACATCCAGCGAGTCTGGCGCGAGGCCGACGCCATTCCGCAGATCGAGCACGCCTGGCTCTACGACCACCTGATGCCGATCTTCGGCGAGCGCAACGGCCCCACCCTCGAAGGCTGGACGCTGCTCTCCGCCCTGGCCGGGCAAACCGAGCGCCTGCGCCTTGGCCTGCTGGTCACCAGCAACCGCTTCCGGCCGCCGGCGATGCTGGCCAAGATCGCCACCACCGTCGACATCGTCTCCGGCGGACGCCTGGACTTCGGCATCGGCGCCGGTTCGCGGCCGAGCGTGCCGATGGCCAAGCGCGAGTACGTCGCGCACGGCCTCCCCTACCACGACGCCGAACACGCCGTCGCCGCCTTCGCCGAGGCGATGACCGTGATCCGTCGACTGTGGACAGAAGACGAACCGTTCGACTTCAACGGCACCTACGTCCAGCTCACCGACGCCATCGGCAACCCCAAGCCGGTCCAGCAGCCGCACCCGCCGATCATGATCGGTGGCCGCGCGACCGCGACCCTGCGGGTGGTCGCCGAGCACGCCGACATCTGGAACTTCCCCGGCGCCGACGACCTGGCCGACGTGGCCAGCCGCAACCAGGTGCTCGACCGGTTCTGCACCGAGATCGGCCGCGACCCCGCGTCGATCACCCGCTCGACCATCCTGACGGTCTCCTACGACCAGCCCGGCACCACCAAGGACGCGATCAGCAGGGCGATCGAAGCCGGTTTCGGCCACATCATCCTCGGCCTGCTGCCGCCCTACCCACCGGAAGCAGCGCACTGGGTGACCGAACAACTGATCATCCCGTCGAGCTAGCGAACAGGGCCGCGACCGCGCTCACCTCGATCAACGCGCCCGGCACGGCCAGGCTCGCGACCCGCGCGGCCAGCACCGTCGGCACCGCCCCGGCCAGCGCCTGCGCCGCCACTGGATAGGCCTTGGTCAGGTCGACGCCCTCCGCGATGAACAGCGTCACCGACACCAGGTCGTGCACGGTGGCCCCGGCGGCGGCCAGCGCGACCTGCACGTTCGCCATCACCTGGCGAGTCTGCGCGGCGACATCGCCGTCGCCGACCAGCTTCCCGTCCGCGTCGGCCGCGTCCTGGCCGCCGACGTAGATGGTGGTCGCGCCGGGCGGAACGACGGCAACGTGGCTGAACGCGGGCGAATGCACGAGCCCGGCGGGGCGCAGCAGCGAAATCTCGGTCATGCGGCAAGCATGGAGCCAAACCCGGACGATTTCAGTCCGGGTTTTCGGCATCATCGTGGCGTGAGCACCGCGAACCGCCGGCTGGAGACGTTGACCCTGCTCCAGGCGCACCCGGGCATCTCAGCCACCGGCCTGGCCGAACGCCTCGGTGTCACGGAGCGGACCGCCCGCCGCGACATCGCCCGGTTGCGCGAACTCGGCTACCGCATCGACGGCGAACCCGGCCGTACCGGCGGCTACCGGCTCGCGCACGGCCGCACCATGCCGCCCCTGCTGCTCGACGCCGACGAGGTGGCCGCGATCGCGCTCGGTCTGCGCACCGCCGTCGCGGTCGACGGCCTGGAAACCGCGGCGGTCACCGCTCTCGCCAAGCTCACCCAGCTCGTCCCGTCCCGCTGGCAAGCCCGCCTCACCGCGCTCGCCGCGATCCAGACCCAGTCCGGCTCCCCCGCTCGCCGCGCAGACCGCGACACCCTGGTCGCCGTCGCACTTGCCTGCCGTGCGGGCGAAGCCATCCGTATCCACCAGGCCGACGTGCAGCCGCACCGGTTGGTGGCCATGCGGCAACGCTGGTACTTGCTCGCCTGCCCACGCGGTGAATCGTCCTGGCGGGTCTACGCGATCGACCGCATCCGGCACGTCCAACCACTCGGCACCCGGTTCGCCACTCCCGAACCACCAACCGATGCGGTCGCCCTCGTCGCCGAATCCCTCGCACACGGCTCGTGGCGGCACACCGTCCGCGTCCGCGTGCACACCTCCGCCGACCTCGTCCGTGAACTGGTCGACCCGACCGTGGCCACGGTCCTGGACAACGGCGACGACTGCGAACTCCGCTTCGGCACCGACGACCTCGACTGGGCCGCCCGCTGGCTCGCCTACCTCAACCTGGACCTCGACGTGATCGAACCGGACGCGCTCAACGAGCACCTCCGCGCCTTCGGCACCTGGCTGGTTTCCCGCCACTGAGCGCGAGCATGGCCGGCGCGGCGGTCACCCGCGCCGGCCCGCTCTGGCCGATCCTCAGCCTGTGGGGGTCGCGGTGACGGTGGCCGGGGTACCCGGACCAGCCACGTTGTCGGCGGTGATGGTGAACGTGTAGGCGGTGCCGTCGGTCAGGCCACCGACCACTGTGTACAGTCCGTTTCCGCTGCCCGCCCACAGGAAATCGTGGCCGGTCACCTGAACCGGCGCGATGCCGGGCGCTGTGATGGTGTAGCCGATGATCGGGCTGATCCCGGCCGAGGATGGCGGGGTGAAGTGGATGCTGACCGCGCCGTCGCCGGGGCTGGCGCTGACCGAGGTCGGCGCACCGGGCGCGGCCGACTGGGTGGCGATCTGGGCGCCGGGCGCGACGCCGGAGGCGGCCAGGGCTTGCGCGGAGAAGCTGGAGCCGGAGCCGTCGATGTTGCCTGCTGCCGTTGCGGCGTCGTCGGTGACGGCGACGTTGTCGTAGGCGGCGGAGAGGTCGACCGGGGTCGCACCGAGGTTCATCGCGAAGACGTGCAGCGCGGGCGTGCCTGACGCGACCGGGCCGACGTTCGGCAGCACGATGCCGGTGACGGTCTTGGTCGCGTCGATGGGCACGTTGGCGTAGTAGACGGTGGTTTGGTGGGTCTGCTGCACGTTGCCGGGCCGGTTGCGGTAGGCACTGGTGAAGGCGATGTCGGCGCCGCCGGGCGGCGTCGCGTACCAGTCCGGCACGGTGAGCGTGAACGGTTGGCTGGTGCCATCCGAGTAGGTCACCTGGCCGGTCCCGGTGGCCGGGCCGTAGGTCGACGTGGCCAGGATGCCGAGCGTGCCTGCCGAACCCGAGGCCGGGATGGTCTGGCCGGTGGCGACGACGTTGTCGGGCTGGCCCGAGGCAACACCAGGCCAGGTGAACTTCTCGGAGGTCACGGTGGCGGCGGCGGGCGTGACCGGGGCCGACGGGAGGGACGGCGCGCTGGTGCCGAACGCGTTGTGCGCGGTGACGGTGAACGTGTACGCGGTGCCGTTGGGTCAGGCCGGGCATGATCGCGTAGCCGAGCTTGGCCAGGTCGGCCGCGCTGAGCGTGGCCTGTTCGCCGCCCGGTGACGCGGTGACCGTGTAGCCGGTCACCGGGGCGCCGTTGTCCACAAAGGATGGATTCCAGCCGACGCAGGCGCTGCCGTTGACCGCGAAGGCGGCCACCTGAGCGGGCGCGTCGGGCGCGGATGTGCCGAAGCTTTCGGCGAGGATGTGCCGGTACTGCGGTTCGAGACCGGCCGCGCTGGTGATCGACGCGGGCGCGGCGGTCAGGCCCGCGATGACGTGGTTGCCGCTGACCACGGTGTTCTTGCTGGACGAGTCGGCATCGCCCTGCCACCAGTAGTTTCCGCTGACTTCGAGCGGATCGTCGCCGGTCTGGCCCGCGGTGTAGTCAGTGTGGCGGGCGCCCCAGTCGTTGGAGATGTTGCCGACCAGCACGTTGCCGTCGGCGGTCCAGTACGTGCAGCCGTTGTCGCAGTACATGGCGTGCCCGTTGTCCAGGATGCCGGTGATCACGTTGCCGGTCAGGTGTTCACCGTCGGCGAGCGAGGTGCCGGTGATGCCCTGGGTGTAGATCGCGCCGCCGTCGGCGAGCAGCTGCATGGCGTCGCTGATCTGGTTGTCGGAGACGGTGTTGTTGTTGGAGTAGTTGGGCGTGGCCGCCACCTTGATCTTGTCCGGCCAGCCGCCCCAGCCGAGCGAGATCGCGGTGTAGGCGGTGTGGTCGATCTGGTTGTGGCTGATCAGCGTGTGTTCGGCATAGCCGACATCGATGGCGACGCCACCGTGATACTCGACCGGCAGGCCGTAGAGGTGGTTGTCCAGCACCGAAACGCCGCTGGTGTGCTGGGCTTGCGTCGTCGGCTCGGGAATGTCGACGCCGCCGATTTCCAGGCCGTTGCCGGAGATGTCGGTGAACACGCTGCCCTGCACGGTGTCGGACTGCGAGCCGTCGCCGAGATCGAGCCCGGCCGCGCCGAGGTGCACGAAGGCATCATCGCGGAACTGGATATCGGTGTCGTCGCTGAAGCTGAGGTTGCCGGGCTCCTTGGTCCAGTTGCCGTACGGGCAGGTACCACCGGCGATGAACTGGCACAGGCCCTGCGTGGCGTAGGCGCCCTGGCCGGTCAAGGTGTAGTTGGCCTGGACCTCGGAGAAGCCGTCGCCGGTGCTCGGGGTGAGCCAGGTGGCGTAGGCGAACTGGATGCCGTCGAACTCGATGTCGTGGGTTCCGTTGCCGGTGACGAGTTGTTGCAGGACCGGAGCTTCCACGTCCGCGCGGCGCAGTTGTTCGCCCGCGCGCGGGATGTAGTAGATCTGGTGGGCGCTGGAATCCAGGTACCATTCGCCGGGCTGGTCGAGCAGCTCGTAGGCGTTGTCCACATAGGCCGGAATCGAGCCGTTGCCCAGGTTTCCGTTGTGCACCAGGTTGTAGCTGCGGCCGCTGCCGTCGTTGCGCTGGAGGCGTTGGGTGGAGTTGTCCCAGCAGGGTTGGGCCATGGTGATGGTGGTGCCGGAGATCGACGCGACCGGGCAGCGCGGTTCGGTCCAGGCGCCCTCGCCGCCGACCTTCAGCGACCAGTACGGCGCACCGCCGGTGTAGACGAACTCCAGGTCGCCGGGGTTGCGCCAGCTCGCCATCAGGTCGGAACTCGCGGTGTAGCCGGTCGGGGTCATGGTGAGCGCGACCGGGAGGGGGCCGCCGGCGCGTTGCGCGCGGACGCCGTTCACGTAGAGCTGGCGGGTGTGCAGGTTCGCGGGCGCGGGTGCCGACCAGATGTTCTTGGTGGGGTCGGAGAGGTGCCAGCCGGTGATCTGCTGGCCGCCGCTGAACACCGGCGTCGCGCCGGGTTCGGCGGCCCAGATCACGTGGTAGCCGTTGGTGCCCGAATCGGCCGCGCCCAACTGGAGCGGGGCGGTGAGGCGGTAGGTGCCGCCGGCGAGGTTGACCTTGAGGTCGCGGTTCAGGTTCTGGTCGAGCCTGCGGACCTGCTGCTGCGCGGTGGTGATCGAGCAGGGCAGGAACCAGGCGCACAGAGGTCCGGCGCCGTACGGCGCGGCGTAGAGCTGGAGGGGCGGCGGGGCCGGGTCGGCGGTGGCGATGCCACCGAGGCCGAAGATGGCCAGAACCGCAGCCAAGAGGGCCAGCAATCGGGTTGGGCGCATGGCAGATCCTCTCCCCAGACCGCGACAGACATCCGATGTGTCGCGCCGAAAGAGAAGGTTAAGTAGCCTGCCGAACGTTGTCAACGGCCGAACGGGGTCAACTCATCGGACCTTTGCCCCGTTCAGCCGGAATGATTCAGTTGGGCGGCCACTGCTGGTTCGAGCCGCCGTTGCAGCTCCACAGGTCGACTTTGGTGCCGTTGCCGGTGCCCTGGCTGTACGCGTCCAGGCACAGGCCGGACTGGTTGTTGGTGATCGCGCCGTCCGGGTGCACGGTCCACTGCTGGTTCTTGCCGCCGTTGCAGGTGAAGATGTTCACCGGTGTGCCCGGCGCGGTCTTCTGCTGGTAGGCGTCGAGACACTTCTGGTTCGTTCCACTGTAGACAGTGATGGGGCCGGACGTGGTCAGGCTGAACTCCTGGTTGGTGCCGCCATTGCAGTCGTACAGCTCCAGCTGCGTGTTGTTGGCCGTGCTCATGCCGGGCACGTCGAGGCAGCGGTTCGACTGGTTGCCGACCAGCTCGGACGCGGCCCGGGTGACGCTGCCCGGCTGACCGGAGCTGCCCAGCACGAATGTGGTCACGCTCTGCGCGGGCAGCGAGGCGGTCATGGTCGAGCCGGACACGCTCGGCGCGGCGACGCTGGCCAGGTTCTGGGTCGCGGTGGTCTGCACGGCGGTCTGCGGGGTGAGGGTGCCGCTGTCGGTGTTGAGGCTGAACGAGTTGGCCGAGCTGTTCGTGTTGGTGGCGACCACGGTCCAGGCGTTGTGCTGCCAGAACGCCATCGCCTGCACACCGGGCGGGCCGCCGGTGATCGCGTAGCGCACCGCGCCCGGGCGCACGTAGCGGCTGTACTGGCCGAGCACGTAGAACCGCTTGGTGGCATAGATGTTCTGGTTGCCGTTGCTGGCGTAGTTCGGGTCGTAGTAGAGCAGGCCGTCGTTCCAGCCGGAGCCGTTGGCCGAGGTCGCGCAGGACGCGCTGGCGGTCGGGTCGCAGCCGAGTTCGGGCGAGAGCGCGGTCCACCACTGGAAGGCGGAATCACCGGTGAACGCGAGGTCCTGGTAGAGGTAGTTGGCCAGCACCAGGCCGCCCGCGATGGTCGGGTCGTACTGCTGGCCGTAGCCACCGCCGGTCACCTGGCAGCAGATTTCGCTGGCCCAGGTGGGTTTGTTGTTCAGCGCGCCGACCGCGCCGGTGTATTCGAGCTGGCCGTTGCCGGGGAAGTCGTAGGTGTGGTGGGCCAGCGCGGAAACGTACTGCGCGGCTTGCGAACCGGGCAGCCACTGCGGCACTTCGCTGGTGAACTGGGTGGTCTGGCTGGACTCGTCGGCGATCACCGTGGTCGGCAGCTTGGCGGCGGCCAGGGCGCTGCCGACCGCCTGCACGATCGCGGCTCGCTGGCCGGTGCCGACGTTCATGCCTTCCTGGCCGCAGGTGAAGAAGTTGTTGTCCGGCTCGTTCATCGGGCTGATCTGGTCGATGGTGATGCCCTGCGACGCGAAGTGCGACACCACGGTGGCCAGGAACGTGCCGTAGGCGCCCTCGTCGCCGGAGGTGAGGCTGCTGCCGCAGTTGCGGCCGTTCGTGGTCCACTGGCTCGGCGCGCTGTTCACGAACCCGATCAGGTCCGGCACGCCGTCCTGCGCGGCGAGCTTGAGGAAGGTCTGGCCGCCCGGGTCGTTCGACCAGTTGTAGGTGCCGTTGGTCGAGATCAGCGACTGCGGCGCGCGCGGGCCGGACGAGACGCCCACTCCCCCGCCGCCGATGTTGTACCGGTACTGGCTGAGGTCGATCCCGCTCGACGTGAACAACAGGTTGGCGACCTGCGTCTGCGCGGCCGATGAGTAGTTGGCGAGGTCGTTGACCCACCACGCGCCCGAGGCGCCGAATCCGGCGATGGTCTGGGCCTGCTCAGCGATCTCGGCGGTGACCGGCGCGGTGGCCGCACCGGCGGTCGAGGTGAGCGCGGCGCCGACCAGCAGCGCGGCGGCCAGGAGTGCGAATCCGGATCTGCGAGCAACGGTACGCGACGACATCGACGTCCCCTCTCCCTCCGGGCACGCAGGCCCCGGCTCGAATACGGTAGTGAGCGGAATCGACTCAGGGCCACCGTTGACACCGAACAAGAATTTTCCACAGTTGGCAGATTTCTCACCAACAGTGCCTTCTTTCGAGGCAGTGCTGACCCGCGACGCCCAGGCCGGCGAGGTCGCCGCGCTCGGCGCGCTGCTGGCCCGGCACCACGCGGACATGCGCGCGGTCGCGCTGGCGATCCTCGGCTACCACCCGGACACCGACGACGCGGTGCAGGAGGCGGCGCTGATCGCGTTGCGCCGCATCGGCGATGTCCGCGATCCCGAATCGGTCGGACCGTGGCTGCGCCAGATCGTGCGCAACGTCTGCCGGATGCGGCTGCGCGCCCGCTCCCGCGAACAGTTCGGCGTCGACCTCGATCGACCGTCCGACCTGCCGAACCCGGAGCAGGTGCTGGAGGACCACGCCCTGCGCGACTGGGTGTGGCACGCGATCGAACAGCTCTCGCCGCCGCTGCGGATGACGTTGATGCTGCGGCATTTCAGCGGCGTCAACGACTACGCGGCGATCGCCACCGCGTGCGGGGTGCCGGTCGGGACGGTGCGCAGCAGGCTCAGCGAGGCACGGACCAAGCTGACCAGCGCGCTGCTGAGCACCGCCGACGACCAGCACCCGGACGCGAACCGGCTGGCCAGAGCGGCGCGCATCGAGGCGGTCGAGACGATCGCGGTGGCCGAGCGCGGCGGGTTCGCCACGGTCGCCGCCGACCGGTGGACGCCGGACTTCCAGATCTTCGCCAACGGCACGCTGCACGGCGACGCCACAGCCGCGCTGGCCGGGATGGAGAGCGACCTGACCGCGGGCGTGCACCAGCGGCTGCGCAACGCGGTGGCCAGCCGCGACCTGATGATCTGGGAGATGCGGCTGATCAGCCCACCGGACGACCCGGAACACTGTCCACCGGGCGTGGTCTGGCTGATGTCGCTGGTGCAGGGGCGGGTCCAGCAGCTGCGGCTGTTCCACCAGCAATCCCTGTGACACAGGTCACCGCGAGCTGATCGAACTTTTCGCGTGCACCCGCATCGTGCCGGTATGAACAACACGCACACCATCGAGGTTGACGGCATCGTCCAGCGCTATCACGTGTTCGGCCAGGGCCCCGTCTGTGTCGCGCACTCCGGCGGCCCCGGCATCAGCTGGAACTACCTGCGCATGCCGCTGCTCGAAGAGCACCTGACCATGGTCTACGTCGAGCCGATCGGCACCGGCGAATCCGGCAGGCTGGCCGATCCGGCCCAGTACGTCCTGAGCACCTACGTGCGGTTCCTGCACGCGGTCATCGAGCACCTCGGCGAGCCGAGGGTGGCCCTGCTCGGGCATTCGCACGGCGGGTTCGTCGCGCTGGAGTACGCGCTGGCCCACCCGGACCGGGTTGGCGGCCTGATCCTGCACGACACCTCACCGGTCACCGGCCCGGACTTCTGGCAGAACGCGGTCGCCAACATGACGTCGTTCGTCCAAGCCAACCAGGGCAAACCCGGGGTCGAGGAGATCATGCCCGCGTTCACGGCCAACCACGGCGAACTGTCCGACGCGGAGATGACCAGGGCGGTGCGCACGATCCTGCCCGGCTACCTGGCCGACTACTGGGGCCGGGAGGCCGAGTTCGCGCCGATGGTCGAGCAGATGTCCGCGTGGAGCGCGCCGTCGCGCGGGCAGGAACCGGCGCCGTTCGACGTGCGACCGAGGCTGGGCGAGATCGGCGTGCCGACGCTGATCGCGGTCGGCGCGCACGACTTCATCTGCGGTCCGAAGTGGGGCCGGTCGCTGGCCGACGGGATCCCGGGCGCGGTCTACGTGGAGTTCGCCAACAGCGGGCACATGCCGCACCTCGAGGAGCCACGCGAGTTCGACGCGGCGGTCCGGAAGGTGCTGGCATGAACCGGATGACGCCGCCCTGGGCGCGGTACCCGCCGTCTTGGCCCTGGCTCAGCTGAGGTCGATCAGCGCACGCTGGGCGCGGCTCAACTGAGGTCGGTGAGCGCACGCTGGGCCGCTCTCGCATTGCGTTCGGCCTGGTCGTACTCGTGCTGCGCGGTGGCCGCGGCCAGTTTGGCGGTGCGCTGTTCGAACCGCGCCTGTTCGACCCGGTTGCGCGCGGCGGCCAGTTCCGCGTCGGCCTCTTCCGATCGTTGCCTGGCCGCGTCGAGGGCCACTTCCGCCTCGACGCGGGCGGCTTCGGCCAAGCTCGCTTCTTCCTCGGCTTCGGCGCGCTGGGCGGCGCGGCGCGCCCGGCGTTCCTCGATCCGGCGCCGCTCGGCTTGGTCGTCCTTTGTGGACTTGGGCGACGGGCTGGACTTGGGAGGGGCGGCTTTGGCCGTGGTCGGGGCGGTGGTCGGGGCGGTGGTCGCGGGGATGCCGTCCCAGGTTGGCCAGCCGGTGCTGGCTTCCGCGCCGGGTACCGCGGACAACCGGCCTGCGCGCAGCGTGGCGAGCACGTCCGGGTCGAGCAGCGCGGCCGTGAACGCCTCGCGCAGTGCCTCGGTGACCTGCGCGGTGACGCTCATCTTGGCTCGCCGCGCGACGCGCAGGGCGCGATCGTCCAACGTGCGCAGAGCCTCGTTGCGCCGCTGGGACAACGCCCGCAGTTTGTCCGCCGCGAGTTCCTGGTGCGCGCCCCGCAGCTGCTCGGAGAGTTCGCCGAGCGCGGCGAGATCGTCTGGGTATTCGCGGCTGACCTGGTTGAGCAGCCAGGCGGCCACGGTCGGCTTGCGCGCGGCCGCGATCTTCTTGGCCAGTTCGCGATCGCCCGCCGCGCGCGCCTGTTTGGTCGCCTCGTCGCGGTCCGGGATGAAGTCCTCCCGGCTCGCCGCGTAGAGGCTGGTCAGCGCCGTTTCCAGGTCCACGCGGTCAAGCGTAGATCGCGCGCAGCGCGCTGCCGACGATTCCGGCGTAGGCGTCGCCGAACAATCCGTCCCGGCGCAGCGCGGCCCGCGCCGCGTTCGCCCCCGGCCCGCCGTGCACGGCGCCACCGGGATGGGCGGCCGATCCGGCCAGGAACAGCCGGTCGATCGGGGTGTCGGCGCGGCCGAGGCCGGGGATCGGCCGGAAGAACAACTGCTGGTGGATGGCGGCGGTGCCGCCGTTGATGGCGCCGCCGATCAGCCCGGGATTGCGCCCTTCGAGTTCGGCCGGGCCCTGTACGTGGCGGCCGATGACCAGGTCCCGGAAGCCGGGCGCGTGCGACTCGATCAGCTGCTCGATCCGCTGGGCGACCGCGGCGGGATCGCCCTGGTTCGGGACGTGCGTGTAGGCCCAGGCGGTTTCGGTGCCTGCTGGGGAGCGGGTCGGGTCGGCGGTGGTCATCTGGCCGAGCAGCACGAACGGCGTCTCGGGCACGCGCCGCCGGGCCAGATCCGCGCTGTAGGCGGTCATGCCGTCCAGGTCGACGCCCAGATGCACGGTGCCAGCGGCCGCCGCTTCCGCGTTGGTCCACGGGATCGGCCCGGACAGCGCCCAGTCCACTTTGACCGTGCCGCTGTCCCAGCTGAACCGGCGCAGGTCGTCGACCAGCCGAGACGGCAGGTGATCGGAACCAACCAGATCACGGTAGAGGGTCGGCGCGGGGACATCGGCGAGCACAGCGGATCGAGCGCGGATCGGCGCACCGGACCCGTCCCGCACCCCGACCGCGCGACCACGCCCGATCAGGATCTGGCGCACGTGCTGACCGCAGCGAACCTCCCCACCCCGCGCCAGCAACCGCCGCACCAGCGCCGCCGTCAACTCCCCCGCACCGCCGACCGGAACCGGAAAACCGACGTCCTGCGCGGCCATCGCCAACAGCCAGCCGAACAGGCCGCTGCCCGCGCTGTCGATGCCGACGTCGGTGTGCAGCGCGCAGCCCGCGATCAGCAGCCGCGCGCCGTCACCGCTGAAGTTCTCCTCGACCAGTTGCCGCGCGGGCAACACCATCGTGCGCGCCAACCGGATCAGTTCGGCCACGCCGGCCTTGCCCGCCAAACGCATTCCCGCGCGCACCGGCGGAAAGGGACTGAACAGGGCCGCCAGCAAGGGATCGCGGAGCGACTGCCACTGCTCGACCAGGCGCCGCCACGCCGAAGCGTCCGCGCCGAGGCCGGCCAGGGTGCGGTCGAGATCGCGGTGCAACGCGAAGAACCGGTTGTCCGGCGCGAGATGGCCGAGCGCGACCGGGGCATGCGCCCAGCGCAGGCCATACGAACCGAGGTCGAGCGCGGCGATGGCGGGCGAGAGCGCGGCCATCGGGAAGAACGCGCTGCACAGGTCGTTGCGGAACCCGGGGGCCGTGACCTCCTCGGTGTGCACGGCCCCGCCGGGTGCGGCAGCGGACTCCAGGACCAGCACCTGCCAGCCGGCATCGGCGAGCAGATTCGCCGCTACCAACCCGTTGTGCCCGGCCCCGATGACGATCGCGTCCGCTGCCTCCACAAGGGCGAAACTACATGTTCGCGGCCCCGGTCTTGATCGCGGCGCGGATCCGCGAGTAGGTGCCGCAGCGGCAGATGTTGCGCAGCGAGTCCAGGTCGTCGTCGGTGATCGACCTGCCCTCCGCCTTGACCTTCTTGACCAGCGCGACCGCGGCCATGATCTGGCCGGGCTGGCAGTAACCGCACTGGGCGACGTCGCCGTCCAGCCAGGCCTGCTGCATCGGGTGCAGGTCCTGGCCGACGGTGGCCGGCAGTCCCTCGATCGTGGTGATCTCGTCGGTCGCCTGGATGTCGGAGACCATCACCGAGCACGGGTTGAACGCCTTGCCGTTGATGTGGCTGGTGCAGGCCTTGCACACGTGCAGGCCGCAGCCGTACTTCGGCCCGGTCACGCCGAGGATGTCGCGCAGGACCCAGAGCAGCCGCACGTTGTCGTCGACGTCGACGGTGACCTGCTTGCCGTTGAGGATGAAGGTGTGGTTGGGCACCGGTTCTCCTAGAAGGTGAGGTCGAGGCCGTCGGTCGGCGACTGCGGGGTGGACGGTTCGAGCGGGTACGGGGTGAAGCCGAGGGTGTTGTAGTTGATCGGGAAACGGGTCGGCATGGTGCCGGTTGCCCGCGCGTAGGCGCAGGCGACCGCGGCGAAGGAGGGCGCGACCGCGAGTTCACCGGCGCCGCTGGGGCTGGTCGAGGTGTTCGGCATGATGATCACCTGCATGTCCAGCGGGGTGTTCCACTGCCGGGTGTAGAAGTAGTTGTCCCAGCTGCCTTCCAGCGGGATGCCGTTCTGGATGTGCAGGCTGGACGTGAGCGCGAGCGCGATGCCGTCGTTCATGCCGCCGATCATCTGCGCGTCGAGGCCCTTGGGGTTGATGGCGAAACCCGGGTCGACCACGATCAGCGCCTTGGTGACGCGCGGCCCCGCGACGCCGTCCGTGATCGGCCGGTTCACGGTGGCCGGGCGGCAGTCGATGGTGACCAGGCAGCAGATCGCGGCCTGGTACTCGGAGTGCACCGCGATCCCCTGCGCCATCCCGGCCGGCAGGCTCTCGCCCCAGTTGCCCACGCTGACCGCCTTGTTCAGCACGGCCAGCAGGCGCGGTTCCTTCAGGTACTCCTGCCGGAAGCTCACCGGGTTCTTGCCGAGTTTCTTGGCCAGTTGGTCGACGACGAGTTCTTCCGCGCAGACCACGTTGGGCGAGTAGATGTTGCGCATGCTGCCGGTGTTGAACTGCAACGGCACCTCGTTGAGCAACTGCGTTGTCACGCCGAAGTTGTACGGGGAGGACTGGCTCAACTCGAAGATCGACTCGGCGAAGCTGAGGTTGCCGGCGATGGGCAGGCTGGCCGCGGTCGCGGTGATCATCTCGCCGAGGCCGTGGCTGAAGTCGGTCTGCACGCTGGTGTGCCGCTGCTCGTAGCTGATCACGTTGCCCAGCAGGTAGTTCGCCCGCACCCGGGAGGTGGACATCGGGTGGGTGCGGCCCTGCCGGAAGTCGTCGGTGCGCGACCAGGACAGCTTGACCGGCTTGCCCATCTTCTGCGAGATCTCGGCGGCTTCGGCGGCGACGTTGTGGAACAGGTGCCTGCCGAACGAACCGCCGCCCTGGATGACGTGCACCTTGACCGCGCTCTGCGGCAGCCCGAGTTGCGCGGCGATCTGCTGTAGCGCGTCGATCGGCACCTTGAGGCTGGACCAGATCTCCGCGCTGTCCGACCGCACGTCGGCGATGGCGTTGTCCGGTTCGAGCGGGCTGTTGCTGGCGAAGTTGAAGACGAATTCGGCGTCGATCGTCTGGGCCAGCAGCGGCGGTACCACGAGCGGGATCTCGGCGGCCTTCAAGGCAGCCAGGACGGTCGCGTCGGATTCGCCGTCGACGGTGCCGGGACCCCAGTCGACCTGGATGGCCTGGATCGCGTCGATGCACTGGCCGAAGGTCTTGGCCCGGATCGCCACCCCGTTGGTGATCGTCGCGACGTCGGTGACGCCGGGCATGGCCAGGATCGCGGCCTTGTTGCCGACCGACTTCACCGTGCCGTTGATCGTCGGCGGGCGGGCGACCATGGTGGGCAGCGCGTTCGGGATCTGCATGTCCATGCCGAAGGTCTTGCGGCCGGTGACGATGTCGTGCGCGTCGATGCGGCCCTGCGGCGTGCCGAGAATGCTGAAGTCCGCCTCGGACTTGAGCGCGGGCGCGGCCACGGCGGTCGTGACAGCGGAGGCCGCCGCCTGGGCCAGCGAGCCGTAACCGGCGCTCAGGCCGGTGGTGCTGGTGACCATGCCGTTGGCCGTGGACAGGCTCTGCGGGCTGACGTTCCACTGTTTCGCCGCGGCCAGCACGAGCTGCTGGCGGGCGATCGCGGCGGCGGTGCGCACCGGGATGTAGATGCTGCGCATCGAGTTGGAGCCGCCGGTCAGCTGGTTCATCAGCAGTTCCGGGCGGGCATCGGCGAGGGTGATGTGGACCTTGCTCATCGGCAGGTCCATCTCCTCGGCGATCATCATCGCGACTGCGGTGGTCATGCCCTGGCCGACCTCGGCCCGGTGCGCCGCGAACGACGCGGTCCCGTCCGCGTTGACCTGTACCGAGATCAGGCCGGAGGTCGGTGCGGCCGCCAGGTTCTGCAGGTCGCCGAGGTCGAAGATCTCCTCGGGTTGCGGAATGGACGGAATGGTCGCGCTGGCGGATTTCGGGTCAGCCGCCGAGGCGGCCAGTTCGACGCCGACCGCGAGGGTGGGTGCCGCGAGCAGGTACCCGAGGAACCTGCGGCGCGGCACACGAGATCCGATTTTGGATATTCCCATTTCGGATATTCCAGTTTCGGATTTTTCGGTTTCGGACTTCTTTTCCGGCGAACGGCGATGTTGCGCCACAACAGGTCCTCTCGACACACACGAGGGAAAGATGCCGCACCGTGGCTGATCGGGGAGGGCACACGGTGCATCGGTGCAGCAGAGTGTGTCATTTCGACCACGGTGCGCCTATCGTCGTGCTGCCTACTTCTGGCCCAATCCCGCTGTGCACAGTGCACATTCATTCACCCGATAGGAGGGCGGAGGCGCGTAACGCGAGTCCCAGCTCGACTTGGCAGGCCGGATCGCCATAGTCGTGCCCGGTGATCGACTGCATCCGCTGGAGCCGGTTGATCACCGTGTTGCGGTGGCAGTTCGCGGCGTCCGCGGTCTGCCGGATGGAACAGCCGGTGGCCACCCAGATCTGCAAGGTGCCAAGGAGAAGTCGCCGTTCCGGCCCAGGGACCCGGAGCAGATCGCCGAGCCAGCGATCCACCAGCTGCGTCGCGAGTTCGGGCGAACTGAGCAACAACGCGTCCGGCAGGCGCCGTTCCAGTACGGCGATCTCGGCCCGGCCCAGCGGCAGCGTGCGCCGGGCCAGCACCGCCTGCCGATACGCGACGTCGGCCTCGGCCAGCCCGTTGACCACGAGCGACAACCCGGCCGGGACGGTGATCTGCTCGCGCAGCAAGGCCAAGGTCGAGTCCACAGTGGACCCCGGTAACGCGATCAGCCCGGCGAGCAGATCGGCCCGGGTCTGCCAGGCCGACGCGATCTCCCGTCCGGCCAGCCTGCGCGCGGCCGCGATCGAGGTGCGTTCGGCGTCGGCGCCGACCATGTCCACGACCAGCGCGGCATACGGCCCTTCGACCGGAATGCCGAGTACGCGCGACACCTCGTGCACGAAGGCCAGGTCCGTGCCGCGACCGTGCAGCAAGCCTTCCCACAGCACGGCCCTGCGCTGCTCATCGGCGCGCAGCAGTTCGCGTTCCATTTCGTGATAGGCGGCGGTGACCTGCGCGGACGTGCTGTCGACGACCTCCCAGACCCGGGTCGCCATGGCCACCAGCGCATCGGTGCCCACCGAGCCGTCCTGCCGCGCCGCTTCGATCAGCGCTTCCCAGACGAGTCGCCCGCCGATCCGGAACGAGCGCAGCACGTCGTCGATGGGCATCCGCTGTTCGGCCCGGCGCCTGCCGGTGGCCCGGGCCGCGTCGAACCGGCGGTCGGTGTCCGGGGTCTGGCCGCGCGCGGGCGGGTCGGCGATGAGTTCGATGACCCGGGTGAGGTTGTCGTGGCAGGAATGCCACAGGTCGTCCAGCGGCACGACGCCCGCGCTGCGGTAGCCCGGGTTCTCGTCCTGGATGGCCCGGACCAGCTCGTCGGTCAGCGCGCACACGCCGGCCAGCACGCGCCGGGCCAGCGGTTGCGCATTGGCAACCGCGCGGTCACTCCCGGTGGGGCGCATCATGGTCGGGACAGCATGCCACGCGCTCGTCCGAAAAGCCGTACCCGCTGAGCCGCCTGGAGTTCTGTACCGATAAGCCGTCCAAATCGGACTTCTCCGCAGCTGCGGAGCCTACAGGAGATGACTCTCCGCTATTGCGGCTTGCGCGGCCGCTTCACCCCGCAGGCACGCTCGAAGAACAGCACCAGGTCCCGCCCGTAGGCCTCGGTGTCCAGGCCGGGGTAGGCCTCGATGAACGGCGGGATCATCTCGGTGGTGCCGCGGATCATCAGCGCCATCGAGCGCACGTCGAACTCGCCGAACTCGCCCGCTTCCTGGCCGCGCCGCAGGATGTCCTCCAACGACGCGATCGCCGTCTCCTGCAGGGCATAGTCCTCCGGCGACCATTCCCGGCCGTGGTTCTCGTCGGCGAGATTGCGCATGATCACGAACAGCACGCGGATCGCCTTCGGGTCGACCTTCAATGCCGCGATGAACGACTGGACGTAGGCCCGCAGCTGATCACGTGGGGTCTCGGCCGCCGCCACCCCCGCCAGGATGAACTCGCCGCCCGCGTTGACGAGGTGCATGAACACCGCGTTCATCAACTCGTCGCGGTTGGCGAAGTGGTAGAAGATCGCGCCTTTGGTGATGCCCGCGTGCCCGGCGATCTCGGCCAGCGTCGCGCGCTTGTAGCCAACCTCGTCGATCGCGTCGATCGCGCACTGGATCAGCTGGGCGCGGCGGGCCTCGTCGATGAACGTCCGCCGGTTTTGACTATCGGATTGATTGTTTGACCCCACGGTTAGTACTCTAACCCTATGGTCAAAACACACCAAAACCCGATACCCATCGAACCGAGCCCGGAGAGCGTCCGGCTGCTGCACCGCATGCGGGGAGCCAGGAAAGGCATGGCCAGGATCAAGGCGGGCGGGCCGAGCCTGTGGTCCTATCGGCTGATGATGAACGCGATCGGCATGACCGCGCGCCCGCCCAAGGGCGGCTACGTCAAGTCGGTCCGGACCGACAGCGGCGTGCGCGGGCGCATGGTCGCCGGGCCGCAGGCCGATCAGGGCAACGGCATCCTGATCTGGGTGCACGGCGGCGGACTGGTCAGCGGTTCGCCTCAGCTGGAGCAGGGCATCGCGGTCGCGTACGCCGAGCAGGCACAGATTCCGGTGTTCCTGCCGAAGTACCGCCTCGCTCCCGAACACGTCTTCCCGGCCGCCGCCGATGACGTGCTCGCCGCCTACCGGTACGTTCTCGACCAGGGCGTGCCAGCCGAGAAGATCCGGCTCGGCGCGATGTCGGCGGGCGCTTCGCTGGTCATCGGCCTGCTCGGCGACCTCGGCCGCGAAGATCTGCCGATGCCCGCCGCGGTCGTGCTGGTCTCGCCGATGATCGTGCTCAGCGGCGAAGCGGCGACCGCCCGCGACGCCGAGCGCCCCGACCCGACCAGTGATCCGAGCTTCATCGTGCGCACGAACCTGGCCTATGCCGGCGGCACCCCGCTGACCCATCCCCGGCTGGACCACCTCGCCGCCGACATGACCAGCTGGCCGCCGATCCTGGTCCAGGCAGGCGAGGACGAATGCATCGCAGCCGACGCCGAACTGCTCGGCGCGGCCATGCACGCGGCCGGCAGGCACTGCGAGGTGCAGTTGTGGCCGGGCCAGGTGCACGGTTTTCCCGGCATCGGCTACCGCAATGTGCCCGAGGCCAAGCTGGCCGTCGAATACGGCGCCCGTTTTCTCGCCGAAATTCCGGTACGGAGCTGACAGAATGACCCGGTGAGGGTCGTCGTGCTGTCCGATACGCATGCGCCGCGCCGCTGGAAAACCTGCCCGCCTCGCGTGGCAGAACAGCTGCGCGGCGCTGAGCTGATCCTGCACGCCGACGACGTCTGCGTTCCGGCGGTGCTCGACGAACTCGCCGCGTACGCCCCGGTGCGGGTGGTCCGTGGCAACAACGACGGACCCGACGTGGCGGCCTGGGGCGCGCCGGAAACCCTCGAATTCGACATCGCCGGACTGCCGGTCGCGATGATCCACGACGGCGGCCAGGCCACCGGCCGCACCGCGCGCCTGCGTCGCCGCTTCCCCTCGGCCGCCCTGGTCGTGTTCGGACACTCCCACATTCCGCTCGACGAAACCGGCGACGGCGTCCGGATCTTCAACCCCGGTTCGCCGACCGACCGGCGCCGCCAGCCACACGGCACCATCGGCCTGCTCGATATCACCGACGGCCAGTTGCTGCGCGCCGAGATCGTGGCGGTCGACTGAGCGTGTTCGAGGTATCCGAAGAAGCGACGCCCTGGGGCGATCGCGAGTGGCGCGAGCGTGCGCTGGCCTGGGCTTGCGCCCACGCAGGCGGGACCGTGCTCGGCATCGACGAGCCGCGGTTGCGGGCGTGGTCGATCACCATGCGGCTGCGCACCAGCCGGGGACCGGTGTGGTTCAAGGCGAATCCGCCCCGCTCACGTTTCGAGGCCGCGCTGACCAGAGCGCTCAGCGAGTGGGCGCCCGGGCAGGTCCTGACACCATTGGCGATCGACGCGGCCCGGGGCTGGTCGCTGCTGCCGGACGGTGGCCCGGTCGTCGGCGCAACGCTCGATCTCGACGGGTGGGCGGAATTGCTCCGCCAGTACGCGATGCTGCAACGCGCGAGCGCCGCACACGTGCCCGAGATGCTGGCGATCGGCGTGCCCGATCTGCGCGCGGATCGGCTGCTCGCCGAGTTCGACGAGTTGGTCGCGGCCGCACGGATCGACCTGCCCGGTTCGGCCCGGCCGAAGGTGATCGACTGGTGCGCGCAACTCGCGGCCAGCCCGGTGCCTGCCACGCTCGATCACTCGGATCTGCACGAAGGCCAGATCTTCACCGGGTCCGATGGCCGGTTCGTGTTCTTCGACTGGGGCGACGCGTCCATCGGGCACCCGTTCAGCAGCCTGCTGGTGGCGTTGCGGGTGGTCGTGGCCCGCTTCGGCGCCGACTGCGACCTGGACCGGTTGCGCGAGGCCTACCTGGAGCAGTGGACCGCCGAGCACTCCCCGGCCGAACTGCGGGCGTCGGTCGACGTCGCGCTACGGCTCGGCGCGATCGCGCGGGCGCAGAGCTGGTGGCGGCTGTTCCCGGAAGCCGACCAGGCACGCATCGGCAATACTCCGTTCGTCGGCAAGTGGCTGCTCAGGTTGTTCGAGCCGGATCTGATTCACTCCTCCGGCGCGCTAGGTTGAGCGCATGGACGCGGCGCAGGCGATGTCGTTGGTGGCGGCCCGAATCCGGGACGAGAGCATTGCCTATCCGACCGAGAATCTGATCGCGGCCCAGTTCTACGGCGGTTGGTGCGTGTACTCGCCCACGATGATCGCCGACGAGGACCCGCCGCCGGACGCGCACGGCGACGTGATCCGCTCGGTGTTCCTGGTGGGCGACCCGTCCGGCCGCATCGACCAGATCGAGTCGGACGACTCCGGGCCGGACGCACGCGACTGGTTCGAAGAGTCGTGCATCTGGTTCAGTGCTTCGGAAACCGGCGCGGGCGATTTCGCGACGACCACCCTGCCGAGCACCCCCGACCTCAGCGGATCCGTGCCGCCGCGCCAGCCCGCCGCCTACGACCGCCAGGCCCTGGACACGTTCGCCCAGGCACTGGTCCAGGAACCGGACTTCGCAGGCTGGCTGGCCGGTCGCTTGCGGGACCTGGCCGATCTGCTCGGTAGCGGCGGCCGTCTGGTCGCCCGCCGGTCCAGGTCGGACGAGGCCAAGCACGTCGCCGAGCTGGCCGCGCTGGACGACGCCGACCTGGAGGACGAGAACCGCGCCAAGGTCTGGCAAACCTGGCCCGCCGTCGACCCGGCCACCTTGCCTGGCATCGACGTCAGCGGCTGGCTGCTCGTCCCGGGCGCGACCGCCTGCGAATACCTGGAGACCATCGAAGGCGAAACGGCGGCGGCAGGCCCCTTTGCCGATGCCATCGCCGACCGGACCAACGCCGCTCCCCCGTGGCGCGCCTGCGGCGTGACCGAACTGCGCCCGCACCTGGTGGCCATCCCGCGCGGCGAACTACCCGCCGCCGGCCTCGCGGACGAGGTGTTCGACGCGATGCTGCTGGCGCCCTCGTCCGGCGACGACGTCGACGTGCTGCTCCGCATCGCCGTCGACGCGGGTCAGCGGAGCAGCGAGGTCATCGAGATCGACGCCGCCGCGACGGCCGCCTATCGCCGGGTGCTCGACCGGCTCGGTCTCCCGTTCGAGAACTACTGGTACGACGCCATGTTCGAGTGATCGCTCAGGCCGCGAACAGGGCCAGTTGATCGTCGAGCGGCGCCTTGGTGAGCCGGTTGGCGAAGGTGGACATGGTGTACGTGCCGATGCCGAGCACAACTTCCAGGGCGTTCTGGGTGGTGTAACCGGCGCCCAGGAAGTCGCGCAGCGACTCGTCGGACGGCGCGCCGCGGCTGGCCAGCAGTTCGAGGACGAAGCGCCGCAGCGCGTCCAGATGCGGGTCGGCCAGCGCGCGGTCTTCGCGCAGCGCGGCGATCAGCTCCGGCTCGGCGTCGATGTCGGTGAGTTTCCTGGTGTGCATGGCGATGCAGATGTGGCAGTCGTTGCGGGTCGCCATGGTCATGATCACCACCTCCCGCTCGACCTGAGCCAGGCTTGTGGTCTCGAATAACGCGCTGAGCTTGAGAAATCCCTCCAGCAGGTGTGGCGATTCGGCGAGCAGCCCGATCGCGGCGGGGAGGTAGCCGAGCCGGTCGGCGGTCACGGTCATGAACCGGCGGCTGCCAGCGGGTGCGGACTCGACGGTGTGTTGGACGAACGACATGACGACTCCTGGGTAAACTCGACAACGTGGTTGTCGAAACAGTAAACCAGGTTGTCGAGTTTACCAATGCCTGAGACCCAGGACACACCCGGCTACGTGCTGCCGCTGCTGCTGTTCTCCGGCTTCCGCACGATCATCGACCGGCTGCACGCCGAACTCGCCGAGCAGGGCCATCCCGACGTGCGCCCCGCGCACGGGTTCACCCTCCAGGCCATCGGCCTGCACGGCGCCACGGCCAGCGAGGTGGGCAGGCGGCTGGGCATCTCCAAGCAGGCCGCGGGCAAGACCACCGATCGGCTGACCGCGCTGGGCTACGTGGAACGCGTCGACGATGCGCGCGACGGCAGGCGCAAACTCATTCGCCTCACCGCCCGGGGCATCGACGTACTCGCCCGGTCGGCGCTGATTTTCGAGACACTGCACGCCGAATGGGCAACGACCATCGGCGCCGGACGACTCGCCGATCTGGAATCCGCATTGCGGATGGTCGTGCCCGCCGACGGATTCCGCCTGGACGTGCCCGGCTGGCTCGGCAGTTGAGCCGAATTACTGGACGATGTAGAAGCTGACCACCTGCGCGGGCGCCAGCAAATCACCGTGGCAGATCGCGATCGATGGTGCCGAATTCGCCTCGGTCACGGTGCCCATGCTGGACCAGAACTCGAAGCCGTTGTCGCACTGGGCGATGGCCTGGTAGATGCCTTGCACCTGGTTGCAGCTGACGTCGACCCCCTGTCCCATGCTGACGTCGAAATAGATCGCGGTGCAGGAACTCGGCGACGGAAGAGCCGAGGTGGCCGCGTCGGCACCCGCTCCGAAGAAGGCCGACGCGGCAAACAGAACGCTACCGAGCGCCGCGACGGCGGCGACCGCATTTCTTTTGCGCACTTGCTCTGCTCCTTATTCAATTCGAATAACCTTGGCAGGCCATTCAAGAACAAGTTACACAGCGGGCGGAATTACCGACAATTCATCTGCCGAGTGATCTTTTATGACCCAACGTGATGCCGATTCACGATGCCCCTCCCCGTTTGGCCTAGCGGCTCACGTCTAGGTGATGTCCACGGTGGACAGCGCGCGTCGCACGAAAGCCATGGTTTCCTCGAACACGTGCTCGGGGATCTCCTTGGCGTCCGACCAGAGCACCCAGCGCAGACCGATCATCTCGCCGACCGCCATCAGCGCCCACGCCACCACTTCCGGGTCGGCGGGCGCGATCTCGCCCGCCCGCATGGCCGCGCGCAACCCTTCGACATAGCCCTCGGCGATGGTCGCGTAATGCCTGGCCAGCAGCTCGGGCGCGACGAACTCGGCCTGGCGGATCACCCGGTACAGCGCGGGATGTTCGGCGGTGAAGGTGAAGAAGCCGCGAAAGCCACCGCGTTCGGCCTCGATCCGGCTGGACGCGCCGCGGGCGCCGTCGGCCATGGCCTTGCGCACGCGGTGGTTCAAATCCATCAGGACCTGCTCGAACACGGCCTGTTTGGACGCGAAGTACAGGTAGAACGTGCCCTGCGCCAAACCGGCCGCCTCGGTGATCTTCACGATCGACGCGGTGTGGAAACCGTGCTCGGCGAAGACCTGCTCGGCCGATTCCAGGATCCGCTGCCTGCTGCGATCGCCCTTGCCCTGCCGCGCGCCCCGGCGGCGTGGCGGTGCGCCGGCCTGCGCCGATTCGGTCCCCGTCACCCGATCAGCATGCCAGAGGAGAACTCGGCGAGCGCGGCGTGGAACTCGGCAGGCCGTTCCAGATGCGGCGAGTGCCCGCACCCCGGCAGCACGACCTCCCGATACCGGCCGCCCCCGGCCGCGTAACGATCCAGCACGGCCCTGGTCTGCGACACCATCGGCTGTGGCGGAAAGACCTCCGCACCCGGCCAGCCCGGCACGACGCCGAGCTGGCCGAGCGCGCCGAGATCGACCGCGGCGAAGTCCGACACGATCTGGTCGGCGTCCCCGCGAATCCACAACACCGGCGGCTGCTCGGCGATCGCGGCGAAGCCGGACAGGTCGCAGTACTTGGGCGAGAGCGCGTTGTTCACGCCCCGCTCCCCCGGCGCCGTGTTCGGCCAGTTCGGCGATGCCACACTGTCGCCGGGGTAGTTGTCCTCGCCGATGGCCAGTTCGAGGATGCCATCGACGTACTCGTCAAGGGCCTGCGGCGCGATCTCGAACGGCGGGTTGCCGTACAGGGTGGTGATGATCTTGCGCGGGGAGACGCCGGTCTCGTCGGTGCGATCGCCGGCGACGATGCGCTCGATCATCGCCGGGTTCGCCGTGCCGCCACCGGAACCGGCGTGATCCGGCCAGCACGGCGTGCCATCGATGTCCTTGGTGCCACCGAAACCGTAGGGCGACGCCGGGCTTTCCAGCACGATCCCGGCCAGCCGGTCCGCGTGATCCATGGCGTAGCGCATGGCCACTCCCCCGCCGAGCGACCAGCCCAGCATGGTCACCTTACGGCCGGCGGGAACCAGGTCGGTCTCGGTGAGCAACGCGTGCAGGTCGTCGCTGAAGTCGGCCAGTCCGCGCCGGGCGTCGACCGGAAGCCGTTGCGAGCCACCGAAACCACGCAGGTCAGGCGCGACGCAGTGCCAGTCGGCGGCGAGTTCGGCCATGGTCTCGGCGAAGAACCGAGCCGAGGACACGTTGCCGTGCACCAGCAGCAGGGTCGGTTTGTTCTTCTCGCCCGCGATCAGCACGTGCAGGCGGGCGCGGGAAGTTGCCACCTCGGTGGCGCGCACTCCGTTGGGCAGCATGGGTTTTCCTTTCTCAGGAGGCGAGCCAGGTGCCGATGGCGTGCTCGGCGCCGGATTCCCAGCCGAGCATCAGGTGGTTGTCGCCGGTGATCATGGTCGAGCCCGCGACGTGGGAAATCCCGGCGGTGGCCTGGCAGGACGCGTCGAACACCACGCCGTCGCTCGGGCCGCGGTTCTCGTCGTAGAAGCCGATCAGCGTCGGCGAGCCGCCGCACAGCAGGTAGGTCGGCACGCTCGATGGCACCGGCGTCGACTGGATGGTCGCCACGAGCGAGCCGTTGTTCATGGCTTCCTGGATGCCCTTGCTGGTGCTCACGTAGCCGGTGCCGCCGTAGTAGGTGGTGTACCAGTCGTCCTGGGTCTCGTCGATGCCGTAGGTGCCGTCCCAGCGGGCCAGCATCTGCCGCTGGCCGGTGAAGTAGGCGCTGTCGATCGAGAGGTTCGGCTGCGGATAGATGATCCCGTAACACATGTAGGACTGACTGGGCGACGGTCCGTTGAGCGTGCCGCCGCATTGCGGGTAGATCAGCGGGTTGCCCTCGGTGCCATGCGCGAAGGTGTAGTCGAGGCCGCCGTTCGGGTTGCCGATCAACACGAGTTTGGCGACGTCACCCTGATAGCCGCGCCCCCACGACGGTGCCACGCCCGCCGCGTACATCCGCGCCGCGAACGCACCCTTGCTCCAGGCGACCAGGTCCACAGTGGACTGCCCGGTTTCCGCCTTGACCCGGGACAGCGCGTCGGAGATGGTCTGCGCCCACTCGTAGTTGTCGCCCTGGGTGTCGGCGAAGTCGACGGCGAACACCCGGTAACCCGCGCCGGAGAGGTACTGCATCAGGCCGGTGCTCGGGCAGTTCAGCACGCCGCAGGTGCCGCTGCCGCCCGCCGCCGGGTCGCTGTACTCGCGGTCGACGTCGTCGTTGGCGCCCATCACCAGCAACACGGCCTTGCCGGTGTTGGTCTGCCAGCCGGGCGCGCGGTAGAGCAGGAACTGCGAGCCGGGCGGCTGCGCGCTGCCGAACAGGGTCGCGGCCTCGCCGGTCTGGTTCTGGCGGCCGTCGGACAGGTAGTGCTCGGCAGGCCAGCTCGGGTCGGTGTCGGCCCAGTGCTCGACGCTGTCCCACCCGTGACTGACTCCGTTGGTGGTCCCCAGCAGGTTTATCGATACACCGACGCCCGCCGCATTGGCCGGTGTAACGATACACAGAGCGGTGAGCAGCACGCTGAGCAGCGCGGACGCGGCGGCGAGCCGGGCTGAGCGGAATGGCTTCGTTGCCATCGACGACCTCCATAATGAGACCTGATTCAGGTATTACTATTCGGCGGGCACGATGTCAACGACGACGAGGAGCCGAGGGCCATGAACGCACGCGCCGGTGATGGCCCGCACACGCTCGGCCGCTGGCCTGCCGATGTCGCGCGGCGCACGCCGACCCGGATCGCCATCGACGACGGCACCGACCGGATCAGCTACGCCGACCTGGACAAGCGGGCCGACGCGCTGGCCAGAACGCTGCGCGCGGCCGGCTGCCACCCGGGCGACCGGATCGCCACGCTGACCGCGAACAGCGCCGCCCACCTCGTGTTGTTCTTCGCCTGCGCGCGGGCCCGGCTGGTGCTGGTGCCGTTGTCCTGGCGACTGGCCGCCCGCGAGATCGCCGGCCAGCTCGCGCACGCCGAACCCACCCTGTTCGTGGTCCAGCCCGCGCACACCGCGCTGGCCACCGCCGCGCTCGCCCGCCTGACCGATCCCCCGCGCGACACCACCTTCGCCGCACTGGAGGCCATCGGCGACTACGCCGAACTCGAACCGGTCCAGGACGACGACCCGGTGCTGATGCTCTACACCTCCGGCACGGCCGGGCAGCCCAAGGGCGTCGCGCTCACCCACGCGAACTGCTTCTGGACCAACCTCAGCCTGTCCCGGACCGTCCCGCTGACCGAGCGCGACGTGGTGTTGCAGATCCTGCCGCAGTTCCACGTCGGCGGCTGGAACGTGCAGCCGCTGCTGGCCTGCTGGGTCGGCGCGACCGTCGTGGTGGAGCGCGGTTTCGACGCGGGCCGGGTGCTGCGGCTGATCGCCGAACGCCGGGTGAGCACCATGATGGGCGTGCCCGCCAACTACCTGTTCCTGGCCGAGCACCCGAATTTCGCCCGCACCGACCTGAGCAGCCTCGGCACGATCATCGTCGGCGGCGCGCCGATGCCCGAACCGCTGCTGCGCACCTGGCACGACCGCGGCGTCACGCTCGTACAGGGGTACGGCCTGTCCGAGGCCGCGCCGAACGTGCTGTGCGTGCCGGGCGACCGGGCCGGGGACAAACTGGGCTGCGCGGGCATGCCGTATCCGTATGTGGAGGTTCGGCTGGCCGACGACGGGGAACTGCTGGTGCGTGGGCCCAACGTGTTCGGCGGCTACTGGCGCAATCCGGAGGCGACCGCTCGCGCGCTGCGCGACGGCTGGCTGCACACCGGCGACCTGGCCACCGTCGACGCGGACGGGTATTACCGGATTGTGGACCGGGTGGACGACATGTTCGTCTCCGGCGGCGAGAACGTGTTCCCGAGCGAGGTGGAGAACGTGCTCTACGGGCATCCGGCGGTCACCGAGGCCGCGGTGGTCGCGCGGGCCGATGAGCGGTGGGGCAAGGTCGGCGTCGCGTTCGTGGTGCGGCGTGCCCCGGTCACCGAGGACGAACTGTTCGCGCACTGCCGCGCCGAACTGGCAAGGTTCAAGGTGCCGCGCGAGTTCCGGTTCGTCGAGGAGTTGCCGCATTCGTCGGTCGGCAAGCTCCTGCGCAGAACGTTGAGGGAGGACACATGAGCGAGCTTGCGAGCGAATCAATCAACACAGCGCCCCGCGAATGCGCCCGCCTCGCGACACACCCAACCGCAGGCCGAGCACAAACCGCACGGAGCGAGGCGGCAGCATGAGTACCTTGGACAACCGGCAGGCCCTGGTCACCGGCGCGGCGAGCGGGATCGGCGCGGCCTGCGCGCGGGCCTTGGCCAAGGAGGGCGCGCACGTGATCGCGGCCGACCGCGACGAGGCAGGCGCGGCCGCGATCGCGGAGGAGATCGGTGGCGAGCCATGGGTCGTCGACCTGACCGACCTTGACGCGCTGGCCGATCTCACCCTCGACGTGGACGTGCTGGTGAACAACGCAGGCATCCAGCACGTCGCGCCGATCCAGGACTTCCCGCCGGAGAAGTTCCAGCAGATCATCACCCTGATGCTCAACGCGCCGTTCCTGCTCGTCCGCGCGAGCCTGGATCACATGTACCAGCAGGGATTCGGCCGGATCGTGCACATCAGCTCGGTGCACGGCCTGCGCGCGTCGCCGTTCAAATCCGCGTACGTGACCGCGAAACACGGCATCGAGGGGCTGTCCAAGGTGATCGCGCTGGAGGGCGCGCCACACGGCGTCACCAGCAACTGTGTGAGCCCGGGTTACGTGCGCACGCCGATGGTGGAGAAGCAGATCGCCGATCAGGCGCGCGTGCACGGCATCGCCGAGCAGGAAGTCATCGAATCGGTGCTGCTGGCCGATACCGCGATCAAGTGTTTGGTCGAACCGGACGAGGTCGCGGATCTCGTGGTGTGGCTGGCCGGACCGAACGCGCGGATGGCGACCGGTTCGTCGTTCACCGTGGACGGCGGCTGGACCGCAAAATGAATCCACAATGGACTTGAAAAACAAACTATTTTGTGCTATAGTGCCAAATTGATGGGATAACGTGCGCAGCATGGCCATCCAAGACCGCGTACTTCCCTATTCCGACTTCCATGGCGTCCTGTTCTGGGACAGTGAACGCTCCCCCGCTCCCGGCCTGTTGCTGGTGCACGGCGGCGCCGGGCTGGACGATCACGCGCGCCAACAGGCCCGGCGTCATGCCGAACTCGGCTACACCGTGCTGGCCGCGGACATGTACGGCGTCACCGGCGATCGCCAGGCGATCATGGCCTGCGTGACCGCGTTGCGCGATGACCCGGCGCTGCTGGTCCGGCGCGGCATGGCCGGGCTGACCGCGCTGGCAGGCTGCGCCGAGGCCGACGAAGTGCTGGGCGCGGTCGGCTTCTGCTTCGGCGGCATGGCGGTGCTGGCGCTGGCCAGAGCCGGCGCCGACCTGGCCGCCGTGATCAGCGTGCACGGCACCCTCGCCACCCCGGCGCCCGCCCAACCAGACGCGATCACCGCGAAGGTGCTGGTGTGTCACGGCGCGGCCGATCCCCACGTGCCGATGAGCCAGGTCGTCGAGTTCACCGAAGAAATGCGCGACGCGAACGCCGACTGGCAGCTGATCATGTACGGCCGCGCCCAGCACGGCTTCACCCACCGGCAGCCCAGCGCCACCCCCGGTGTCGCCTACGATGCCGACGCCGATCATGGCTCGCTGGCGGCCACCGCCGAGTTCCTCCGGGCGGCCGCGTCGGCCTGAGTTCATCGCACCGTCCGCGCCCGGTTGCCTGCCCGTCGCGCCGCTGCCCACCGTAGCCAACCCACTACCGAACTTTCCCCTACGTCTCGCGCGCGCCGGTCCACGCGGGTAGTACCGCCTGGTAGGACCGTGTTCATGACGCGGGTCAGGTTCGTGTTGCTGGACGGGGTCGCGGCCTGGCGCGGCCGCCATCCGCTGCGGATCGGCCCACCACAACGGCGTGCCGTTCTGGCCGCGTTGCTGCTGAACGCGGGCCGGGTGGTGACGACCGACCAACTCGTCGCGGCGGTCTGGGGGACTGCCGCGCCGGACAAGGCGGCCGCCACCCTGCACGCGTTGATCTCCGCGTTGCGCAAGGCCCTGCAACCCGATCTCGCCCCGCGCGAGCGCGGCCAGTTGATCCGCACCATCGAGCACGGCTACCTGATCGACCCGGCCGACATCGACCTGGACGTCCTGCGCTTCAACGCCGCCATCGCCGACGCTGAGCGAGCCAAGCAACGCGGCGACCTGCTCGCCTCCCGCGCCGCGCTCAACACCGCGCTGAACCGCTTTCGCGGCACCGCACTGGCCAACGTGCCCGGTCCGCTGGCCGCGCGGCATCGGTGCCTGCTGGCCAGGACGCGCCTGGTAGCGCTGGAAAACCTGATCGAACTGGACCTCGCCGCCGCGCCGGACCAGCCGCCGCGGCACGATCTGACCGCGGCGCTGACGGCCAACCCGCACCGGGAACGCCTGTACGCGCTGCACATCCGGCAACTCGCGGCGAACGGCCGCAAGGTCGACGCCCTGGCCGCGTACACCCGGATCCGGCGGGTGCTGATCGCGGATCTCGGCGTGGAACCGGGCATTGAACTGCGCGGGCTGCACCAGCAGATCCTGGCCGGTGACCGACCGGGGCCGGTGCACGCGCCCCGGCTGGTGCCGGCGGTGCGGCGCGGCGCCGATGACGAGCAGCGGCCAGGTGTGCCAGCGCACCAGCCGGTGCTGCTCGGGCGGGCAGGGGTACTGGCCACACTGGCCGGTGAACTCGCCGGAGGGATGGGGTCCGGGCCGCCGGTCGTTCTGCTGCACGGCATCGCCGGTGTCGGCAAGACGGCGACGGCGGCCTGGGCCGCCCATCTCTACCCGACCCGCTTCGTGCTCCCCGCGACCGCGGACGAAGCACACCGCACGGCGGTGTCGCACGCTGTGGCCAAGGCGGGCCGCTGCTTGCTGGTGCTCGACGACGTCACGTCGGCGGCGCAGGTGCAGCGGATGATCCCGGACAATCCCGAGTGCGCGGTGCTGTTGACCAGCCGTTGTCGCGGCGCGCGCCTGCCGCACACCGCCGCGGTGGAACTGCCGCCGTTGTCCGCCGAGACCACGATCGAACTGTTCGCGCACGTACTCGGCTCGATGCGGATCAATCAGGAGCCGGACGCGCTGGCCCGCCTGGTGGACGCGACCGCGGGCGTGCCCGCGCTGGTGTTGTCGGTCGCCGAGCAGTTACGCGCGCGGCCGGGATCGTCGCTGGCCGCGTTGACCGACCGGCTGCTGTCTCCGGCGGACACCGGCTCGCTGGACCTGCACCTACGCGCTCTGTTCGACAAGTCCTACCGCACGCTGGATCCATTACGCGCCAAGGTGTTGCGCGCCGCCGCCCAAGGACAGCGGGACGTGACCAACGCCGCCGTGGCCACCGCCACCGACCTCCCACTGTCCCGAGTGGACACATTTCTCGCCGATCTGGCCGACCTCGGTTTGCTCAACCCACACCGCCGCGCCGGATACCGGTTCCCGCCGCTGGTCCGCGCCTACGTGCTGGCCAGAACCAGGGAAATCGAGCCGCTGGCCGAGATGTGCGCGCGCGTCGTCAAGCTCACCCGGCACCTGGTGCTGGACGGCACCCGCGCCGCCACACTGGTCCGGCCCGCGCACCGTCCGCTGCTGCGCGGACCCCGCCGTTGAACCAGGCACCAGACGTCCCGCCGCACACCGGCGCGCGCCCGCCAACCCGCCTCCCGCCGCACACAAACCAGACCAGCGTGAGCCGGTCAACCCACGTCCCAGCGCACACGAACCAAATCGACACGCGCCAGCCAACCCACGTCCCAGCGCACACAAACCAAATCGACACGCGCCAGCCAACCCACGTCCCAGCGCACACAAACCAGACCAGCGCGCGCCGGTCAGCCCGCGTCGCGCCGCACGCCGTACTCGCGAACCAGATCGGCGCGACTGCGCAGGCCGGTCCGCTTGTACAGCCGGGTCAGCCTGCCCTCCACCGCCTTCTCGGTCACGCCAAGCGCGGCCGCCACGTCGCCATTCGTCGCACCAGCGGCGATCATCTCGATCAGCTTGCGGTCGGCATCGGCCAGCACGGTCGGCGGACGCACGGTGATCCCATGGTCGCGCAACAAATCCGCGGCCAGCTTCTGCCAGCGCAGCGCGCCGAGTTCCCGGAAGGTGCCATAGGCGGTCCGCAACGTGTCCGGATTGGACAGTTGAACGCGGGCACCAAGAAACCGGTCACCGAGTTCGTCGGCGAGCTGCGCCGCGGTCTGGGCGACCCGTTCGGTCGGGCGGATCGCCAGCCGCGCGACCAGCCAGTACAGCCGCGCCTGCCGGGTGTTGATCCGCGCGACCAGCTCGCCGAGTTCGTCCGCGGTCCGTTCCGCCCCGGCCCGGTCGCCATCGGCCAGTTCCGCGTCGACCTTACGGCTCAGCACGAGTTCGCGGCCGGTGAGGTAGCCGAGCCTGCGGCACCGTTGGTCCAGTTCGGACAGTGCGGCTACGGCCTGCCCGGCCCGGTCCTCGGCGAGGTCGACGCCTGCCGCGGCCCAGCCGATGACGTGGCCGAACAACTGCTCGGCCCGCACGTTGGCCAGCAGTTGCGCGGCCCGCGCGGGCTGGTCCTGGCGCAGCCAGGTTTCCGCGGCGAGCGCGGCGATGATCCCGTCGACGTGGGTGACTTCCTCGTCGGCGGCGGCGTGCTCGTCGGCGATCGCCCGCACCCCCGCCCAGTCGCCGACACGCAACCCGAGCACCGCCGCGGACAACCGGCCCAGCGACGGCGGTGGCGGGCGGCGAGCCGCGGGCGAGGGATGCGCTCCCGCAATGATGCCGCGTTCGGCGGTGAACAGATCACCCCAGGCCAGGGCATGCCGGGCCTGTTCGAGCCGGTCGTCGGGCAGCGGCGTCTTGCTGTCCCCGGCCCGCTCAGCGTCCCGCCAGGCAACGCCATCGGCACCGATCGCGGCCAGGATGCGCACCCCGGCGAGCAGTGCCGCCTGGTGGTTCGGCGCGGCCGGACGCAGTTGTGCGAGCGCGGCGAGCGCGTCGTCGAACCGCTCGCCCAGCAACGCGATCCGCGCCTGCTGCAAGCCATTCGTGACCGCGCCGGCCGCCTCCGGATCAGCGGTGACGTCGAGTGCGGCGTCATGCTGGCCGGTGCGGACCAGCGAGTTGATCAGCACGGTCCGCGCGACCAGGGTGTCGCGCTGGTTGTCCTGCGGCAGCGCGGCCAGCGCGGTGCGGGCGAGGTCGATCGCCTGCCGATAGCGAGCCAGCGCGTAGCAGGCACGGGCCGCGACGACGTGCGTACGCGGATCGGTCGAGTCAGCCGCCAGCAACGCACTGCTCCATCGGAGGGCGAGCGCCGGATCGCTGTCCAGCACCTGCTCGGCGGCGGCGACGAGTTCGCCCTGGCCGAACCCGGCGCCCGCGCCGACCAGGTGTTCGGCCAGCGCGCGCTGATCAACCAGCGTGCCGGCACGCAGCGCGTCCTCGGCAAGGGCCCGGTGCAACGCGGTTCGCGCGGTGACCGGCAGCCGCGCGGCCAGCGACTCGCGCAACACCGGAACCGGAAAACGCAACCCGCCGTCCTCGGTCTCCTCGGCGAACCCGGTCCGCAGCAGCTGGGTCGCGGTGCCACGCAGATCAGCACCCGACACGTCCAGATCGACGCGGCTCAGGGCGGCCTCGATCGCAGCCAGCCGATCACCGGGCAACGCGGCCAGCACCTGAGCGGCCAGATTCTGTTCAAGCTCGGCATAAACGCGCGACGGCGGTGTGGCTCGGCCGCTGAGCAACCACGTCACCGCGCCCGGATTACCCGCCGTCCGAGCCAGCAAATCCTCCAGCGCGGCCGGGCTCCGATCGGTCGCGATATCGCTGTCCACCAACGGTTTCGGCACGACGCACGGTCCGGCCCGATCGGCGAGCGCGGCATCCAGGCCGGCACCCGACCCGGCGCCGACCAGAACCAGCCGAGTTTCCCGGGCCAGCAACCGGATCAGCGCCCGCCCGGTCTCGTCGAGCAGATCCGCGTCGTCGACGAGCAACGCGGGCGGCGCGGCCCGGAAGGCGGCAGCCAACTCCGGCAACCCACCGGCACCCGCCCGCGACAGACCAAGCCCCACCCGCAACGCGACCGCGAGATCACTGGCTCGCCCGCCACGCACCAGCACAGCAGTGATGCCCTTGTCCGCCAACAACTTCTGCACCCGGGCCAGCACCGTGCTCCGGCCGGAACCGGGCGCGCCGAGCAACACCGCGACCGGCTGTTCGGACTCGGCGATGGCGGCGGCCGGGTCGGCCGGGATCGGTTCGGCGAGCAGGCCGACCGGTTGCCGGGCCCGCGCGGTGAGCTGCGCCCGGTTCTGACTGCCGGTCGCCCGCAACAGCCTGCTGACCTGGCGTTTCACGTACATCTCGTTGCGCTGGACGAAGGCGGCGATCTGCGCGTTGCTCAGGCCGTCGGCGACCAGGTCCATGATCAGCTCGTCCGCCGACGCGGTCGGTACGCCCCACGGCTGGGCCTCGCTGATCGCGCGCGCAGCACCTTCCGCACGCAGCTGCCACACGGTCGCGCCGAGCGCGGCGAACCGCTGCCCCGCCGAGGCGATCAGCGCCGGGTCCTGAGCGCGTTTGCCCGCCGCCAGTTCGATCCTGGCCAGCAGCAACGGATTCGCGGAATCCGGCGCGATGATCTCGGGCGCAGGGCCGCCCGCCTCGGCAATGGCCAACTCGGTGGCCAGGCATAAATCCGGCTCGGTCAGCTGCGCGCAAGCCTCGGCCGCCTCATCCAACCGACCAGCCAGCGCAAGCGCGGTAGCAAGCCGGGCGACCAGCAGGTCGCGATGACGCACGAACCGATGCTCGGTCATCCAATCCAACGCAACGCCGAGCCGATCGATAGCGGCATCGAAGCGCTCGTACAGCAGATCAAGCCCGGCAGAAGCCCACTCGGCCAACGGCCGCAGCACCGCCTCCCCGACCGGCTTCGCGCTGACCAGCCACTGCCGGGCGAACTCCGGCCGCCCCCGATTCAGCCACACCTCAGCAGCGAACGCCGCTGACTCCTCCGCACTCGCCAGCTGATGAGCGGCAGCGCCCGTGAGCCGCTCACGCGCCGCCAACGCAAGCAACTCGTCCCAACGGCCCTCCGCCCAATCGGAATAGGCGGCATTGTCGGCGGCAAGGCCCGGCCGCCGTGCCAGCTCAGCCAGCTGATCCTCGGCAAGCTCGGCCGCCGCCTGATCCGGCAGACCGGCGAACAACAGCAGTTCCGCCGCGCACCAGGACAAATCCGCGCCGCCCAACAGCTCCACATCGGACAGTGCGGTGGTGAGACCGCCGGTCAGCAGATCGGCGCGCAACCGGTCCAGCACCACCGACGACGTGATCGACTCGCGCGGCAGGCCGCGAACGCGCCCCCACTGACCCGTCCGCACCCAGTACCGCACCGCGGGTACGACCAGCTCAGCGGGCGCGGGCACGCCCACGAACGGCAGCAACCCGGCGGCCCAAGCTCCCGTGTCCTCGCGCTCGGCCGGCGAGACCGGCCGACCAGGCGGCATCGCCGGACCCACAGGTCCACCGGAAGCATCCGGTTCGAGCCGATCGGCCTCGACCTCAGCCCGCCGCCACGGCGGCATTCGCCGCTCCAACGCCTCGGCCAGCACCGGAATCGCGACGCGCGTGCCGCATCGCTCGTCGGCCCGGCCGATCAGCTGGTGCCAGTCGGGTAACGCGAGCCGCAGGCCCGGCACGAGCCGCGCGGTTCCATCCAGCACGACCACCCCACCGCGCCGCAACGCATCGGTGAGCACGCCGTGCAGAGCGGCCGGGTTGCCGTTTGTCGCCGCGCGCAGCGCATGGACGGTCGGTTCGGCCAGCGGCACCCCGAGCAGTTCGGCGCCGAATTCGCGCAGTTCGTCGTCGGTGAAGGCGGTCAGCTCATGCCGGGGCAGCGCCGCCAGCGCGGTGACCAGTTCCCCCGGCAACAGCTCCGTCCAACCCGACGCGGCGGTCAGCGCCAGCTGCGGCCGCAGGCTGGGCGAGATCGCGAGCAGTTCGGTCAGTGCGGCGGCGCCGTCGGCGTCGAGCAGGTGCACGTCGTCGATCACCAGCGCGCCCCGCTGCCGGGGTTCGGTACGCAGCAATTCGCGCAGCGCGCCCGGCCGATAGTCGGGTGCGCCGGTGCCGACGAGTTCGGCGACGAGCCGGAGCAGTTCACGCGGCAGCCAGAGCGGAAAGCCGGTCGCGGCGCGCACGGACAGGGTGCGGCTCAACGGTTCCGGCGGCACCGCGGCGATCGTGTCGGCCAGCCAGGTACGCCCGGTGCCCGGGTCGCCGGTGATCAGCAGCGCCGATCCGGTCGACCCGCCGAGCAGGTCGGCCAGCACGGTGACCGGCGCCGCTCTTCCCGGCATAACTCCCCCTTCGTCGCGGACCGGATGAACGCTACCGAAGAGAGCTTGCCGTGTCCTTCAGCACACGGCCGGTCACTGTTGCCGTGGACGCTGCGTGATCGTCAACAGGCGGGTGCCGGACATGTCCAGGCGGATGCCGTGCGCGTCGCTGGCGTAGCGCAGCACCACGCCGGTGCAGTCCGGGCAGCGCAACACCATGGCCGGGCCGCTCGGGTAGAGCAGATGCGCGGCGAGCGGGCCTGCCGCGCCACAGTGCCCGCAGGTCAGCTCGGCCGTGGCCAGGTCGATCGCGAACAGTTCGGTCAGCGGCCCGGCCAGCGCGTTGCCATCCAGTGCGCTACTCACGATGAGGCTCCCATCCCGCCGTAGCGTTCGGTCTTGATCCGGCCCGGTTCGTGCCCGAGCGCGAGCAGCCCGCGTGACACCGTCTCCACGAACGCGGTCGGCCCGCACACCAGCACGTTCGGCCGCTGCGCGACCGGCATCGTGTGCTCGGCCAGCAATTCGGCATCGACCCGCCCGGTCGGCCCCGTCCATCCAGCGGGTGCCGCCCGCGTGTAGGTCAGCGTCACGTTCAGATCAGGCCGTTGAGCCAGCTCGGCCCGCCCGATCACTTCAGCATCCGACCGCACCGAATACAGCACCCGAACCGGCGTGCCGCTGCCGCTGAGCCGATGATGCGCGAGCATGGCAAGGAACGGGACGACGCCAGATCCGCCCGCGATCAACTGGACCGGCGCGTCCGCCCGCTCCGGCCAGATGAAGTACCCGCCGATCGGCCCGCGCAGTTCGACCTGATCCCCTTCGCGCAGCTCGTCGGTCAGGTAGGGCGAGACCTCCCCGCCGTCCAGCCGTTCCACCACCAGCTCCACCTCGGCCTGCTCCGGCGGCGACGCGATCGAATAGCTGCGTTGCGCGGTGTAGCCGTCCTCGGCGGTCAGCCGCACGTCGATGTGCTGTCCCGCGGAATGACCGGGCCAGTCGGGCAACGCGAAGCGGATGCGCTTGGTCTGCGGTGTCTCCCAGGTGGCCGCCGCGACCGTGCCGATCTGCCAGCTCAGTCGCCCGCGTACCGCTGTTCCTTCCATGGGTCCCCGTAGTCGTTGTAGCCGAAGTTCTCCCAGAACCCGGGCTCGTTGGACAGGGTCAGGGTCAGCCCGCGCACCCACTTGGCCGACTTCCAGAAGTACAGGTGTGGCACCAGCAATCGGGCCGGTCCGCCGTGCTCAGCGGCCAGTGGGTGCCCGTCGTAGCCGTCCACGATCCACGCCTGACCGTCCAGCACGTCTTCCAGCGGCAGGTTTGTGGTGTAGCCGCCGTCGCTGAACGCGACCAGGTACTCGGCCGCGGTTTCCACGTTGTCCAGCAGCGTCTCCACCCGCACCCCGGTCCAGTTGGTGTCGAATTTGGACCAGCTGGTCACGCAGTGGATGTCCACGATGATCTTCTCGTGCTTCAGCGCCTGGAACTGCGGCCAGGTCCAGGTCAGCACGTCGTCGACCTGGCCGTCGATGCGGAAATCCCACCGATCCAGCCTGGTCTGCGGCACCGGGCCCGCGGTGAGCACCGGAAAGTCGTCGCCGGCGTCGTACTGCCCCGGCGGCAGCCGACCCGGCGGCGCCGATCCCCGCTTACCGGTGAAACCTCGCGATACGAACGCCATGAGCACCTCTCCCCGTCGAAGGAGAGCCTCATCATGCCGGAAAACCCCGCCGAAGCGCCTGGTCAGGTGGCGACGTCGCCGAAGGCTTTGGCGAGCAGGCCGAGATCCATCCCGCCCAGGTGGTCGAGCAGGCGCTTGCGCACGCTGTTCAGGTTGGTCGGCCAGGCCTCGTTGAGCCGGGCGAAACCGGCTTCGGTGAGCACCGCGTTCCACCCACGGCCGTCGCCCTCGCACCGGACCCGCTCGACCAGGCCTTGGCCTTGCAGCCGGGTGACGATGTGCGTCATTCCGCTCAGTGACAACGAGCTGATCTCGGCCAGTTCGCTCATCCGCATCGCCCGGCAGGACGCTTCGGACAAGTGCACCAGGGTCATGTACTCGCTCAACGACATCCGCTGCTCGCGCTCGAGATCGGCGTCAAGGGCCTTGGGCAGGGCGTATATGACGCGCGAGAGCGACCGCACGAGGGCCTCTTCGTCGGCGGTCAGCGGCTGGGGGCGTGGGTCGGCGGGCGGTGTGATGTCGATGTCACCACTCTACAGGTCCGTCGCACTCTGTGTATATTTCCTTTCCGAAGCAAGTACTACTCAGACAGGGGATCGCGATGACCAACATCGGCATCATCATCGGCAGCACCCGCCCCGGCCGTAACGGCGAAGCCGTGGCGCAATGGGTGTACAAGCTGGCCAGCCAGCGCACCGACGCCACCTTCGAACTGGTCGACCTGATCGACTACCAGCTGCCGCACCTCGACGAGCAGCTCCCGCCCGCCATGGGCCAGTACAGCCAGCCGCACACCCTCGCCTGGGCCGCGAAGATCGCCTCGTTCGACGGCTTCATCTTCGTCACGCCCGAGTACAACCACTCCACCTCCGGCGCGCTCAAGAACGCCATCGACTTCCTCGCCGCCGAGTGGAACAACAAGGCCGTCGGATTCGTCAGCTACGGCGCCGCCGGTGGCACCCGCGCCGTCGAGCACCTGCGCCTGATCGCGGGCGAGCTGCAGCTGGCCGACGTGCGCAACCAGGTCGCGCTGTCGCTGTACACCGACTTCGAGAACTTCAGCGTGTTCAAGCCGGGCGAGCACCACACCGAGGCGCTCAACGCCACCCTCGACCAGGTCGTCGCCTGGTCCACCGCGCTCGCCCCGCTGCGCCAGCGCGCCGCCGCCTGACCGCTAGGCGAAAAACCGCGCGATCGCCCGGGGACTACGTAGAACATGGACGTCCGCGTCCGGCGCACACCGGGCGATCGTCGCAGTCAGCAGCGGCAGGCTGACCCGCCGATAGCCGATCAGCCACCGCCAGAAATCCCACCGCTCCCGCGAGCGCCGCACCGCCCGCCAGGCACACCGGATCAGCGAAAAGTCCAGCACCAGCACGGTATCGGCGGCACGCAACCGCACCTCGACAACGTCGTACGGGCCAAGATCCCCCTCCATGATCCACCCATCGCCACCGACAAGTCCACTTTGGATCTCCGCCCACTCTTCAGCGGGGCGACCAAGCAGACCAGGCTGCCAGAACAACCGATCCAGCTCGATCACCGGCAACCCGGTCCGCTCCCCCAGCCGCCGCGCGAACGTGGACTTGCCCGCCCCACCGCGCCCCAGAACCACCACCCGCCGCACCGCACCATCATGCGCTAGTGGCCACCGGTGCCGGTCTGCCAGATCACCCCGCCTGCCGAGTTGTGCATGACCATGTTGCCGTCGTTCTGCAAGGTGACGCTCGCGCCCGGGTTGTTCGGCGTGTTGCTGGACCAGACCGCGCCGCCCGACGAGGTGTACAGGACGAAGTTGCCGTCACCCTGCATGATCGCCTCGGTAGCGCCGGAGTTCACCGTGTTCGTCGCCCACAGCGCGGCGCCGCCCTCGTAGAGGACCAGGTTGCCGTCGCCCTGCATGTTCAGCGCGAACCGGCCGTCGCAGGAGGGCAGAGATCCGTTGCTGCCGATCGACTGGTTCGCGCTGAGCGTGGCGCAACCGGCAGGCGGCGCGCAGCTCGAAGGTGTTGGCGTACCCGCCGGAATGCCGCCCGCGACCACATTCCACTCCGCGAGCGAGGCCGCCGACAGGTTCACCGAGGCGCACACTCCGCCCGACACGTTCTCCTGCGGAATAACCGCGCCGTTCGCGCCCACCACGTGATAACTGCCCGAGTTCAGGCCAAGCCCGGCCGGACTGACCGTGATCGTGTTGTTGTACGTGGTGCCCGAGGTGATGTTCGCCAGCGTCACCTGAGCACTCGCCTTGCTGTTCGCCACATCCGGGACGACCTGGATGACGCCGAGATTGGCTGTCGTCGCATAGGCAGGCGCGTACTGGGCAAGTTGCGCGTTCGAGGTCAGCACCGTGCCGCCCGCGGACCTGTACGCGTTCAAGTTCGCGTCGACACCATTGATCGGCAGAACCGCCCGGTACTGACTCAGTTTCACGACGCCCGCGTTCACCTCTTGACTGGTGACGACAGCGAAGCCGGCCATATAACCGTTCCACAGGTTCCCGATGTTGTTCTCCGGCGCGAGCAGATCACCGCCGGAGGCGTTGCCGTACGCCTGCGAATAGTCGAGATACACGGCGCCCGGCTGCTGCGAGTACGCCCCGGACAAGCCCTGGATGTTGCCCAGCCAACGGGTGTAGATCGGAAAACCGACCACGTCCTTCTGCGTCCCGTCGTGGATGAAGAAGTCCTCGCCGCCGCCGTTGGGTAGGCCAAGGCCGTAGTTGGAGATCCACTGCACGGCCTGCGCCGCCAGCTGACTGCTGTCGCTCGGCGCGGTCCACTCCTGCGCGAGCTTGACGCCATAGGCGCGCGCGAGGCTGGCGAAGATCAGCGCCAGCCCCGTCGACTGTGCCGAATCTAGAATGATGGCAACCGAATACTGCTTGGCGAGACCGAAGAACAGATCCGGAATATTCGCATAGTTATCCGCGTCGCCAACGTGCCCGCCGAAATAATAATACAGCGGCGTATTAGTCACCGCCCGCACCGACGCAGTCAACGCACCATAAGTAGTCTGCACACTCCACACCCGGAACTGCTGATACACGCTCGCCAGCGACTGTCCCGGCGTCGCGGCGGGTACCTGCGCAAACGAAGAATAAGACGTGCCGTTCTTCGAGTTGAAGGTGGCAATCGTGCCGTAGGTCTGCGGCAGGTACGTATTGTGGAATTCGTCGATATCGGCCTGGGCCCAGCCGGACGCGCCGCCGTTTTCGTCCCATTGCGCGTCCAGGAAGCCGTAGTCCAGGATGCTGCCGCCGTACCCGGCCTCACCGGCCAGGTGCCGGACCGTGTTGGTCACATAGGTGAAGTAGGCCGGCTTCGCGTTCGGATCCCACCAGGCCGGAGCGCTGCCCTGAGTGCCAGACGGGTTCACCTCATGGCTGGTCACCCACGGCGCCGGGCTACCGCCCCACCCCGAATACCAGAAGATCGGCACCAGCTGCATGCCCGCGGCGGCCGCATTGGCGATTTCCTGGTCGAGTTCGGCAAAACTGAAATTGCCCTGAGTCGGTTCGACGACACTCCAGGACATGTCGATCTCAGCCGTGTTCAACCCTTTCGCGTGCAACGCCGCGAAACTCGACTCCGACCAGGCCATGCCATTGTTGTCGAAGTCCAACTGGGTGGACCACATCGGCGTGATCGGGGCGGCAGGAGCCGCCTGCGCCGGAATGGTCGCGGTGGCCAGCACGACGGGAATCGCGGCAAGCAACCCGAGGACCCAGCGCCGTGGACGAAAGACTCGAAACCGCAATTTCATGGTGCCGCCCTTTCGTGAAACCGCAGAGCATGAAACCGCCTGGCAGAGCGGGAAAAGTGTGCGATCGGCCGCGAAGGAGCGTCAAGAAGGGCAGATCTTGCCCTGTTCAGAAAAACCGCCGCCCCGCTACGCCGAACGGCCGCACAAGAAGCCCAGCACTGTCCACTACGGACCAACGAGCCCGAGCAGCCGGACCAGCCCTTATCGACCGTTCATGATCGGTACACAGCCCAGCTCGGCAACCACCAACGGCGATTGTTCACGGTTGACATATCTTGTCCACAAAGGGCATTCACAGCATGCCGGTGCTCGTCGGATCGACCTGCGTCATGCCGTAGCGCTCGAACAGCGGGCCGAGCGCATCCTGGTCCAGTTCGCCCGCCTTGGCCAGTTCGTTCGCTTCCACGAACCAGCCTTCCGGCCCGGCCGGCACGAAGATAGTGAGGTGCCGTCCGCCCGTCTCCCCGGTCACCATGCCGTGCGGCACCCCGCGTTCGACCTTGATCAGCTGGCCCGGTCCCGCCTCGATGGTGTCCTCGGCATAGCGGAAGCGGTATTCGCCCTCCAGCACGTAGAAGTACTCGTCCTCGGCGACGTGCACGTGCGGATCGGGGCCGCGACCGGGCATCAGGCGCATTTCCAGCATCGCGAACTTACCGCCAGTGTCCGAGCCTGCCTGCAAGATCGACCCGTTCAGGAACGGCAGACTGAACCGGACGCCCTGCTCAGCCGAGGTGGCCACCCCGGCGAACAATGCAGCGGGCAATTCGGTAGCGCCGTCCGTGTTTCCCATGTCGTGATTGTCCCGGATGCCGCCACGCGCCCTAACACAGCCCCGCCCACCAGCGATAAACCACACAACGGAAACCCACCCGCATGGTTGCCAAGGGTGGTGGGCTATGCACGGTTCGTGGTTGGCGCGGTCGTCGGTCGCATGGGGACGGAGCAGTCCGTTGCGGCGCACCGTCGATCGGGTGGAACGCGGCGTCCTCGCGATCGCTGTCGTCCTCGCAGTGGCAGCTGTCCCCGTGGCTGTGCTGGCAGGCGCGGCCGTGCAGCGCGCCAGCGAAGTCGTTGTCATACAGGAGAACGCGACCGCCTTCCCGACCACCGCGCTCCTGTTGAAGGACGCCCCAGCCAACACCCCCGGCTCCGCCCTCGGCATCTCCACCGCACTCGGCGAATGGCACACTCAAGCCGGAAACACCCTAACCGGTCAAGTCTCGGCTTCACCAGGAACGAGCGCAGGCACAACAGTCCCAATCTGGCTGAACGCCGCAGGCCACCCGGTCGAAGCGCCCCTCACCGCCGACCAGGCGTACTGGCGCGGCGTGGTCACCGTGGTGCTGGTGCTGATCATCGCGTTCACCCTGATCACCACCGCCTACGCGATCACCCACTGGGTACTCGACCGCCGACGCCTCGCCGAATGGGAGGCCGACTGGCGCACCGTCGAACCACGCTGGACCCAGCATTGACAGCGGCGGGACAAGCGTCCATCCGATACACGCCCAGCAAGCCCCGAAAGCCAGCCACCACGCTTGTGTATCGATACACACGCCCCTCGACACATCCAACACCCGACACACCCGAGCACCCGGCACCCGGCACCCGGCACACCCAGCACTCCGGCACCCAGCGCTCTGGCACCCAGCGCTCTGGCACCCAGCGCTCCGGCACCTCGGGCACTCCAGCACCCGGCGCCCAGCGCGCCAACCCCCGCGCCCCATCACCCCACCCGGCGCCCAGTGCCGAGCGCCCAGCGCCCCACCGCCCTGCCGCCCCGCCGTCCTGCCGCCCCACCGTCCTTGCCCCCCGCCGTCCTGGCACCCGCCGTCCTTGCCCCCCGCCGTCCTGGCACCCGCCGTCCTGGCACCCGGCGCGCTGGCGCCCTACCCAGCCGGTTGTGTATCGATACACAACCGGCAAGCCCAGGCTCCACCAGGCACCACCAGCGATGTGTATCGATACACAACTGCGGTCCGGGGCCGGTTCGCCGAGCTTCGGCTGTGTGTATCGATACACACGGGGTCGTGGCAGGTCGGGACATCGGGAAGGCGGGCGTGGGGCTTGTGTATCGATACACAAGCCGCGGCGGAGGCGCGTCAGCTGGGCGGAAGGCCGCGGCGAGCCAGGCTGGTGAACAGGGCGGTGATGCCGGTTGTCCACGGGGGCGCGTCTTCGGCGGCCGTGACGGTGTTGACCAGAGTGCCCAGCCGTTCGGACGCGATCGATACCCGGTCGCCTTCGTGGTGGGTGAAGCCTTTGCCGGGTTCGTCGCGGTCCTCGGTTGGCGCGAACAGGGTTCCGGTGAACAACACGAAACCGTCGGGGTATTGGTGGTGCGGGCCCAGGGCGTGGCCGAGGAGTTCTTCGAAGGGGCGGCTGATGCGGGCGACGGAACTCGTGCCGCGCAGGGCGAAGTCATCTTGGGCGCCGGTTACTTTGAGGGTGATTTCGGTGTTGCGGGCATCGTCGATGGTGTAGCGCTCGTCGAACACGCGGATGAACGGGCCGATCGCGCACGAGGCGTTGTTGTCCTTGGCTTCGGTGAGGAGCAACGCGCTGCGGCCTTCGAAGTCGCGCAGGTTCACGTCGTTGCCGAGGCTCACGCCAACGGCGCGGCCGGAGGAGTTCGCGATCAGGACCAGTTCCGGTTCGGGGTTGTTCCAGATCGACCGGCGCAGCACGCCGATGGGCGCTCCGGTGCCGACCGTCGAGAGGACGGGCGCTTTGGTGAAGATCTCTGGGTCGGGGCCGATGCCGACCTCCAGATACTGCGACCACATGCCTTCGGCGATGAGGGTTTCCTTGACGCGCGCGGCTTCGGACGAGCCGGGACGCACGGTGGAGATCGCGCCGCCGATGGCTGCCGCTAGGCGGGTGCGGATGTCGAGGGCGCGGGCGGGGTCGCCTTGGGCGCGTTCTTCGATGACTCGCTCCAGCATGGAGTCCACGAAGGTGACGCCGGCCGCTTTGACTACCTGGAGATCTATCGGGCTGAGGAGGCGGGGGCCGGTGTTGCCGAGAGTGTTGGCCAGGATCTTGTTGACCGGCCAGATTCGGTGCGCGGGCGCGTCGCGGAGCAGGGCTGGGTGATCGTCGCGTTCGAACAGTGCGGAGACGGTGGGGACGACCGCGGTGAGGTCGGCGAATTCGTTGCCGCGCAGGACCGCCACGCAGGGATCTCCTGCTTCGTCGGCGATTCTGGCTACGAGTGTTGCCGCTTCGTGGTCGGCGGGGAGGATCTGGTCGGCGTAGTCGTCGATGCTCATGCGCCTCTCACGGGTGGTGGTTGTAGTAGCCGGGGCGGGCGACCAGGACGCTGTCGAAGTAGCGGCCGTCGGTGTCGTCCGCGTCTTTGGGGGTGGTGGCTCGCCAGCAGGACAGCAGCAGGTCGGGCGCGACGCACGCGTAGCCGTGTTCTTCCTCGACGACCTGGGTGCGCCTGCGCAACGCGGCGACGAACTCCTCCGCGGGGGTGCCGAAGACGTCGAGATCGTGGTAGCGGACGGCGTCGGAGTTGGTGGTGGGGCGGCCGAATTCGACGGCGTCCAGGTGACCGGCTCGGTCGACGTGGCAGCGGACGGCTAGGCCGGAGGCCCGGTCGACAGCCCAGCTCGGCCTGCGTCCGGGGGCCCTGGTGACCAGCCGGGGTACGCCGAATTCGCGCAGCGCGGCGATGAATTCGGTTCGGTCGGAACCGATGCGTAATGGCCCGGCCGCGTCTGGTGGTCGGAGATCGATGACGAGTGTCAAGTACACCCTCCTCTCACTCCCGTGCCCCGGGGCCACAGTATTCCCGATCACCTGAGCCGCGCAGCCCCAACGCTGATTCGGACAAATCACTGGTAAATCGCGGTCCGGCAGAGTTGACTCGTGGTATGACCACCACCGCGGAACTGGCCGTGATCGACTCGCACGAACAACTTCGCGACCTCCTCGGCGAGGCGTCCGACAACGCCAAGCGCAAGAAGATCACCATCATCGAGGAGCACGCGCGCACCATCATCGAGCACTCGCCGCTGGTGCTGTTGGCCACGTCAGCGGCGGATGGCACGTGCGACGTGTCGCCGCGCGGCGACCCGGCCGGTTCGGTGCTGATCCTCGACGAGCACACGCTGGTGCTGGCCGAGCGGCCCGGCAACCGGCTCGCGGACAGCCTCACCAACCTGATCGACAACCCGCGTGCGGGGCTGTTGTTCGTCGTGCCGGGGATGAACGAGTCGCTGCGCGTGAACGGCCGGGTCACGCTGGTTTCCGACGCGCCGTTCTTCGAACGGTTGGTGGTACGCGGTAAGCGGCCGCGACTGGCGATCATGCTGCACGTGGAAGACCTGTATCTGCACTGTGCCAAGGCGTTCGTGCGCTCGTCGCTGTGGGATCCGGCGACCTGGCCGGAGCGCACGGAGATCCCGACGATGGGCCGGATGATGAAGGATCAGCTGGCGCTGGCGACCTCTGCCGAGGAACTCGATGCCTACCTCGACAACTCCTCGGCCACGAAGTTGTACTGAAACCGCGGCGGTTTGTCGGACTGATCTGGGTTGTCGTGGTCATTAACCACGACGCAGGCCGAACAGGCGCAACGCGGGTGCGTGCCTGCTGCGCGGGATGCGCGGAGCGCCGGTCGTGGTCGGGTCGAGCGTGCGGTGGGCGGCGAGCGTGTCGCTGGTGCCGGCCGCGGCCAAGGCACACGGTCGATGGCGGCGAGTTGGTCAGCAGAGTGCGCGGGTGGCGTGCGGGCGGGACGGGCCGGGAGTCAGGTGCCGCTTGCCGAGGTTGGCGGGCCGTCCGTTCGCAGCGACTGCTGGGCCTTGTGATGCGAAGGATGCACGTGCGCTTCTGGGAGTGCTGCGCGAATCGGAGTCCTTTCCGGACTTGATATGCCGGTGGAATTGCCGTCGCCGAAATTGTTGGGGCGCAAGGTAGTCTGCTGGTATGCGTTGGGTGGCGCTCATCGTGGCGCTGGGGATTGTTGCCGGATGTTCGTCTTCCTCGAATGGTGAGCCCGTGCCTGCGAGCGTGGCTACGCAGGTGTGGTCGTTGGTGGATGGGTTCGAGGATTGGCCTGCGCTACCTGCGCATCCGCCGGGTAAATGGTCGCTGAATCTCGAGAAAACCTTTCCGGTCAGCGACGGGGATGTGCCGACTCGGCCTTATGCGCCGGGAGTGATCGCGGGGCTGACGTCGGCTACTGAGTTGGTGGCGGATAGTGCGGCTACTGGGAGGGTGGCGTGGTCGGTTGCGTTGCCGGCCTTGACCTCGCCGGAGTCTGGCGATGACAAGCCGCTGGTGGAATCGCTGCAGGTACCGGGGCTGGACGTCATCGCGGTGACTCGGCAGCTCGTCGAGCCGGCTGGGGTGGCGGTGGGCAGTCAGATCGATCTGTATGACGCGGGCAGTGGGCAGCACTTGTTCAGCCGGTCGGGGCCGGGCGTGACGGCGCCGATGTTGCTCGACTCCCAGCACGCGCTGTTCGATCTGACGGACACGAGTGCGAACAGCGGGCTGGACGAGGTCGAGGTGCGCACCGGCAGGTTGTTGTGGCACACGCCGAATGTGGCGGCTTGCTCGGTCTATGTCGGCAAGATCGTGTGCGATACTTCGGACGCCAAGGGTGTCGCGCTGGTGGATCCGGTTACCGGCGCGGTGAAGTGGTCGACGCCGTTCGCGACGACGATCCAGGGTGCGGCGAGTTCGACGACCGCGGTCGTGGGTGACGAGGGCTTTTTCGGGAACGGCTCCTCGAACGCGTTAACCGCGATCAACCTGGACACCGGTCACGTCGACTGGAAGCAGCCGACCGGCTTCTCGATCATCGGCTCGATCGTGCCGCTGGATGCCGCGCATGTCGCGGTGGATGGCCTGGTAGCCGGCGTGGGCGGGTCGATGGAGCAGGTGTTGTCGGTGTCGTTGCGCGATGGCGGTGCGCGGACGATTTACCTCGGTAGCGACACCGACGGGTCGAACACCACCAATGGCGGGCTTACCGCGATCAAGGTTGGCGGGACGGAGTATTTGGTGGTGGTTGATCCGGATGGGAGTGTTCGCACTTTTGGGGCGGGCGGCGGGCAGGTTGCGATGCGTGCCGCTGATTGTGGGAGCGCGGTGGACATCGTCGGGGACACGCTGGGGTGCGAATCGGTTAACGGGTACACGCTTTACGCTTTGCCCGGGCTTGGGGTGCGGGGGAATTTCGATTCGGGGAACCACGCCGGGATCGCGGTGGTCGGTGGTGTCCTGCTGGCCGATGTCGACGACACCGTTCGACCGCTGACGCCGTGAGCTGACCGTACATAGTGGACGTCGCGGAGACCGGTCCCCGGCTGATCGGGGGACAATTCTACCGGCAGGCCAACGTCAGATGAACGGCGTGTGTATCGGCACTGGTTGGCCGAACGGCCAATTAGGATCAGTGTTGGACGGTCCTTGATCACAGGAGGCACCACGCGGTGGCGCTCACGGAGACGATGCAGTCGGTCGTCGATATTCTCGGGTCGAGCCAGGGTCTGATCTCGATGGCGATCGCGGCCGCCGTCGGCATCGGTAGCCCGTTCATGGACCGGCTGGTCCTTCGCCGCAAGCGCGTGCAGTATCAGGTCCTCTACAACTCCAAGATCGGCCTCACCCCTGATTCGTTCGAAGCGGACGAGACCAAGAACAAGGGCAAGAAGAACCATTCCGAGGCGGCCCACCCGGAGCTGAAGGGGTTGGTCGAGCAGCTCGACAAGCTCAGCGTGATGATGATCCGGGTCCGCAACGTGGGCAGTTCGGACATCGAGGTCGGCGACATCAACCCACCGCTGACGGTGACCTTCGAATCGCGCGAGGTGTGGGACGCACGCGTGTCGGAGGCGAGCGACAGCACGCTGCGCGAGCAGATCCTGGAGAAGCTGAAGTTCCCGGATGCCACCGAAAACGGAGCCGAGCCGGTCAAGGCCGACGAACCGGTCGTGGTGGTGCAGGTGAAGCGGCGCGACCTGCGTACGTTGCGCAGGCTGTTGACCGGGCGGCTGGAAGACGCGCTGACCGAGCCGTCCACACCGGTCAACGGAGACCGGAAGCCTGAGCTGTGGCGCAGCGTGCAGTTGGACGATCTGTGGCTGCGGCGCAAGCAGAGTTTCATCCTGGTGCTGGTGTTGCACGAGGCGAACAAGGATGCCAAGGGCATCACCAAGGACGATTTCGAGATCACCGGCGGGCATCACAACGGCCGCACGATCATCGAGCCCAAGCCGGTGCGCCGGTTCACCTGGCCGGTGGTGACCACCGCGATCGGGGTGATCCTGGTCGGCGCGCTGGTGGGGACGGTGCTGGCCAAGGCGATCGTCGGCGGGCAGCGGCCGGTGATCGCGGCGGACGTGCAGTGCACCACCGGCACGGTCAACGTCGCCGGGTCGAGCGCGTTCGGGCCGATCGTGCGGACGCTGGGCCAGACGTACATGGCCGACTGTCCCGGTTCGCACGTCAGCGTGAACTCGAGCGGGAGCCTGGACGGCGTGCGTGATCTGGAGGGCGGGGGCGAGAACGATGCCGCACTGTCCGACGGCAAGAGCGTCGACCCGACCGCGGGGCTGCGCCAGCAGATGGTCGCGGTGCTGGTGTACGGGCTGGTGGTGAACAAGGACGTCGGCATCGACCGGCTGACCACCGACCAGGTCCGCGGCATCTACAGCGGTCAGTACACGAACTGGCAGCAGCTCGGCGGCGCGAACGAGCCGATCCAGCTGGTCGGCCGCAGCGGCGGTTCTGGTACCCGGCAGGCGTTCGAGCGGTATGTGCTGCACACCTCGGAGGGCGTGCTTTCCTCGAACAACTGCCTGAGCAAGGATCTGAGCCAGGCCAGTTCGACGATCCTGTGCGAGCGGGACACCACGCAGGAGCTGATCAGCGCGGTCAAGGCTTCGCCGGGCGGGATCGGCTATGCCGACGTGTCCGACGAGACCACCAAGGACGCGGTCCGTGCCGGCGATCTGACCGCGGTGTCGCTGGACGGCCGGTATCCGTTGACCGACTCGCTGCCGGACTATCCATTCTGGACTGTCGAGTACCTGTACACCAGGGACGGCGAGGGCCAGCCGTTGCAGGACTTCCTCAAGTTCCTGAACAGCCCGTCCGCGCAGGCGACGTTGCTCAGCGCCGGGTACACGCCGTGCTTCTCCAAGGACAACGTACTCAACCCGATGTGCACATCTCGTTGACCGTCCGGTCGCGGCTACGATGCCCGATGTGTGGGGCAATGCGGATGTGGTCCGTTGGGTAGTGGTGGTGATCCTGCTCGGCCTGATTCCGGTCTACTACTGGCAGCGCAAGCGCTCTCGCACCCGGCACGCCGCGATGCACGCGGAACTCACGGAGATCGGCCGGTTGCATGAGCGCGGTGCCGATGTCGAGGCCGCTCATCGGTGCGTCGCCCTGCAGGACAAGTGCTCTCGACCGGACAGCGCCCTGGACCGGGAGGTCATCTTCAAGGCCGCGGACTATCTGGCGTCCGCGCGGGTACAAGTAGGCAGTCTCGCCGACGCCGAAACCGACCTCGGTGCGCTGCTCGAGGAACTCGGCCCCGATCGGCGGCCTGACCTGCGTAGCGGCTGGCTGACGCTGGCGAACTTCGGCTGGGTTGCGATCATGCGTGGCCGGTACGCGGAGGGCATCGAGATCGCCGAACGGGTCGTGCGGGAGTGCGTGCGTCGATGGGGTGAGGACGCGCCGGTCCTCCAGTCCGCGCGCCGGATCCTCGCGAGTTGCCTGATCGAGGTTGGGCGGGCGGAGGAGGCATTGCCGATCTTGACCGCTGAGTTCGAAGACGCGCTCGCCAAGTCCGGCGAGGACAGCGTGCTGACCATGCATGTGCGGCACTCTCTGGCCGAGGCGCAGCTGAACCTAGGTCTGCTGGACGAGGCCGAAGCCGGTTTTGTGCTGGTCCTGTCCGGCTTCGAGAGCCACCTCGACCATCTCGCCGCCGCAGCCGGTGCGCGATTCGGGCTGGCCAAGATCGCTGCGCTGCGCGGCCGCATCGACGAAGCGGCTGAGGGGTTCACCCGGGTACTGACGGAGTTGCAGGACACCGCGGGCCCGACCGGCCCATGGACCATGCACACCCGGTTCGAACTGGCCGAACTGGACGCGCGAGCGGGTAACGCCGACGCAGCGCTGGCAACGCATCGCAGCGTGCTGGCCGACCGCATCCATGTGCTCGGGCCGGATCATCCGGACACCGTACGCAGCCGCGCGGCCGTCGCGGAGCGGACGGGTTGATGATCGAGATCGGTTCGCGAGCGCGCACGTTGCCCGCGCCGCCCTCGGTGGTGTGGGAGTCGCTGACCCAGCCGCGCAGGCCGGGTGCGCGGGAGTGGCTGATCCTGCTCGACGACGAGACCGAGCCGCGCGTTCTGCGTGCGGACGCACCGAAGCTGGTGGTGTGGTCGTCGTTGTGGCCGAGCAGGCCGGACGACGAGGTGCACTTCGAGCTGACCGCGACCGGTGACGGCGGGACGCGGTTGCGGTTCACCCTGCTCACCCCGGATGCCGCGCCGGACGAGAGCAAGACCGGGCATCTGCGGCGGCGGCTCAACCAGTTGCTGTTCGCGGAGCTGCGCTATTCCTATGGCCAGTGACCTCATTTCATGGGTACGTAGCCGTTGAACAGCGGCGTGCCGGAGCCGTCGAGCACCTTGACCCAGGTCTCCCCCTTTTTGGGGTCGACGGGCTGCGCGCCGGCGGGTAGCCAGGTGGCGAAGGTGCCGTTCACGATCGGGACGTTCGTCAGGCCGGCAGGCCCGAAGTCGGCGGTCATGGACGTGCCGGATGGCGGCACGATGCCGATGAAGGGCACCTTCGAACCGAGCGCGGGCACGGAGAATCGGCGCACCGGGATCGACTCGCCGATGAAGTAGTCGCGGTAGAGGTGGTAGCTGAGTTTGCTGGGGTCGCCCGGGCTCGGTTGCGCGACGCAGACGATGGTGTGGCCGGGGGCGCGGGCCAGTACTACCTGGTTTTGGCCGTCGGTGAGGAGTGCCCCGGCCGTGTACGCGTCGCGGTCGGCGGGTGGCTGCGGCACGTTGTCCAGGCAGGCGGTGAGAGCTTTGCCCGCCGGTGTGGAGGTGTCCGCGGGACGGTCGACGATGCTGAACAGCGGAGCGGGGGCGGCCGGGAGTTCGGCGCGCTGCGGGGGCAGGTGTTGGCGCGGCACGTAGCGTCGCGTCCAGAACCGGGTGGTGGCCGGGTCGGTTTGGGTGAACGCGGTGAACTGCTTGCTCGGTCCGGCGGCATCGACGGCGGCGATGCCGAGGCCGTCGGGCATTTCCAGTTCGACTCCGGGCCAGGCCGGGTCGGCGATTCCGGCGGCGAGGCCGGTCCCGGTGGAGAGCAGCAGGGCGGTGTGGGTTCCCGCCGCGTACCGGGGTGTCGCGTTCGGATCGGAAAGGGTCACCGTGGTCGCGGTAGTCTCGCAGAACATCGGCTTGCCCGCCGCGGTGAACGCGACGACCGTGTCGTCGCCGTCGTGCGCGGTGGCGACCTCGACCCAGGTGGACTCGTCCGGCACCCCGGTCTTGCCCGAACGCACGACGCCGGCCCAGCACCGGGCGAACACGTCCGGGCTCGGGGCGACGGCGGTTTGGGTGTCGTGGTGCGGACGGTGCAGTTGGGTGATCACCACCGCGCCGACCGCGAACACGACGACCGCCGCGGCGGCAGCCAGGATGCGACCCCGGGGCGGCCGCTGGGCCAAGCCGCTGGTGACGGTGGCGCGCATGCGGGCCCTGATCTCGGGCGGCAACTCGCGGCGCGGCGGGAGCCGAAGCTCGTCGTTCATAGCTCCTCCAAGACGGTGCGCAGCCGGGCCCGGGCCCGGGAAAGGTGGGCGCGGACGGTGACCTCGGTGACGTTGAGCAGGGCGGCGACGTCGGCCGTCGGGATGTCCTCCAGCAGGCACAGCTGAACGACCCGGCGTTGCGCGGTCGGCAACGCGCGCACGGCATCGACCACCTGGCGCAATCGAGTCTCGCTGTCCACATTCTCGACGACCTGTTCGGCGTGGTCGGCGACCATTGACTCGTCCGGGATCCGGCGCAGCAGCCGCAACCGCCGGTTCACGCCGCGCAGTTCGGTGCGGGCGAGGTTGCCCGCGACGGTGTAGAGCCAGGGCAGCGCGCTCCCCCGCACCAGCGTCACCTCGGCGCGTTTGCGCCAGGCGATCAGGAAGGTTTGCGAGGTCAGGTCTTCGGCTGCCGCCCAGGAACCGGTCACCCGGTAGGCGTGGTTCCAGACGGCCTGAGCATGTCGTTCGAACAACTCGCCGAAGGCACCCTCGTCGCCGCCCGCGGCCCGGCTCCACAGCTCGCCGTCCGTGGACTCCCCCACGCCGGCCCCCGATCCGGTCAGTTCCCTCATCACGTTCATCAGTTGCCGGCAGGTCCTGATGTGTTGTGACTATTCTTGCGCCGGTGTCCAAGATCCCCGCGGTGACCATCTGGTTCTGGCTGGTCAAGACGATGATCACCGCGGCGGACGTCTACTGGCCGGACTATCTGTACCGGCGGTTCGGCCAGGTCGTGGTGACCGGTGTGATCGTGCTGGCGGTCGTCGTGACGCTGGCTGTTCAGTTCCGGACGCGCGGGTTTCGGGCCTGGGCGTTCTGGCCCGCCACGGTCGCGGTGAGCGTGGCCGGAACCGAACTGGCCAACGGGGTTTACGACGAGCTGCGACTGCCCTATTGGTGGATATCGGTGGGATATCTGGTCGTGCTGGTCGCGGTGCTGGGATGGTGGCGCGCTCGTGAAGGCACCTTGTCGCTGCGTGACGTCGACTCGCCGGGCCGGGAGCGGTTCTATTGGGCGGCGGCGCTGGTCGCGTTCGCGCTGGGTTCCGCGATCGGGCACGCGATCATCGTGCCGGATGGACTGCTGATCTGGGCGGTAGTCGTTGGCGCAATCGCGGTTGGCTGGACATGGCTTCGGTTCAGTGCGGTGCTCGCGTTCTGGGCCTGTTATGTACTGACTCGGCCATTGGGGACCTCGGCCGCGTTGGTGTTGGCGGGTCGGCTGGGTCAGTGGCCGGTGAGCGCGGGGTTCGCGGTTGCGGTGGTGGTGTTTGCCGCTTGGGCAGGATCGCGATCAGCAGGAGGCCGACGATCAGCACTCCGCAGCTGACGATCATCGTCTCGGACGTGGCCGGGACATAGTCGCCGATCGTGCCGCCGTTGCCCAGCTTGGCGAAGAACACCGTGCCGAACAGCGCGATGCCAGTGGCGCTGCCGAGTTGGACGGTGGTGTTCACCAGACCGGACGCCGCCCCGGCCTGATCCGGTCGAACCTCCGAAGTGGACAGTGCGAACAGCGAGCCGAGCGTGCCGCCCATACCGGCACCGAAGCCGACCAGCGGGCCGAGCAGGGCCCAGGAATTCAGGCCCGCGCCCAAACCGGCGACGAGCGCGGCGATGGCGGCCAGGCTGACCAGCAACAGCACCACCGAGAGCGCCGCGACCACGCGGCCACGGTGAATGGTCTTCATCGCGACGACATTGCCGAGGACGATGCCCACGGTCGCGGGCACGACGGTCAGCGCGGCCTTGAGCGGCGAGAGGCCGATGCCCAGTTGCAGGTGCAGGGTGAGCACGAAGAACACACCGACCGCCATGTTGACGCAGAACAGCACCAACTGGCCGCCGGTGAGGCTGCGGAATTTCAGCAGCGCGGCGGGAATCAATGGTTCGCCGCCGTGACGAGCGGCGCGGCGTTGCTGGAGCGCGAAGATCGCCAGGATCGGGATCGCGGCGATCAGCACGCCGATCGACCAGGCGGGCCAGCCCAGTTCGCGGCCTTGCACCAGCGGATAGAAGATCGCGGCCAGGCCGAGCGCGAGCAGCGCGGCGCCGGTCAGGTCGATGCGGCGCCGGGCGAAGCCGGGACGCTTGGGCATGGTGGACAGGGCGCCCGCCAGCGCGATGATGCCGATCGGCACGTTGACCAGGAAGATCGCCCGCCAGCCGACGCCGAACAGATTGGCCTCGGTGAGTACGCCGCCAAGGATCGGGCCGGCCACGCCGCCGATCGGGAAGGCGGCCGCGAACAGCGTCATTGCCTTGGGCCGCTCGTGTTCGGCGAATTCGGCGAAGATGAACGACAGTACCTGCGGCACCATGAGACCGGAGCCGATGCCCTGCAGCAGGCGGGCGCCGATCAGTACTTCGACCGACGGCGCGAACCCAGCGATCGCCGATGACACGGTGAACCAGGTCATGCCCAGCACGAACAGCCGCCTGATGCCGTAGCGGTCGCCGAGCCTGCCGCCGATGATCAGGGTGACCGCGAAGCCAAGGGCGTAGCCGGCCGAGATCCATTGCAGTGCGGCGTCCCCGGTGCCGAGTTCGTGCTTGATGGTCGGCAGTGCCACCGAGACGATCTGGTTGTCCACCATGTCGACCAGGACAGCCAGGATCGCCACCGCCAGCGCCCACCACCTGAGCGGATGCCTCTCCACGATGTTTCCCTCCCCTTGAGGTTTGACGAGACCAGCTCATAATCAAACGTTTGGTTGAGAAAGTCAACCTTATAGTTGGTACTGTCGGTCGGGTGTATGATTGTGTCGTGGCGTCGTCGAAAACCCGGCCCAACCCGCGCCGGTCACCCAAGCCGCAAGAGCGGCAGCGCGATCCGGAACGCACCAAGAAGCTGATCCTGGACGCGGCGACCGCCGAGTTCGCGGCGCACGGCTATGCGGGGGCCCGGATCGGCGCGATCGCGGCCAGGGCTGGGGTGAACCAGCAGCTGATCTCGTACTACTTCGGCGGCAAGGAAGGGCTCTACGAAGCCATTTCCGAGAGCTGGCGAGAGCGGCAGCAGGAGTTGATCGCGCCGGGCACGCCGCTGTCCGAGCAGATCCGGCAGTACGCGCTGGAGGGGCTGCGCAGCCCGGACGCGGTGCGCCTGCTGGCCTGGAGCGGACTGGAATACGCGGGACCGGAGACCGACCCGGACCACGAGCCGAGATCCAAGCAGCTCGCCGGAGCGGTCGACGAATTCCGTCAGTTGCGGGACGCGGGCAAGCTGCCCGAAGGGATCGACCCGGCCGCGCTGATGATCATGCTGATGGCCGCCGCGATGGCGCCCACCACGCTGCCGCACGTGATCGAGGGCATCTGCCAGATCGATCCGCGCTCACCGGAGTTCGTGCAGCACTACGCCGACCAGCTCGCGCTGATCATTCGCTCGCTCGGCCTGGACAAGGACTGAGCTAGGGCTTGTACGCCGGGAGTTTCGGCCACGCGGTCTGGGCGAGTTGCTTGGCCGCGTCGCAGGCCTGGTTCGGGTCGCTTCCGGTGACGTAGGCGGTGATCGTCGCGTACTCGTAGAGCGTGCCGGGGTTGGGCGTGACGATCGTGCCGGGCCACTTCGTCCACTGCTTGGCCGGGGTTTGGATGGAGCAGCCGACCAGCACGTCGCCGCTCTGCTGCTGGATCGGGGTCAACAGCGACGCGCGGTTGCCCACGTAGTCGAGCTTGCTGTTGGTGGTGTCCGGCTGCGACGTCTCGACATAGGGCACGAAGTAGGCGTAGGGCACCGCGGTCGGCGAATTGGGAGTGTCCCAGGTGCACTCGTGCCCGCTGGACGCCTTGTCCTCGTGCATCGGGGCCGTGTTGCCGAGCACCGAACCGACCTGGGCCGGCGTGAGCAACGAGCAGCCGACGACCGAGGCGAGCGAGCCGGTGCCGTAGTCGAGGTGTTTGAACGTGCCGTTCTGCATGGCGGTGGCGATGGTGGTCGTGGTCAGGTGCGCCAGGTTGCACAAGGTCGGGCCGTCCGGGGCGGGACCGGTCGCGTTGCTGTCATCGCCGGGTGATGCGGTGATCTGGAAGCTGAAGCCGTTCTTGTCCTGGTAGGTCCACTCGCGGCACTTGGTCGTGTCGGAGGTGTCCTTCGGGGCCACCACGTGCCAGGTGCCGGACGTGGTCGTGTTCACGGTTTCCGGTTTCACCAGACGGGCGGCGAAGTTCTCCGCGTCGCTGATGTCCACGATGATGTCCTGGCTGGCCGTGGTGAGGATGTCGGCCTCACAGCCGGAAAAGCTGTAGGGAACGATCGCAACCGGAGTGGTCACGTTGCCGTTGGCGGCTGCGGCTTGGCCCTTGAACGTGTTGAGCGAGATGACGCTGCACGGGTCGATGGTGGCGACGTCGCCGAGCGCGTTCGCGGTCGGACCGGGCTGGTTGACCGGGCCTGGCTTGCCGCCGGACAGGCCGAAGTACAGGCCGAGCCCGCCGCCGACGACCACGATCAGCGCGGCGACCAGGATGATGACCAGGCCCTTGCGGCTCTTGGGCTGCGGCTGCTGCGGGAAGCCCGGCTGATAGCCCGGTTGATAGCTTGGTTGATAGCCGGGCTGCTGATGGGGCTGGTACGGGGGTTGGCCGGGGTGGGGCTGCTGGTAGCCGGGCTGCGGCGGACCTTGCCGCGGCGGGCCTTGCCGCGCTGGGCCTTGCTGGGCCGGACCTTGCTGGGCCGGACCTTGCTGCGGCGGGCCTTGCTGGGCCGGACCTTGCTGCGGCGGACCTTGCCGCGGTGGGCCTTGCTGGGGTGGGCCGGGCTGCTGATATCCGGGTTGCTGGCCGGGCCATTGCTGGGGCGGCTGCTGGGGATACTGCGGATATTGCGGGCCGGTCATCGAAAGCTCCCCCTGTTGGCAGACCGCCCGAAACTACCAACTACGCCCAGGATTGACTTGCCGAACGCGGCCGATCGACATAAGTTACTCATCAGTAGCGATCGGCCGTGTGAAGGAGTCGCCATGCCCACCCTCGACCGCCAGGGTGATGTGTTCGTCCTCGACCTCGGCGACACCGAGAACCGCTTCCATCCCGACTGGCTGACCTCGGTCAACGCCGCACTGGACGAAGTGGAGGACGCCGGCGGCGCCCGCGCCCTGGTCACCGCGGCGACCGGCAAGTTCTTCTCCAACGGCCTCGACCTGGACTGGCTGATGGCCAACGGCGATCAGGCCGCCGAGTACGTCATTTCCGTGCAGGGGCTGTTCGCGCGGGTGCTGTCGCTGCCGATCATCACGGTGGCCGCGTTGCAGGGGCACACGTTCGCGGCGGGCGCGATGTTCTCGCTCGCCCACGACTTCCGGGTGATGCGCGCCGACCGCGGTTTCTGGTGCCTGCCCGAGGTCGACATCAACATCCCGTTCACGCCCGGCATGGCCGCGCTGATCCAGGCGCGACTCCCCCAGCCCGCCGTGCACGAGGCGATGACCACCGGGCGCCGCTACGGCGGCACGGACGCGCTGGCCGCGGGCATCGTGGACCGGGCGGTGGCCGAGGACGCGGTGCGCGCGAGCGCCATTGAGATCGCCCAGGCCAACATCGGTAAGGCCGGTCCGACGCTCGGCGCCATCAAGGATCGTATGTACGCGCAGGCGCTCGACACGTTGCGGGACAAGGACAAGCCGATGGGCTGAACACGCCGCCGCCCGCCGCGCACGTTGGCGCGACGGGCGGACGGCGGTTCGGCGAAGATCAGCCGCCGTTGTTGTTCTGCTGCTGCTGAATCTGGTTCTGGAACTGCTGCTGGCACTGCGCGATCTTGGCCTGATCGTTGTTGGCCTGCTGCACGCAGTGCGTGTAGTCGTTGATCGAGCCGCCGAAGATCGACAGGATGCTGCCGTAGGCGATGGTGAAGATCACCGCGATGATCAGGCCGACGATGCCGGTGACCAGACCGGCGATCGCCGCACCCTTGTTGGTGGCGATGTGCTGGCCGACCCTGCGGATGCCGATGATGCCGAAGATGATCGCCAGCGCGCCCAGGATGATGCCACCGATCGCGGACCAGCACAGCACGATCGCGAGGATGCCGAGCACCAGAGCTGCCGTGCCCATGCCGTTCCTCGGCGCGGCCATCGGCGCTCCCTGCCCGGGAACACCGGTGCCACCGCCGTAGGCGGGAGGCGGCGGCATCGATCCGGGGTCGCCCTCCCCGTAACCGGACGGATCTGAACCAGGCGTTGTCATCGGCCCTCCACATGCGCTGAAGTCGGTCACGCTGGCCGACGTCGGAACCCGCATAGTAGTGACGAGCCGGGCTCGTCACCTGCCGAATATCCAAACTGACACCGGGGTATTTTCGCCCGCCCCACATTCATGCTTTCGGGCTAACCGGGGCCGATTCTTTCGGCGCGGAAAGAAGCTCCTTTGTGGAGCCAACGGCGCGGCCTGCGATGATCCGCCGCCCCTTCTCGATCATCGGCCGCTCGACCCAGCGGTAGAGGCCGTGCGCGAACAACACCGCGACCAGCGCGACCGGGACCGCCCGGCCGAGCCCGGTGGCAGCGGGAACGGCGAGCAACACCAGGCCCTGCGCCAGGTTCTGCACCAGGTAGATCGAGTAGGACCGTTCACCGAGGAACACCATGGGCCGCCGGGACACCAGCCAGCGCCCCGGCCCCGGCGCCAGCACGGCGGGCAACAGCAGGGCGACCGCGAGCGCGTAGAACGGGATGATCGCCACGAAGCCCGGCATTTCCGACACTACCCGGTGGTGGTCGAGGAACCGGGCGCCGGACCGCACGGACAGTTGCCCGGCAACGAATCCCAGCCCGAGCCCGGCGGCGACCCAGGGCCTGGTCAGCGGCGCGACGACGCGGAACCCACGCGGATCGTGCATGACCAGCGCCAGCGCGCAACCGAGCAGGATCGGCACGTAGTCGACCGGCCAGCCGCGCGGATCGCCGCCGAGCGTGAACGGCACGGCGGCCAGCGCGAGCGTCAGCAGGCCCGCGACCAGCGCTGCGCGCCTGCCTGCGAGGTTGCGCCGCCCGACGATGATCGTGGTGAACGCGAGCGCCGGCCACACCAGGTAGAACTTCTGCTCGATGCCCAGTGTCCAGGACTGGCCGAACGGGCCGCCGGTGGTGAACTCGTTGCCGAACAACAGGTACAGCGGGAACTGGCGGCCCAGCGCGTTGCCGCCGAACTTGCCAACGGCGAGCAGCCCGATCGCGATCACGCCGAGTATCAGCAAATACACGGGCAGGATGCGGAAAGCCCGGCGCAGGTAGAAGTTGCCGAGGTTGACCCGTCCGGTCGCGGTGTGTTCGCGCAGCAGCAGTGTGGTGATGAGAAAGCCGGAGAGCACGAAGAACACGTGCACGCCGATCCAGCCCTGCAACAGGTCCGGCCCCTGGTTGTGGAAGAACACCACCGCCAGCGCGGACAGCGCCCGCAGCCCATCCAGGGCGGGGAATCGGCGCGTGGCCAGGTAATCGGCGTGCGTCATCGGCTTGCGGCACACGAAAGCCCAGCCGATCGGGCGACGCAGTGGCACAAAGGCGACGACCAACAGCAGCGCGGCGCCGAGGAAGACGAACGATCCGGTGAACGGCACCAGGAACACCACGAGCGTGACCGCGGTCGCGGCCAGCAGCGGCACGGATTTGGCGCGCACGCCGAGCACGCCGAGGCTCAGCGCCAGCGGCGCCGCCCAGACCCAGTGATGCGACCAGGACACCGGCGAGCACAGCAGCACCGCGAGCGCGTTGACCGACAACGCGAGCACCGGCTGACCGGCGGCCAGCGCGCGGCGCATGGCCAGCACGGTGAGGGCGAGGACGACCGCCGCGAGCGCGAACCAGAGCAGTTCGCGGCCGGTTCCGGTCAGGCCGAGCCGGGCGAGCGTGCCGGTGATCGACTGGTTGTCGCCCGCGCCGGCCGGGCCGATCCGGTAGGTCTGGAAGACCGTGGTGGTCCAGTAGCGCAGCGAGTCGCGCGGATCGATCAGAAACGCGACCCCGGTGACCACGCAGAACGACACCGCCGCGCGGATCGCGCCGCGCCAGTCGCGACGCAGCAGGAACCACAGCACGAAAACGGCCGGGGTCAGTTTCAGCGCGGCGGCGAGGCCGACCAGGATGCCGCGCGGCCAGCCGCGCCGCACCAGCAGGCAGTCGATCGCGACCAGCGCCATCAGCAGCGCGTTGATCTGACCGTAGTGCAGCGTCTCGCGCACCGGTTCCAACCACAATGCCACCGGAAACAGCGCGGCCGCCGCCAGCCGGCGCGCGTGCCTGCGGCCGAGCCTGCGCAGCGCGAGCACCAGCACGACCAGCAGCGACACCGCGGTGAGCACGCTGATCCCGGCGCTGGCCACCGCGAACGGCACCCAGTTGAGCGGCGCCAGCACGATCGCGGACAGCGGCGGGTAGGTGAACGGCATCGAAATGTGCGTGCGGGTGGCGGGCAGTGAGCCGTAGAGGTCACCGCCGTGTTGCCAGACCGTCGATCCGATCCGGTAGACGTCCAGATCGAGCCGGTAACCGCCGACCATGAACGGCCGCACCGACGCGGCCACCACGAACACCACGAGGCCGATCACGATCAAGGCGATCGGGACCGCCCATCGCCATCGCCCCGTCGACAACGCGCTCACCTGCACCGACACCCCTCCACGGACTGATCCACGCGGCGGCGGCCGCGCCTGATCAGGTGTACGGTTTGGGCGTTATTCGGGTGATAAGGGCGATGCTTATCTCGCGCTTATTCCGGGTTCGGTACAACGTCGCCGGAACGTGGAGGGTGTGGATGCGGGTGCTGGTGGCCGAGGACGAGCGCAGGCTCGCCGACAGCCTCACGCAGGGCCTGCGGCATCTCGGCATGTCGGTCGACGTGTGCTACGACGGGGATGCCGCGCTGGAGCGGGTCGCCATGCACGCCTACGACGTGGTCGTGCTCGATCGCGACCTGCCGCTGGTGCACGGCGACGAGGTGTGCAGGCGCATCGTCGCGGGCGGTGCCGAAACCAGGGTGATCATGCTGACCGCGGCCGCGAGCATTCGCGACCGGGTCGACGGCCTCGGCATCGGCGCCGACGACTACCTCACCAAGCCCTTCGCGTTCGCCGAACTCGTCGCGCGGATCAACGCGCTGGCCCGGCGGGCCCGGCCCGCGCTGCCGCCGGTGCTGGATCGGGCCGGGGTCAGCCTGGACTTCGCCAAGCGGTACGCATCGCGCGACGGTCAGCCGTTGTCGCTGGCGCCCAAGGAGTTCGCGGTACTGGAGGTCCTGATGCGCGCGGAAGGCGCGGTGGTCAGCCCGGAACAGTTGCTGGAGAAGGCATGGGACGAACACGCCGACCCGTTCACCAACGCGGTGCGGGTAGCGGTGATGACGTTGCGGCGCAAGCTGGGCAGCCCGCCGCTGATCCACACGGTGCCGGGCGCCGGATACCGTTTCGACAGCTGATCACCGATCCCTGGTCGCCGAGGGCCAGGATCAGCGTGCTGTGCCTGGCCCTGCTCATCGCGGGCATCGCGCTCGGCGGACTGGTCGGCCCGGTCGTGGTGCAGCTGGTCCGCTCGGTCGCCCGGATCGTCGCGCCGTCGTCCTACTGCACCAACCTGGCCCAGGACGTCACCAACGGCTTTCTCGACGAACAGTCCACGTACAACTCCGACTGCGGGCCGCCCTACGGTTTCACCCGCACCTGGCTTCTGGTCCTCGGCGTGATCGTCGTCCTGCTGGTGCTGGCCTGGTTGTTCCGGCTGCCTGCCCGGCTCGCGCTGCGTCCATTGCGCGAGATGACCGGCGCGGTGCGCGACCTGGGTCCGCAGAACCTGGGCCAGCGCATCACCGCGACCGGCAAGCGCGACGAGTACGGGGTGCTGGCTCGCGAGGTCAACGACATGCTCGGCCGGGTGGCGATCGGTTTCGAGGGGCAGCGCCGGTTCGCCGCGAACGCGTCGCACGAGCTGCGCACTCCCCTTGCCGTGCAGCGCACCCTGGTCGAGGTGGCCATGGTGACCAGCGCGCCGGACGAGGATCTGCGCAGGCTCGGCGCGGAACTGTTGCTGGTCAACGAGCGCAACGAGCAGCTGATCGAGGGCCTGCTGGTGCTGGCCGAGAGCGATCGGGGCCTGACCGGGACGATTCCCGTTGCCCTGCACGAACTCGCCGATGCCGCGATGGACGCCTACGTCGATCTGGCCCGGGAGCGAGGTGTCACGCTGCACCGCGACCTGCGGCCGCGCGTCGTGCCCGGCGATCCGGTGCTGCTGGAACGGCTGATCACCAACCTGGTCCACAACGCCATCAAGTACAATGTGGACGGTGGCAGGGTCGGCGTCGAGGTGGGCGATTCCCCGGCGCTGGTCGTGTCGAACACCGGTCAGCAGGTGCCCGGCGTCGCGCTCGGCGCGCTGTTCGAGCCGTTCCGCCGGTTGCGCTCGGACCGGTTGAACCCGCAGGACGGCGCCGGTCTCGGCCTGTCGATCGTGCGCTCGATCGCGATGGCCCACAACGGCACGGTCCGCGCGGCCGCGCGCGAGGATGGCGGCCTGGTGATCAGCGTTGAGCTGCCGAGTTAAGGTTTCCGGCATGCCCAAGCGCATCATCCTCGACTGCGATCCCGGCCACGACGATGCGATCGCGATGATCCTCGCGCACGGCAGTCCCGAGATCGAACTGGCCGCGATCACCACGGTCGCCGGCAACCAGACCATCGACAACGTCAACCGCAACGCGCTGGCCATCGCGACCGTCGCGGGCATCTCCGACGTGCCGATCGCGGCGGGCACGCACCGTTCGCTGGTCGAGCCGCAGTTCATCGGCGACGTGCACGGCGAAACCGGCCTGGACGGACCGGTCCTGCCGCCCCCCACGGTCAGCCTCGATCCCCGGCACGGCGTCGACCTGATCATCGACACCGTGATGAGCGCGCCGCCCGGCGAGATCACCCTGGTGCCGACCGGGCCTCTGACCAACATCGCGTTCGCGGTGCGCAAGGAACCGCGCATCGTCGAGCGGGTCAAGGAGGTCGTGCTGATGGGCGGCGCCTACCACGGCGGCAACTACAGCGCCGCCGCCGAGTTCAACATCGCGGTCGACCCGGAAGCCGCGCACATCGTGTTCGGCGAGCCCTGGCCGTTGACCATGATCGGCATCGACCTCACCCACCAGGCCCTGGCCACGACCGAGGTGATCGAGCGGATCACGGCGATCGGCGGCCCGGTCTCGCGGTTCGTGGTGGACATCCTGGACTTCTTCACCCAGTCCTATCGGGACACGCAGGGTTTCGCCGCGCCGCCGGTGCACGACCCGTGCGCGGTCGCCTACGTGATCGACCCGGCCGTGCTGACCACGCGGAAGGCCCCGGTGCGGATCGAACTCACCGGCACCCGGACGCGCGGCATGACCGTCGCCGACTTCCGGTCCGATCCCGGCCCGGACTGCACCACCAGCGTCGGGGTCACCCTGGACCGCGACCGCTTCTGGAACCTGGTGATCGACGCGATCGAGCGGCTCAGCCCTCGGCCATGATGCGCAGGCGGCCTGCGAAGTCGCTGAGGCCGGGCTTGTCCACGTTGCCGAAACTGACCCGGAACACGCCGCGATCCTCGGGCAGGAACGCGGTGCCGGGGATGACCAGGGTGTCGTAGCGGGTGATCAGCTCGCGCACCACGTCCTCGGTGGACCGGCCGGTGAACGGGTGCCGCACCCAGGCGAAGAACCCGCCGGAGGCGAGCACCTCGAACCCGCCCGGCCGGTCTCGCATCACCGTTTCCAGCCAGTCCCGCTTGCCGGCGACCTCGGCCGCGCGGGCGCGCCGCCACTCCCCTGCCAGGGTCAGCCCGGCCCAGGCCGCCTCCTGGCCGACCCGCGGCCGGCAGATCGCGACGCAGTCGAGCAGCTTCATCACCTCTCGGTTGACCTCGGGCGACGCGACCACGGCGCCGACCCGGTAACCGGGAATGGCCAGGTCCTTGGAGAAGCTGTGCAGGCTGATCAGGGTGCGCGGCCAGTCCGGGTCGGCGAACAGGTCGTGCGCGGGCTCGTCGGTGCCGCGGAACGAGCGGTAGGTCTCGTCGATGATCAGCGCGATGTCGTGCCGCGCGGCCAGCCGGTAGAAGCCGCGCAGCACGTCCGGTGGGACGGTCACGCCGCTCGGGTTGCCCGGGGAGACCAGCACGATCGCCCTGGTGCGCGAGTTGATCAGCGGCTCGGCCGCCTCCGGCGTAGGGATCAGGCCGGGACCGGGTTCGAGGTAACGCGGGACCACGCCGTTCATGCGCAGCCACATGTCGTAGTTGAAGTAGTACGGCAACGCCTCGATGACCTCGTCGCCCGGTTCGGTCAGCGACTGCGCGACCAGGCAGAACGCCTGGTTGCAGCCGGCCGTGACGACCATCTGATCGGGGCCGACCGGGCTGCGGTAGGCGCTGCTGAGGTCGGCGGCGAACGCTTCGCGCAGCCGGGGCAGGCCAGGAGCGGGGACGTAGGCAGCGCCGTTCGGTTCCTGAGCGACCTTGCCGACCTGCTCGACGACCTCGAGCGCGGCCGGGTAGCTCGGCGCGGCCTGGGCCAGGTCGAGCAGCTCGCGCCGGCCGCTGCGCCCGGCCAGCAACGCGTAGGTCGCGCCCATGGGTGAGTCGATCTCGCGCACGGTTCGCTGGCTCAGTCGCACCTCGACACTCCTCACCTGTGGCTACCCTGCGATCGTATCGAGGTAGGTTCACCGGTATGGCCACCGATTCCGCGCTCCTCGCCCGCGCCAAGCAGATCCTCGCCGACGCTCCCGTCATCGACGGGCACAACGATCTGCCGTGGGAGTTGCGCGAACAGGTCGGCTACCACCTCGACCGGCGCGACATCGCCGAGGACCAGCGAGGGTTCCTGCACACCGACCTGGGCCGGCTGCGCGAGGGCGGCGTCGGCGGCCAGTTCTGGTCGGTGTTCGTGCCGGTCGAACTGGCCGGCGACAACGCGGTCACCGCGACCCTGGAACAGATCGACTGCGTGCGGGCGCTGGCCCGGCGCTACCCGGATCAGCTGCGCCTGGCCAGTTCGGCGCGGGAAGTCGAACAGGCCAGGGCGGCGGGCCGGATCGCGTCGCTGATGGGTGCCGAAGGCGGGCATTCCATCAACAACTCGATGGCCACCCTGCGCGTCCTGCACGAACTCGGCGTGCGGTACATGACGCTGACCCACAACGCCAACACCGACTGGGCCGACTCGGCGACCGACGAGCCGCGGCACAACGGCCTCACCGCGTTCGGCGTCGCGGTCGTGCGCGAAATGAACCGGCTCGGCATGCTGGTCGACCTCTCGCACGTCGCCCCGCAGACCATGCGCGACGCGATGAAGGCCACCCGGTCGCCGGTGATCTTCTCGCACTCGTCCTCGCGCGCGGTCTGCGACCACCCGCGCAACATCCCCGACGACGTGCTGGCCGCGCTGCCCGCCAACGGCGGCGTCGCGATGGCCACGTTCGTGCCGCCCTTCGTGTCGTCCGCCGCGGCCGAGTGGTCACACCGGTTCGACGAGTTCCTGGACTCGCGCGGCGCGGCCAAGTTCAGCGCGGAGTCCAAGGCGCTGATGGCCGAGTTCGAGGTCGAGCATCCGCGCCCGGAGGTGACCGCGGCGGCCGTCGCCGACCACCTCGACCACATGCGCGAGGTCGCGGGCATCGATCATCTCGGGCTCGGCGGCGACTTCGACGGTGTCGTGGTCACTCCGGACGACCTGCCCGACGTGTCCAGCTACCCAGTACTGCTCGCGGAACTGTTGCACCGCGGCTGGTCGGACACCGACCTCGCCAAGCTCACCTGGCGCAACGCGCTGCGCGTGCTGGCGGCGGCCGAAGGCGTCGCCGAGGACCTGCGCGACGAGCCGCCATCGCTCGCGACCATCGCCGAGCTGGACGGCTAGGCGAGGTCGGCGCGGGCGAACAACGAGCGGAGCGCGATGCCGGCCCCAGCCAAGGCTTGCGCGCCGCCCTCGCCGCGATCGATGACGCACAGCGCGTTGTCGATCCGCGCGCCGAGGTCGCGCAGCTGACCGGAGGAGATGGCGATCTGGCCGCCGGAGGTCACCACGTCCTCCACCACCAGCACGGTGCGGCCCGCGACCTCCGCGCCCTCGGCGAGCCGCGCGGTGCCGTAGGTCTTGGCCTGTTTGCGGACGAACGCGCACGGCAGTCCGGTGTGCCGACCCAGCGCGGTGACGACCGCGATGCCGCCCATCTCCAGTCCGGCCAGTACCTCGGTGCAGCGGATCGGCTTCGAACTGGTACTTGTCGAAGTACTCGGTCGCCAGCCGGCCCGACCGCAACAGGTCATCAGCATGACAGACCGCGAAGATTGTGGCGCAGGTCATGCCGCCGCAGCTACGGTCCGCCGCTGAGAACGTGCCACGCAGGTGCGGCCACGAAAGTGGGAACCAGTTGTGGCGCAGGAAGATTCGTGTTTTTCCGTCCGGCGGGGAGGCCTGGGACGGGCTAGCGTGACGGCAACTTTCGCTTCCTTCAGGAGGTAAGCCATGCGGTTGTCCGCGCGCAATCAGCTCACCGGCACGGTCGCGTCCGTTGAGGACGGTGCGGTGATGACCATCGTCAAGGTCGATCTCGGCGGGGGCCAGACCGTGACCGCCTCGGTCACCAAGGAATCCGTCGCGGACCTCGGCCTGTCGGTCGGTTCGCCGGTGACCGCGATCATCAAGTCGACCGAGGTGATGCTCGGCGTCGAGTGACGCCGAGCATCCCCCGGTTCGGTACTACTTCTTCTGTGCCTTGAGGCTGGTGAGGTAGCCGGCGTTCGGCGTGCCGATGCCGGTGACGTCGTCCCAGCCGGTCGCGGTGTTCAGCGAGGCGTCCTGGTCGAACGTGCGGACGCTGTAGAGCACCCCGCCGGACGGGTCGACGGTGTTGGCGTAGTCCGGCCGGACCGCGCCCGCGTCGACGGGCGTGCCCTTGACGTCGGTGAAGTTGCCGGACTTGGCCTGGCCGTAGATGACCGGGTTGAGCAGACCGACCGAGCCGCCCGCGTTCTGCAGGGCCAGCGCGGTCATGCCGGCGAACAGCGGGGACGCCAGGCTGGTGCCGCCCTCACGGAACTCGCCGTAGTGCACGCCGTCCGAGAAGGTCTGGGTCAGGCCGATCAGCATGCCGGTGGTGGGGTCGGCGTCCATCGAGACGTCCGGCACCGCGCGGCCGGGCGGAGCGGTGGCCGGGACGACGCCGTTCTGGTAGGCCGGGCGGTCGCTGAGCGAGGAGTAGCCGCCGCCGGCGCCGTAGAGGTAGCCGACCGGGGACCAGGACTTGCCGTCCGCCGACAGCGAGTACTTGTCGGTGCCCCAACCGGTTTCCCAGGCCAGGCTGCCGTTGCCGTCGATGGCGGTGGTGGTGCCACCGACCGAGGTGACGTACTGGTCGGAGGTCGGGTAGTCGGTCTGCTTCAGACCGGTCGCGGCCAGTTCGTCGCCGCTGTCGCCGGAGGAGAACATGAAGCTGATGCCCTGCAGCGCGCCCTGCATGAAGACCTGCTCGTAGGCCGCGATCGAACCGGCCGACTCACCGGCCGAGGCGCCGCCCCAGGAGTTGGTCACGACCTGGACCTTGTTCTCGTCGACGATCCTCGCCTCGTTGTCGATCAGGCTGGTGTCGTAGCAGTCCGCCGCGGCGTAGAAGCGGATCTTCGCGTCCGGCGCCATCGCGTGCACGGCCTCGATGTCCAGTGCTTCCTCGGAGAACGAGCCGGAGGGCGCGCAGGCCGGGGTCACGTTGAACTTGGGGTACTTGGCCTGGGTCAGCTGGCCGGGGGCGTAGCCCGCGTCGCCGTGGTTGGCCGCGTAGGTGGCGGCGTCCTGGGCGATGGTGGTGGAGGCGTACCAGAGCGTGGTGGCGACCGTGACGCCCTTGCCGGTCAGGTTGGTGTTGCCTTCGTAGGCGGCGCGGAACTGCGGGCCGGTGTAGCCGCACGGCGCGTAGGACAGCGTCTTGCCCTGGAACTTGGGCAGCTTGGTCTTGTAGTCGCCTTCGTAGGTCGCGGAAAGCTGGCCGTAGGCCGCCGAGCAGGGCCGCGCGTTGTTGAAGGCGGCGGGCGGCGGGATCGGTGTGCTGGTGGTGGTGTTGACGTGCTGGCTGGTGTCCAGGCCGGTCACGCTGAGCACGGCGCCGGCGAGCGCGGCGGGCACGGTGATCGCGCCGGAGGGCGACTGCACGTTCTGGCCGTCGTGCGAGTAGCGCTGGATGGACACGCCGAACGCCTTCTGCGCGTTGGCGACGGTGCCGGTGACGTCGACGTAGCGGTGCTGGCCTTCGACGCCGGTGACCTTGAGACCGGTGGAGGACAGCCAGGACGACACCGACGAGACCGTGGCGTTGCTCGGCTCGTAGAGCGCGTCGTACTGGGCGGGGGTGATGAAGTGCCGGTAGTCGCGGTCACCGGGCGTGGACACGACGGCGACGGCGGCCTTGAGCTTGGCCAGCCCGCCGTTGGGGGCGAGGTAGACCCGGGCGTTGACCGCGGTGTTCGCGTTGGGCGTGCCGGTGTGTTTCGCATGCCCCAGCCAGGCCGGTGCGGTGTCGGCTAACTGCGCGCGCGCATTCGCATCCTGGGCATCCGCGCTCACCGCGCCTGCCATGCCGAGCACGGCGGAGGCCGCGACGGCACACGTGACGCCACGCATGATCGTGCGTCTGAACATTCACTATCCCCAAACCTTGGACGGTCTCTTGTCGCGGGCAGCCCCGTCTACCTGCGATCACACCGTATGTTCATGACCACGCGAACAAACAGGTCCGTTCGACGGTTTACGCCCCGTCGATAGTCGGTTATCGTGCGCCACGTTGGTGTTCGATGAACGACGAACATTGGGGGTAGTGGTGCGAGCGATCGGCCTGACCGAATTCGGCGGCCCGGAAGTGCTGCACGTCATGGACCTGCCGAAACCCGAGCCGGAAGCGGGTGAGGTGCGGATTCGCGTCCACTCGGCGACGATCAACCCGACCGACACGGTCTTGCGTTCCGGCGCCCGGGTCGCGCGGTTCGAGGGGCGGCCGGGGCCCTACGTGCCCGGTATGGATCTGTCCGGCGTGCTCGACGCGATCGGGCCGGGCACCCAGACCACGCTGCGGCCCGGCGACCGGGTGATCGCGGTCGTGCGGCCCTACGGTCCACGCGGCGGCGCGTATGCCGATTTCGTGGTCGCGCCGGTGGAATCGGTGGTTGCCATCCCGGATGGCGCGGACTTCCCGGCCGCGTCGACCCTGCTGATGAACGCGCTGACCGCGCGGCTCGGCCTCGATCTGCTCGCGGTGCCCGCCGGTGGGACGGTCGCGGTCACCGGCGCCGCTGGTTCCTTCGGCGGATACGCGGTGCAACTGGCCAAGGCGGACGGACTGCGCGTGCTGGCCGACGCGGCGCCCAAGGACGTCGAGCTGGTGACCTCGCTCGGCGCGGACGAGGTGGTGCCGCGCGGCGACGACGTGGCCGCCCGATTCCGGGAGCACGCGCCGGAGGGCATCGACGCCGCGCTGGACGGCGCGGTGCAGGAGGCGCTGGTGCTGCCCGCGATCCGCGACAACGGCGGCCTGTCCACCATCCGGGGCTGGGCCGGACCGACCGAGCGCGGCATCGTCATCCACCCGACCTGGGTGAACGACATCGTCACCGACCACGCCCGCATCCAGCGGCTGCGGGACCAGGCCAGTTCGGGGGTGCTGACGCTGCGAGTCGCCGACGTGCTCCCGGCCGAACAGGCGGCGGAAGCGCATCGGCGACTCGCGGCAGGCGGCGTTCGAGGACGCCTCGTACTGGACTTCTCTGAATAGGCAGAGCAGCTGACTACTCGACCATCAGGTCCTCGATCAGGATCGGGATGTGCCGCACCCGGATGCCGGTGGCGTTGGCGACCGCATTGGCCACCGCGGCGGCCATGCCGACCGTGCCGATCTCGCCGATGCCCTTGGCGCCCATCGCGTTGTGCAGGGTGTCCGGGTATTTGACGAAGTGCACGTCGACCTGGGGCGGGATGTCGGCGTTGACCGGCAGCAGGTAGTTCGCGAGGTCGCCGTTGGCGAACCGGCCGTTGGGGTCCAGTTCAAGGGCTTCGTGCAACGCCGCCGAGACGCCCCAGATCATGCCGCCCGCGAGCTGGCTGCGCGCGGTCTGGTCGTTGATGATCCGGCCCGCGTCGAACACGCCCATCAGCCGCGACACCCGGGCCTCGCGGGTCAGCCGGTGCACCTTCACTTCGACGAACTGAGCGCCGAAGGAACTGAACGAGTGCTTGGTCAGCTCCTCACCCGGCGCTGAGGAACCGTGGGCACTGAGCGAAGTCCGGCCGAGCGCCCGCAGGATCTCGCCGAAGCTCATCGACCGGCCATCGGCCAGCACCCGGCCCGCCGCGTAGGAGACCTCCTGACCGGCGAACGGCGCGCCGGGCTCGGCGGCCAGCTTGAGCAGGTCGTCGATGATCTTGGCGGCGGCGATCATGATGGCCGTGCCGGTGCTGGCCGTCGCGGTCGAGCCGCCGGACATGCCGCCCGGCGGCAGCGCCGAGTCGCCGAGTCGTGGGTTGACCCGGTCCGCCGGGATGTCCAGCGACTCCGCGCCGACCAGGTTCACCACGGTCAGCAGGCCGGTGCCGGGGTCGGCGCCGCTGGTGCCGACGAACGCGGTGTCGTCCTCGTTCAGCGTGATCCCGACCGTGGCCGGGAAGCGCAGCGCCGGGAACATCGCGGTGGCCGTGCCCATGCCGACCAGCCAGTCACCCTCGACGCGGCCGTTGGGCGTGCGCTGCGACCAGCCGAACCGGGCCGCGCCGATCCGGTAGCACTCGTCAAGGTGCTTGCTGGACCACTGCAGATCCTTGCCGGGCGGCGCGGCGGAGTTGTTGCGCAGCCGCAGTTCGATCGGGTCCATGTTGAGCGCGATCGCGAGTTCGTCCATGGCGCTTTCCAGCGCGAACGAGCCCGGTGCCTCGCCGGGAGCCCGCATGAACGTGGTCGGCGGGATGTTCAGCGGAACCATTTTCTGGCTGATGGCCAGGTTCTTGGTGGCGTACCACTCGCGCGAGGTGCCGTGCGAGGTCGGCTCGACGAACGAGCGGTCCATGTCCGTGGTGCACCAGGAGTCGTGGCGCAGCGCGATCAGCGAGCCGTCGGTGTCCGCGCCGACCGTCATCTTCTGCACTGTGGACGCGCGGCCCGCGGTCACCGTGAAGACCTGCTCCCTGGTCAGCGACGCCTTCACCGGCCGGCCAAGGGCTCGCGCGGCGGCAGCGGCGAGGAACGCCGGGGTCGAGGTGCGGCCCTTGCCACCGAACGCGCCACCCACGAAGGGGTTCAGCGCGCGCACCGCGGCGCGATCGAGGCCGAGCGCGTCGGCGATGTCCTCGGACTGGAGGTTCGAGCCCTGGTTTCCACTGTAGATGGTCAACTCGGCGCCGTCCCAGGTCGCGACGGCCGAGTGCGGTTCCATCGCGGCGTGGTTCTGGGTCGCCGTCGAGTAGGTCGCCTCGATGACCACCGGGCTGGCCGCGATCGCGTCCTCAATGGACTCGACACCGTCGGCCAGCACCGCGAGCGTCGGCGGGGAGCCGTCGCGGGCGGCGGGAGCGTCCTCGGCCGTGGCCAGGCCCGCTTCCAGCGAGGTCCGGGCGGGCCGCTCGTGGTAGGTGACCTCGACCAGCAGGGCGGCGTCGCGGGCCTGTTCGAAGGTCTCGGCGACCAGGAACCCGATGGCCTGGCCGTAGTAGGCGACCTCGCGGTTCTGCAACGGAACCCAGGTCGGGCCGAGCAAACCATGGGGCACGGTCAGTTCCAGCGGATCGAACGGCGAGTAGACGCCGATCACGCCGGGCGCGCTCTTGGCCGCGGTGACGTCCATGGCCTCGATCTCGCCGTTGGCGATGGTGCTGGTCAGCACATATCCGTAGACCATGCCGGGAAAGTTGTGGTCGACACCGTACTTGGCCTGGCCGGTGACCTTCAGCGGGGCATCCACCCGGGTCATGCTCGGCTCCCCTCGGTCAGTTCGAGCAGCGCGCGAATGATGGTCCGCTTGAGCAGCGGGACCTTGAAAGCGTTGGCGGGCAACAGGTTCGCGCCCTCAGCGGCAACGGAGACGGCTGCGGTGAACGCGGCCTCGGTGAGCGGTACGCCGCGCAGTTCGCGTTCCACGGCGGGCAGCCGCCACGGCACGGTGGCCACGCCGCCGACCGCGACCCGCGCGTCGGCGATGCGCTCGTCCCGGATGTCCAGCGCGATTGCCGCCGAGCACAGCGCGAACTCGTAGGACTGCCGGTCGCGCACCTTCACGTAGGTCGAGTGCGCCGCCCAGTCCAGGCGCGGGACGATCACCTCGGCGATGAGTTCGCCCTCGGCGAGGTTGTGTTCGAGCTGCGGGGTGTCGCCGGGCTCGCGGTAGAGGTCGGTGAGCGCCATGGTGCGCTCGCCGTCCGGGCCGACCAGCCGGACCTGCGCGTCCAGGGCCACCAGGGCGACGGCGAGGTCGCTGGCGTGCGTCGCGATGCACGCGTCGCTGGTACCGAGGATGGCGTGCATCCGCTGGCTGGAGCCGGTGATCGCGGAGCAGCCGCTGCCCGGGTCGCGCCGGTTGCACGGCATGGCCACGTCGCGGAAGTAGCCGCATCGGGTGCGCTGCAACAGGTTGCCGCCGATGCTGGCCATGTTGCGCAGCTGCTGCGACGCGCTGAGCAGCAGCGCCTGCGAGATCACCGGGTACACGCCGGGATGCGCGGCCACGTCGCCCATCCGCTCCAGTGCCCCGATGCGCAGGCCGTCGGTGGTGTCGATGCCGCGCAGCGGCAGTTGGTTGATGTCGGCGACGTGCTGCGGGGTGAGCACGTTGAGCTTCATCAGGTCGACCAGGGTGGTGCCCCCGGCCAGGAAGGTGCCCGCGCCGGCGACGGCGGCGTCGACGGTGGTGGGTGCGGTCAGCTCAAACGGTCGCATCGGCCTGCCTCACCTGCTCGATCGCGGAGACGATGTTCGGGTAGGCCGAGCAGCGGCAGATGTTGCCGGACATGAACTCGCGCACGTTCTCGACGCCCTGCTCGACCGCGGCGACCGCGGACATGATCTGCCCCGAGGTGCAGAAACCGCACTGCAGCGCGTCCTTCTCGACGAACGCGCGCTGTACCGGGTGCAGTTCCTCGCCCTCGGCGAGGCCTTCCACGGTGGTGACCGGTTCCCGCACGGTGGCGGCGAGGGTCAGGCAGGACAGCACGGGGCGGCCGCCGACGTGCACGGTGCAGGCACCACACTGGCCGCGGTCGCAGCCCTTCTTCGGGCCGGTGATGTCCAGGCGCTCGCGCAACGCGTCCAGGAGGGTGACTCCAGGGTCGACGTCGAGCTGCTCCGTCCGGCCGTTCACTTCGATGGAGATGTCCACTGGATCTCTTTCCCGACTCGGGAGATGATGAACCGGATACTCATCCGCTTCGCACGACCGACACTAACGGATAATAATCCGGTACGCAACGGAGTACTCAAGCTTGAGTAAGTCCAGACCAAGCGACAATGCGCTACATTCCGGACACGACAAACCGGGCAAGGAGGCAGCATGACGACCGGATCGGTCAGTCCGCGCCGCGCCGATACCCGGCGCAACCACGAGCGCATCCTCGCCGTCGCCGCGGAGTCCCTCAGCGAATCCGACGAAGTCTCGTTCAACACCATCGCCAAGCGCGCCGAGGTCGGCGTCGGCACCGTCTACCGGCACTTCCCCACGCCGGAGGCGCTGATCCTGGCGGTGTACGAGCGCGAGGTGCGGCACCTCGTCGAGGTGGTCCCGGACCTGCTCCGCAAACACTCCCCCGAACAGGCCTTCCGCCGCTGGGTGATCGACCACCTGACCCGTTACATGATGACCAAACGCGGCCTGGCCAACGCCCTGAGCGTGGCCACGTCATCGCGCGGCTCGTTTCCCGCCGAGATGTTCGCGGCTATCCCGGGCGCGGTCGACACTTTGCTCAGGGCGAACATCGAGGCGGGCACGGTCCGACCCGATCTGGACCCGGCCACCGTGTTACGGGGCCTGTCCGGACTGCTGCTGCTCGACCCGCACGGCGACTGGCGCCGCGACGCCGAAGGCCTGACCGACCTGCTCTGGTGCGGCATGGGCTGCCGTCCGACACGTTGACACCGATGTCATAGATCGAACAAACACCGATGCCCACGTTGACGCCGAGCACGTCGGTGCGCTTGCCTTCACCGCATGGCACCGGTCTCCGGGATGTATCGGTCAGGAGCCGGTCGCGGTGACGGTGCCTGCCGCGTCGATCTTGAGCAGGTTCCACCGCACACCGAGATCCAGCGCGGTGTGCAGGCGCTCGGCGCTCGTGCTGGTGAGCCGTTTGCCGCCGAACACGGCAAGCACCTCGCGGCTTAGCTCGTCCGGTCGCATGCCTGCCGCCGCTCGCGCCGTGGCGGCCATGGCGTTCGCGATCTCGCGCAGCGGGACATACTCAAGTGGACGGTCGGCGCCTGGCGGAGTGGTGCGGAAACCGCGCCAGTCTTCGGGAATCAGGTGCGCGGGCCAGAGCACCGGTTCGTCGTGGTCGCGCCGCAGTTGGGCCGGGAGGTGGCTGAGGATGGCCGCGCGGCGTACTTCGGTCAGCCGGGTGAGGCCGAACGCGCCCGCGGCCAGCTTGGCCAGCCGGTCGGCGTGGATCGGGCCCTCTGCCGTCACGATGTCGGTGAGCACGGCCGTAAGGGTGGCCAGGGCGGCGGGTTGAGGCAGCTGGTCGAGCACGTCGACGGTGCCTGCCTGGGTAGGCCGCCAGGGCGTGAACCGGACCAGCGACTCGTCAGGCATGACCGGTGGTGCTGCCGGGCGCGTTGTCACGATCGGTCGTTCCACCGGTACTTCGGCTACCGGATGGTCCGCGACCACTTTCACCAGCCGCTCGATCACCTCGTCTCGGTGATCGAGCCAGTCCGGCAGCCACACCCGCTGGACGAGCGGCCAGTGCAGCAGTGCCGACAGCACTTCCTCGGGCAGGCCGTCGCGGTCGCGGACAGTGAGCCTCGCCGCCCAGCTCGGGCCGTCGAGCAGGACCGCGACCAGCGGGATCGACGGCTGCTCGGGCGCGGCGATGGCCAGGTCGACCTTGAAGTCGGACAATCCGACCTGAGTTCGCACCGCGAGCCCCCTGGCGCGCAACGCCTCCGCGATGTCCTCGCCGTGCCGGTCGACGATCGCGCGTCGTCGGTGGTCGGCCGGTAACGCGGTCGAGCCGTGCTGCGCCATGTCCAGATAGGACCGTAGATCCTTGATGCCGACCGAGGTGGTTTCGTCGGCGCGCAGCTGCGCCGGGTCGAAACTGGAGAACACCACCACCTCCCGACGGGCGCGGGTGACGGCGACGTTGAGCCTGCGTTCGCCGCCGACCCGGTTCAGCGGCCCGAAATTCAAGGGCAGGACGCCGCGTTTGTTGACGCTGAAGGCAGTGGAGAAGAAGATCACGTCGCGTTCATCGCCCTGCACGTTCTCCAGGTTCTTGACGAACAGGCCGTCGTTGGCGTCGTCGAGCGCTTCGATGATGCGCGGGTCCTCGGTGTCCCACAGCAGGCCCTCGATGTGCGCGCGTTGCTGGTGGTTGAACGTGACGACACCGAGTGAGGGCAGCCGATCGGGCGATGCCCGGAACCGGCGCCGGATCTCCGCGACGACCGCATCCGCCTCGACCGGATTCGTGCGCAGGAACGCGCCTTGGCCGGACCGCAGGAATTCGCCGTTGACCCGCACCAGCCGTACCCCCGTGTCACTGGTCGCCGGAGCCGGGAACGACATCAGGTTGCCATCGTAGTAATGGTTGTTGCTGAACGCGATCAGCGATTCGTCCTGGCTGCGGTAGTGCCAGGTGAGGCGGTGCCGCTCGACGCGGGCCTGCACGCACTCGGTGAGAATCGACTCCTCGTCCTCAACCTGTTCGGCGCCGTCGACGTCGGCCGGGGTGACCGTGCTCTCCGCGAAGGTGGTCGGCGGCATCTGCTTGCTGTCGCCGACCACGACAACGGAATTCGCCCGGCCCATCGCGCCGATCGCGTCTGCCACCCGGACCTGGGACGCCTCGTCGAACACCACGATGTCGAACAACCCGGCCTTGGCCGGGAAGAACCGCGCCACCGAGTCCGGGCTGACCAGCACGCACGGCATCGCGCGGGCCACGAGATCGCCGAACTCGGTCATCAGTTCGCGCACCCGCATGCCGCCGCGCAGCCGGGTGATCTGCCGGTGCAGCAGCCCGACACGCCCGCCGGTCGTGTTCGGATCGAACGATCGCGAGCGCAGCACGCGGCGCGGCAGTTCGCTGGTGAGCTGATCGCGCAGTTGGTCGGCGGAACGCACGTAGCGTGCGACGGTTCGTTCGTGCGCGGCCGCGTCGAAGTCGGCGAGGCCGCCGGCGGATCGGCGTTCGCCGATGGATGTGACCGCGAGACCGAGTTCGAACGCGCGCAACGCATCGCCCCCGGCCTGCTCTCCGCGCAACACCAGCAGCCGGACTTCGTCGAGATGCTCGCCCCGCAACGGTTCGAGGTGCGCTAGAAGGGCGAGCCAGCGTCGCAGCGAGCTGAGCTGATCGTCACCGAGTGCTCGTTCGGTTCGGGTGTCCGCCCAGCGCCCGACCAGCCCACGCTCCCCCGCCCAGTCGCCGATCTGCTCGGCCTCGGCATGGCAGGCTGCGCACAGTTCTTCGGCGGCCCTCGCCGCTTCGGCGACGAGGGCGGGGTCGGCCGTGGCCCCGCCACCGAGGAAATCCCGGAGGGTGCCGTGGGCCGGGTCGACGATCGAGGCGGCCCAGCGCAGGTAGCCGACCCGCTCGTCGAGCAGTTGCCGGGTGGTGAAGGGATTCCAGTCGGCGGGCAGCGCGATGCCGGGCAGGGCGTTGAGCTTGCCGATCAGCCCGCGTACCCCGTCCTGGACGGTGACGAGCGCGGCGGCCAGGCCCGGTATCTGCTTCGGTTTGACCTCGGCACGCAGGCGTGGGGCAAGCCGGTCGTGGACGGCGCGCAGTCGTTTCCGTCGACCGAAAATGCCGGATGACGCTGCGGTGTCGGCCTGGGCGCGGATCTCGGTCAGCGGGAGGTCGAGAAATCCGGGCTCGACCAGGTCCAGGCCGGGATGGGCGGCGCAGGCGAACGCGGTGACCTCGCCGAGCGCCGCCTCGATGGCGGTCTGCCAGCGCGGGGTCCGGACTTCGTCGAGGACGGCGAGGGGTGTGCCGTCGGCCAGCAATGTCGCCAGTGCGCGCAGATCGTCAGGCCCGCGCACCGCGGGTACTTCGGGCAATGCGTGTACGGCCTCATCGAATTGGCGCGCGGCGGGCAGCACTGTTGCCGGATCGAGCCGGTGGCTGGTGACGAACGCCCAGGGATGCTCGGGCCGGGGTCGGGCCGGATACGCGACATCGGGCAACCGGCCGAACAGCGCGCGCAGCTGGGCGAGGCCGTCCTCGGTGATCGAACCGAGCACGTCGACCGGGATCGGCATCGGCGCGACCTCGCCACCGCGTGCCAGCACCGACTCCTCGGCCGCGTAGAGCGAAAGCCCGGCGTGGTTGCGATCGTGCAGGCGGTAGACGTAGCGGATCAGGTCGCGCTGCGCGGAGCGCAACTCGTCCAGGGTGGCGGCCACGCCGAGCTGATCGGTGACGACCGTGTGCTCAAGGGCCCGTTTGATCTGCTCGCGCACCGCGACCGGACTGCTGCCCTTGTCGTGCAGGTCAAGGCACAGCGGCCCCATCCCGACCCGGTCGAGCCGCTTGCGCACCACGTCGAGCGCGGCGCGCTTCTCGGCCACGAACAGCACGCGTTTGCCGTTGGCGACCGCGTGCGCGAGCAGGTTGGTGATGGTCTGTGACTTCCCGGTGCCGGGCGGGCCTTCCAGGACGAACGTGCGCCCGGCGACGGCGTCGGCGACCGCGCGCAGCTGTGAGGAATCGGCGGGTACCGGGCAGTTCTCGGCGAGGCCGTCGAGATCGACGATGAGTTCACTGTGGACCGGGTCGGCGAAGGCCTCGGTCGGCATGGTCATCAGGTGCCGCACGAGCGGGTTGGCCGCGAACACCGCCCAGCTCTCGTCAAGGTCCTTCCACAGCCGGAACTTGGCGAACTGCAACACGGTCAGGTCCGCGGTCGGCTCGACCCGGAACGGCAGTTCGCGCTCGGCGATCGCGATCCTCGTCGCCCGTAATGCCGCGTCCAGGTCGATGCCCGCGCTGTCCATCGCTGGTGCGGCGAGTCCCGGAATGTCCAATCCGTACACCTGGCCGAGCTTCTCGATCAGGCAGTAGTTCGGCGTGGACGATCCAGCGTCGTCGAGCAGCACCCGGAAGCGGCCGCGCGCCGCCGCTTTGAGCGTGACCGGAATCAGGATCAGCGGTGAGCGCAGCGCGCGGCCGTCGTGCTCCCAGACCAGCGAGCCGAGGGCCAGGTAGAGGTTGTTGGCGCCGGTTTCCTCGATGATTGTGCGGGCTTTGTGCGCGAGGCCGCGCAGTTTGGCGTGGTAGGCGGCGTCGGTCACGTCGGCGTAGACCGTGCGCCGGGTGGCCAGCAGCGCGGCCAACTGCTCGTCCGGGAGGTCGCGCCCGGACTGGATGCCGCGTTCCCGCTCGATCGCCCCGAGGTCGTCGGCGGGCCGCAGCGCGATGCCGATGCCTTGGTGCAGCAGGTCTTCGAGCTGTCCGAGGGCTTGGCCCGGAACGGCCAGCGGCAGGCCCGACCGGGCCGAGTAGTTCAGCAGCCGGTTGCGCAGACTCAGGTCCAGCAGCGCGTTCTTCCACTGCGTGACTCTGGCCGGTTCCTCGGCCACGACCGGCGAACGCGGCGTGACCCGCGCCGGGCTTGGCGCCGGTTCGGCCTGCGCAGGCGGGACGTAGACGCTGACCCGGACCTCGCCGCCCGGTTCGCGGGTGCGGACGGGCAGCGGCACGATGCGTTCCATCCGCGCCTGCCATACGTCGGTCACGCCGAGCACCTGGTCGAGATCACCGGTCAGATATACGCGGGGCGCGCGTTGCACGGCAGCGAAATCGGCGCCGTCGGTTGTGGTCAGCATCGTGGTTTCGACCAGCCCGATCTGACCGAGATCGACCGGTTGACCGCTTCGGCCACGTCGGTCTGCGCCGCGACGCCCAGCGAGGATTCCTCCCGCCAGTAGCCGAGGAACGCGTGGTCACGGACCACCCACAGCAGCGGCCGGATCCCGGCCTGTTCCAGGGCGGCCGCCATGACCACGACCGTGTCCAGGCAGGTGCCCACGCGTTCGTCCAGGACCTCGCCTGGCGTGCGGATCTTCTGCCCATCATCGGCCCAGCTGGCCGGCGGCTGGCTGTACCGGATGCGACGAGCGCGCATCGCCTCGAACACCGCGCGCACGATCGCGTCGACGCGTTCGGGTCCGGCCTGATAGCCCTGGGTCGCCGGATTTCCGGTGGTGATCGCGAGGCGGTCGGCGACCTCGCTCATGAGCGCGATGATCGCCGGATGATTGGGCAGGACGTAGGCGGCCAGCAGTTCCAGGCCGAGCGTGAGCGGTTCGGCGAGCCACTGCTGGGCCGCGAGCACCCGGACCCGCACGGAACGTTCCGCGACGGTTTGGCCATCGAGGTCGAGCCTGGCCCGGATCAGCCCGGGCCGTTGCTCCTCCACCTGGAGCATCGCGGCCGGATCGAGCAGCAGGCGCAGATCGGTGAGCACGACCGGTCCGGCACCGGACAAATCGACCGGCCGTTCGTACGCCTCGCCGAGCGGACCGGTCGCGTCGGCCACCTCCAGCCGCAGCAGGCCGTCCCCGGTGGTGCCGTCGATCCCGTCGATGACCAGCCTGCCGAGCACCGAGACATCGTTGTGCGCCATGGCATAGCTGACCACCGGCCGCGCGGCAAAGCTGATCGACAACTCCACCCTGGCCTCCCTGCTGCTCCGGCGCCGACCGAAGGTATCAGGGATGAATCTTCTTGTTCTCGTGCAGCATGGCCACGTACTTCTCGATGCGCGCGGCGCGGGTTTCCGGTTTCTTGGCGTCGCCGATTCGGTAGAGCACGGAGTAGCGGTTCCTGCTGTCGAGGGTGGCGAAGAACGCGGCGGCTTCGGGGTCGGCGTCGAGGGCCTGCTGGAGGTCGTCGGGCACGGTCGCGGTCTTCTGCGACGCGTACGCGGCGGCCCAGCGGCCGTCGGCCTTGGCGCGGTCGATCTCGGCCTGGCCCGCCGGACGCATTCGGTCCTGCGTGATCAGCTTTTCCACGCGTTCGCGGTTGACCTTGGACCATTTGCTGGCCCGGCTGCGCGGGGTGAAGCGTTGCAGCCAGTGGACGTCGTCGACCTTGGCCTTCTGGCCGTCGATCCAGCCATAGCACAACGCGACATCGAGTGCCTGTGAGTAGTCGACGGAGTCGATGCCGGTTTCCTTTCTGGCGATCTTGAGCCAGATCCCGGCCGCCGAGGCGTGCTCGGCGGCCAGCCAGCGCTCGAAGTCGGCGGCGCTGGCGAATTCCCGGACCGGCAGGTCGTCCGAGGGCATCAGCGCTCCGATCGCTCGGTGCGGGCCCGCAACGCGGCCAGTTCGATGAGGATGTCGGCGCGCTGCTGGCGGGCTTGGGCCATCCCACACCAGATGAAGCAGGCCAGACCGAGGAAGAACGAGACACCGGCGAACGCGCCCAGCACCACCGCTCGCAAGAACGGGGTGCCGAACCCCTGCAGGCTGCCGCTGATCGGTACGTACTGCTCGAATTGCAACCGGACCGGCGACGGGTTCCCCAACAGCACCACCACCAGCGCGGCCACCACCAGTAGCGCGGCGATGCCGAGGAACAGGATGCCGGCGCCTTTCCATCTCTGCGGAGTCATGCGGTGATTGTTCCGCATGCCCGGAGGACGCCGGAGACGCAGGTCACATTCAAGCCCGTCACATTCTCGCGGGCTGCCGGGTCATTGCTGTGTAAGCGTCGAAAACACGGCAAGGAGATCGTCATGGAAGCCCGACTGAACCTGTTCGCCAGCCCCACCGTGAGCAAAGTTTTCAAGCACGTCAACGCGGCCGGTCTCGCGGCAAGCAACTCCGGTGTGCCCAAGGCGACGCAGGAACTGGTGAAGATCCGCGCCAGCCAGATCAACGGCTGCGGCTTCTGCCTGGACATGCACACCAAGGACGCCGCGGCCGCCGGGGAGACCTCGGTGCGACTGAACCTGGTCGCGACCTGGCGCGAGGCCACCGTCTTCACCGACGCCGAGCGGGCCGCGCTGGCGCTGGCCGAGCAGGGCACCCGGCTCGCGGACGCACACGAGGGCGTCAGCGACGACGTGTGGACCAACGCCACCAAGTACTACGACGATGACCAGCTCGGCGCCCTGGTGGCGCTGATCGCGCTGATCAACGCCTACAACCGGATGAACGTGATGGTCCGGCAGCCGGCCGGCGAGTACGTCGTTGGCCAGTTCGGCTGATCGATCGGTCACACGGGGTGGGTTGCTGCTGGACAGCGGTTACCGTGTCCGGATGGGAACATTCGCGGCCACCGTGCGGCGACGCATCGAGTGGTACGACACGGACGCGGGCGGGCATCACCACTATTCGGTGATCCTGCGCCTTGCCGACGCCGCCGAGGCCGAACTGCTGCGGGCCAACGGCCTCGACTGGCTGTTCGGCAGCACGCCCCGGGTACACCAGGAAGTCAACTACCGCAACCGGTTGTGGTTCGGTGACGAGACCACGACCACGGTCGAGATGGTCGAACTGGGCCGCTCCTCGATGCGGCTGAGCTTCGAGGTGACCGGCCCGAATGGACAGATCGCCGCCGAGGGCAGCGTCGTCACCGTGTATTCGCCGCCGGACGTGACGTCGGCGGTGCCGTGGCCGGATTCGGTCCGGGAAGTATTTGCGCATCGTTGACGGTCGTCACCAATACGCTATGCTGCGTCGGTGGCCGGATTCGGGTTGAGCGACGAGCAACGCGCGTTCGCGCGCCAGGCCGGCGAGATCGCGCGCACCAAACTGCGCGCGGAATCCGGCCAGCCAGGCCGGGTCAACCGGCCGCTGCTGCGCACCATGGGCGAACTGGGCCTGTTGCGCGGCCTGTTCGGCGGCGCGGCGGGCGAGCCGCCGCGCGATGCGGCCGCGTTGCAACTGTGCCTGTTGCGCGAGTCGATCGCCCAGGTCAGCGGCGAGGCCGAGACCGCGCTGGCGTTGCAGGGCCTGGGCAGCTATCCGATCCTGCAGTCCGGGTCGGCCGAACTCGTGCAGCGCTGGATTCCGAAAGTGGTGTCCGGGGAGGCGGTCGCGGCGTTCGCCCTGTCCGAGCCGAACGCGGGCTCGGACGCGGCCGCGCTGGAGCTGCGGGCGGACGCCGACGGCGAGGGCTGGCGGCTGACCGGCGAGAAGATCTGGATCTCCAACGCTCCCGATGCGGACATCTACACCGTGTTCGCCCGCACCACCCAGGGCGCGCGAGCGCGCGGCGTGACCGCGTTCGCGGTGCCCGGCGACAGCCCTGGGTTGTCCGGCGAGCACCTGGACATGCTCTCCCCGCACCCGATCGGGCGACTCGTGTTCGACGGGGTTCCGGTCGGGCGGGACGCGGTGCTCGGCGAGGTCGATGCCGGGTTCACCGTGGCCATGCGCACGTTGGACCTGTTCCGGCCCAGCGTCGGCGCGTTCGCGGTCGGTATGGCGCAGGCGGCACTGGACGCCACGATCGAGCATGTGCGTGAACGCCAGGTTTACGGTGCACCGCTGGCGAATCAGCAGGCGGCCGCGCACCGGGTCGCGGATATGGCAACTCAACTGGAAGCGGCGCGCCTGCTCGTCTACGCGGCCGCGGCCGCCTACGACGACGGCGCCGAACCGGAGCAGCAGGCGCGCCGATCGGCCATGGCCAAGCTGTACGCGACCGAGGCCGCCCAGCAGATCATCGACGGCGCGGTCCAGTTGCACGGGGCCATCGCGTTGCGCAGCGGCCACCTGCTCGAACACCTCTATCGTGACGTGCGTTCGCTGCGCATCTACGAAGGTGCGTCGGAGATCCAGCGTTCCATCATCGCCCGCGATCTGATCGGCAGGAACTACGCCCGATGACCGAGTACCGCTTCCACGCCTCCCCCGCGCTCACCGAGAACTGGCAGCACTTCCGTTTCACCAAGGCAGACGGCGTCGCCACGGTCACGCTGGACCGGCCGGAGAAGCTGAACCCGCTGACCTTCGAAAGCTACGCCGACCTGCGCGACCTGCTCGCCGAACTCCCCCATCACCAGGATGTGCGCGCGCTGGTCATTCGCGGTGAGGGGCGCGGCTTCTGCGGTGGCGGCGATGTGAACGAGATCATCGGCGAGCTGATCACGATGGAGCCGCGCGACCTGATCCGGTTCACCAGGATGACCGGCGACGTCATCCGGGCCATGCGCGAATGCCCGATCCCGATCATCACCAAGATCCACGGCATCGCGGCGGGCGCGGGCGCGGTGATCGCGCTGGCCTCGGACTTCCGGGTGGTCGGCACCTCGGGCCGGTTCGCGTTCCTGTTCACCAAGGTCGGGCTGTCCGGCGGCGACATGGGCGCGGCCTACCTGCTGCCCAGGGTGGTCGGGTTGGGCCGGGCGACCGAACTGCTGATGCTGGGCGGCACCATCGATTCGGCCACCGCCAAGGAGTACGGCCTCGCCTCGCGCCTGGTCGCCGACGACGAGATCGACGCGGCCGTCGACGAACTGGCCCGCACACTCGCGGACGGGCCGACGCTGGCGCTGGCGCAGACGAAGTCGCTGCTGACCAGGGAACTGGACATGCCGATCGGGTCGGCGATGGAGCTGGACGCGATGACCCAGGCGCTGCTGATGACCACCCACGACCACGCCGAGTTCCACGCCGCTTTCAACGAACGCCGCTCGCCCCGCTGGGAAGGACGCTGACCATGCGCGCCGACGACTACCTCGACCTCGACGCCGAACTGACCGAGGAAGAACGCGCGGTCCGCGACACCGTGCGCGATTTCGCCCGCGCCGAACTGGCCCCGCAGGTGTCGGACTGGTACGAGCGCGGCACGCTGCCCGCCGACCTGGGCAAGCAGTTCGCCAAGCTCGGCCTGCTCGGCATGCACCTGACCGGTTACGGCTGCGCGGGCACCAGCGCGACCGCCTACGGGGTGGCCTGCCGCGAACTGGAAGCGATCGACTCGGGCCTGCGCAGTTTCGTGTCGGTGCAGGGTTCGCTGGCCATGTTCGCCATCCACCACTGGGGTTCGGAAGAGCAGCGGCAGGAATGGCTGCCGGGCATGGCGACCGGCGACGCGATCGGCTGCTTCGGACTGACCGAACCGGAAGCGGGCAGCGACCCCGGTTCGATGCGCACGCACGCCCGGCGCGACGGTGCCGACTGGGTGCTCAACGGTGCCAAGATGTGGATCACCAACGGCACGTTGGCCCAGGTCGCGATCGTGTGGGCGCAGACGGAAGACGGCATCCGCGGCTTCGTCGTGCCGACCGGCACCCCCGGCTTCGCCGCGCACGAGATCCACCGCAAGCTCTCGCTGCGCGCGTCGATCACAGCAGAACTCACGCTGGAAGACGTCCGGCTGCCTGCGGAAGCGATGCTGCCGGAAGTGCGCGGCCTGAAGGGCCCGCTGTCCTGTTTGAACGAGGCGCGGTTCGGCATCGTCTGGGGCGCGGTCGGCGCGGCGCGGGCCTGCTACACCGAGGCTTTGCAGTACTCGTTGCAGCGCACGCAGTTCGACAAGCCGCTGGCCGCGTTCCAGCTCACCCAGCGCAAACTCGCCGAGATGGTGCTGGCGGTGAACAACGCGGGACTGGTCGCGGCGCGGCTGGGCCGGTTGAAGGACGCGGGCACGATCGAGCCCGCGCAGATCAGCTACGGCAAGCTCAACAACGTGCGGTCCGCTCTCGATGTGGCGCGCAACGCACGCGGCCTGCTCGGCGCGGCAGGCATCACCCTCGACCATTCGGTGATGCGGCACATGGTCAACCTGGAAACCGTGTCGACCTACGAAGGCACCGAGGAAATGCACGCGCTGAGCATCGGCGCCGCCGTGACCGGCGTCCCGGCGTTCCGGTGAGCGGCCGGGTCGCGCTGGTCACCGGCGCGAGCCGGGGCATCGGCGCCGCGATCGCCCAGCGGCTGAGCGCGGACGGCCTGCGCGTCGCGCTGCTCGCCCGCGATGTCGCCCAACTCAAGGAAACGGCGGCGGCCTGTGCCGGTCCGACCATGGTGGTGCCCGCCGACGTGACCTCGACCGAGGCCATCGACGCGGCGTTCGCCGAGGTGGAAAGTGCCTGGGGGCCGGTCGAGGTGCTGGTCGCCAATGCCGGGGCCGGGCATTCCGCGCGGGTCGAGCGGACCAGCGACGCCGACTGGCAGCGGATCATCGACCTCAACCTGACCGCGCCGTTCCGCTGTGTGCGCAGGGCGATTCCGGCGATGCGCGCGGCAGGCTGGGGCCGGATCGTGGTGGTTGCCTCGATCGCGGCGCATATCGGCGAGCCGTACCTGGCCGCCTACACCGCGAGCAAGCACGGCGTGCTCGGCCTGGTCCGCTCGGCCGCCGCCGAACTGGCGCGTGACGGTGTCACGGTGAACGCGGTCTGCCCCGGTTTCGTGGACACGCCGATGACCGACCAGACCGTCGCCAACATCGTGGCCACCACCGGTCGCACCGAGGAACAGGCGCGCGAGACACTGGCGCGCAAGCAACCGATCGGCAGGCTGATCACGCCGGGCGAGGTCGCGGACGCGGTCTGGTTCGCGGTACACAGCGAAGCCATGACCGGGCAGAGCATCACGGTGGACGGAGGGGCGACCCAATGAGCGGAGCATGTGGAGCGAACCGGCCAGCAGGGTGGCCGGGCGCCGGCGAGGTGGCACCGTGACCATCTCGCGGATCAACCCGGCGAGCCTGGCCGAGCCGAGTGGTTTCAGCCACGCGGTCGTCGGGCGCGGCACCACCGTGTTCCTGGCCGGGCAGACCGCGCTGAACGCCGAGGGCCGGATCGTCGGCGAGTCCGTCGTCGAGCAGTTCGAGCAGGCGCTGGGCAACCTGCTCACCGCGCTGCGCGAAGCGGGCGGCGAACCCGCGCAACTGGCCAGCCTGACCGTGTACATCACCGACATGGACGACTATCGCGCGCACGCCAGGGAAATCGGCCGGGTGTGGCGGCGGCTGGCCGGCACCGACTACCCGGCGATGGCCGGTATCGGCGTCGCGCGATTGTGGGACAAGGAAGCGCTGGTCGAGGTGCAGGGCTTCGCCGTAATCGACTGACGGCCGCTCGGCCGCCGGAGCGTTCGGCCAAGCGGTGCGGGTATTCGCGACGTCACCCGAACTGGCCTTGTCCGCGCCGATCCGGCGGGCAGAGGATGTCTGCCTCGCCCGATGGACAAGGACGGTGCCCCGTGGACGGTTACGCTCAGCCGAGCCAGGTTTCCATGCCTGGCAGACTCAAGTGGGCCCTCGCCTTCGCCTACATCCAGGTCGTGGCGAACCTCGGATTCGGCCTGCTGCTCAGCTCGTCCATCAACGACGCGGTCAGCCACGGTGAGGAACTGGCCAATCCGGGACTCGCCTATTTCGCCGAGTACTTCTCCTATATCGCGGCGGCCGCGATCCTGGTCGCGGCCATCGTGATCACCACGGGCCGGACCTGGGGCCGCAACCTGCTCGCGGTGTTCGAGGGGCTCGCGATCATCAATGGTGTGGTCACCCTGGTCCAGGGGACCCCGAGTGCGGTCCTGGGCATCGCGCTCGGTGCCGTGGTGATCGCCACCCTGTTCCACGTGAGCGTGCGCAACTGGTTCGAGTCCAAGGAAGCGCTGCGCAACCAGGCTTAGACGGGTCGGAACGCCACCAGCGGCAACTGGCCGACCAGGCGGCCGCGCGCGGCGTCGCTGCTGTCGTAGGACCAGCCGAGCAGTTTGGTCAGCACCAGCCGCAGCACCGGCGCGATCAACCGGTTTCGTCGAGCGTGCGGTGACTGGGCACGAATCACGGCCAATCCGCCCGCCGAGGTCGTGGTCGGCCGCCGCACGTTCGTCGGTCGCCGGATCGGTGCCGAGCACCTCGATGACGGTCCGGTAGCGGCGGCCGGACCGGCGGCCGACGTGGGTCAGGCACAGGAACCGGTTTCCGAGTAGCCAGCCCAGATTGTCCTCGTAGAGCCGGACCGGACCCGGACGACGTTTTCCATCATTCCTCCCTATTCGACGAGCCTGCGCAGGACCTCCCCGGCGGACACGCCCGCGCCGAGCCCGCGATGCAGCAGCAGTCCGTCGAGGACGGCGAGCAGCACGGCCGCGGTCTCCTCCGGCGCCTCCTGTCCGTGACCGGCCAGCCACCGCGCGAATCGCGCCCGGAAGCCGGACAGGATCTCGCTGATCTCCGCGCGCAGCGCCTCGTCCCGGGTCGCGGCCAGATACGCCTCGATGAACATCAGCGACGTCGGATCGGCGCCGCTGTACCGCTCGACCGACGCGAGCAGCGCGGCGACCGCGTCAGCTCGCGTGGACACGGTGTCCAGCAACGCGTCCAGTTCGACCACCATCGCCCGCATCACGCCGAGCACGGCCTCGTTCAGCAAGACGGACAGCGACGGGAAGTGGTAGTGGACCACGCTCGGCGACACCCCGGCGCGTTCGGCCAGCACCCGGGTGCTCACCGCGGTCCAGCCGCGTTCCGGGATCAGCTCAACCGCCGCGACCAGCAGTTTCTGCCGGACCTCGCGTCCGCGTTCCGCTGCCGGTGAGGTCACCGAACTCCTTCCAGGGCGATCGTCCTGTACGACTGCCCTGATAGTAGCTCAGATCGCGCGAACGGTGTCGACCAGGCGGTGGGCGGGGCCGGTGAGCTTGTCCTGGAGTTCGAAGAAGGTGCGGGCGGCGGCGACGCCGTTCCAGTCGCTGGGCAGCACCTTCACCGGCAGGCCGGGGTCCGCATAGGACAGTCGGCGCCAGTCGGTGAGCGCGTTGAGGTAGTCGGCGAACGCCTGGCTGTCCTCGATCTTGCCGCGCCGCTTGTACTTCGCCGCCATCGGACCGTAGGCGTCCAGGAACTCCTGGTACAGGCCCTGCAGCCGGGGCAGGTCCCACCACTGGCCGACCCGCTGCGCGGTGTCGGCGAAGGCGAGGTGCTCGCCGCGGAACAGTTCGACGTAGACGTCCAGCGCGTGGCGGCGCAGGGTGTCGGTGGTCTCGTCGAGCAGGTGCGCTGGCGCGATCCAGACTCCGGCCGACACAGTGCCGAAGCCGAGCCAGGTCAGCTGGGAGCGCAGTTGGTGGCGTTTGTCGCGTTCGGACTCGGGCACGCTGAACGCGGCCAGCAGCCAGCCTTCGTCGGCTTCCGCGTGCGGGCGCTCGAAGATGCGCCGGTCGCCGGCGGCGAGGATGCGCTGCGCCTCATCGGAGAGCGCATAACCGGCGGCGCCGTCGATCTTCTCGGCGGTGAGCAGGCCACGGCGCTTGAGCCGGAAGATCGACGAACGCACCGACGGCTCGTCGACGCCGCATTCGGCCAGCAGCCGGATGATCGACGCCACCGAGAGCCAGCCGCCGGTCTCCCGCGCGTACAGGCCGTACAGCGTGATGATCAGCGCCCTCGGCTTCTGCCCGCGCCCGCCCGCTTCGTCTGCTTCCGTTCCCACCCGCTCACGATAGCCGTCACGTGTTCCTATCGCACTCTTGACTGTCGTCAAGAATAGCGAATGATAGTTCCATGACGGCGCACCTGGACACCTTCTGCCGCGACAACCTGCCGCCCGTCGAGCAATGGCCGGACTTCGTCTTCGACCTGCCCGAACTGCACTATCCGGACCGGCTCAACGCCGCCGCCGAACTCCTCGACGGACCAGCCGAGGACCGGCCCTGCCTGCTCGCGCCGTCCGGCGAACGGTGGACCTACGGCGAGGCGCGGGTGGCCGTCAACCGCATCGCGCACGTGCTCACCGAACTCGGCATCGTGCCCGGCAACCGAGTCCTGCTGCGCGGCCCGAACACGCCGTTCCTGGTGTTGTGCTGGCTCGCCGTGCTGCGCGCAGGCGCGGTCGCGGTGTCGACCATGCCGCTGCTGCGCGCCGGGGAAATCGGCACGATCGCGGGGATCGCGAAGATCGGCCTGGCGCTGTGTGACGACCGGTTCGTCGACGATCTGGCCGCCGCCGACCTCGGTGGCGCGCCCATCGTCACGTTCGCGGAGCTGCGCAAGCACAGCGACGGCGCGCCGAGCGAGTTCGCCGCGGTGGACACGGCCGCCGATGACGTCGCGCTGCTCGCGTTCACCTCGGGCACCACCGGCCGTCCCAAAGCGACGATGCACTTCCACCGCGACCTGCTCGCGGTCACCGACACGTTCTCCCGCTACGTGGTCAAGCCGCGCGCGGAGGACGTGTTCACCGGCACGCCGCCGATCGCGTTCACCTTCGGCCTGGGCGGGCTGGTGCTGTTCCCGTTGCGGGTCGGCGCCAGCACGCTGCTGATCGAGAAGGCGACGCCGGAGGAACTCGCGGACGCGATCGACGATCACAACGTGTCGATCTGCTTCACCGCGCCGACCGCGTACCGGGCCATGCTGCGTTCCGGCCGGGCGGCGAGCCTGCGCGGGCTGCGGCGCGCGATCTCGGCCGGTGAACACCTGCCCGAGGCGACCTGGCGCGAGTGCTACGAGGAAACCGGGCTGCGCCTGATCGACGGGATCGGGTCGACGGAAATGTTGCACGTGTTCGTCTCGGCCGCCGACGAGGACATCGTGCCCGGCGCGACCGGCCGCGCGGTCCCCGGCTACCAGGCTCGGATCGTCGACGAGGACGGCCAACCGGTCCGGCCCGGCACCCCGGGCCGACTCGCGGTGAAAGGCCCGACCGGTTGCCGGTATCTCGCCGATCCGCGCCAGTCCGTTTACGTACAGGACGGCTGGAACCTGACCGGCGACACGTTCGTCGAGGACGAGCTGGGCTACTTCCGGTACCAGGCGCGCAGCGACGACATGATCGTCTCCTCCGGCTACAACATCGCCGGTCCCGAGGTGGAGGAAGTGCTGGTCACGCATGCGGCGGTGGCCGAGTGTTGTGTGGTCGGCGTGCCCGATGCCGAGCGCGGCCAGTTGGTCAAGGCGTTCGTGGTGCCGGCCGCCGGCCGGTCCGGCGATGCCGCGCTGGTCGCGGAGTTGCAGGCGTTCGTCAAGCGGAACCTCGCGCCCTACAAGTACCCGAGGGCGATCGAGTTCGTCACCGGCCTGCCCCGCAGCACCACCGGCAAGCTGCAACGGCACGTGCTGCGCGAGCGCGGCTGATATTCCGCAAATTTGACGACCGTCACGAAGAAGCATAACATTGGGGCTATGCGCATCGCGGTGATCGGCGGCGGCCCGGCCGGCTTGTACTTCGCGGCACTGGCCAAGCAACTCGGCCCGGACGACGAGATCACCGTCTGGGAGCGCAACGCCGCCGACGACACGTTCGGCTTCGGCGTGGTGTTCTCGGACGAGACGCTCGGTGGCATCGAGCACGCCGACGAGCGGATCCACCAGCAGATGCAGCGCGAGTTCGCGTTCTGGGACGACATCGACGTGCACTTCCGCGGCCGGACGCTGACCAGCGGCGGGCATGCATTCGCGGCGATGAGCCGCAAGCGGCTGCTGCAGATCCTCCAGCAGCGCTGCGCCGAACTCGGCATCACCGTGCACTTCAACACGGTGGCCCCGGACACCGAGGAACTGCGCACCACCCACGATCTGGTGATCGCCGCCGACGGCGTGAACTCGCCCGTGCGCAACCGGTACGCCGAAGCATTCCGGCCGACGCTGGAAACCCGGCGCTGCCGCTACATGTGGCTGGGCACCGACAAGGTGTTCGACGCGTTCAAGTTCTACATCAAGGAAACCCCGCACGGCGTCATGCAGGTGCACGGCTACCCCTACGACGCCGGACACAGCACGTTCATCGTGGAAATGCACGAGCAGGTCTGGGAAAACGCCGGTTTCGCCGCGTTCGCGGACGACGCCAAGCTGCCCGGCGAGTCGGACGAGAAATCGGTGCGGATGCTGCGCGACCTGTTCGCCGACGTGCTCGGCGAGCACGAGGTCTACGTCAACAACTCGAAGTGGCTCTCGTTCAACACCGTGCGCAACGTTTCCTGGCGGCACGGCAACATCGTGCTGCTCGGCGACGCCGCGCACACCGCGCACTTCTCCATCGGCTCGGGCACCAAGCTCGCCATGGAGGACGCGCTCGCGCTGGCCGCCTGCCTGCACGAACAGTCCGATGTGGACGCTGCATTGACCGCGTACGAGGCCGAGCGGCGCCCGGTGGTGACCTCGACCCAGCGCGCGGCCCAGGCCAGCCTGGAGTGGTTCGAGAGCCTCGGCCAGTACGTCGAGCAGGACCCGGTGCAGTTCGCGTTCAACATCATGACCCGCAGCAGGCGCGTCACCTACGACAACCTCAAGGTCCGCGACCCCGAGTTCGTGGCCATGGTCGACGAATGGTTCGGCAAGGCGCAGGACAGCGACGCCCGCCCGCCCATGTTCCAGCCGTTGCGGTTGCGCGGACTGGAGTTGAAAAATCGGGTCGTCGTGTCCGCGATGGACATGTATCGCGCCACCGACGGCCTGCCCAACGACTTCCACCTCACGCATCTGGGCGGCAAGGCACTGGGGGGCGCCGGGCTGGTGATGACCGAGATGGTGTGCGTGTCCGACACCGGCCGGATCACCCCCGGCTGCACCGGCCTGTACACCGACGAGCAGGCGCGCGAATGGCGGCGCATCACCGATTTCGTGCACCGCGAGTCGTCGGCCAAGATCGGCGTGCAGCTCGGCCATTCCGGCCGCAAGGGCTCGACCCGCCTGATGTGGGAAGGCATCGACCAGCCGCTTGCCGACAACAACTGGGAGATCGTTGCCCCGTCACCGCTCCCCTACCGTCCCGGCGTCAACCAGATCCCGCGCGAGCTGAGCGTCGCCGACCTGGCCGAGATCCGCGACCAGTTCGTCGCCGCCGCGCGGCGCGCCGCCGACGCCGGGTTCGATCTGCTCGAACTGCACTGCGCGCACGGCTACCTGTTGTCCTCGTTCATCTCCCCGATCACCAACCGGCGCACCGACGACTACGGCGGCTCACTAGCGAACCGGCTGCGCTTCCCGCTCGACGTGTTCGCCGCATTGCGCGATGTGTGGCCGGCCGCGCGGCCGATGAGCGTGCGCATTTCCGCGACCGACTGGTGCGATGGCGGCATCACCGCGGACGACGCGGTCACCATCGCGCAAGCGTTCGAGAAGGCGGGCGCGGATCTCGTGGACGTGTCCACCGGCCAGGTCGACCCGGCCGAGAAGCCCGCGTTCGGCCGCTCCTACCAGACGCCCTTCGCCGACCGGATCCGCAACCAGACCGGGCTGGCCACCATGGCCGTCGGCGCGATCTCCTCCTACGACGACGTCAACTCGATCCTGCTGGCCGGCCGCGCCGACCTGTGCGCGCTGGGCCGGGTGCACCTCTACGACCCCAACTGGACCCTGCACGCCGCCGCCGACCAGGACTACCAGGGTCCCGGCGCGGACTGGCCCGACCCGTGGAAAGCGGGCGCGCGCCGCCCGCAGACCGGCCGCACCGACGGCCCCAAACCGCGCCTGGACCTGATCCGCGCGGGCAGCACCGGCACCGCCCATCGCCGCTGGCGCCCGAACGGCTGACCCTCAGCCGGTCCGGCAATCCGCGTTCAGCGCCTGAATGTCGCTGTTTGTCTGAGCAACCACCGGGTTGTAGGACGAACTCAGCTGCGCCTGCGCGTAGGCGAACAGCTCTTGGAAGTCGGTGGCGAGCGCCTGGAGGTCCGACATCACCGGGCCACCGCCGGACTGACCGCCAGCCATCTCGATCTCATCCCTGGCCCGCGATGCCGCGATCATCCTGCTGTACCAGGACGACCCGACCGTGTTGCGATACGTCGTGATCGCGGCATCGGCCGGCTGGCAGGCCGCGGACGGCCCAGCGGTCGGGAGCGGAGTCGTCGGAGCGACGACATTGCCCTGGGTGCTCTGCTGCGCCGGCGCCGGGGCCACCGTCGTCGTCGGTGGTGTCGGGGCCGGCGGTGCGGACGAGTGCGTCGCCAAGGCCAGGAATGCGATGAGCGCGCTGGCACAGGCGGCGATCGCGCTGACCGCAGGCCAGTTCTTCCGGGAACTCATGCTCCTCCTCACGACCGGCGGCCCGTTTCGAGTATGGCGCTGTTAGCGTGCCGAAGTGGATCTCTTCGCTCAGACCTGGGCCGCGTTGCGCGCCGCGGTCGCCGATCTCGCCGACGAGGATTTCGCCGTGCCGTCCGGCTGCACGGGCTGGCTGGTGCGCGACCTCGTGTGTCACCTGGTCATCGATGCCCAGGACGTGCTGATCACGCTGGTCACCCCGGCCGAGACCGAGGCGACGCACGACGCGGCGAGCTACTGGACTGTGGCGGACACGCCGCCGACCGGTGACGACCCACTGGACGCGCTGACCGTCCGGCTGGCCGCCGCCTACCAGGACCCGGCCCTGCTCACGTTCCACCTGGACGACGTCGGCTCGGCCGCCGGGCGCGCGGCCGGTCTGGCCGACCCGGCGCTGCTGGTCAGCACCCAGGACATGGTGCTCACCGCGGCCGACTACCTGGCCGCGTACGTGCTGGAGTGGACCCTGCACCACCTCGATCTGGGCGCGCACCTCCCGCACGTGCCCGGACCGCCGGCCGAAGGCCTGGCCGCGAGCCGCGTGCTGCTGGAACGGATCGCGGGCGCCGCGTTCCCCGCGTCGTGGCCGGACCGGGAGGTGCTGCTGGTGGGCACCGGACGCCGCCAGCCAACCGAAACGCAGCGCGCCGAACTCGGCGAGCTGGCCGAACGGCTCCCGTTCGTGCTCGGCTGAACGACCGTCTTGACTGCATCAAAGCGGCACTGAACTGCGCATTTAAGCCGGAATCAAGGAATGGATCGGGACCATCGGCGCAGGCTGTGCGGGTAGTGATCGAGTGGGTCAAGATTTTCCGCCGCTGGGGTTAGCGGAGTCCCGGGCGTTGGTGACGACGCCCGGGACCCGTTCAGGCCGGGTCGGTCTCGCCGAGCAGGCGGTCCGGGTCGATGCCGAACCGGACCAGCAGCTGCCGCGCGGTCGAGGTCTGTTCGGCGATGAGTTCGGCCAGGATGGCCGCGTCCGGGATCGGACCCGCTGTCGCCCGCCCGACCGCCCGTTCCAGTGCGCGGATGGTGCGCGGGGAGAACCGGCGCACGTTCGTTTCCGGGAGCAGCGACAGCTTCTCCAGCGTGGCCGCTCCGGCCTCACCCTGCGCGCGCATCCGGTCGAGGAAGTACGCGTTGTTGGCGATGCCGAGCCCGTAGAGCAGCATTCCCGTGCTGATCACGGTGTTCTGGCCGGCCGCGAGCAGGGCGGCGACCCGGATCGCGGCGACCATGTCCGGGGCGAGGCGGTCGGTGCGCAACCGGCCCGAGTCGTCGAACAGCGCGTCGCCGATCCCGTTGTCGCGGACGAATCCGACCACGTCCGGCCGGTGCCCGTTGGTCGAGGGGTGACCGGCCACCTCGGGTGCGGGCGGATCCGGCTCGGGCGCGACCTCGATCGGCACGCGGGCCTCGTCGCCGATGGCGAGTTCTTCCAGCGAGATGCCGAGCAGGTCGAGCAGTTGCGCGGACGAGCCACCGCCGACCGCGATGAACGCGGCGATCAGGTCGGCGACGGTGATCTCCTCGCGGCCGGAGTCGTGCGCCAGCGCCTCGGCTCGGGTCAGCGCGGTTTCCACGGTGTCGGAGAACTCGATCTCGGTGCCCGGCGGCACCGGCGTTGCCGGGCCGACGTCCAGCACGCTGCGCAGCAGTTCGCCGGCCAGCACCAGCCGGCCCGCCCCGGACTTGTCCTGCTTCATCCGGTGCTCGATCTCGGCCGAGGACAACAGTTCGGCCAGCAGATCCATGGAGGTGACCACGCCGTGCGGGGCCGCGTGCTCGATCACCCGGGTCATCAGCTCGCCTGCGGCGCGGTCGAACCGGCGGCCGGAATCCGGCTGCACCGCCACGGTTTCGGGCTGCGTCGCGGGCACGTCGCCGGTCACCCGGGTGGACGGGTCGCCGTAGAGCAGGAACGCGGTCCAGGAGACGCCGTGCGCGCGCAGCGCCTCGCGGGCCGCGCGCATCGCGGTGCCGGCGGTCTCGCCTTCCATCAGGTCGGCGTAGAAGCGTTCGCTGAACTTGCGGGCGGGCTCCTCCGCGACTTCGTACAGGGTGCCGACGGCCAGCTTGGTGCCGAGCGCGGCGAAGGAGGAGCACAGATCCGAGACGCGGGACGCGGAATCACACGCGTTGATGAACACCACGGGTGGGGTGCCTTGGTGCGCAAGCGGTTGCAACGCGCGCGCGTCCATCAGCTCGTCCCCGTGCAGCCGCAGGCCGAGCAGGCTGGTGCCGTGCGGCGCGGCCACGTGGCCGCAGTAGTGCAGCAGGTCGTAGCTGCTCTGGTTCAGTTCCCGGAAGACGCGGTAGAGGGTCGCGTCCTCGCCGAGCAGCAGAGTGCACTCGACGCCGTGTTTGCCCAGCCAAGCCGCCAGTTCGGTGGCTTCGGCGCGTGCGGCGGCCAGGTTGTCGGTGGGGTCGCCGATGATCAGCGCCCGGCCGAGCTTGCCGATGCCGCGCCCGCCTGCCACCCGGCGCTGCGCGAACTTGCGGCGTCCGATGCGCTGGGTGAGGCCGAGGAACTCGGTGCCGTCGTGCAGCAGTTCCCAGGGGATGTCGGATTCGTTGCTGCGCAACAACAGCGGTTCGCGCAGCGCGCCGAGCTTGCGGGCCAGGTCCGGGATGTCGCCGTCCAGCGGCGGGAACAGCGTGTTGTAGAGGAACTGACCGTGCAGGGCGAGTTCGGCGACCGGGTCGGCGGACAGCGGCGCCGTGCTCAATGCGTCCCGGATGATCGAATCGATTCTCTTGCACAACTGTTCGACCAGCATCGGCGCCGGATCGGCCATGTACTCCTGTTCGAGCGGGCCGCCGCCGTCGGTCGAGCGGAATTCATAGTAATAGCGTGCGGACAGACTTCCCGCGGATTTGTCCAAACGCACGATGAACTCGGCCATGACCGATTACTTTCCCCCAGTCACACGTTGTACGAAGGCCTCGACCAATCGATCCTCGGAGTCCGAGGAGAATCCGTTGATCTTGATGGTGGCCTCGCCGAGCTTGAGTTCGATGACCCGTTGCGGCCGGGCCCCCAGCCAGCTGCGCAGCGCGCTCACCACGCGTCCGACCAGGCCGAGGGTGGGTTCGAGAGTGGCCACCACATCGGCGATCGTCTCCTCGGTGCCACGGTATCCCGGCCGGGAGTCTGGCAACAGGGGCCGGTTGACATCGCCCGCCCCGGCATCGCGCAGTACCTCGCACAGCTCGTTCAACTCGGCATCGGCACCGCCGCCGGGAAGCCAAAGATCGAGCCGCGTCACCTTGCCCGCCAACTTCTCCTCATTTCCCCGTTCGGAATGCGTGGTATGGTGCTTCTGCTGGGGTTCTCATTAGTCGAAACGTACCACTCGCGGGATGCCGTAGTCGTAATATCGGTGAATCTCCGGTTCGGTGGTAGCCGCAAGAGGTGCTACCACAATGTTGTTCGATCAGGGAGCGGCGGAGGAAGCCATGACGGAGTCGACGGAGTCATGGTGACCGACGACAACGCGTGGCCCGGTGCGGCGCCCGCATCAACACAGCGCGCGCCTGGGCGTCGCGAGCCGAACAGGCATTGTGTTAGCACCTCTAAGGACGCGTGATTGGATGTTGTTCGACACTGGGATTTTCCGACCCGACGTGCTGAACGACGAACGAACCGCGAACATCCTGCTGGCCGCAACCGATTCCGCCTCCCTCATCCGTCCGGGCGACATCCTACGTGCGGCGATCACGGCCAGCGACGCCAAGATCCTGGCCGCGCTGTCCGCCGGTCTCGCCGAGGGCGCGCAGGTCAGCCACGTTCGCGAGATCATCGACGTCTACCGTCCCAGGGACGCCTCGAGCACGTTCACCGGGGATCGCACACTCTTCTCGGCCGAGTCGCTGGCCGCGCTGGACGAGTTCGGGCGCGCGTTCGCCGCCGACCAGGTCCGGCTCGGCCCGGTGTGCCTGGAACTGCTGATGGTCAGCGTGCTCCGGCATCTCGACGAGGAAGACCGCACCTATCTGACCGTGCTCGATCCGGACGCGGCGATCACCGCGCTGCGCGCCGCGCTGGACGCCGACCCGCCCGCTCCGCTGTTCGACACCGCGTCCGGCCGGCTGCGCTCCGAGGAGTTCACCGAGTATTCGTGGGCGGTACTGGAACGCAGCGCGGTGCAGGCCGCCGAACTCGGTTACGACCGGATCCTGGTGCCGCACTGCCTGCTCGCGCTGCTCGGCGAGACCGAGGGCCTGGCCGAGCGCCTGGTGCGGTTGCAGGCCAAGGCGACGTCGAACCCGGCCAAGATCACCGCGGCGATCGCCGACGGGTTTCGTTTGGGTGGACGCAGGCCGGGCACTCTCAAGCTGCATCGCGGCGACATCGGCGAGGGGCTGGTCGGCATGTTGCGCACGGCGCAACGCAGCGCGCGGACCTGGGGCGCGCAACGTGTCGATACGCCGCACCTGCTCGCCGCCGTGCTGGAGGATCCGCCGGGCCGGCTGGTGTCGATCCTGCAGAGCGACCCGGTCAACCTGAGCCTGGCCAAGCTACGCGAGCACCTGCACAACGCCATGCGCGACCAGCGCGGCAGCAGCCCGCACGAGGTCGCGTTCCGGCTGCCCGCCGGTCTGCTGCCCGCCGAGGACCTGACCTGGCTGGCCCGCACCGAAGGCATCCCGCCCGCGCCGCACCTCGACGGCTACTTCGACGCGCTGTCCAGGGCATTGCACCGCAGGACCAACAACCACGTGCTGATCACCGGCCAGCGCGGGGTCGGCACCACGACGCTGATCACCGAACTGGCCCGGCGCGCGGCCGATGGCGAGATCCCGTTCCTGGCCAGGAAACGGTTCGTCCGGGTGGACTGCCGCGCGGTCGCGCCGGAGGAGAGCGGGGCCAAGCTCGCCTCGCTGATCGGCCACCTGGATGGCCGCACCGACGTGGTGATCTGCGTGGACGGGCTGGGCGCGCTGCTGCGCGGGCCGTCGGACACCAACCACAAGCTGGTGCTGCTCGGCGCCCTGCGCGAAGCGCGGATCCAACTGGTCGGCGTGCTGGAGACCGGCGACTACGAGGACCTGCTCTCCGGTGATCACGCGCTGCTGGAGTGCGTGACTCGGGTCGAGGTGATCGAGCCGAGTCGCGAGGCCGCGCTGGACATGGCCACCCGGATCGCCGGGCGGCTGTCCGGGGAATTCGGCGTCGCGATCGAGGATCGCGCGGTGGAACGCGCCGTGCTGCTCTCCAGCGACTACATCATGTACGAGCGGCTGCCCGCCAAGGCGGCCAAGATCCTTCAGCTGGCCTGCGAGGACCTGGACTACGAGCGCAGCCAGCAGGGCAGCGAGCGCGGCACGGTCGGGGTCGACGACGTGATCGCGGTGGTGTCGCGGCTGTCCGGGCTGCCGGTGCGGCAGCTCTCCGGCGTCGGCACCGGCGCGATCGACTACCAGGAGGCGCTGGCCGACGAGGTGGTCGGCCAGGAGGCGGCGGTCGCCGCCGTCGCCAGCGAACTGCGGCTGATCAAGGCCGGGTTGCGGCCCGGGTCGGTGTTGTTCTTCGCGGGCCTGACCGGTGTCGGCAAGACCGAACTGGCCAAGGCGATCGCCCGGTTCTACTCGGCGTCCAAGCGGTTGCAGACCTACACGATGGGCAACTTCACCGAGGGCCACACTGTTTCCGGCATCACCGGGGTCGCGCCCGGCTACCGCGGTTACGAGCGCGGCGGGCGGCTGATCAACGATCTCAACTCCGACCCGTACTGCGTGTTCCTGCTGGACGAGGCGGAAAAGGCGCATCCCGACATCTGGAAGCCGTTCCTGACCCTGTTCGACGAGGGCTGGGTGGAGGACCAGCGCGGCGTGCGCGCGTTCGGTGACCGCGCCATCTTCATCCTCACCTCGAACGCGGGCGCCGAGGTCATCGCGCGCACGGCAACCGCGGGCGCGTCCATGGACAGCATCGTGCGGGCCGTGCGGGAGCATCTGCCGACGGTGGCGCACCAGAAGACCGGCGAGCGAGTGTTCCCGCCCGAGTTCCTGGCCCGGATCCGCAAGATCATCGTGTTCAAACCGCTGGATCAGGCCGCGATGGTGGGGATCTGCCGCAAGATGCTGGGCAGGCGGGAGCGGTTCTGGGCCGAGAAGCGGGAGAAGCAGCTGGTCGTCCCGGACGCGCTGGTCGCCCACATCGCCAGATTGAGCCATCAGGAGAACATGGCCTCCGGCGGCAAGGAGGGCGGCCGGATCGTCGACAAGAAGATCGCCGAACTGGTCGAGGAGACGATCGCGCGCGAGGTGGAGCGCCAGCCGGACGCCTACTCGACGTGCCGGCGGATCGAGCTGAGCTTCGATCCGGTCCCGCCTGCCGTGACCGTCGCGTTCCTCGGCGGCGACGGCGCAACGTGAGCGCGATCCCCGACGAACCGGACGACCTGCGGGCCTTCGAGGGCCGCACGGTCGCAGGCACCTACCTGCTGCGCGAACACCTCGGCTCGGGCGGGTTCGGCGGCGTGTTCCTGAGTGATCAGTACGTGCTCGGCCAGCCGCTGCGCCGGGTCGCGCTGAAGCTCTCCCGCCGCACGCACATGTCGCAGGAGAACACCCGCGACGCGCTGGCCGACGCGTTCGTGCTGGCCGGGGCGATGGACAAGATCGCCGACCAGCAGTCCCGGATGCACCTGGTGCACATCTACGACGCGGGTATCGCCGCCGAGCTGGACGATCGCTGGTTTCTCACCATGGAGTTCGTCGACGGGCACACGCTTGACGACGAGTTCGACTCCTTCCAGGGCGGCCGGGTGCCCGCCGAGGCGTTGATGAAATGGGCGCGGCAGATCGCGCTGGCGCTGCGCGGCCTGCACCAGCTCACCCCGCCACTGCTGCACCGCGACCTCAAACCGTCGAATGTACTGTTGGGCGTGGACAACGTGATTCGATTGGTCGACTTCGGCCTGTCCGCGAAGATGGTGCAACTCGGGCACATTCCGGGGACGGTCGGCGTTCTCGACCACATGTCGCCGGAAACCGCGGTCGGCCGCAGCTCCCCCGCCTCCGACATCTACTCCCTCGGCCTGCTGATCTACCAGGGCCTGACCGGCGAACTACCGTTCCGGCACCTGGTGCCGCCCGTGAACCTGCCGGACTCGGTGCACGGCGAATGGCTCTACGAGGCCAAACGCAACTACCGCCCCGCCCCGCCCTCCGCGCTCAACAGCAGCGTCTCCGCACCGCTCGACGAGTTCGTGCTGAACTGCCTCGCGCACGACCCGAGCAACCGCTTCGGCGACGCCGCCGAACTGCTCGACGCGCTGGACAACCTCGGCAAGCCCCCCGCCCGGGCGGCCGACCAAGCCCGCGAACAGGCGCGCGCGCTGCGCGCCGAGAACAAGCTCGACGAGGCGCTGCGCGTGCTGGAGCACGAGCTGGAAAACCCGACCCTGACCAGGGACGAGCGGTTCTGGCTGGCCAGGGACAAGGGCGAGGTGCTTGACCTGCTCGGTGATCCGGCCGGTGCCGCCGCCGCGTTCACCACGGCCTGGGCGTTGTGCGCGAAAACCGCGATTCTGCGGACACTTGCCGAACGGGTGGAACTGCTGGAGGCGTTGATCGCGTCCTATCGCGGTGCGGGCAACCCGTTCCAGGTCCACCGGTACGAGGGGATCCGCGCCAGGGAACTAGGGGGCGGTCAATGAGCCCGAGCCCGTTCAGCAGGCAGGGCCGGTTTCACAAGGCGTGGGCCAAGGCGATGGCCGAACCGGACCCTGCCCGCTGCCTGGACCGGTTGCGCGCGCTCTGGACGAAGTTCGCCGAGAAGCCGGCCGCCTACGCGCCGGACTGGCCGCCGTTCCTGAACTCGGTGCTGCGGGGCCGCCCCGATCTGGCGCCGCTGATCACGGCGGAGGATCTGACCGCGCTGGAGGACATCGGTTTCCGGCTGACCGCCCGTCCCGCGCCTGGCCTGACCCAGCGGGACGCGCTCGCTCCGTTGCTGGCCGCGCGCGATCTGCGTCGCCAGGCGCACCCGGCCATCGCGCTGCTCACCCGGATGTGTCAGGCCCCCGAGCTACCGTTCCCGGAGCGCGCCGCCCTCGCCAGAGCGCTGGCCGCGCGCGGGGCCCGGGGCGACGAGCAGCTGGACCTCTACGTCCGCCACCTGCACCAGACCGGGTCGGCCTCGGCCGAACCGGCGATGCTCTCGTTGCTGGCCGGAACACTGAAGGTCGACTTCGACGCGGACCGGATCCGGTTGAAACGCGCGGGCGAACTGGCAGGCAAGCTGCGCGCCGCCCAGCTCGACCTGGCCGGGGTCGACCTCGCGCTCGGTTTCGCCTACCTGCTGCTCGCCGGCGACTACCCGGTAGCTATCCAGCACTTCCAGGCCGCGCGCGCCGCCGACCCGGCCAGTTTCATCGCGCTGCTCGGCCTGCTGGCCGCGTGGACCCACAACGGCGATCACGACCTGGCTCTCGCCGCCGCCCGGATCACCGACTCGCCGGTCACCTCGGAACTCGGCGAGTTGTGCGCGATGCTGGTGTGGCTGGACGACGCCCGCGCGCCCGGCCAGCCCCCGTGCTCGCTGGCCCGGCTCGGCGAGCTGAACGTGCGCAGGCTGGCCGGTGACTGGCTGGACTTCGCCATCGGCCGCGCCCACCTGCTCACCGGCAACGCGGGTCAGGCCGCGGAGATCCTCCTCCCGCTGGCGCAACGCCACCCCAAGCGTCCACAGTGGAATTACCACGCGGCCTGGGCGCTCGCGCTGCGCGGCGACCGGGACGGTGTGCGCAGGCTGTTCCTGACCCGCGACTGGCCGGTCGGCTGCCTGTTGCTGGACACCGATCCCGGCCTGGCCGACGAGATCGAGCGTGAACTGAAGCAACACGGCGTGCCTACCGAGGACGCCGAGACGATCCGCACCCGGCTCGCCCTGGCCCGGCGGGAACGCCCGGACCTGCTGACCGTGCCGCTGACCGAGCGGCCGCTGCCGGAGGCGCTGGAATCGTTGCGCACCATGCTCGGCCAGCGGTTGGTCGGCGCACCGACGCCGTTCATCGACGACACCGTGCGCGCGATGGTCGCGCACCTCCCGCTGGCCGACCAGCTACTCTGGACCGGGCTGGCGGCGCTGTCCACCGATCGCGGCCGGGGCCGGGCCGCGCTGGAACAGGCCGCGCACCGGCTCGGCTATCCCCGGGCCGCACTGGTACTCGCCGTGCATCACCTTGAGGAAGGCCGCCACGGCGAAGCCGAACCCTTACTGGCCCGGTTCGACGGCCGCACCGATCCGGATTTCCGGGTGCTGCGGGCGTGGTCCCGCGCGCGGGTCGACGACGGGGCCACCGCCGAACTGGACCGGCTCGCGACCGAGGGCAACAGTCGTGCGCACTACGCCCTCGGCAGTGTCTACATCGGACGAATGACGGCCAGCTCGGCCGACCGCAAGCAGGTCTTCGCGCACCAGGCCGCCGCGGAATTCCACGCGGCGCTGCGCGATCCGGTCCAACCGGTGCCCGCCGACGCCGCCGTGCTCGCCCGCTGCGCCGAGTTGGCCGGCACCGGACGGGCCGCGCCGATCGCCAACGGGGATTGGGCTGCGGTACAGACCCTGCCGATGCCCCGCCGCAGCACCTGGGTGTGCTGGCTCAGCGCGCTCGCGCAGCTCACCGACGACCCGGCGACGGCCGACCCGGGCGCGGCCGAACACCTGGTGGCGCAACTGGAAGACGCGGGCGGAGCACGGGCGGTGCCGAGATCGGTCGCGCACGTGCTGGTGCAGGCCAGCCTGGCCGACGCCGACCCGGTTCGGGCCGAAGTGTTCACCGGGCTGGTCGGCAGGCTGGCGCGGCTGCGGTCCGACCCGGAACTGGCCCGGTTGCACGATCTGCTGAACGCGGCGACCGACCGGCTCAGCGGCCACCCCGCAACGGATGCCAACAACTCCCCCGAGGCGCGGTTCGTCGCGGCCGAACGCGCCCTGTCTGGCGACGACCGGACGACGGCGGCCAGGGAACTGCGGGAGGTCCCGCCCGGCGACGAACTCGTCGAGCGCAGCAGCGCCATGCTCGCCGATCTGCTCGACGGGAACACTCCCCAACCGGACGTCATCATCGAGATCCCGGACGACGTTCCGCAGCGGACCACCCTCGCGCTGCATGTGGTGAACGCGGCGGCCCTCGCGGAGAGCGAACCGGACCGGTCGGTCGCGATGCTCGCGCCGGTGATCGGCGAATCCGACCTGGCGGGCATCGTCGATCTGCGTCCCAGCCTGCCGCTGTTGTGCGCGGGCATCGCCAGGAACCGGCAGAAGCCGGGCCCGCTGCTGGAGTTGATCCTCGGCCTGGCCACCAATCCGGGCGATGGCTACGACGACATCGCCCTGCTGGCTCGCTGCGCGGCCGCGATCGGCGAGCACGATCTGGCCGAGATGCTCTGGCACGAATCGTTCGTCCGGCAACCGCAGGTCTCCGACGAGCACCGCGCCGAATACATCAAGTTCCTCAACCACCGCGCGGTGCTGGCGCACCGGCAGGACGACTGCATGGCCGCCGTGCACCAGTTGTTGCTGGCCAGGCGCGCGACCACCGATCTCGGGCTGCTCCAGCCGGTGCCGACGCCCGACGAGGTCGACGAGCTGGCCGCGCGGTTCGACAAGGCCCTCAAGCAGCTGCCGGAGCCGCGCCGCAGAAGCTCGGCCGACGAGTGGCGGCTGACCAGCAGGCAGGTCCTGCACGCCCGCCAGGCCCGCGACGACACCAGGGCCATGCTGATGTTCGCCTACCTGGAGAACCAGCTGGCGCACGCCGAGGCAGGTGAACCCTGATGCCCGCGCAGGCGGACCCGGTCGCCCTGGCCACCGGACTGGAACTGCGGCTGTGCGTCGAGCGCCTGCTCGGGCGGTTGTCGCTGAGCACACCAGGCCTGCCCGAACGTCCTGGCCGTCATCGGGTGCTCGCCGAGATCATCCAGCACAGCCCGCTGCTGCACCGGGCCCTGTTGGAGGACAACGAGAGCGACACGTTGAAGGCGTGGCAGGACTGCCTCGCCGAGCGCGGTACCGACATCCGGCTGCAACACACACTCGCGGTGCTCTACCGGGAACGCGCCCTGATCGCGGGCAACGAGCTGAACCTGCTGGTGTTCGCGAGCGCGTTGTGGGCGTTGCTGCTGAGCAGCCCGGCCTTCTGGGAGCGGGCCAGCGAACGCGCGCTCGGCCTGCGGCTCGAACTGCTGGACAGCATCGCGGTCGAACTGTTCGGCCTGCACGGCGCCCACGGCCGCCGGGCGCTGGCCGAGGAGCAGCCTGGCGCGGCCAAGATCCACCTGCGCAGCCTGGTCGCGGCCAAGGCCGGGGCCGACGAGCTGGTCGAGATCCTGAACAACCTCGGGCTCCCCTACCACCAGACCATCGACCCGGCGCTGATGACGCGGGTGTCCGGCGCCGCCGATGCCGTGCTCGCCGACTGGAGCGCCGACGTGGTCCGGACGGGCGAGAAAGCCCTGGAGGATCCGGCCGCGATCGCCGCCCTGCCCAAGGGGATCAGCAAGAACTGGGAGGGCGCGGTCAACGTGCTCCGGCCGTTCGTGCGGGTCGGGGTACCGGTCGCGCCAGTGCTGCGCACCGGGCTGGAATGGCACGTCGACTGGTGTTACGCGCTCTACGGCCTGCAGGAACACGACCAGATCAAGACGGTGCTGCGCTCGGCCAGCCAGTTCGCCAAGGAACTGATGCCGCTGAGCGCACAGGGGCGTGGGCACCAGCCGGAGAACCAGGTGCTGTCCAAGCACTTCATGTTCCGCGGGTTCGCCGCCAAGGATCCGGACGAGCAGCTGCGCGAACTCGACCGGGCCATCATGTGGAACCCGAACAACGACAACGCCAAGGACCTGCGCCACGACCTGTCGATCGGCAACCTGATCACCAAGGGCTTCGCCGCCGCCGACGAGAAGCGCTACCCGGCCGCGATCGAACATCTGCGCTCCGCGCTCAACCTGGAGAAGGAGCCGGACAAGCGCGCGAAGATCATCAAGAACCTGGCCGCGATCCACAACGAGGCCGGGGTGGACGTGATCGAGCGGACGGCGGCGCACCGGGAGAAGTTCAGCAAGGCGCTGGACGAGATCATCGCCGCGGTCAAGGTGCGGATGAACGGCCAGATCGGGATCGCCTCGAACCCGGCCTCGATCAACTGGGACAAGCTCGGTTCGAGCTGCGCGGTGTGCGACAACTCCTCGACCGGCTACCGGCGCACGCTGATTCTGGAAATCTTGCAGGAAGTGCGTACGGCGGGGACGTTCTCGGTGGAGAATCTGGTCAAGTTCTGGACCGCCCGCCAGCGCCTGCTCTGCTCGTCCTGCAAGACCGACCTCGACCTGATGGCGCAGGCGAAGTACATGGCGAGCAGGCATTTCCGGAAGGCCATCGAGTTGAACCCGAGTCACCCGAGCGCACAGTCCAATCTGGCCATGGTCGAGAAGATGGGCGGCGAATGAGCACGACACCCAGCCGGAATCCGTTCCACGAACTCGGTCTCGCGGTCTCCGCCACCCCTGGCGAGATCGTGCGGCAGGGTGAGGAGCGGGTCGAACTCGCCGAGTCGGACGAGGCGGCCCGCGCCGCGCGCCGCGCGGTGACCGAGCTGAACACGCACCCGCGCGACCGCGCCCGCTACGAGCTGCTCGAAGTGCCGGACACCGACTACTCCGACGAGGCGTGGGAGCGCTTCGCCCGCCGCAACCGGCGCAACCCGGTCGACCTGGACGCGCTGGCCGGCAGCGCACAACCGTTGCGGGTCACCGATTTCGACCTGCGCGCGGTCGTCGGTCTGCTGCTCGACGACCTGCTCACCCCGCCCGCCGTCGACATCGGACCCGCCGTGCGCAACGCCCCGGAACCACCCGTGTTCGGCCCGCCCCCGCTGGAGGTGCGCGATGTCGTCTTCGGCTGACAAGTCTTCGGAGCGGTTCGACTGGTCCGCCTTTACCGAGCGCACCACCGGGCCGGAGGTCGCCGACCTGCTCTCCCCCGCGCAGGAACTGTCCGCGGCGTTGCAGGGCGTGCAGAAATCGTTGCAGGCGGCCCGCGAGGAGGGCAGGACCGTGGTCGACGACGTGCTCAAAGCCGCAGCGGCGCAGGCCGCGCTGGTGTTCCAGCTCGGCGTCGTCGTCGCGCGGAACACCGATGCGTTACAGGAAGCCGGCCTTGGCAAGGTCACCAGGCAGCTGGACGTGCTGCGCAAGCAGATGACGCGGGCACTGGAGAAGTTCGAGCTGGTCGTCGACGACCCGGTCGGCAGGCCGTTCAACGACGCCGAGGCGCACGTCGACGTGGTCGACTGGCGGCGCGGCGCGGAGTTCACCGACGAGGTGGTCGCGGAGACGATCGAACCGATCGTGCTGCACAACGGGTCGGTCATTCGAAGCGGGCGCGTGATCATGGGGGCGCCCGCCGACAACGAGGAGCGGGCGTGACGGATCTCATCGTCAGCAAGGGTGTTGGCATCGATCTCGGTACCACCAACAGCGCGGTCGCGGTGATGAACCAGACCGACGAGGACATCGTCATCCACTCCGACCCCACCACGAAGTCGCTGACCACGCCCAGTTGCGTGTGGAAGGACCCGAAGTCCGGCGAGCTCGTGGTCGGCCGCAAGGCGTTCCGCCGGATCGGCAACACGCCAGAACCGATCCGTTCGATCAAGCGCCTGATGGGTCATCCGACCACGGTGCGGGTGACCGATGAGGACATGTCGCCCGAGCAGGTGTCGGCCGCGATCCTCGCCGAGATGAAGCAGCAGATCGAGCAGAACCTGGCCGGCTGGAACAATTCGTCGACGTCGTGGGTGGTGGACCGGGCGATCGTGACCGTACCCGCCTATTTCGACCACCCCGCCATCGAGGCCACCCGCAAAGCCGCCGAAGCGGCCGGGCTGGACGTGCTCGACCTGTTGCACGAGCCGACCGCGGCCGCGTGCTACCACTGCTGGCGGACCAAGACCACCGACGGCACGTTCCTGGTCTACGACCTCGGCGGCGGCACGTTCGACGTGAGCGTGGTCCGCTACACCGAGGGTTCCTACGACGTGCTCGGCATCAGCGGCAACCCACGGCTCGGCGGCGACGACATCGACATCGCGGTCGCCCAGTTCCTGCAGGAGGAACTGGTCCGCGACGGCTACGCGCTGGAACCCAGCCCGGAAACCGAACAGGAAGACCGGATCAACTTCAACAAGCTGCGGTTCATCGTCGAGGGCGTCAAGAAGGCGCTGTCCACCCATACCGAGTTCATGCTCAGCGACGCCGTCACGCTGCGGGACAAGAACAACGAGCCGGTGATCATCGAACGGATGTGGGAGCGCGCCGAATTCGAGGACATCATCCGGTCCATTGTGGAGCGTACGATCCCGTACTGCGACGACGCCATGAAACTGGCCAACGAGCGCGCCGGCATCACCCTCGCCGACGTGGACGCGATCATCCTGGCTGGTGGCTCGACCCACATTCCGCTGGTGCGCGAGATGGTCACCCAGGAGCTGTGCGCTTCGGACAACCCGTCGGCCGTGCGGCCCGCGCGGGCCAAGTGCGCCGAACCGGTCTACGACAGGGTGGACACCATCGTCGCGCTCGGCGCCGCCATTCGCGCCTCCGAGGCGGGCGGCCTGGCCACCTACGACAGCAAGCGCAGCATCCGAGTGTCCTTCCGGGGCATCGGTGCCTCCTACGAGACCACCACCCGGGTCGGCGGCAAGGTGGAGGCGCTGGACCGGGAGATCGACCTGACCGGCGGCGAGGTCCGGCTGGAAGCGGGTGCCTACGAGGACGAAACCGAACTGCGCCAGGGCGGTTCGTTCGCGTTCAACAACGTGCCGCTGCAACCCGGCGCCGAAACCACGCTGACCTTCCACGTCTACGACGCGGACGGCAAGCTGGTCGCCACCACCGGCCGCCAGGTCGCGCAGACCGCCGAGCAGCGCCCGAAGGGGCCGTCGCTGTCCAACCCGCAGCTGGTCAAGGGGCTGAAGATGGAGGTGGACATCGACGGCGAGCCCGACATCATCACGCTGGTCCCGGAAATGGCGTCGCTGCCCTTCAGCGCCGACTTCCAGTTCCGCCACCCCGGCGGCGCGGAAAAAGTACTGTTGCCGCTCTACCAGCGGCGGCGCAAGATCCAGGTCATCGAGGTCGACATTCCGTCGACCACCGCACCGGGCGCCGCGGTCAAGCTCAACGTCCAGGTGGACGACCGCGCGATGATCACCGTGAAGGGCACCATCGGCGACACCCAGTTCGACGCCCTGGTCGTCCAGCCGCCGGACCGCAAACCGCCGGCCCTGGAGGAGTTCGAGTCGCTGGAACGCCGCTTCGCCGAGGCGGTCGAGTTTCTCGCGGCGGGCGAGCGGGCGCTGGCCCAGACCAAGTGGGCCAAGGCCAAGGAGAGCTACGACGCGGCCGGCGCGCGCGGCGACGACGGCCAGCTGGTGCACGAGTTCGAGGAGCTGGAAGCGATCGTCGCCGAGATCGCGAAGGGCAGGCGCACGCTGCACCCGCCCAAGGCCGACTTCGACCGGCTGGTCGGCGAATGCCGCGAGATCAACGACTACGCGCGGGAGATCGCCGCGCACGTCGGCAAGCCGCACGACGCGCAGGAAATGGGCAAGTCCATCGACGCCTACGCCGACCAGGGCGAAAGCGCGTTCCGCGACTCCGACCAGCGCCATTACCGGGAAGCGATCCAAGGCCTGGACGCGCTGCGCGAACACCTGCTCGGCTTCATCCGGCCGTTCCTGCAGCAGGTCGACGACCGCCCGCCCGGCGAGAAGGCGGCCAGCATGGTGACCGCGGTGCAGCGCGAACTCACCCAGGTCCGCCGCGAGGCCGACATGGCGGGCCGGGCCGACGCGGTGCCCGAACTCCAGTCGCTGCAACGCGAACTCGACGATCTGGCCGCCAAGGCGCACCAGACCCCCGAGCCGGTGCGGCAAAGCGCCGGTCGGATCCACGCGCGACTTGAGCAGCTGCACAACAGCTTCCCCGGCGCCAAGCCCGGCACCGGCGACCCCGACCTGGTCGGCGTGCTGGTGCAGTACTACGGCGAACGCAGCAAGGCATGAGACTGCTCTGCCCCGCCGGATGTGGCGCCGACAACGACACCGACGCGGAGCGCTGCGCCAACTGCGGCGCTCCGCTGGTCAACCACACCCGCCTCGTCGATCACGCCGCCCAACTGTTCAACTCCGGCCTGGCCGCGGCGCGCGCGGGCGAACTCGGCAAAGCCCGCGAACTGTTCGCCGCCGTGGTCAACTGGGTCCCGCGCGACCGCGACGCCCGCAACGCGCTCGCACTGGCCTGTTTCCGGCTGGGCGACCACGAACAGGCCAGATTCCACTGGACCGCGGTGCTCGCCCAGCGCCCGCAGGACGCGTTCGCCGCCACCGGCCTGCGCAAAATTGACAACCACCAGGCCCGCAAGGAACGCCGCAACCAGAATCGCTCCCGCAGACGCGCCCGCTGACCGTTCATTCATCGGTGTCCGGCAGGATGATCACCTTGCCGGACAGGCCGCCTGCTTCGGCGCGGCGCAGCGCGGCGGCGGTTTGCGAGAGCGGGTAGCGGCTGTCGATCGGCGCGACCAGGGCGCCGTCCGCGAGCAGGGCGAACAGCGCGGTCAGATCCGTGCGCACGTCGGCGCGGAAGCGGTCGAGGTGCAAGCGGTGACCGGCCCAGAGGTTGAACATGTGCGCGTGCTTGCCGTTGGGCAACGCGTTCCACCACACCAACCGGCCGTAGTGCTTGACGAAGCGCAGCATCGGGTGCTTGGCCTCGCCCATACCCAGGTCGCTCAACGAGACCAGGGTGCCGCCGGGCGCGAGCAGCCGCCACGAGTCGACGATGCCCGCTCCGCCGACATTGTCGACGACCGCGGCGACGCCGCCGGGAGCGAGTTCGCGGACCCGCGCCGGCACGTCTTCCCTGCGGTAGTCGATCGGGATGGCCCCCATGTCACGCAGCCGCTGCTGCTGGCTGGGCCCGGCCGTGCCGATCACCCGCAGTCCGGCCTGCCGGGCGAGTTGCACGAGCACCGAGCCGACCCCGCCGCCCGCCGCGAACACCACGATCGTCTGACCGGCGGAGGGCCGGATGGTGCGGTGCAGCACCCGCCACGCGGTGAGCCCGTTGGTGATCACGGTCTCGGCGTCCTCCGCCGACACGCCGTCCGGCACCGGGACCAGGTCGCCGGTTTCGAGCAGGACCCGCTGCGCCCAGCCGCCGATCTTGGTCAGCGCCGCGACCCGTTGCCCCACCCGCAGGCCCGACGCCGAGTCCCCGAGCGCCTCGATGGTGCCGACCAGGTCGTAGCCGGGCACGAACGGGAAACGCGGCTGGTCGTAGTAGACACCGCGCCGCATGCTCTGCTCGGCAAAGGAAACCCCGGTCGCCTCCATTCGCACGATCGCCTGGCCCGGCCCTGGCGCGGGCAGTTCCCGCCGGGTCGCCTCGATCGACTCGGGCTCGCCCACCCCGCGCAACACCATCTCCACGGTCTCCATGACAGATCCTCACTTTAGTTATAACTTCTAACTTGAGAATGAGCCTGTCAGAACGAGTTGTCAAGCGCGATCGCCCTGGGCAAGGCCGGGATCTCGGCGACCGTGTACGGGGTCTACCCGACCGGGGCCGACGACATCGGCGCGTTCCTGATGATCATGCACAACGGGTTCGACGCGCTGCGCGCCATCGACGCCCAGCGACCTAACGCGATCTCAGCGTCGCGCTGGCGAGCGGCTTCAGCCCGATCGGGCCGTTGCGCGTGTGGGTCTTTCAGGCGGAGGTCGCCGGCGACCAGTCGACGTCGATCGGATCGAGCTTGTCGAACTCGGCCGAGGACAGTTTCCGCGCCTGCGCGAAGACCGCTTCCTGACGCTCCTTGATCCGCTTGTCCACCAGCGAACTCAGTTCGAGCGCGAGCCGCCCGGTCTGCCGCACCGTCGTCTCGTCGAGGGTGGGGCGCACGATCGAGGTGACCACGATGCCAACCGGCGCGCCGTCGGTCTGCGAGACGCCGACGAAGAACTCCTCACGCGGGTTGGCAACGCCATCGACGTGGAAGTCGCGCAACCGGCCGAGCAGCTGATGCCACTGCACCACCTCGCCCTTGACCCCGGTCGCGGACAGGTCGGTCACGGACAACGCGACCCCGCTCTCCCGCGACCGGAAACACCGCGCGTAGGTGGACAGCGCCGCGACCCACAACGACTCGACCACCACCGCGTCCTGCTGCTCGCCGCCCTGCAACTGGCCGACCAGCCGTTCGCAGCAGCCGAGCACGAACCGCAGGTCATCGAAGATCGCGGTGAGATCGGCCAACGCCAGCGCCTCGGGCCCGTGCAGCTGCCGCGTCGTCGGTGTGTCGTCCACCCGAACAGCAGACCCCATGGCCGCGCGCGCAGGCGTCTTACTTTGAGACACCGATCAGCGGATGGCCAGCAGCACGTGGTCGGACAGCACCTGCCAGATCGCCCCCACCTCGGCGAAACCGGCTTCGCGCAATGTCGCGACGTGCTCGTCGAGGCTGAACCTGGTCTCCGGCCGCTGTTTCGTGGCCAGCAACCGGTCCCGCGCGGCGATCAGGTCGGCGACCGCGGGCTCGGCGGAGAACGCCGCCCACCACTGCTCGGCGGTCTCGACACCGCGTACCGCGAACGCGTCATCCGACCACTGCCGTTCCTGCGCGCGCTCGCTGAGCCGCCTGAACGTGGCCGAACCGAAGGCCATGTTGTCGGCGTTGAGGAAAACTCCACCGGACGGCAACAGTTCGGCCAGTTCGCGGTAGAGCCGAGTCAGCGGTTCCGGCGCCAGCCAGTGCAACGCCGTGCTGCTGAGCACCGCGTCCACCTGGGTGTCGCCGAGTTCGCGCAACCAGTCCGGCGAGGCGAGGTCCGCCTCGATCCAGCGCAGCCGCCCGTCGACGCTGCCCAGCGCGCCGCGTCCGATCGCGAGCATCACCGGATCCATGTCGACCGCGATCACGCGTGCCTCGGGGAAGCGGGCGAGCAGCCGTTGGCTGATCGAGCCCGGCCCGCAGGCCAGGTCGACGGCCACGAATGACGGCGGCAGCAGTTCGGCCAGCGCGTCGAACATCGCGGCGAAGCGCGCCTCGCGTTCCGGGACGTAGCCCTCCTGCTGCGCGTCCCAGCGCCGCAGCCAACCCTGCCAGTCGACGTCCATCGGCCGATCTTGTCAGCTCCCGGTCGCGGCGACCAGTAGCGAATGGAGGGTGCGCAACTGGTCAGCCGAGAGCGTGCCAAGGGACTCGGCGAGGACGGCGTCGAGGCGTTCGGCCCCGGCCTTGCGGGCTTGTTCGCCGGTCTCGGTCAGCCCGTGCCGGATCGCGCGGCCGGGCCCGTCGAGCCGTTCGATCAGGCCGCGCTCGACCATCCGGGTGGCGAGGGTGCCCATGGACTGGTCGGTCTGGAAGGTCCGCTGCGCGAGTTCGTGCAGCGACGCGTCCGGGTGATCGTGCAGGTTGCGCAGCACGTCCCATTGCGAGATCGACAGGCCGAGCCCGGCCAGGCGCCGGTTGGCCTCGCTGTGGTGGCGCCATTGCAGCCGCTTGATGGCCTGGCCGACCTGCTGGAGCGAAGGATCCATACTCGCATCCTATCTCAGGTTGCTGATATACAACTCTTGATATAAGGTTCCTTATATCAAGATCCTGAGATTGGCGGTCAGCATGGACATCACGATCAACGAAACCGGCAGCGCCACCAACGGCACCGCCCTGCTCCTGCACGGCGGCGGTGGCCCCGCGACGGTCCTGCCGTTCGCCGAATTACTCGCCGAGACGAGCGGCCTGCGCGTGCTCACCCCCGTCCACCCCGGTTTCAACGGCACACCGCGCCCGGAATCCGTTGCCACACCGCGCGATCTGGCCCAGCTCTACGTCGATCTGCTCGACGAACGGGATCTGCTCGACGTGACCGTGATCGGCAGTTCGCTCGGTGGCTGGGTCGGCGCGGAAATCGCACTGCTGCAGAGCGATCGGGTCGGGCGCGTGGTACTGGTCGACGCGGTCGGCCTCGACGTGCCGGAGGACCCGACCGTGCGGTTCTTCGACCTCACCCTGCCCGAGGTCGTCGAACGCAGCTACTACCGGCCCGACAACTTCCAGATCACGCCGAGCAGCGCCCAACAGGCGAACATGCAGACGCTGCGCGTCTACGGCGGCGAAGTCATGGCCGATCCGTCGCTGCGCGGCCGCCTGCCCGGCGCGACCGTGCCCGCGCTGGCCGTCTGGGGCGCGGCCGACCGCATCGTGCCGCCGTCGCACGGCCGGATCTTCGCGGCGGAGATGCCCAAGGGCCGCTTCGAACTGATCGAGGAAGCCGGACATCTCCCCCAATTGGAAGCCCCGGAAACGCTCGCCCGACTGGTCAGCGACTTCGTCGTCAATTCTTGACCAACTATCAGCTGTCAACGGCGAATGCTTTCAACCTCGGTCGGTGGCCCGTACGGTGAGTGGGCATCAGCCGAAACTGGGGAGGTTGAGCCATGCCAGCACGTGCTGTTTTCCGCATATCCCTGCTCGCCGCCGCCACCGCGGCGACCCTCGCGTTGGGCACCGGCGTCGCCACAGCGGCAGCGGCGTCGGTGACCGGAACGGTGAACACCAGCTCCGGCGCGCCGGTGAACGTCCACACCGGACCGACGGTCGGCAGCACGGTGGTCACCACCGTCGCCAGTGGCACATCCGTGAGCATCGACTGCCAGATCAACGGCGACAGCGTCACCGGCAAGTACGGCACCAGCACCCTGTGGGATCACCTGCCCGCGCAAGGTGGCTACGTCTCCGACACCTACGTCTACACCGGATCGAACGGTCAGGTCGCGCCCACCTGCGGCGGCGGTGGCGGCTCGACCTGCTCGATCAGCGGCCTCGGTGACCCGAACACCTGCGCGCAGGCGGTCGCCTGGGCCAAGGCGCACATCAGCACCAGCGACAACCCGGACTACTACGACCGCTGCGACCACGTGGTCGGTCTGGCCTACGGCTTCTCGGCCAGCGGTTCGACCACCGCGTACGCGCACTGGACCGAGATTCCCAGCCAGTACAAGCACTCCGGCGACAGCAACGTGCCCGCCGGTGGGCTCGCGTTCTTCAGCAGCAGCGGCGGAGCTGGACACGTGATGATCTCCACCGGCGGCGGCCAGTTCGCCTCGACCGACATTCACGGCGCCGGGACCTACACCTACACGACCATCAGCGAGATCGAGAGCACCTGGGGCGAGAACTACCTCGGCTGGGCGCAGCCCTGGTTCCAGGCCAACCACTGATCCGGTCAAATTCGATTGTGCGGAGGGGCTGATCGGGAACAATCCTGACTCATGGATTTCCGCACGCTGTCGGCACGCATCGACCCGCTGGCCGCTCCCGAGCGCCTGCGGGTCCTTGCCGACATCGCTCGCGAGCTGGCCGGTACCCCGGAGCTGACCGCGCTGCTGGCCGAGTTGAACGCGGCGCCCGGCGTCACCCGGACCTGGGCGATGACCATGGCGACCGTCGCGGGCGAACAGTCCTACCTGCGCCAGTGCCTGACCTCCCCAGACGCGGCGCAGGCCGGGTCGGCGGTGCGCTACTGCGTGCGGCACCAGCTGCATTTCGGGGTCGTGCGGGAAACCCTGCCGACGGCGCCGATGGCGTGGCGCCAGTCGCTGTATCGCGCACTGCGCGCGAGCCGCACCACCGAGTGGGCGCAAAGGCTGTTCCCGTTGGTACGCGAACGGTTCGGCGACCACGAAGCCGCCGCCGTGCTTCCGGCCTGCGATGCCGAGACGGTCGCGGCCCAACTGCCCGAGCTGGACTTCGCGGTCACCAACCTGACCTCGCTCGCGCGGCGTCACCCCGGTGTCGTGCTCGCGCACCTGCGAGGACTGCTGGACGCGGCCAGCGAAGCCGAGCGCGGCGAGGTCTGGCGCCGCTGCGGCCCCGCCATCCGTAACCTGGTCGAACACGATCCCGCCGCGCTGCTCGATCTGCTCGAAGCGCAGGGCCCGGTGACCGGGCTGCCGCCGGGTGCACAGCGCTGGCTGATCATGCTGGCCAAGCTCGACGCCGAGCGCCTGACCGCGATCCTGGCCGACCGGGACCGGCGCATCTGGTTCCGGGTGAGCAAGCGCCTGGGCCGCGAGCTGGGCTCTGCGCCGGACGACTCCCTGGTCGCGCTGGCCCGGTCCACGATGATCGACGGCGACCGGCTGATCGCGCTGTTGCGCAGGCTGCCGCCGTCGCGTCGGCCGCGAATCCTGGACGGCGCGCTCAACGGCCGTGATCTCGTCCAGGCTCATGCGCCCATCCCGGTACTGGACATCCTGCCCTGGCAGGCGCGGCACGCGCACGCGCAGCGGCTGACCATCAACCGGACGGTCGCGGACGTCCCGGAGATACTGCTGAAGGTCACCGCGCGGCTGCCCTGGGCGCAGGCGGAACCGTTGCTGCGCAAGGAAACCACCCGCCCGGATGCGACCGACCGCGCGACCGGCTACCGCCTGCTGATCGCCGCCGCGGCGGCTACCCGCGACCAGGAAACCGTGAGCGAACTGCTCGCGTCGCTGACCCGGCTGCCCAACGAACAGGACCCGGTGCGCAGCGCCGCCCTGGCCGCGGTCGCCGGGATTCCCGCGTGGCTGTTCCAGCCTGCCGCCATCGCCCAGCTGGAGAAGCTGGCCATCGATGCCCTCCAGGCCAGGGACGCCTCCTGGTCCACCCGCAACACGGTGCACACGCTGGCCACCAGGCTGATCTCGCACGGCGCGGCCACCCTCGACGCGGCGCTGCTCGATGGTGGGCTGGAGATCCTTCGGGTCACCGGCTCGTACCGCGCGCACCTGAGCTTCCATGGCCTGACCGACAACCTGCCACGCGGTGCCGAGCACCAGCTGTTCGAGGTGCTGCGGGCGCGCATCGCCGCGGACGCGGCAGTCGGCAGGCACGATCTCGCGTTGTCGCTCGCCGAAGGTTTGCGGCGCCGCGCCTGGGACATGCCCGCGTTGCAGGAGTACGTCCGCGCCGCGCTGGAGGGCGCCGACGACGGCACGATCCGGCGAGCGGTCGTGCTCTGGCTCGCGCCGCCCGCCACTCGTGGCGAGCGGGTCGAGGCGATCTTCACCGGCGACCCGTCCACGATCACCCTGCCCTCGGTGTCCAACGCGATCAGCCGCGAGCGCACCGACCTGCTCGACCGCGTGTTCGCCGGCTCGCTGCACGGCCGGTTCCTGAAGCCGGACGTGCGATTCGTCCCGATCTTCGGCGATGGGCTGCGCACTTGGCTGCCGCGCCAGCACGCCCGCTATGCCGAACTGCTGGCCGACGTGGCCACCACTCCGGGCAAGATCGCCTGGGAGCGGACGGCCGCGGTGCGGCGGCTGGGCAGGGTGCCGGGGGTGGGTGCCGACGCGGTGCGCCCGTTCCTCGGCGACGAGGAGGTCACCGTGGTCGAGGCCGCGCTGGCCGCGTTGGCCTGGACCGATCGGCCAGATCAGGTGCTGGGCGAACTGCTCGGCTACGCGGATACCGATCGCGCCCGGGTCGCCGTGTACGCGGCAACGCGCTGCGCTCGTTCCGTCGGGCCTGCCGCGCTGGTCGACGCGTTGCGTCCGGTGCTGGCCGGGCGGAAGGTGACCTCGCGCAAGGAAGCGATCCGGTTGCTCGCCCAGCTTCGCGCGCCCGGCGCGGCCGCCGAACTGATCGGGTTGTGGGCCGATCCCGAGCTGCACCGCGACCTCCGGCGCAGCATCGTGTCGGCCGCCCGCTGGCTGCTCGACGACGCTCGCATGTGGACGATCCTGGCCGAGGCGGCCGGTGCCCGGCGCGCGGTCGCGACCGCGGTGACCGACGCGGGCCCGTTCACCGTCGCGCGGCCGAACCGGTCCCGCTACGCGGCACTGATCAGGACCGTCGCCGGTTCGGCCGACCCGGACACAGCCCGCGCCGGACTGCACGCGTGGCCCGCCTGGAGCGCGTGGGACCGCGACGGCGCGCACGAGCTGGTCGCGGTGGCCTGCGACCTCGGCGCCACTCCCCTGTGGCGCCCCGCGATGGACGCGCTGGTCGAAGCGTGCGCGATCACCGGCGATGCCGAACCGGTCAGCGCGGCCCTGCGCACGCTGGCGAGCGCCGACGAACCGGACGCGGCCGACCGGGACCTCCCGGCGCGGCAACGCCTGCACTACCTGATCAGCGGCGTCACCAACCGCGTCGAATCAGCGGGCGAAACCGCTCGCCGCGCGGCTGGCGCGCTGACCGACATCCTCAGCGATTTCCCCGACCACCGGCCGGACGCGATCAACCTGGCCATCGCCGCGCTGCCGCGCCGAGGCGACCTGCTGCCCGGTTTGCGGCGAATCGTGACGCTCGCCGATCGTCCGGTGCTGGCCTGGCGAGCAGCCGATCAGGTCGGCGATTGGCTCGACGCGAGCCGCCCGTCCCTGCTGGCGACGGCGACCGCGCTCACCACCAGCGCCGCGGGCGCCCAGGTCGCGCTCGGCATTGCCGCTCAAGCCGGGGAGGAAGCGGGCTGGTCCGCGCCATGGCGCGAGCTGGTGCGCGCGCTGCGCACCCACGCCGACCCGGACGTACGTGACCGAGCACGCAGCATCGCGACCGCGCCCGAATAGAATTCCGTTGGTAGCATGATGTTCTGAGATGGACGATCAACGAGCGAGCGTGCTGAGCAGAACGTTTTCCTCGTTGCGTACCCGGAATTTCCGGTTGTTCTTCTTCGGACAGCTCGTCTCCAACAGCGGCAACTGGCTGACCACGGTCGCGATCACCCTGCTGGTGCTGCACCGCAGCGGCAGCGGCGCCAGCGTCGGCCTGCTGGCGGTTTGCCAGTTCGGGCCGCTGCTGGTGCTCTCGCCGTTCGCCGGGCTCGTCGCCGACCGCTCCAACAAGCGCCACCTGCTCTACCTCACGCAGGGCCTGGAGATGGTCGAGTCGTTCGTGCTGGCCGTGCTGGCGTTCGTGCCGCATTCGCCGCTGCCCGCGTTCTACGTCACCGCGCTGGCCGGTGGCACGCTGCTCGCGTTCGACAATCCGGCTCGCCGCTCGTTCGTCAACGAGATGGTCAAGCCCGAGGACGTGCCGAACGCGGTCACCCTCTACAGCGCGATGAACTCGCTGTCCCGGGTGATCGGGCCGACCATCGCAGGCGGGTTGATCGTCGGGCTCGGCTACGGCTGGTGCTTCACCATCGACGGCGCCTCCTACCTCGTCGTGCTCGGCGCGCTGGCGCTGATGCGCCCGGACGAACTCCGCAGAGCGCCGCAAACCCGGCGCGGTGCTGGTCAGGTGCGGGCCGGGTTGCGTTATGTGGCTAGCGTGCCCGAGCTGTGGATCTCCTTCGGCATGCTCGCGTTGATCGGCACGGCCAGCTACAACTTCACCGTCGTGCTGCCGTTGTACGTCGAGCACGGCCTGCGTGGCACGGATCTCCAGTACACGCTGCTCTATGCCGCGTTCAGCTGCGGTGGCGTGCTCGGCACACTGGTCGTGGCCCGGCGCACCGCGATCAGCCTGCGCACGATCGTGCTGTCCGCCGGTTTGTTCGGCGTGGCCCTGTTCGGGTTGTTCCTGGCGCCCAACATCTATGCGGCCTATCCGCTGGCCGTGCTGATCGGCGGCACGAGTGTGTCCTACATGACCGCGACCACGGCGATCGCCCAACTGCGCACCCAGCGCGACATGATCGGCCGCGTGCTCGCGCTACAGACCGTTCTGCTGATCGGCACCACCCCGATCGGCGGCCCGATCCTCGGCGTCGTGTCCGACCTCGCCGGTGGCCGGGCGCCCGTGCTGGTCGGCGGCATCGCCGCGGTGCTGGCCGCGCTGCTCGGCCTGCTCGCCGCGCGCCGCCTGCGCTCAGGTTAAAGTAGCCCGCCGCCGCGGTCCGGACGCGAGGCCGAAAACGACCGTGGTGACGAATGACGAGGACGCTGGGCATGACGCTGACCGAGCGTGACGATCTCGCGCTGACCGAGGCGCCGACGGAATTCATTCCCCGATTGCCTGCCCGGCCTGCCAGCCGGTGGCGCGGGCTCGGCATCGGCGCCGCGATCGTCGTCGTGGTCGCCGTAATAGCCCAGATCCCGTTGATCAACAACCACATCTTCTACTACTGGGACGACAGCGCCGCGCAGTTCCTGCCCGAGTGGTACCGGATGGGCACGGAGCTGCGCGCCGGGCACTGGCCACTACTCGACCCGAGCATGTGGATGGGCGGCAACATCGCCGCCGAGGCCATGTTCGGCCTGTTCAACCCGGTGTCGCTGGTCAACTTCGTGCTCGTCTCGGTCCTGCCCGACCTCGCCGTGGCCGCGACGATCATCAAGACCGAGTTCCTGGTCATCCTCGCGATCGGCGTCTACCTGCTGGCCCGCGAATACGGCGCCAAGCCGTGGGCCGCCGCCGTGGTGGCGACGGCTCTGCCGTTCACCGGCTACACCCTGTACTTCGACGCCCAGTCCTGGGTCGCCGGCCTGATGTGCTTCGCCTGGCTGCCCTTCGTCTGGTGGGCGACCCGCCGCTATGCCCGAGGCACCCTGAACCCGCTCGTGGCGGTGGTGTTCGGGTTCCTGGCCGTGACCACCGGCAATCCGTACGGCGCGCTCGGCGTCATCGTCGTGCTGCTCGCGGTCGGCATCGAAACCCTGGCGCAGCGGCACTGGCGCCGGTTCTGGGGCGTCGTCGTGGTCGGCGCCACCATCGGCATCAGCACCCTGGCCGTCTTCCTGCCCCTGGTGGACAGCGCCGCGGTGACCTCGCGGACCGCGTCCGGCGTGCTCAACGACTGGTTCAACGTGCCGAACCTGGGCGACCTGATCGGCCTGAGTTCGCCCACCTTCCAGCCCCAGTTCCGCACCTTCCAACCGGACTCGCTCACCCAGGTTCCCGGCTTCGTACCCGGTGGATCACTGACCGTGCCGGTGTTCTACGTCGCCTGGTTCCTGCTGCCGCTGGCGCCCTGGCTGGCCTGGCCCGCGCTGCGCGAACGCCTGCGCGAACGCGTCGGCGTCGCCGTGTTCGCCCTGGCCTACCTGATGTTGCTGGTCGGCCCGTCGCAACTGTGGCTGTTCCGCTGGCCCGCGCGACTGACCGAATACGCGACGCTGCCGATCGGCATCGCGTTCGCCATCGTGCTCAGCCGCGGCATCCGCACCACCCAGCCACTGCGCCGCGTGGTCGCGTCCGCAGTCCTGATCGGCATCGGCGGCTACCTGGCCTGGGCATCGACCCCGACTCCGAGCAAACGCCACGTCGCGGCCACCCTCCTGGTCGCCGCGCTGCTCGCCGCGACCATCCTGGTCTCGCGCTGGCGGCCGAAGTACGTCGCGGTCGTCCTGGTCGCGGGCACCGGCCTCACGCTGGGCCTGCAAACCATGCTCTACCCGGCCAACGACAACGTCACCCCGTGGTTCTTCCCGCACAACGTGGCGCAGATGAAGGCCACGTTCGCCAATCGCTACGCCGGCAACACGCTCGAAGTCGGCGACCTGCCCGACTACGCCGCGCACGCCCCGCTCGCGCCCGGTGGTGCGTGGGAGGACGTCTTGCTCGGCAACTCGATCCACGTCGCGGGCGTCGACGCGCTGAACTCGTACTCCGGCCTGAGCTACACGCCCTTCGGCGACGCCATGTGCATGACCTACTACGGCGGCACCTGCCCGGACCTCTACGGCCGGCTCTGGCAAAGCCAGCCCGGCACCACCACCGACCTGGCCACGATTCTCCGCCTGCGAACCGTAGTAGTGGCAACCCAGCCCAAGCCACAACCAGCGTCCCCCGGCTGGTCCATCCAGCAACAAACCCCCATAGTCACCGTCTACCGCCGAGACACTCCCCCACCCTGGCCAACCGGCAGGCTCTCCTGGTCCGCCGGCGCGGTAACGGTGAAGTCGGACAACGCCACCAGCACCACCGAGCGAACCACCTACACCGGCAGTGGACGAGTCGAGTTCGCCACGCTCGACTGGCCCGGCTGGCAAGCCACCGTCGACGGCAGAACCCTTGCCATCCAACAAGGTCCAGCAGGCGTCATCCAACTGGACCTCCCCGAGGCCAGCCCTCAAGGCAGCACCATCAGCCTGACCTTCACCCCGCCCGGCTTCAACACCGGCATCCCGCTCATGATCATTGCTCTGCTCTTCGCGGCAGCCCACGGCATCCTCTGGCAAGTCAAGCGCCGCGCCAGCTAGCCGATCCGCAGCAACTGCAACACCAGCAACGCCACCGCCCAAGCCCCGAACAACCCGAATCCCGCGATCCCACTCCGATCACGGCGCCCCGGCGCGGCCAACCGCACCAAATAAACCGAACAAACCCCGGTGACAATCACCGCGCCAACAAGCCCAACCACCGGAACAGCGATACCAACCGCAACCAACACCGCGCTGACCAGCTTCACCGGCGCGAAAACCCGTTGCGCCACAACCGGTTCGAACCCGGTGAACCGCCGGAACAAGGGCATGGTCCGCCCGGTCCACAAGTTGATCGGCGCCATCACGAACTCGGCGATCAACAAAATCGACAATATCCAGATAGCGACGATCACGATCGTGTGCCCCCACCGCGCAGTCCGCGCTCCATGAATTCGATCATCCATTCGAAACTGATTTCGGGATCCGCTCCCCATTGAAAAGCGTCCGCGGCGGACAGCGACGCGAAGCCGTGGATCATGCAGCGCATGGTGCGGATCGCGTGATCGCGTTCGCTCTCGCCGATGCCGTAACCGCGCAGCACCGCACCGATCGAGTCCAGCACCCGAGCGCTCGCCGCGAGCAGCGGATCGTCCGGGCCCGCGAACTCGGCGCCGACCGTCGACGTGTAGCGCCCGGGATGGTTGCGCACGTACTTGCGCACCGCGGAGAACATCGCGTGCAGCGCGTCGTGCCCGGCCTTGGCCTGCAACGCATCGCGGATGGTGTCGCCGAGCTCGACCATCGCCGCCGTGGCGACCCGGTGTTGCAGGTCGGCCAGGTTCTCCACGTGCTTGTACAGCGAGGGCGGGCGCACGCCGAGGCGCTGGGCCAGCAGGCCCATGGTCAGTTCGTGGAACCCGATCTCGTCGGTGAGCGTGCCCGCCGCTTCGACGACGTCCGCACTGCTCAGCCCCGCCCTAGGCATGTGCGTGCTCCTCCAGGAAGGGCAGCAGCGCGGCCAGAACCTGGTCCGGGTACTGCGCGTGCGGGTAGTGCCCCGCGCCCTCGATCATCGCGTAGCGGCCGACGCCCGCGGGCATGGCGTCGACGATGCCCTTGGCTTCGGCCTCGGTGTCCGGCCAGTCCGGGTCGAGCGTGCCCATCATGATCAACGCCGGGCAGTGCACGTTCGGCAGCTCGGCCCCGGCGTCCTTCGGCTGCGACTGCCCCATCTTCCGCGCGGCGGTCATCGCGCCCGCGCGCAGGTTGACCCGCAGTTCGGCCAGATCCTCGGCATAGTCGGCCGGCTTGACGCCCGGGTAGGCGTGATCGAGATAGCGCGTCCAGGTGTCGATGCTCCCGGTCAGCGCGGTGCGGAGCAGTAACAACACGCCCTTGCGATGACGCGCGTTGCGCAGCAGCGCGAGGACGTCCACCTTGGGCACCCGGGTGAACGGGCACATCTCCACGATCGCGGTCACCAGCTCGGGGGCCTTGGCGGCCACGATCGTCGCCGACCCACCCGAGAACGAGTTGCCGACCAGGACAACGGGCCCGCCGAGGTGCCGGATCAGCGCGATCAGGTCGTTGGCGGTGTCCGTGCGGGTGTAGCTCGGCCAGTTCATGGACGACTCGCCGTGCCCGCGCAGGTCCGCGATGACCACTCGGTACCCGGCGCTCACCAGCCGAGGCGCGACGAACCGGTAGGAGCTGCGCGTGGTGCCCATGCCCGGCACGAGCACGACCGTCGGCCCTTCGCCGGTGATCTCGTAAGCGATCCGGCCACCCTCGACATCGACGAACTCAGTCATCTCGACCTCCCATAACCGGCTTCTCGGCGAAGCCAATTGGCTAATGTTGTTAGCCAAAAAGCTACGCGGCAGCACCACGGTTGTCAAGAGATCAAATTCGCCCAAACAGCCCACCCCAGACCGGCTGCTTGGCTACCCTCCGCCCATGACGTACGCCCCGCCGCTCCCGGCGACCACCGACTGGCGGACGAAACTGCCCGCTCGGCTGGGCGCGGCGGTGCTCGTCGGCGCGCTCACCGGCGGCGCGACGCTGCTGGCCGGCACCCTGATGCCGGTGGCGCAGATCCCCGTCGGCTGCCGCCCGAACGCCGGGATCGGGTGCGCCATCGCGGCGCCCCTCACCGGCATCCTGCTCGGCGCATTCTTCTGGCTGATCGTCGTCGGCGTCACCGCACTCGGTGCCAGCTTCGCGTTCAGCGGCCTCAGTGCCTGGCTACTCCGCATTCGCCTCGGCGTCGCCGGCCCGCTCGCCTGGCCGGTCATGCTCTGGGCGATCGCCCTGCTGCTCCAAGCGGTCGGGCTGGCCATGCGCCTGTCCGGCATCGCCGTCCCCGGCTACATCGCCCTGGCCTTCGTCCTCACCACAACCCTCACCGCACCCCAAATCCGCCTGACCGCCCGCCTCATCGCCACCGGCGCCCTGGTCGTCGTGGTCGTCCTCGCCCTGGCCCTGCGCTAAACGCATTCGGCGCAGATACCGCGGAAGATCACCTGTGCTTCTTCGACGACGCCGACCTCGCTACCGGGGGTGAGGCAGGGGCGTTCGCCGGTGACGCATTCGACGTCGTAGACCGTGCCGCAGCGGCGGCAGACGAAGTGGTGGTGCCAGCGGCCGCCCGCTTCGTAGAGGACCGCGCCGGGGCCGGCGTCCGCGCGCAGGACCAGGCTCGCGTCGGCGAGCGACGTGAGTACATTGTAGACAGTCGAGCGCGGGAGCCGGCCGGCGAGGGCGTCGTGGATCTCTTCGGCGGCGCGGTGGCCGCCGAGGTCCTCCAATGCGGCGAGGACCTCGACGCGCGGGCCGGTGGCGCGCAGTCCGTGCTCGCGCAGGCGCGCGGTCAGGACTGCTGCGCGTTGAACATCCACCGCTGCTTCTCCAGCCCGGCGACGATGCCGATGAGCAGATCCTGGGTGACCAGGTCGACGTCGTTCAGGCGCCCGATGCGCTCGCGGGTGCGGTCGATCACGGTGGTGAGCAGCGCGACGACGTGTGCGACGGCCGCGGTGTCGGCGATGCGGCCACTGGCGACATCGGCGAGCGGGCTTTCCTTGGCGATGGTCAGGGCGCGTGCGTCGGGCGTGTAGCCGAGGATGACGGCGCGCTCCGCGACGTCGTCCGACGCGGTGCGGGCCTCGCTGACCAGGTCGTCCAGCTGCTCGTGCAGCGACTTGAACCCGCGTCCGACGAGGTTCCAGTGCAGCTGCTTGCCTTGCAGCGCGAGGTCGCTCAGTTCGACCAGGGTGTCCTGCAGGTCGGTTTCGATGGTGTTGACGGCCATGAGACTCCTCCTTCTTTGGACAAGTTCCAGTTTAGCTGCTGTTTGGAGTCATTCCAGAAAACCACGATGTGGTTTGGCTCTCGCTGGGCGGAATAGTTCGTCAATGGTTGAAGTTGGCCTCACCGAGACTGTCGTCCTAAGGGGTTGAGTATGAAGATCGGGATCATTGGCGCCGGGAACATCGGCGGGACGCTGACGCGGCGGTTGCGCGCGCTCGGGCACGACGTGCGGGTGGCGAACTCGCGTGCTCCCGAGACGCTGGCCGACCTGGCCGCGGAAACCGGCGCGACGGCTGTCTGGGCGGCGGACGCCGCGGAAGACGCCGACCTAGTGATCGTCAGCATCCCGCAGAAGAACGTGCCCGACCTGGCCCCGGGCATCGTCGATCGGCGCAAGCCGGACGCCCCGGTCATCGAGACCAACAACTACTACCCGCGCGAGCGCGACGGCTACATCGAAGCCATCGAGGCGGGCCAGCCGGAGAGCGCGTGGGTGGCCGAGCACATCGGCGCGCCGGTGCTCAAGGTGTTCAACGGGATCTGGTGGAAGCACCTGCTCAACAGCGGCAAGCCGCAGGGCACGCCGGGCCGCATCGCGCTGCCGATCGCGGGCGCGGACGGCGCGAACAAGAAGATCGTGTTCGAGTTGATCGAGGAACTGGGCTTCGACGCGGTCGACGGCGGCACGATCGAGCAATCGTGGCGCCAGCAGCCGGGCACCCCGGTCTACGGCAAGGACTACGGCCCCGAGGACACGCTTCGCGCGCTGGCCGAGGCGCCGAGCGAGCGACCCGAGCAGTTCCGCGCGCAGCGCTGAGCGGGAACGCCAGGTACCGTCCCGCGGTGTTGAGTGAGCGCTCGTTACCGTGGAGCCGACGCTGAGCGGCGTGGAGCCGGCCGCGTTGCCGGATGCCGCGGTCGCGGACATCATCGAGCGGGCGGTGAGCTGAGCGCTGAGGAGTTCGGTGGTGCGGAACGAGAAGGCCGATCTGCTGGTCCGTGTGGGCACGGTGCACCCGTTCGACGAGCACGAACAGCCGAGGACGGCGTTCGCGGTCCGCGATGGCGTCGTGGTCGCGGTGGCCGGCCGTGCGGACGAGGACGGCCTGCTCCGGGAGTGGCACGGGCCGGACACGGCGGTGATCGACGATCCGGGCCTTGTGGTGCTGCCCGGATTCGTCGACACCCACTGCCACCTGCTGCTGGCCGCTCGTTCCGTGTTCGGCGTGCCGGTCGCGGACGCGTCGGACATCGCGGGGCTGGTCGAGTTGATCCGGCAGCGCGCCGCGAGCACCCCGGCCGGCCAGTGGATCGTGACGGCCGCGAACTGGCACGAGTACCAACTGGCCGAGCGGCGCCTGCCGACCGCGCTCGAACTCGACCAGGCGACGACCGACCATCCGGTACTCGTGCTACGCGGCGGGCACAACGCGGTGGTCAACTCGGCCGGGCTGCGCCTGGCCGGGATCGACCGCGACACTCCGGATATGCCGGGTGGCTTCATCGCCCGCGATGCTGCCGGTAACCCGACGGGTTGGTTGCAGGACGCGGCCATGGCACCGGTCTACCGCGTTCTGCCGCCGACCACGCCGGAGGTGCTGGGCGAGGGGATGGCGCGAGCTTCCGAGTTGTTCGCGGCGCATGGGCTGACCACGGTGCGCGATCCGGCGATCAGCCCGGACGACTGGTTGGTCTATCGCGACCTGGCCGCCGCGGGACGGCTCAAGGTGCGCAGTCATCCGATGATCATGAGTACGCCTGCGAGCATCGCCGAGGCGGGGTCGGTCTCGTCCTATTTGGATAGTCTGGAAGCGCGGGGGGTCGCGCCGCGGGCCGGGGACGAGCTGGCCAGGTTGTGGGGGCTGAAGTTCGTGCTGGACGGGGGCGCGGAGGCGGCCGCGTGCGTTGAGCCGTACGCGAATCGGCCGGACTACTACGGCGAGTTGCTCTGGGAAACCGATGAACTGGCCGATGCGCTCGCGACCTGTGCGCGGCGCGGCTGGCCGGTTGGCACGCACGCCTTCGGCGATCGCGCGGTGAACGTGCTGCTCGACGCGATCAGCACGGTGCTCGACCGCGAAGGCCCACTGCCCAAGGACATGCTGGTCGTCGAACATGGCGGCATGATCTCGCCGGAGCGGATCGCGCAGGCCGCGCGGCTCGGTGTGCACATCACCGCGCAGCAGGCGCTGGTGACCGGGCTGGCCGAGCCGTTCGTGGAGAGCTTCGGAGCGCGGCGGGTCGCGGATATGTTTCCGTTCCGCGAACTGCTGGACGCGGGTGCCTGGATCAGCGCGGGAACCGACCATCCGATCGGGCCCGTCGATCCGCTGGCCTGCGTGCATGGGATGACCACTCGCGCTGAGCATGCGATCAGCCGGGCCGAGGCGCTGCGACTGTACACAGTGGCCGGTGGCCGGTTCCTGGGTCAGGGTGCGCCGTTGCGGGTTGGCGCGCGAGCGGATTTCATTGCCTTCCGCGATGATCCGCTGACCTGCCCGGTCGGCGACCTGCTCACGCTCGCGCCGGTACTGACCGTGCTCGACGGCGCCATCGGCGGGTGAGCGATCTCCTGCTGCTGGGGTTCCAGCCCGATCTGCCTGCCACGACGCTGAACCGGCTCAGTGCACGTGGTCGCGCCAGTCGGCGGGCACGCGCTCGGCCGGGCCGGGGATGGACTGGTCGAGCGGGTGGTGTTGCGGGGCGGTCAATTCCGGGCCGCCTTCGAGGAATTCTTCGCTCTGGTAGTTCCACCACCAGTCCTCTCCCGGCTCGAAGCTGCGCACGAACGGGTGGCCGGTTTCCTTGGCATGACTGCTCGCGTGCTGAGCGGGCGATGAGTCGCAGCAGCCGATGTGGCCGCACTGCGCGCACCGGCGCAGGTGCACCCACCAGCCGCCGGCCGCGTCGCACTCGACACAGCCGGTCCCGCTCGGGGCCACCGACGGGTCGATTCCGGGAATGGTCATGGGGAAACCTCCTGCGGCGCGACGAACGGGATGCGGACCGAGAACCGCGTGTCACCGGGCACGGATTCTACCGACAGATCACCGTGGTGCTTGTTGACCACGATCCGCCAGGAGATGTCCAGCCCGAGACCGGTTCCCGAGCCGACCGGCTTGGTGGTGAAGAACGGCTCGAAGATCCGGCCGCGCACCTCTTCCGGGATGCCGGGGCCGGTGTCGGCGATCTGCACCAGCAGCCAGTCGTTGTCGCGCGCGGTGCGGATGGTCAGCGTGCCGTGGCCCTCCATCGCGTCGACCGCGTTGTCGATCAGGTTGGTCCACACCTGGTTCAGTTCGGCGGCGTAGACCGGGACCGGCGGCAGCGACTTGTCGTACTCCTTCACGACCGTGATGCCGTCGCCGATCTTCGACTTGAGCATCATCAGCGTGCTGCTGAGCAGTTCGTGCACGTCGACCGTCCGGTACGGGGCGCGGTCGAGTTGGGAGTACTGCTTGGCCGCGGTGACCAGGGTCGAGATGCGCGTTGTGGCGTCCTCGATCTCGGACATCATCAGCTCGGTGTCGATGGTGTAGTGCAGCCAGCGGACCGCGCCTTCCAGGATGGCACTGTCCACGGTGTCCGCGACCTTGCTCAGCCACTCGACGTCCAGTCCGGCCGCGACGAAGGTGGGCGCGATCTCCCAGCCGCCGGAGATGTCGTGCTCGTCGAACCAGTCGCCCAGCTCGTCTTCGAGGTCGGAGGCTTGCAGCGGGGTCAGTTCGGGCGCCTTGGCCACGTGCTCGACCGCGTCTTCCTGCAGCTTGATCAACGTTTGCAGGGCTTCCCGGTCGTATGGGCCGGACGCGATCAGGCCGAGCTTGTGGCGCATCCCGGCGACGCGGCCGCGCAGCGAGGAGGTGGCGCGCACGGCCGCGGCGGCCGGGTTGTTGAGTTCGTGGGTCAGGCCGGCGGAGAGCGAGCCGAGCGCGAGCAGGCGTTCCCGCTGGCTGACGGCCTGCTGGGAGGCCTGCATGCCGTAGAACAGGCCCTCCAGCATGTGCAGCGGCATCGGGAACCACTCGCGCATGAACTGCGCGAACAGTTCGGCGGACAGCACGTACAGCCGCGACGGGGCGATCACCCGCATCGAGTTGTTGTAGCGGTCCATGCCGGTGCCGTGCAGGAACGCGCTCCACGCGCCCGCGTAGACGCCGACCTGCTTGGTGCGGTTGGTTTCCACGTCCTCGTCGCCGACGCGGCGGGACAGCGCGATCTCACCGTCGAGCAGGACGTAGAAACAGGTCGCCTCGCTACCTTCGCGATAGACCCAGCCCGGTTCGAACTGCTCGACGTGACCGTTGCGGCACAACCAGTCCAGCTGAACGTCGCTGAGCTTCTCGAACAGGAACAGCGTGCGGAGTTCGTTGATATCGCAGGGCTGCGTCATGCTTTCTCCAAGTACCGGTGCACGAGCATCACGGCCATTGATCCTTCGCCTACCGCCGAGGCCACTCGCTTGCCCGATTCCGACCGTACGTCACCGGCGACGAACACGCCGGGCACGTTGGTCTCCAGGTGGTACGGGGCGCGGTCGAGGGGCCAGCCCTTGGGCGCGGCGCCGCCGATGGCGAGGTCCGGTCCGGCCAGGACGAAGCCGCGATCGTCGCGGGCGACGACGCCGTCGAGCCAGTCGGTGCGCGGGGCGGCGCCGATGAAGATGAACACGTGCGAGGCTTTGACCGTCTCGGTCTCGTCGGTCACGCGATGGCGCAGGGTGATCTCGTCGAGGTGCTTCTCGCCCTGGGCGTCGATGATCTCGGTGCAGGTGCGCACGCTGATGTTGGGGATCTCGCCGATCTGCTGGATCAGGTAGTGCGACATCGACGAGACCAGCGACTCGGCCCGCACCAGGATGGTCACCGAGCGCGCCGAGCGGGCCAGGTAGACGGCGGCCTGACCGGCCGAGTTGGCGCCGCCGACCACGAAGATGTCCTGCTCGGCGCAGCTGGACGCTTCGGTGAGCGCGGAGCCGTAGTAGACGCCGCGGCCGGTGAAGTCGTCCAGGCCGGGGGCGTTCAACTGCCGGTAGGCGACGCCGGTGGCGAGGATGACGGTGTGCGCGTCGAGGGTGGCGCCGTCGGCGAAGCGGACCGTGCGGGCCGATCCGTTCACTTCGAGGCCGACGACGTCGCGGGTGGTGACCAGTTCGGCGCCGAAGCGGGTGGCCTGGCGACGGGCGCGGTCGGCGAGCTGCGCGCCGGACACGCCGTCCGGGAAGCCGAGGTAGTTCTCGATCCGGGAGCTTTGCCCTGCTTGGCCGCCGGTCGCCATCCGTTCGACCAGCACCGTCCGCAGCCCTTCGGACGCGCCGTAGACGGCGGCGCCGAGCCCGGCCGGGCCGCCGCCGATGATGATCAGGTCGTAGAAGTCGGACGCGGGCGTGGTGGCCAGGCCGACCTTGGCCGCCAGTTCCGCATCGGAGGGCGCGACGAGCGCGTCGCCGCCGGGCGTGACGACGACCGGCAGCGTCCGGCCGTCGCAGCCCGCCGCCGAAACGAGCCGCTGGCCTTCGGGTTCGTCCACCTGGTACCAGCGGTAGGGAACCTGGTTGCGGGCCAGGAACTCGCGCACTTCCGAGGAGCGCGCCGACCACCGGTGCCCGACCACGGTGATGTCGGTCGCCGGTCGCGCGTCATCGGCCGACCAGGCGTCGAGCATCGCGTCGATCACTGGGTAGAGCTTCTCCTCCGGCGGATCCCACGGCTTGAGCAGGTAGTAGTCCAGGTCGACGACGTTGATCGCGTCGATCGCGGCGCCGGTGTCGGCGTAGGCGGTGAGCAGCACGCGGCGCGCGCTCGGATACAGGTCCATGGCTTGTTCGAGGAACTCGATGCCGTTCATGCCCGGCATCCGGTAGTCCGCGATGATCACCGCGACGAGATCGCCGCGCAACGTCAACTCGCGCAGGGTGTCGAGGGCCTGCTCCCCTGATTCGGCTCGGATGATGCGGTGCTGGTCGCCGTAACGCCGCCGCAGGTCGCGGGCTACCGCCCTGGACACTCCTGGGTCGTCGTCGACGGTGAGAATCGCGGTACGAACTGGCACGCAGGCAACTTTACGTGCTGGCGGGGGCCGCCGGGTGCTTGATTTCCGACGGGCTCCTGGTCGAGTGCATGGTCCACAGTTGCTCGGCCAGGTACGCGGGATCGACCGTGGGGCCGGTATAGTTGTCCTGTTCGGTATGCCAGGCGCTGCCGATGATGGCCGCGCCGATGTAGAGCCGTCCTACGTAGACGCCGCGGCCGGCGACCTCGCCTTCGAGCGACTGAAGATAGTTGCGCTGCGCGGCGATCGCCGGGCCGGGCCCGCTCAGGTTCGGCAGGCCGCGCTGGGCGCTGCCGCCCTGCGCGGTCAGGATCGCGCCGTCGCCCCGGTCGAGCATGGCGGGCAGGAACTCGCGCACGAGCGCGATCGGCGTGTGCATGGCCAGCGGTACGAAGCGGTCGAACTGCTCGGCGGTCAGGTTGGTCGCGGAGGTGAACCCGCCGGCCGAGAGGCCGTAGTAGAAGGCATCGAGCGGACCGATGCGCTTCGCCAGCGTGGGGATGGCGGCGAGGTCGGAGAGGTCGGCGGCGAGGGCGTGCGCCCTCGATCCCCCGTCGGTCAACTCCTTGACCAGCAGGTTCAGTGGGTCGGGACGGCGGCCGACGAGCCATACCGTCCAGCCTTCCTGGGCGTAGCGGCGGGCGAGCGCCTGGCCGAGGCCGGGTCCGGCGCCGAAAACGGCAATCGATGGGGACATAACTTGACCGTAGCGTCAACTTGACGGCAGGGTCAAGTTCTTCCCGTTAAGGTTGACCCATGTCCGCCGAAGCGTCGCCGTTGCGTGCCGATGCCGCGCGCAACGTCGCGCAGATCCGGGCCGCGGCCATCGACGCGTTCCACGGGCGCGGGCTGAACACGCCGCTGGAGGAGATCGCGAGCGCGGCGGGCGTCAGCAAGGCGACCATCTACAACCGCTTCGGCGGGCGCGACGGGCTGATCGACGCGGTCATCGGCGACCTGGTCGCCACCGAGATGTACGCGATCATGGGCACCGCGCTGGCCATCGACGACCCGTGGCGCAGCATGACCACCTACGTGTCGGATCGCCGCGACCTGCAGTACCGCGAACCGGCGTTCACCGACGCGCTGCTGATGACGCACGCGAACTCGCCGGAACTGATCGCACTGGCCAACGCCGCGACCGAGGCCAGCGACGAGGTGTTCGCGCGCGGGCACGCGGCAGGCGTGCTGCGGCCCGGCGTCTCATCGGCCGACCTGTACTTCGCCGACGTCGCCAACGGGCTGGCCATCCGCCACCTCGGTCGACCGTCCAGAGTGGACTATGATCGTCGCACGACGATGTTCACCGACAGTCTGCGCTCCACTTAGGACTCAGCCGGCGTGCGCAGGGTGCGGTAGCTCCAGATCAGCAGCGCGAACACGATCAGCCCGGACAGGATCAGGCTCGATCCGGCGCTCCAGCTGCTGAACGGCAGCCAGTCCTGCGTTCCCCACACCACCCCGGCCGCGATCAGCAACGCACCGCCGGTCGCGGTCGCCGCGATCCGCCACGGCGAGGCGACACTCTCCTGCGCGGTACGCATCGCGCGCTCGCGCACCGGCGCGACATACCGCTGCACGGCGGGAAACTCGGCGGCCAGCACCAGCAATCCGGCCAGCACCAGCAGCAGGCCCGGGCCGGGCAGCACCAGCAGTATCACGCCGATCACGGTCAGCAATCCACCCGCGACCGCGATCAGTACCCGCCGCACCGGCCTGCCCATTCTCATGCCTGCATCCTCCACTCGGTTCTGTCCAGTGTGCCGGGTGAGATGGGTGCGCGCCGACTTGACAGTGTGTATGTGGCTGGACAGAGTGGATTACATGCGGACGCGTGGGGGTAGTGAACGTAGGCTAACCGAGTTAAGTGATTTTTTACGAACAAGACGAACCAGGTTGTCACCTTCCGACGTGGGGTTGACGGTGTCGGGAAGGCGGCGCACTCCTGGGTTACGGCGGGAAGAGGTCGCGGTCATCGCCGGGGTTGGTACCTCCTGGTACACCTGGTTGGAACAAGGAAGAAACATCAAGGTATCCGAGACGGTCGCGCACGCGGTGAGCAAGGCGTTGCGGCTCAACGATTCCGAGAAAACCTATTTCTACCGGCTGCTCGAAATCGGCCCGGCTGGTGAAGCCAAGCAGATTTTTCACCGAAGTCCACATTCCGAGCTGAACACCATCGTCGACGAGTGGCTGCCGAATCCGGCTCTGGTGCTGAACGAATTCTGGGACATCGTGGCAGGCAACCAGGTTGCCAGAGAGGTCTTCGGGCTGGCCGAGGACGACGACAACCTGCTGATCGCGTTCTTCACCAGCGAGCGGTGCCGCAGCAGCTACGTCGAGACCGACGTGATGGCCAAGCTCTCGGTCGCGCAGTTCCGGGCCAACATGGCGGAGCACTTCGACAGTCCCCGGTTCGCCGAGCTGGCCGAGGAACTCTCGCAGCGCAGTCCCCAGTTCGCCGCGCTCTGGAACAGTCACGAAGTCCTGGAGATGCAGAGCAAGCTCAAGAAGGTCCGGCATCCCCGCCTCGGCCTGATGACGTTCCAGACGCACGTCTGGCAGTTGCGGGGCCAGGAGGGCATCTCGCTCGTGCTGTACCTGCCGGTGTCCGACGAGGTACGGACCAAGCTGGCCGAACTGGCCTCGACCAACTGAGACGCGCGAGTGACCGGCGGCCCCGCGCCCTGGCGGCCGCCGGTCGTGCCCGCGCCCAGGAGCTACTCCTAGCGCGAAGCGGTTGCCGCAACTGGTTGCGGCGTAAGCAACTCAGTTGCGGCGGCTCGTCGTCCGGCCCGCCGCAGGAAGTAGCCGATGATCAGGGCACCGGCCACCACGATCAGCGCGTCCACCGCGATCGCCAGGCTCGTGCCACCGAGCACCGCGTGCGGCGCCGACTCCGAACCGGACAGCGCGTCGATGCGGGTGGTGGCGATCGCGCTCATGATCGGGATGCCCAGCGTGATGCCGACCTGCTGGGTGAGCGTGGTCATCGCGGTGGCCAGGCCCTGTTCCTGGTCGGACAGGCCGGAGGTCGCGGTCACCATGAACGAGACCACCGAGGTGACGTGGGCGAAGCCGCCGATCGCGGTGGCGATGATGACCAGGGTCAGCCAGGACCGGTTGTCGCCCAGCAGGTACAGCGCGCCGGTCGCGGCCGCCTGCAACACCAGGCCACCGAACAACGTGGCGCGACTGTTGCCAAAACGTCCGATGATCCTCGGCGCGAAGATCCCGGCGAAGAACGCGGCGACGCCCTGCACGCCGAAGGCGAGACCGGTCACCAGCGGCGAGTAGCCGAGAACCCGCTGCAGGTACAGGGTCATCAGGAAGATGACCGCGCTGAACATGGTGAAGGTGAGCAGACCGCCGCTGTTGCCCCATTTGACGGTCGCGGTGCGCAACACGCGCAGCGACACCAGGGGCGCGGCGACGCGCAGTTCGATCAGCCAGAAGGCGGTCAGCAGAACCACCGCGACGGCAAGGGAGATCAGCGTGGTCGCGTTGCCCCAGCCGTTGCTGCCCGCCGAGGTGATGCCGTAGACCAGCGCCAGCAGGCCGACGGTGATGGTCGACGCGCCCCACAGGTCGAGCTTGGCCGGCTCGCGGCGATCCTGCTGCTTGATCAGGATCGGCGCGACGATGAGCACGATCACCGCGATCGGCACGTTGATCAGGAACGCCCACCGCCAGCTCAGCAGACCGGTGAGCACGCCGCCGAACACCGCGCCGACGGTGAAGCCCGCCGACAGCATGGCGCCGCCGAGGCCCAGCGCGCGCTGGCGCTGCGGGCCTTCCGGGAAGGTCGTGGTCAGCAGCGCCATCGCGACCGGCGCGACGACCGCGGTGGCCAGGCCCTGCAGCACCCGGGCGATCAGCAGCACTTCCGCGTTACCGGCCAGCCCACCGAGCAGCGACGCCGCCGCGAGCAGGGCGACGCCGCCGAGAAACATCGTGCGCCGCCCGAGCAGGTCGGCGACCCGGCCGAACAGGAGGGTGAAACCGGCGGACGTGAGAGCGAAAAGAGTCACGACCCACTGCAGGTTGGAGATGGAGAAACCGAGTGCCTTGCCGATGTCGGGCAGGGCAACGTTCAGAATGGAGAAATCCAGTGCGATCGTGAACTGTGCCACGAGCAGTACGGCAAGCCGCATGCTGCTGCGACCGTCTTCCGACGTGGACATGAAATACCCCAATATGATTGGCGAAGTCGCGGAATCCGAGCGGACTCGATTTCTCATCGTGGTCAGGTTCATCGAGGCCAACAAGGCCGGGTTCTTCCTGGGCTGGGGCATCCTAGGTCTGGCAAAACCACTGTTCGGGCCCTGATTTGCATGGATACTGGTGTCATGGACCAGCGCAGTGAGCTTCGTGAATTCCTCCGCTCCCGCCGGGCCCGGCTGCGGCCCGAGGAGCTGGGGCTGCCCGGCCCTGGCGGACGCAGGCGGGTGGCCGGGCTACGCCGCGAGGAGGTCGCGCAGCTGGCCGGAATCAGCAGCGACTACTACGTGCGGCTGGAGCAGGGCCGCACCCAGCACGTCTCCGATTCGGTGCTGGACGCGGTCGCGGACGTGCTGCGCATGGACGACGACGAGCGCGCCCACCTGCGGAATCTGGTCTCGACCAAGCCGCAGCGCGCCACCGCGGCGGCACCGTCCCCCTCCCCCGCAGGCAAGTCGGTGCGGCCGGCGCTGATGCGGATGGTGGCCGATCTCGGCAGCGGCCCGTGCTATCTGCTTGACCGCGCAATGAACATCCTTGCCTGGAACCAGCTTGCCGAGATCATCTTCGAGAAGGTCATCGAGAAGCCCGCCGAATACCGCAACATGGCGCGGTTCGTGTTCCTCGACGAGGTGGCCAAGAACGTGTTCGTGGACTGGCCGGAGGTCGCCAGGGTGACCACGGCATACCTGCGGATGCACACCGGGCGCAGGCCGAACGACTCGCTGCTGACCAACCTGGTCGGCGAACTGTCCATCAAGAGCGAGGAGTTCCGCAGGCTCTGGTCCGAGCAACTGGTCGCCGACCGCAGCTACGGCACCAAACGAATCAGGCATCCCCTGGTCGGCGTGCTGAACCTCAGCTTCGAGACGCTGCGCCAGTCCGACGATTCCGGTCAGCTGGTGATGGTCTTCAACGCCGAACCGGGCTCGGAAACCGACGACGCGCTGCGCGTGCTCGCCAGCTGGGGCAAGGACCGCCAAGAGGTCGTCGGCTGAAACACGGCAGTGGAAAGGGCGTCGCCGGCTGGCGACGCCCTTTCGCTGTCTGCTCAGTCGGTGAAGGCGACCGAGGCGGCGTAGCTGTCCTCGTACATGTGATAGGTGCGGATCTTGCCGTCGCGCACGCCGATGTGCAGGGCGAACGGGCCGGTGAAGATCTTGCCGGTGCGCAGCACCAAGTGCGCGAACGAGCCGAGCACCACGCCGTTCTCGCCGTCGGTGACGATGGTGTCGACGTCGAACTGCTTGGTCTCGACGTCGTCGCACACGCTGTCGATGAACGTGGCGATCTGCGCGTGGCCTTCCCGGCGACCGGTCCACGGCACGTTGTCCGCACCGGCCACCAGGAAGTCGGCGTCCTCGGCGAACAGTTCGAGCATGCCAGCCCGGTCACCGGCACCGAATCGAGTGAAGAACGCGTTGATCGTTTCGGCAGTGCCAGTCATCGATTGCTCCTTGCGAGTTCGGCCTGCGGTGCGGCCTCGGTGGGACGGGCGGCGGCGAGGAAACTGACCAGTTCGCCGACGGCCGAGGGGGCGACCTTGTGCGCGATGTGCCCGTCCGGCCGCACGGCGAGGACGGCCGGTGCTGGGCCGAGCAAATCGCGCATCGCGTCACCGGCCCGGCCGATCGCGGTGGCCAGGTCGTGCACCGGCGTGCCTTCCGGGAAGGTGGCGAGCAGCCGCGCGGCGACCGGCTTCCACGCCGCGTTGCTCAATTGGCCCGGCCAGCACAGCACCGTGTACTCGTGCAGGTCCAGGCTGGGCAGCCCGGCGAACACGGTCGGCGGCGCGAACACCGGCAGCCGGTCGCCGACCTGCGCGGGCTTGCGCACGCCCCAGAACAGCGAACCGCTCGGCTCGGTGCCGTAGGTGAAGTCGGTCTGCGCCAGCAGCGGCGCGAACCGGCGCTGCAGCATGCCGAGCTTGTCGGCCGAGGCGAACAGCGTGTCCCGGACCAGCACCCGCCGCCAGTTCCGGGCGGCACCGAAGCGGATCTGCGCCGCCGAGGTGTCCGCGACCCGGCGGGCGGCCGAGGCCCGCTCCGGCTCGTAACTGTCCAGAATGGACTCGTTGAACCGGCCCATGACCACGCCGCCGAGCTTCCAGCCCAGCTCCACCGCGTCCTGCAACCCGATGTTCATGCCCTGGCCACCAGCCGGGCTCACCACGTGCGCGGCGTCCCCGGCCAGGAAACAGCGCCCGCGCCGGTACTGGCGCACCACGCCGCAGCGCGGACGGAACGAGTTGGTCCAGGCCGGGTCGCCGAGCCGGATGGGCAGCCCGGTGCGCTGGGCCAGCATGCTCCGGAACATCTCGGCGGGCGGGCGCTCCTCGCCCGGTTCGCGGTGCGGGATGTTGCCCGCGATGCGGTACATGCCGTTGCGCAGCGGCACGATCACGCCGATGCCGACCCGCGAGTAGTAGTACTGCACGCTGTTGGGCACGTCGCCCTCGATCGGGAAGTCGCCGATGCCGTAGGTGACGTCGATCGGGTCCTGGTTGAACTCGATGTCCAGCAACCGCCGCGTGGTGCTGCCCGGCCCGTCCGCGCCCACCAGCCACTGCGGCCGGACGGTTTCGGTGCCGCCGTCGACGTGCTTGAGTACCGCCCACGGCGCGGAATCCGGATCGTTGATCTCGACCAGCTCGGTGCCGGTCTCGACCTCGCCGCCCAGTTCGCGGAGCCGCTGCACCAGAATCGCTTCGGTGTCGTTCTGGGCCAGCGTGAGGATGCACGGGTACGCGCTGTCGGCGAGCCGGTCGATGTGCACCGTGCCGCGCAGCGTGCCGCTGGAGAAGTAGCTCACCGAGGGCAGCACGTGCCCCTGCGCCACCATCCGGTCGCTGATCTGGATGCGCCGCAACTGTTCCAGGATGCGCGGCCAGATCAGGATGGCGCGGGACTGGTTGCTGCCCGCGCCTTCGAAGCGTTCGCGCCGGTCGATGATGCGCACGCCGACGCCCTGCTGGAGCAGTTCGCAGGCAAGCACCAGGCCCACCGGGCCCGCGCCGACGATCAGTACCTCGGTCCGTTCGGTCATTGCGTTTCCTCCCTGATCGAGAGCACGATCTTGCCGGTCACCCGGCCGGATTCGCCGAGTTCGTGTGCCTTGGCCGCGTCGGCCAGCGGGAACACCTGCTCAAGGTGCACCCGCAACCGGCCCGACTCGACCAGTTCGGTGATGCCGTCCAGGCCGGCCCGGTCCGGTTCGACGATGAACGGGCACACCCGCACGCCGAGTTGTTTCGCCTCGGCGGCGAGTTCGTCGCGCAGCGGCCCGATCGCGGTGATCAGCAGGCCGCCCGGGCGCAACGTCCTGAGCAGCGGCAGGCTGTGCGCGCCACCCAGCATGTCCAGCACCACGTCCTGTCCGGTGACCTCGGCGGCGACGTCGACCGTGGTGTAGTCGATCGGGTGGTCGACGCCGACCGAGCGGAGGAAGTCGTGCTTGGCCTCGGTCGCGGTGCCGGTCACGATCGCCCCGCGCGACTTGGCGATCTGCGCGGCCAGATGTCCTACCCCGCCGGCCGCCGCCGTGATCAGCACCTTCTGGCCGGGCTGGAGGTCGGCGACGTCGATCAGCGTCTGCCAGGCGGTCAACCCGGCCAGCGGCAGCGCGGCCGCCTCGGCGAAGCTCAGGTTCTTGGGCTTGCGCGCGAACTGACGGGCCGGTGCCGCGACGTATTCGCCGTAACCGCCGCCCTGGCGCGGAAACCAGATCAGCCCGTACACCTCGTCGCCGGGCGCGAACCGGGTCACCCGCGGACCCGACTCGACCACCCCGGCCACGTCCCAGCCCTGCACGAACGGCGGCTTGCCGAGCCCGCCGTCCGGGAAGACCCCGCCGCGGATCTTCCAGTCCACCGGGTTCACCCCGGCCGCGTACACCCGGACCAGCACCTCGTTGGACAATGCCACCGGGCGCGGCACCGTCGCGGGCACCAGCACCTCCGGGCCCCCGATCTCGGTGGTCCGGATCACCGTCATCTCACTCATTGCTCATTTCCTCACGTTTTCGTTGTCCCCCAAGAGAAACGGTCTGCCCACCAAGGCCAGCATCGGCAGGTCCGAGACGTCGTCGCCGTAGGCGGCGCAGTCGGCGAGCGCGAGATCGTGCTCCCGCGCGACCTCCAGCACCGCCTGCGCCTTGTGCTCGCCGACCATCGGCGTCACCACCTCGCCGGTGCAGACGCCGTCCCGCAGCACCAGTTCCGTGCAGCGGACCAGGTCGATGCCCAGGTACTTCACGATCGGCTCGACGCACGGCGCGAACGAACCCGAGATCAGCACGGTCAGCTCGCCCTCGGCCTGATGCGCGCGCAACGCGGCCAGCGCGTCCGGCCGGAAGAACGGGTCGGTGGTGCGCAGTTCGGTGTCGAACCAGCGTTCGCCGGCCGCCATCAACTCGTCGCGGTGGCGGCCGGCGAAGTTGCGGTAGAACGCGCGGTTGGTCTCCACGCGGCTCGCCCCGTTCGCCTTGCGGGCCAGCAGGTCCGCCATGGCCCGGTCGTAGCGCCCCGGTTCCTGATCGAAGGCCAGGAAGCGGAAGATGCTGGTGACCGTGATCAGCGTCGCGTCGAGGTCGAAGAATGCCGCGCGGGAGGACATCGCCTCAGCGCATCTTCGCGTCGAGGTAGTTCAGCGCTTCCTCGACCGTCTGGTCCAGCCGCAGGTCGCCCTCGGGCACCTCGATGCCGTATTCGCGCTGCACGGCCATGGCCATCTCCATCAGGTGCAGCGAGTCGAGGCCCGCGTCCTCCAGGGTCTGGTCCAGGTCGATCTCGCTGGCGGGCAGTTCCGCCTTGCTGGCGATCAGTTCCAGCGCCGGGCTTGTCTTCACGTCCATTGTGGTCACTCCAAAGTGGTCAGTTGATGGTCAGCCGGGAATGAGATCGGGCCAGGTCATGGTGACCGCGCCCCAGCTCGCGCCACCGCCGAACGCGGTGAGCACCAGCCGGTCCTCCTCGACGAGGACGCCGCGCTGGGCCGCGTCGGCCAGGGCGAGCGGGATGGACGCCGCCGCGGTGTTGCCGTAACGGTCGACGTCGACGAACGCGCGGTCCGGCGGCAGGCCGAGTTCCAGCGCGACCGCGTTGAGGATGCGCACGTTCGCCTGGTGCCCGATCAGCATGTCGATGGTGTCGATCGTCCAGCCGGTCTTGTCCAGCACGGCCCGGGAGGACTGCGCCATCCGGGTCACCGCGTTGCGGAACACCGTGGTGCCCTGCATCTTGAAGAACTCGTCGCCATCGGCGAGCGGCTGGCCCGAGGTCTTCTGCCGCGAACCGCCTGCCGGAACGATGATCAGCTCGGCCAGGTCGCCGTCGCTGCCGAGATCGAAGTCCAGCACCGCACCGGGTTCCGAGCGGTCCCCGGCCCGCAGTACCACCGCACCGGCACCGTCGCCGAAGATCGGCGCGGTGCCCCGGTCGTCCGGGTCGATGATGCTGGTGAACACCTCGGCCGCGTCGACCAGCACGGTCTCCGCGAGACCGGTGGCCAGCAGGCCCGCGCCGGTGGCCAGCCCGTAGAGGAACCCGGAACAGACCGCGGCCACGTCGTAGGCGGGAATGCCGCCGAACCCGAGCCGGCTGGCCACGCTCGGCGCGGTGGCCGGGCACGGATGATCCGGCGTGGTGGTGGCCAGCACCAGCGCGTCCACCCGGTCCAGCCCTGCCGACTTCAGCGCCCGCCGCCCGGCCTCGACGGCCAGGTCGCTCGTTGCCGTGCCCGGCTCGGCGTGACGGCGTTCGACGATCCCGGTGCGCGAGCGGATCCACACGTCCGAGGTGTCCATCCGCTGTTCGAATTCCTCATTGGTCACCACCCGGTCCGGCACCGTCGAACCGATGCCGATGACCACTGGTGCGAAGCTCATGCCGTACTCCCCGCGGGCTGCTTCTCGACCTCGTCGCTGTGCTTGGCCCAGGCGCGGTCGCTCTCGATGGTCATGTCGACCGCGCTGTACTCCTCCTGCGCCCGCGCGATCGCCTCGTCGACGCTCATCAGTGTGCTGAAGCCGAAGGTCTCGACGATCTTGGTCAGCCGCTCGGGCAGGCTGCCGCCGATCACGTGACGCGGAATGCCCAGCGCGTCGATCTCGTGCGCGATGGACTCGTCGGCCATCGACCGGAACCGCTCGTTGACCGGCCGGTGCCCGTCCTTGGCCAGGGTCAGCTCGTTGGGCAGGTGCACGAAGGCCTCGTAGGTCAGCTGGACGTGCTCCTTGATGGCCACGCCGAGCTGGGTCATGACCTCTTCGAAGAACTTCAGCTCGGTGGTGCGCTCCACGCTCTCCAGGTCACCGAGGCCGATGGACGCGTTCGGGTTGATGCCGACGATCACGCGCACCGAACCGTAGATCCACTCCTGCAGCGACGAGCCGTCGGAGATGAAGCCCTCGGTGAGGTGGCTTTCGTGCACGCAGCGCTCGACGTGCCTGCGCACGATCAGCTGCACCAGTTCGGCGGCGGAGCACTCTTCGAGGGTCTTGCCGGGCACGGCGAAGGGCAGCAGCTCGCGCATGGTGCGCGCCCGGGTGCGCGGGATGCCGGTGAGGTGGGACAGCGCGTAGGAGGTCAGGGTCTTGCCCGAGGAGTAGGTCCCGGAAATCGCGAGCTTCATGATGGTGATCCAATTTCTGCCGGTGCGGTGTGCACGTCGGGTGTGGTGGTGGCCGGGAGGGCGTGCGCGACCGCGCAACGCATCGAGACCGGTCCGAGGCTGCCGTGGATGTCGGCGGTGCGCCACAGTGCGCCGTTCATGGTGAGCAGATCCAGGTCACGCAGGCTGGTGCGCAACGGTTCGCCGGACTTCAATGTCCCTTGTGGACTGTCGACGACCAGGTCGGTGCCGCGCATCCACAGCGTGTTGCTCTCACCCCGGGACATGCCGTCCGTTTCGTAGAGCAGGATCTGGGCGAGTTGCAGGGAGGTCGCGAACAGGTCGATCATGGTCGGTGCCGGTTGGTAGGCTCCGCCCAGCCCGGCGGTGCCGACTTCCGCGCCGGTGTAGCTCACCAATGCGACCGCCGACCGGTCGGCGACGTCGATCGACAGCTCGTCGATCCGATGCCCGCGCCGGGTGAAACCCGTTCCGTAGTAACGGTTTTCCGCCGATCCGAGCAACTCTTCCGGTCCCGCGTAGACCGCCGTGCCGGCGATCGATTCGCCGTCGACACCGGCGATCTCGCACCGCGCCCGCATCGCGCCGATGCGCGCATCGAGTACCACCGTGGACCCGTCGGTCCTCAGCGGGCGGATGGTCAGCGGTACCGCCTCCAGCTCCTCGTCCGGCGTGGCACCGGCCCTGATCCGCAACGACCGCACCCACATCCGCTGGCGCGCCTGGTCGTCGAGCCGGTAGGCGTGGGTGAGATACAGCTCACCGAGCTGCGCGGCCAGCATGATCGCGTCGATCGTGCTCAGGTGCGGCCGCAACGCGCCGCGCGAGACCTTGCGCGACCAGTCGCCCGGATAGTTCAGTCGAATGTTCGTGGCGAGCAGGCCGCTGCAATCGTTCGCAGTTTCTGCCGTGACATTTCCGGACAGATAGTCGACCCTGCGATATCCCGCAGAGAAAAACCGCTGGTCACCGGGCCCCAGATAGTCGTCGACCGACTTCGTGGATGCCCCTGTTCCAGGCATGGATGTACCCCCAATGGACGGATCTTGGTTCGGGAGACGCACTGCTCCCGCAACAGAAATCCCCGTTGATCTTCCAGCTATCCCCAGCACGGAATCACCCCAGTGAGATTCCGGCACCGCCAAGCTAACACCGCACGGCGCACTTAGCCTGCGGTCGTTTATACAGGTACAAAGAGCACCAGGGTAACGTCGCTCATAACCGCCGAGTAACCGTCACGGACCAGCGAATACGCTGGTAAAGGCATTTCAGAGAGTACACGATCAATTACTGGGGAATCATGAAAAACGAATTGCTGGTTACCAAACTGGGTATTGAGATCCTGACCAGACGGACAGGACTGCTGGTCGGCACCATGCCGGTGGCGGGCAACCGGCAGCCGGTCGGCATCATGCACGGCGGCGCCAGCGCCGTCCTCGCCGAAACGCTCGGCTCACTGGCCGCGCTCGACCACGCCGGTCCGGGTGGGCAGGCCGTCGGGCTCGACCTGTCCTGCACGCATCACCGCTGGGTGGCCTCGGGAGTGGTCACCGGGACGTGCACACCGCTGCACGAAGGGCGCGGCACCGCGACCTACGAGATCGCGATCACCGACGAGCGCGGCCACCGGGTCTGCACCGCCCGGCTGACCTGCGCGATTAGCCGCCGGTCGAGCGGGCGCGTTCCTGGTACTGGCAGAACCAGGAACGTTGGTACAAGGGAAAAATCGAGCCTGGATGCCACCGTCGCGCGGCCCTAGTTTGAGTCTCGGCAAGCGAGCACATCCACAGCAAACAGGGAGACGCAGAACATGTGCCACAGCACCGACAGCAGGCCCCCGGCCGCGCCTGACCACGGCAGCGTCGCCGACTCCGGTGGCCTGGAACTCGTCGCGTCGGACGGTACGGCCTTCTCCGCCTTCCAGGCGGCGCCGGAAACCTCCAACGGCATGAACGTGGTCATCCTGCCCGACGTTCGCGGCGTGCACCCGTACTACCAGGACCTGGCCAAGCGCTTCGCCGAGGCCGGGTTCAACACCGTCGCCATCGACTACTACGGCCGCACCGCGGGTGTCGGCACCCGGGATGACGACTTCGACTGGCAGGCACACCTGCCCAAGGTTGAGCCCGGCAACGTCGCGCTCGACGTGAAGGCCGCCGCCGACTACCTGACCCAGCGCAACGCCGGTCCGGTGTTCACGGTCGGTTTCTGCTTCGGCGGCAGCCAGTCCTGGCGGTTGTCCGCGGGCGAACTGGATCTGGCCGGGGTCATCGGCTTCTACGGTCAGCCCAAGCTGGTCACCGACGTGGTCGAGGACTTCCACCTGCCCGCGCTGCTGCTGATCGCCGGTGCCGACGTGGCGACGACGCAGGAGGAATTCGGCGAATTCCGCGCGTCGCTGGACAACGCGGGCAAGGAATACGAGATGTACGTCTACGACGGCGCGCCGCACTCGTTCTTCGACCGCGCGTTCGCCGAGTGGGAGTCCAGCTGCGACGACGCGTGGCGGCGGATCCTGGCCTTCACCCAGTTGCACGGCGCCAAGACCGAAGTCGCGGTCGGGGCCTGACCATGACGAACCCGACCGAGGCCAACGACCGGTTCGACCGGGGCGTCGCCATGATCGATCAGCTCGGCGGCGGCTACGAGGCCATTGTCGACTCGCTGGCCGACGTGGCTCCCGACCTCGGCCGGTTCGTCGCCGAGTTCGCGTTCGGCGACGTCTACAGCAGGCCCGGCCTGCAACCGCCGCAACGTCAGCTGCTCACCATCGCCTCGCTCGCCGCGCTCGGTGGCGTCGAGCCGCAGCTGAAGTTCCACATCAACGCGGCGCTCAACGTCGGCGTCGAGCCGGGCACCATCGTGGAAACCCTGCTGCACTGCCTGTCCTACGTGGGTTTCCCGAGGACCGTGAACGCGGTGGCCACGGCCAAGGCCGTGTTCGCCGACCGCGGCCTGCTGCCGGTGCGACCGCGATGACCGAGGTGACCCGCCCCCGGCGCACGTCGATGACGGCCGGGGGCGGTTTGCCGAGTTCGATGGTGATGCTGTTGTCCATCGCGGCCGGGATCGCGGTGGCCAACATCTACTACGCCCAGCCACTGCTCAAGGCCATCGCCACCGAGTTCGGCGTCGGCAGCGGCACCGCGTCGCTGATCGTCACCGCCACCACCGCCGGTTACACGGCCGGGCTCGCGTTCGTCGTCCCCCTCGGCGACGTCATCGCCCGGCGCCCGCTCGTCGTCACGCTGCTGCTGATCACCGCCGTCGTGCTCGGCGCCTGCGCGGCGGCACCGACCATCCCGATTCTCATCGGCCTGTCGCTCGTGCTCGCGGTCAGCGCCGTCGTCGCCCCGCTGCTGGTCTCCTTCGCTGCCACCCTCGCCGCGCCGGACCAGCGCGGCCGCGTCACCGGCCAGGTGATGAGCGGCGTACTCATGGGCGTGCTGCTCGCCAGGACCGGCGGCGGCCTGGTCGCCCAATGGGGCGGCGGCTGGCGCACCGTCTACGCGGTCGCCGCCGTCCTGATGCTGATCCTGGCCGGGGTCCTCACCCGGACCCTGCCCGACGTCCCGCTGGCCAAACCGCGCCTGTCCTACCTTCCACTGCTGCGCTCGGTCGTCGCGATCGTCCGCGAGGAGCCGATTTTGCGGTTGCGCTGCGTCTACGGCTTCATCTGCTTCGCCGGTTTCAGCGCGTTCTGGACCTCGCTCGCGTTCCTGCTCGCCAAACCCCCGTACGGCTACAACGAAGCCGTCATCGGCCTGTTCGGTCTGCTCGGCGCCGTCGGCGCCTACGCCGCCCGCGTCACCGGCCGCCTCGTCGATTCCGGCCGCGACCAACTGGTCGCCGGCATCCTGCTCACCACGATCCTGCTGAGCTGGGGCCTGCTCGCCCTGCACAGCGGCGGCTGGCTGGTCGCGCTGATCGTCGCCGTGATCACCCTCGACCTTGGCGTGCAAGGCATGCAGGTGACCAACCTCAGCGTCGTCTACCGGATCAGGCCGGAGGCCCGCAGCCGGATCACCATGGCCTACATGACCACGTACTTCCTCGGCGGCATCGTCGGCTCCATCGCCTCCGGCGCCGTCTACGCCGCCTACGGCTGGACCGGCGTGTGCGTCGCAGGGGCGGGTCTGGCCTTCCTCGCCCTGCTCATCTGGACCGTCGAAGCCATCGTCCGGCGGCAAAGCCAAGTCAACGCTTGAGCTGAAGCCAACGAAGCACCGCCGCAGCCGCCTCGCCCGGGTCTTCGGTCCGCAACCTCTGCCCCTCGCCGACACCTTCGACGACAAAGGGCCGCTGGCCATCCGGACCGGATTCCACCTGAACCTCTGCACCTGAGGAAGTCCGGAAGTACCACAACTCGTCCGCATCAGCGGGATGTTCAACCTGACGGCGCTCGATCCCGATGTCAGGCCGGTCCCGCCGGACCACATCGAAGACGTCGTCAACCGGACCGCCCGAGCGATGGGCATCCTGGTCCTGACGATCGGCTGTGGTAGTCGCCGGCTGGGCCGAGATCGCGATCCGCACGTCGTGACGCAGCCCCGGATCGAGCCGATGGTGCAAACCCAACTGAGTGATCCGGCCATCGCGCGGATGCCACGGGCGGGCCGGGTCCGTCAAACCAAGCAGCGAGCCCAGCGCATCGATCGTGGGCTTCCACAAGTTGAGCCAATTCCGTCCTGGCCCGGTCACGAACGCGATCTGCACCGCAGCCGGTCCATCCGGCAACGGCTCCACGCTGGAGACCTTGTCGCGGATATCTTCCTTGTACTTTGCCGACTCGCTCGAAGCCGTCGTGACGAACTCTGCCAACACGTCATCGACCGTCGTGCTCTCGCTCGCGCCAACTCGGACCAACGACGGGACTTGACGGGATTTCGTGGCCCACCACGAGGTGATCGGAAACCCGTCACTGTGCAGCCGCGTCGCCAGCGGGAACAGATAGTTGTCCAGGTCCCGCTGATCGAGGAGGTGCAGCTGTTCCGGCACGGACACGTCGAGCCGGACAGCCACATCACCGGGCTGCCTCGCCAGCGACTCCTCAACCCGAGCGATGACGTAATCGACGTAACTCTTGAGCCGCTGCTGCTCGGGATCTCCTTGGGCGTTCCAGCTCGCCAGCCGAGGCGGGACCTTGAGCCTCATCGGCACGGTCGTCGGCATCGCGAAGAACAGTGGCTCGGTCACTGGCCATCACCATATAGCACCGTTGGAATCTTCAACGCTGTCGGAGCAGCTCGACGTTGCCGTCGAACTGCCACAACGGGTTCGGTTCGTCTCCGGTGGCGGTGTGCACCATGAAGTACCCGTTCACCTGCATCGGTCCGTCGCCGTCGGCGGCGTAGCGCCCGTCCGTGGTGACGTCGAGTTCGTAGATCGCGGATTGGGCGGTGGCGACGCCGGGGAGATGCCAGGCGATGGCGCAGCGCCAGTCGTTGCCCGGCCCTTCCTGGGCGGCCTGTCCGGTCCCCTTGGTGCACGCCGCCGCCGCTCCCAGCGCGGACTCGGGGACGTCCGGGCGGTGCATCTCGCTGGCCTGTAACCGGTACAGGTGCGCGAACGCGGTCGCGACCGAGCGCTGAAGCTTGTCCTTGTCGATGCCGGAACCGACGGGCCGAGCCGACCAGGTGATCACGCCGATCGTCACGAGGAGCACCGCGATCAGCGGCAGCGCCCCGACGGCCAGCGCCCTGCGGCCGGCGCCGTCGTTGCTGACGTTGGTGAAGTCGCGCCGGACAAACAGCCGGTAGGCCAACGCGCCCGCGACAACGGCCCAGATCACGCTGACCACGATGCTGATCAGCAGCGGACCGAGCTGGACCGGATCGGTGAACAGGCCGATCCAGGCGATGAAGCCGTAGCTGGGCAGGGCAAGCCGCACCGCGATCGGCAGCGGGAGCAGCTGGGCCAGCTCCATCGCCAGCGCGACCAGAACCGGCAGCACCAAGCCCATCGGCGAGCGGCCGAGGGCGACCGAGCCGAGCAGGCCGATCGCGCCCAGCGCCAGTGTTGGCGCCAGCGCGCAAACCCAGGCGAGCAGAACCTTTCCGGCCGACGCGCCGGAGGACAGCAGATGGCCGTCCAGCCCGACCAGTGGCTGGCCGCCCACTGCCGCGAGCCCGCCGACGATGGCCGAACCGGCCAGCCCCGCCACCAGCAACACGATGACGGTGAGGCTGGCCAGCGTCTTGGCCGCGAAGATCCGCTGGTACGAGCGGACCGCCACCAGCAGATGGCGCCAGGTGCCCAGCCGGTCTTCCACGGCGAACACGTCACCGGCGATCAGCGAGGTCAGCAGCGGAAGCGCGTAGGTGCCGGAAAAACCGAGCAGCACCAGCGGTCCGGCCCAGCCGGTGGCGCTCATCCAGCGGCCGAAGGTGGTGTCGGAGGGCAGCGAACTCTGCTGGCTCACCACGGCCACGAACCCGGCCGGGCCGATCAGGCACGCCAGCAGCAGAACCCGGACCCGCCACTGGGACAGCAGCTTCACCAGTTCGAAGCGGTAGCTCCTGGACACCGGGACCGGGCGGGCAGGCGAGGGCGGCGCCTCGGCGACGGCGGTGGTCATCGGCCGGCCTCCTGCTTCTGTTCGGTGAGGGTGAGGAACGCGGCCTCCAGCGGCGATACCACCGGCGTCAGTTCGCGCACCGCGATGTCCGCGCGGACCAGCCGCGCCACCAGTTCGTCCAGGTCCGGCACGAGCGCGCGCACCAGCAGTACCTCGGTGTCCTGGCTGGCCGGGGTGTCCGCGTCGTCGAGCACGCGTAACCGGGGCAGCTCCAGCGCCAGCGCGCGGGCGGCCTGCGGGTCCGAGGTGCGCAGGCGGTAGTCGAGTTCCTGGTTCTTCGCAGTGAGCTTGCCCAGCGGACCGGAGAACACGATGCTGCCGGAGGCCAGAATGGTGACCTCGGCGCACAGCGCCTCGACGTCGTCCATGCGGTGGCTGGACAGGATCACGGTGGCGCCGTTGGCGGCGAGCCGGGTCAGCACGCCGTGTACTTGCTTCTTGCCAGCCGGGTCGAGGCCGTTGGCCGGCTCGTCCAGCACGAGCAACCGGGGGTTGGTGAGCAGGGCCGCAGCCAGCCCGAGCCGCTGCCGCATGCCCAGGGAGAAGCCGCGGACCCGGTCGTCGGCGACGTCGGCGAGCCCGACCTGGCCGAGCAAGTCGTCGATGTCGGCGGAGCGGTTGTCCTGGCCGCGCAACGCGGCCAGCGCGGCGAGGTTGCGCCGGGCGGTGAGCGAGGGGTAGAGGCCGGGTCCGTCCACGAAGCCCGCGACGCCGTCCGGGGCGTCCAGCGTCCGGCCGACCGGCGTGCCGAGAATCTCCAGTTGGCCGTCGTCGGCGACGGCCAGGCCGAGCAGCAGGCCCAGCAGGGTGGTCTTCCCGGCGCCGTTCGGGCCGACCAGTCCGTGAATCTGTCCCTGCGCCACATCCAGATAGATGTGGTCCAGAGCGACGATCTCGCCGAAACACTTGGTGAGCCCGCTCGCCCGTAACGCGGCGATTGTTCCCATCCCCTCGCCCCTCTCGCCAAGCGTCAGCAACCTTGGCAGGGTAGGGGAAGCAGGGGTGCGGTGTCGCCTGAACGTTCATGAACGGCTGGCAACCATCGAGGCGCGAAGGTAACGAGTCGGGCTGGGGGTCGATGCAGTGGGCATGCGTGCTGTCACCGTGATCGTCGCGGTCGCGTTGCTGGCGGGGGTTGGCTGCGACACGGTCATTCCGGGAAAAGCGGTGCCCGGTGCGCTCGCGACTCCCGGGCACGGCGGCCCGGTGCAGCTGCGATTTCGTTCGGTCATTCAGCAAGTGGCGACCGGTCCGTCAGACCCGTCGACGGCCAACGGGGACAAAACCGCCCGCCAGAGCACGGACACGACGATGCAGCAGAACGCGCTGAACAACCTGAACTGCCTGACCGGAGCCAAGGACCCGCTGATCGACCAGGACGACCCGAGCCTGCCTCTCGTCGCCTGCGCCGAGGACGACGGGCAGAAGTTCATCCTCGGCCCAGTGATTCTGGACGGTCATCAGGTCGCTTCGGCAACGGCAGGCCGCAACCCCAACGGCACCGACTATGTCGTCAACCTGACGTTCACAAGTGCCGGTGCCGCGACCTGGGCCGACTACACCGCGACGCATGTCGGCGACTCGGTCGCGGTCGTGCTGAACACAGCGGTCGTCTCCGCCGAGACCATCCAGGAAGCGATTCCCGGCGGCAACACGCAGATCAGCGGCGATTTCACCCAGGCCCAGGCCGAACATTTGGCGCGGGAGCTGCGCGGCGGCTGAACCGGTTACCGTGATCGGATGATCGAGGTTCGTCGCGCGGGTCCTGGGGACGGGGACGTGCTGGGTGAGATCCATGCCGCGTCCTGGGCGGCCGCCTATGCGTCATTCTTTGACGCGGCGTTCGCCGAGGAGGGAGTGCGGGACCGCCGGACGCGGTGGCATGGGCGGATCGCGGATGGGGCGGGGACGATTCTGGTGGCGGCACTCGATGATCGCCCGCTCGCGTTCTCCTACGTGATCCGCTCCCCGACGCGGCCGGGTTTAGCGGAGATCTTCAGTTTCTACAGTCATCCGGACGCGTGGGGGCGCGGGCTGGCGGTCCCGTTGATGGACGAAACACTGCGCGTGCTGCGCGCGGACGGATTCGGGCGGGTGCATCTGTGGACGTTGCGGGACACGCCACGCTCGCGCGGCTTCTACCGCAAGTCCGGGTTCACCGAGACTGGCGCGGTGCGCACGCACGACTTCGGCGACGGCAATCCGCTTGAGCAGGTGGAATACCAGCGCGATTGCTAGTGTCGCACCCCAGGCTACTCGGGCGTGATCGATCGGATAGGCCGTGCTCACACGTCCAGCACGACCAGTAGGCCACCGGCGACGACCAACGCCCCCACCCCGACACGCAAGGACATCGCGCCCTTGATGGTCCTGGGGAACCGGTAGAACCAACCGGTCACGATCGCGGGCAGCAGCACGACCAGCGCGAGGAGCATGAAGCACAACACCCACAACACCCAGCCGAGGTAGAACCGGACACGCTTGGCGGACCGGCCGATCACCGTATCGCTGCCATCGGAGCTCACCTGGACCGTGCTCCCGTCCGGGTACAACTGACCGTTGGACAGGGTCGCGTAGGGGTTCGCGGCGACGCTCGGCGCGGACGGCTGGAACAGCCCGGTGCACCGGGGGAAGTGATTGCTCGGGTCGCTGGAGTCGGTGACCATCTGACACTGCTGTACGTGCAGGACGCCGGGCGTGCCTGCCTCTCCCGCGGCAAGAGCCATGTGCCCCACCAGCCAGTTCATCGCGAAGCCGAGGCCGGTGAGCACGCCGAGGAGTACCACGACGCAGACCACCCGGCCGCCTGTCGCCAGTGGCGTGGTGCGGTTACGCAGCTTCCTCAGGACGGCCTTCAGTAGCACGTCGTCGAGCATGGGCGCACCGTACGGGGAGTCTTCCCGGCCTGACCAGCCTTTTCGCCAGGACGCAAAGGCTGGGCCTCTCAGGGCGATACACCTAGTCGACGACCGATTCTTCGGTGTAGGCGCTGGCTTGCAGCTGGAACAGTTCGCGGTAGTGCGTCGGGCGGGCCATCAGCTCGGCGTGGCTGCCTTGTTCGATCAGCTTGCCCCGGTCGAGCACCAGGATCCGGTCGACTTCCCTGATGTTGGCCAGGCGGTGGGTGACCAGCACGGTCAGCCGGTTGGCGCCGTTGTGCTGGGTGGCCGAGCGCAGTCCGGCGAAGGCGCGGGCTTCGGCCTTGGCGTCCAGGGCGGCGCTGGGTTCGTCGGCAACGAGGACGTCGGCGTCGCGGTAGATGCCGCGGGCGATGGCCAGGCGTTGCCATTGCCCGCCGGAGAGGTCCTGGCCGGCGGTGAACGCGCGGGAGAGCACGGTGTCCTTGCCGTGTGGGAGCGTGTCGATCACTTCTTCGGCACTGGACAGTTCGACCGCGTCGCGCCAGCGCGAGGAGTCCGGGTCGATGGCGTCGAGGCGGCCGACGCGGACGTTGACCATCGCGGTCGTCGGCCACTGGGCGGGTTGCTGGGCGATCAACGCGATCCGCGAGTGCACCGATTTCGCGTCTGCTGTGGACAGATCGATGCCGTTCCAGGCCAGCGTTCCCTCGGTGGGCAGGTACAGGCCGGTGAGGAGTTTGCCGAGCGTGGTCTTGCCGGATCCGTTCTCACCGACCAGCGCGATCACCTCGCCGGCGTGCAGGGTCAGATCGAGGTCGCTCAGCGCCGGTTCGGTTTGGCCGGGGTAGGTGAACGACACGCCGCGCAGGCTGATGGTGTGCGGCGCCTCGGTGATCACCCGGGAACCCGGCGGTCGCCGCCGTTTCGCGGCTTCCTCGTGCAGCTGGCGCAGGAAACCGAGGTAGAACGACTCGCTGTAGAGGTTGTTGACGCTGTTGAGCGTGCTGGACAGCGCGGAGGACGCGGTGCGCATGGCGATCGCGGCCGTGCCGGCCAGCGCCAGGGCCAGATTGCCGGTGTAGAGCAGCAGGCCGAGCACGACGTACGCGGCGCCGGTGCCGATCCCGGACAGGGCCTGGCCGCTGAGCCGGACCAGGGTCTGGCTCCGTTGCATGCGCAGCGAACTGCGCAGCTGTTCGCGGGAGACCTGCTCGTACTCGGCCAGCAGGGCGGGGCTCACCGTGCAGGCGAACCGCTCGGTGGCCTGGTCGCGGTCGGTGAGCAGCCTGCTCAGGATCGTCATCTTGCGGCGTTCTTTGGCGTTGTCCAGGAAGTTCCGGAACATCAGCCGGTGCGCCCTGCGCGCCGACCAGGCGTCGACGACGGCGACCACGAGCAGGGCCGGGGCGAGCAGCGGGTTCAGCAATGCCACCGCGACCATCGCGCCCGCTACCGAGACCAGCGACGAGGCCACGCCGATGACCAGGCGGATCGTGCTGCTGATGGCGCCGGTGCCGCGCTGACCGGTCTGGCGCAGCAGGTCGGTGAAGTCCGCGTCCTCGAACGCGATCAGGTCGACCTCGGCCATGGCCTTGTTGAGTTCGAGATCTGCTGTCAGCTGAACCCTCGGGATCAGGGCGCCCTGCACCGAGCCGACCGCGGCGGACAGCCCGCTGCGCGCGGTGTAGGCGGCGACGACGGCGGCGATCGCGGGCAGCGCGGCGACGACCCGGGCCGGGGTCGGTCCGCCGCTGAGCAGCTGGGTGAGTACGGCTGAGGTGGACAGCAGGCCGAAGGTGGTCACCGCGCCCGACGCGCATTCGGTGAGGACGGTCAGCAGGGTCAGCCAGGGCGAACTGCGCCAGACCAGCCGGACCGTCGACACGACGGTGGCCGGGAACGTGCGCAGCGTCTGCCAGCCGCCTGCCTCAAGGTGCCTGGCCGCCCACTGCGGCTGTTCCGAAACCTCCGGTCCTACCAGCGAAAGCCGCGGTTGGGCAGGATCGGTCACGAGTCGAGAATGCCGGAAATGCACGCTGAATGCATCGGGTTTTTCCCGGAGCGAACCCTTGATTGTTTGTCAGGGCCGGTCGCGAGTGAGAGCCACGTCGGTGCCCCAGCTCGCCAGCAGGCGCAACGCCTCTGCCGAGGCCGAACCGGGCTCGGCGTGGCAGGTCTCCAGGAACAGATCCTGATCGCCCGCCAGCGCGAAAGATTCGTAGCGCAGGGTCAATTCTCCGGCCAGCGGATGCATCAGACGGATGCCGCCGTGCGCGCGGCGTTTCACGTTGTGCGCGGCCCAGAGTCGCCGGAAATCCTCGCTTTTCATCGACAATTCACCGATCAGCGCAGCGAGCACCGGGTCGTCCGGGTGCTGGCCGGCGTCGAGCCGCAACTGGCCGGCCACGTCGGCGGCTTTGGCGGCCCAGTCGAGGTAGAGGCGGCGCGGCCGGGTCGAGAAACGTGTAGCGGCCCCAGTTGCGTTCTTGCTGGGTGCGCGCGCCCCAGTCGCCGAACAGCGCGGAGGCGAGGCGGTTCCAGGCGAGCACGTCGGTGCGGCGGCCCCAGATGTAGGCGGGCACGCCGTCCATGGCGGCGAGCGGTTCGCCGAGCGCGCCGCGCACCTGCTGCTGTTGTGGCTGGGCGGGCGCGGATCGTTTGTGCTGGGCCGGTTTGGCCAGGTGCAGCAGGTGGGCGTGTTCTTCCTCGCAGCCGTTGCCCTGTTCGAGCCGGGTGTAGTAGGCGACCGAGACACCGGCCAACTGGGCCAGTTCCTCGCGGCGCAGCCCGGGAACGCGGCGACGGCGACCGTACTCGGGCAGGCCGACATCGGACGGGTGCGGCCGGGCGCGGCGGCTGCGCAGGAACTCGCTCAGTTCGTTGCGCGGGTCCAGCGGGTCCGGCGGCTGCGTCGTGGCCATGTTTTCAGTATCGCGCCTGGTAGACGGGCACGCCGCGCGGAGGCGGGTCAGTGCCGGACCGACGCGCTGATCTCGTTGATCTGCACCAGAACCCGTTCCACGTCCAGCTCGCGCTCCTGCAACCGGAACAGTTCCAGCGCCTGCCACAGCGCCTCACGGGCCTGATCATGTTCAGCGAGCGCTCGATAGGCGTTGCCGAGGCGTTCCGATGCCGCCGCCGTCGAGTTGATGTTGCCCTGCTCGCGATACGCGTCGATGCACTGCCGGTAGAAGGCGACGGCCCGCTGGTAGTCGCCGGCCTGGTAGGCGATCAGGCCCATGTTGTCCATGACATCGGCTTCGCCGTCGCGATCACCGGCGGCACGGAGCTGGCTGAGCGCCTGTTCGCTGTGCGGGCGCGCCTCGTCGAACCGTTTGAGCGTGGCAAGGCACAGCGCGATCTCGTTGTGCGCCTCGGCCTGCCAGATCTGGTGGTGCAGCTGCTCGGCCAGGCGCAACGCTTCGGTGAAGTGAACGAGCGCCGTCGCGTGGTCCTTGAGCCGGCCGCCGTGCACGAGGCCCAGTGCCTGGTGGGTGCGCACCTGGTCGGCGTAGTTCTCGTCGGCTTCGGCGATCTCCAGCGACTTGTTCAGGTGCGCCAGCGATTCCGGGAATCGGCGCACCCGCGAATAGGCGCGGCCCAGCGACCGGTGCGCGATCGCCCTGGCCGCCGCGTCCAGGTGCGCCGACACGGCCAGACCGTTCTGCCAGGTGGTGAGGTAGTCCTGGTAGAGCGCGCGGCGGTAGTGGAAGATCGTCATCCACCAGCCGAGCTGGAACGCGGTGGCATACCAGTCGCGGTCGACGGCGAGTTGCTGGGCGGCGAGCAGGCACAGCCGCTCCGCGTCGAACCAGCTCATCGCGTGGGCCTTGTCGATCTGTTCCGGATGGACGCCAGGCATCAGCGGCTCGGTGTCGACCGTCTGGGTCTGCCGGTCCAGCGCGTCGTTGGCCGAGCGGGCCGAGTTCAGGTAATAGCTGGTCAGCCTGCGCAGCGCGGCCTCGCGTTCCGCCTCGGTCTGGTCGAGTTCACCCTGGTTGACCGCGTAGAGCCGGACCACGTCGTGCATGCGCCAGCGACCGGGGAGTTCCTGCTGCACCAGGGACAACCGCTCCAGCGCACGCAGGGCCGGCCCGGCCTCGGCCGGGTGCACGCCGATCAGCGACGCCGCGGCGGCCCGGCCGATGTCGGGGCCGGGCATCAGACCGAGCGACACGAACAGGCGCGCGTGATCCGGCGTCAGCGCGTGATACGAACAGGCCAGCACCGCGGTGATGCCGGAGCCGGGATCGTCTTCGTCCAGCACGCCGAGCCGGGTGGTGGCGTCGCGCAGTTCCTCGCTGAGCGCGGCCAGCGGCAGCCCGGGCCGGGTCAGCGCGCGACCGGCGACGATGCTGAGCGCGAGCGGGAAACCGCCGCAGTAGGCCAGCAGTTCGGCGGCGGCCTCGGGCTCGATGTCCAGCCGCTGCGCGCCGATCCGCCCGGCCAGCAGCGCCCGTGCCGCGCTCTCGCCGAGCACGTCCAGCGCGAGCGGGCGGGCGCCGTGCATGTTGACCAGGGCGCTGAGCCGGTCCCGGCTGGTGATCAGCACCGCGCAGCCCGGTCCGCCCGGCAGCAGCGGCGTGACCTGGGCGGCGTCCGCCGCGTTGTCCAGCACGATCAGCACTCGCCGGTCCGCCACCAGGCTGCGGAACAGCGCGGTCTGCGCGTCCAGTTCGGCGGGCACCGCCGACTCGGGCACGTTGAGGGCGTTGAGGAACGCGCGCACCGCGGCACCCGGGGACATCGGCGGGCTGGTCGGGTCGAACCCGCGCAGGTTCACGTAGAGCTGACCGTCCGGGAACCGCGCGCTGTGCTGGTGGGCCCAGCGCAGGGTGAGCGCGGTCTTGCCGATGCCGCCGCTGCCGGTGATCGTCACGATCGGCACCGTGTCGCCGTTGCCGGCCAGCGCGTCGGTGACCGCGGTCAGCTCGGTGGCGCGGCCGCTGAACCCGGCCGGAGTGGCGGGCAGTTGCCTCGGCACGGTCGGCGCGGCGGCGGCGCGTCGAGGCGGTGCCGGGGCGGCCAGGCCGGCGTCGGCGGTGAGAATCCGCTGGTAGAGGTCTTGCAGCGTGGGACCGGGGTCGATGCCGAGTTCGTCGGCCAGCGCGGTGCGCACCGCCCAGTAGTGCGCGAGCGCCTCGGCCTGCTGCCCCGCGCGGTAGAGCGCGAGCATCAGCTGACTGGCGACCCGCTCGTCCAGCGGGTGCTTGCCCGCCCGGCCGCGCAGTTCCGGCAGCAGATCCGAGTGCTGGCCGAGCGCGAGCCGCAGGTCGGTGTGGTCGAGTTCGGCGGCGAGCCGCTGACCGGCCAGCCACTCCCTGGTCGACGCCGCCCACTCCGAATCGAGCCCGGCCAGGGCCTCGCCCCGCCACAAACCCAGCGCCCGCGCGAACAGTTCGGCGGCCTCCCGCTGGTCGCTTGTGGACCGTGCGCGGTCGATCAGCTGGGCGAACTGGTGCGCGTCCACGCTCGACGAGTCGTCGACGACCAGTGAGTAGCCGCCGGTCTTGCGCGCGATCGACGCCACGCCGTCGAGGCTGCGGCGCAGCCGGGTGATGTAGGTCTGCAAGGTGCCGGTCGCGCGCTGGGGCGCGTCGTCGTCCCAGGCCCGCCGGACCAGCTCCTCGGCGGGCACCACCTTGTTGACGTCCATCAACAGCGCGGCGAGCACGTACTTCTGGCGGGCGTGGCCGACGTCCAGCGGCCGGCCGTCGACCTCCGCCTCGACCATGCCGAGCACCCGAAATACGACCATCGCTCCCATCCCGTACCGGCCAACGAGGATACGTGCCAGCACTGACCGAACGCTGAGCACGTCACGTGCGGCCGGTCGACCTGAGCATATCGAGGGTTTGTGCGTTTTGGGCGGCGGTGCCCGTTACCATCGGCCCGTGCGGACGCTGGCGCTCGGCCGACCGATGCCGGCCGACCGATTACGCGGCTGGCTCAACGCCATCGTCATCACCGCGATCGGCGCGGTCGTGCGGTTCCAGAACCTCGGCTACCCGATCGACCACGGCACGCCGGTCTTCGACGAGAAGTACTACGCCGCGCAGGCCTGGCAAATGCTGCGCAACGGCGGCTATGAAGACAATCCAGGTTACGAACTGGTCGTGCACCCGCCGGTCGGCAAATACTTCATCGCCATCGGCGAATGGCTGTTCGGGTACAACGGTTTCGGCTGGCGGTTCATGTCGGCGGTCGCCGGGACGCTGATGATTCTGCTGATCATCCGCATCGCGCGTCGCCTCACCCGCTCCACGTTGCTCGGTGGCGTGGCCGGAATTCTGTTCATCTGCGACGGACTCAGCCATGTCCAGGCCCGCTTGGGCATGCTCGACGTATTCCTGGCGCTGTTCGTGCTGATCGCCTTCGGCTGCGTGCTCAACGACCGCGACCAGATGCGTGAACGCCTGCGCCGCGCCGAAGGCTTCGACTCCGTGTACGGGCCGAGGCTCGGTTTCCGCTGGTGGCGCTTTGCCGCCGGGGTCTCGATCGGCATCTCCTGCGCGGTCAAGTGGGACGGCCTCTACTGGCTCGCCGCGTTCTTCGTGCTCACCATCCTGTGGGACTGGCGCGCGCGGAAAGCCGCGGGCATCGCCCGCCCGTTCCGCGGCATGCTCGTGCGCGATCTGCTGCCCGCCATCTGGGGCCTGATCATCGTGCCGGTGCTGTGCTACCTGGGCTGCTGGTGGGCCTGGCTGTCCAGCGAAACCGGCATCGACCGGCACAGCGTCGGCGGCAACTACCCCTACCAGGCAGGCCAGCCCGTCGCCTGGTTCCTGTCCTGGACCCCCGACGCCCTGCGCTACCTCCTCCACTACAGCGGCAACGTCCTCTACTTCCACGAACATCTCGTCACACCGCCCGGAAACCCGCATCCGCTGGAGTCCAAACCGTGGGCCTGGCCGATGAGCCTGCGCCCGATGCTCATCTACTACGCCCCGCCGCCTCAGGTCAGCGCGGTCATGATGATCGGCACGCCCGCGATGTGGTGGCTGGCCTTTCCGATGCTCGGCTGGGCCATCTGGCGTGTCATCGGCCGCTACGACTGGCGCTACCTCACCGTGCTCGTCGCCTACCTGGCCGGCCTGCTGCCGTGGTTCCTCAACCTCGACCGCCAGATGTTCTTCTTCTACATGACCCCCGACGTCGCCTTCATGATCCTCGGTCTCGTCCTGCCACTGGGCGAAATCCTCGAACGACGACGAACCGGGATTCTCGTCGTCAGCCTCTACGTCGGCGTGGTCGTGGCGAACTTCGCATGGCTGTGGCCGATCCTCAATGGCGAACCGATCTCGGCGTCGCACTGGTACGCCGAGTTGTGGTTGCCATCCTGGAACTATCAACAGTGAACGGGTTTGACAACAGGTCAGAACAAGCCCGATTGCTTGCTGGGGTCCCGACCCGACCATAGGTTCAGACCACCAGGATCAGGTGCACCGCCCATTGTGCCAGGAGTGTGATGAAGCGATGTTCACATCAGGTCGGGTCCGAGCGCGGCTGACCGTGCTCGCCCTGATGGCCGCGGCCGCCATCGGTACCACGGCGATCACCCCGGCGGCCGCGGCGCAGGCGAAAACCGGGCCGATCTCGGTCGCCTACATCGAGGTCAACAGCAACAGCATGGTCAACGTCGGCAAGTACACGCTGGCCAACGGCGGCGGCAACGTGTTCGACATCGGCGTCATCTTCGCGGCCAACATCAACTACAACACGTCGACCAACGCGGCCTACCTGTACTTCAACCCGCAGGTGCAGTCGGTGCTGAACAACGTGAGCACCCAGATCCGCCCGCTGCAAGCCAAAGGCATCAAGGTCGAGCTGTCGATCCTCGGCAACCACGAGGGCGCGGGTTTCGCCAACTTCCCGTCCCAGTCGGCGGCGTCGGCCTTCGCCAGGCAGTTGTCGGACGCGGTGACCAAGTACGGGCTCGACGGCATCGACTTCGACGACGAGTACGCCGACTACGGCACCAACGGCACCGGTCAGCCCAATGCCAGTTCCTTCGTCTATCTCGTCTCCGCGTTGCGGCAGGACATGCCGAGCAAGCTGATCACGCTCTACGACATCGGCCCGGCCGCGTCGAGCCTGTCCTACGGCGGCACGGATGTCACGCACGACTTCAACTACGCGTGGAATCCGTGGTACGGCTCATGGATGGTGCCGAGCATCTCGCTGCCCAAGAGCGACCTGTCCCCCGCCGCCATCGAGATCGGCGCGACGTCGACCAGCACCGCGGCCAGCCTCGCCCAGCAAACGGTGAGCAACGGCTATGGCGTGTACCTGACCTACAACCTCGATGGCTCCGACGAGCACACCTACCTTTCCAGCTTCACCCAGAAGTTGTACGGCAGCGCGGCCGTCTATCACGCCTGAGGCGTCAACGGGCGGTTTCGGTGCGCGGCTTGGTGTCCAGGCGCATCAGTTGCGGGAAGGCCGACCAGCCTGGTCGACCGAACCGCGCGAAGGTGACCCAGGCGCGGTGCATCGCGGCCGCGAGCCCCTGCGGCGGGGCGTCACCTTCCAGCGACGAGTGGCCCAGCGTCTCGAACACGAACCCGACGTCGAGCCCGTGCGCGGCGCCGACACCCGGAATCGTTGAGCGCCAGGCGAATTCGTAGACGTAGGTGCCGGGGCGCCGGGTCGCGAAGTCGTAGACCGGTTCGCGGAAGAGCCGGTCGGCCAGGATCGTGGCGTACAACTCGATCGCGGGCGCGCCCGGGCGCTGTTCGGCGTAGCGCGCGGCGGTGCCTGCGTCGATGCCGAGGGTGGCCAGGTCGACGTCGTCGGGAACCCTGCCGTGCAGCAGGCGCAGCAACTCGTCCGAGGTGAACCCGACGAGGACGTCGACGTTGCGGCCCGCGCCGTCCAGCACCCGGCGCAGCGGTTGTGCGCTGATCAGCTCGCCGTCGATGACCGGCGCGAACGCCTGACCCGAGCCCTCCAGCTCGGTGCTGACGTCGAGCGCGATCGCGGCGAGCCGGTCCGGGTCGACGGCGCGCAGCCCATCGGCGGTCGGCTCGACCCCGGCCCGGCGCGCGACGTTCGCGGCGACCAGCGCGGCATCGGCCGGGGTCTGCCCGACACTGAGCAGTCCACTCTGGATGATCGCGCCGCGGAACAGCCCGGTGTCCAGCGACAGGAGGGTCAGCACGGCGCCCGCGCCGGCCGAAACACCGGCCACGGTGACCGCGTTGGGGTCGCCGCCGAAGCCGGCGATGTTGTCGCGGACCCAGGTCAGCGCGGCCAACTGATCCAGCGTGGCCCGGTTGGCCGGGGCGCCCGGCAGGTGCGCGAACCCTTCGACGCCGAGCCGGTGGTTGACCGAGACCAGCACGACCCGGTCCCGCGCGAACGCGGTCCCGTCGTACACCGGCTGGGCCGAGGAGCCGACCACGTTGGCTCCGCCCGCGAACCAGACCAGGACCGGCAGCTGACCGTCGGTGTCCGGCGTCCACACGTTGAGGTTGAGGCACTCCTCGCCGGGAATGATCGGGTCCGGGTAGATCATCATCGAGTCGGGCGCGAGACCGGCCCCGGGTGGGGTCGGCCCGAATTCGAGAGCGTCGCGCACGCCCTCCCAGGGCGTGACCGGGGCTGGCGCGGCGAAGCGGTTGGGCCCGAACGGCGCGGCCGCGTAGGGGATCCCGAGAAATCGCATCACCCGCTCGCCCGAACCGCGCACGAGACCGGCCTTCGTCTGCACGACAACATCCGACATGCCGGCTTTCTATCAGAAAGCCGCCCGCTACGGCTCCTGCACGAGGGTCAGGGCGAGGCTGGGGACGAAGAACGAGGCGAGAAAGATCGGCAGAAAGCTCTTGCCGGTGCACCGGAAGGCCACGATGTCGCCGTCGGCCGCGTCGAAGGCCCGGGGCCTGCTCGAATTCCGGCCGCTGCGGATGCGCAGGGTGTGCCGTCCGGGCTCGACCGGTGTCTCGATCGTGTCGTTCATGTCCACCGACCCGACCAGCTCGCCGTCAACCTCGACCTCGTACGGGCCGCGACGGACCTCGACCCCGATCGACTTGTGCGTCAATTTCAGCGTCGCGGACATTCCTGGCCTCCTCTGCCCGAAGCCTTATCATCCGCCCTTCCGCAAGTTGGAGATCGGACAGGCCCTCGATGCGGATCGTGCCGTCGATGGCCGCCGCGCCGATGGCCAGCACGGTGGCGCCGGCCGCCCGCCCGGCCAGCACGCCGGTCACCGAATCCTCGACGACCACGCAGTTGGCCGGTCGCACGCCCAGCGCGGTGCACGCGAGCAGGTAGCCCTCGGGGTCGGGCTTGAGGTCGCGGACGTCGTCCGAGGTGATGAGCACGCTCGGTATCGGCAGACCGGCCGCGCGCAGCCGGGCGTGAGCCTGGTCGCGGCTGCTGGTCGTCACCACCGCCCACCGGTCGGGTTTCAGCAGGTCGATCAGCTGGGCCGCGCCCGAGGTCGCGCGCATCAGGTGCACGTTGCCCTCCTCCCAGTCACCCAGGTTCACGGCGTCCGCTTCGTTGAGCTCGGGCGGCCGGTCCGGCAGCAGCTCGCGGATGGCTGTGATCGCGTGGCGGCCTCGGACCTGCGCGGCGATCGCGTCCCAGGTCAGGCCGACGCCGGGGGCCCAGTCCTGCCACCAGCGCGTGCTCACCCCGAAGGAGTCGACCAGCGTGCCGTCCAGATCGAACAAGATCGCATCGGCGGGAATCGGGTCCATACCGAGATCACAACGCACCCGCCGACCATTCGTCCAATGAATCTTTCGACGCTTTGGATAAGGTAGTGGAATGGAAAGCTGGCTGCGTGCGTTCGTCGAGGTCGCCGAGCAGCGCCGGTTCGGCGTGGCGGCCGAACGGCTCTCGATCACTCAGCCCGCCCTGACCAAACAGATCCAGGCGCTTGAGCGGGAACTTGGCGCGCCGCTGTTCGACCGGGGCAGGCACGGTGCCACGCTCACCGAGTTCGGTCGGCTGCTGTTGCCGCAGGCGCGGGATCTCGTGGCCGGAACCCAGGAATTCACCCGCCGCGCGCACCAGCTGGCCCGCGGCGAACGCGGCAGGCTGGCGGTCGGGTTCGGTATGTCCACTATGGACCTGGCACCGCAGGCGATCGCCGCGTTCCGGCAGCGCTATCCGGAAGTGGAGATCGGCCTTGAGGATCTGCCCTCGGCCACCCAGCTGGAACGGCTGCGCACCGGTGAACTGCACGTCGGGTTCATCCGGCTGCCTGCCGGGCCTGGGCTGAACCAGTTGGTACTGCGCCACGAACGTCTCGCCCTCGCACACACCGGGCCCGCCCCGGACGAGCTACCCGAATGGCTGGGACGGCAGCGGCTCGTGCGGCTGGCCCGGGCCGCCGGTCCCGGGCTGGTCGCGCAGGTCGACCGGCTGTGCGCGGCCTGGGGGATCGCGCCGGGCATCGCGCACGAGACCAACCACCTGCACACCGTGCTCGCGCTGGTCGCCGCCGGGAGCGGGCCCGCGCTGGTGCCGACCAGTGCCGCGACCGTCTCGCCGGCGGGAGTCGAGCTGACCCCGATAGCTGATCCGGCGGCGAGTTGGGCGGTCGGCGTCGTGTGGCAAGCCGATACCCGGCATGCGATCACGGTGAACTTCTTGGCCCTGGTGAGAAAGCTTCTCGGTTAAAGTCGAAACCATGGCCACGACCGGTTTTCTCGACGTCCCCGGCGCGCGTCTGCACTACGAGGTGCGCGGAGACGGGCCGCCGCTGGTCCTGTTGCACGGCAACCCGGGCGAGGGCGCCGCGTTCCAGTTCATCGCGGGACCGCTGGCCGAGCACCACACGGTCATCACCTACGACGCGCGCGGCAACTCGCGCAGCACGCTGACCACCGACGACCCCGGCCCCCAGCCGGTGCCCGAACGCGCGGACGATGCGCTGGCCATCATCGACGCGCTCACCGGCGAACCGCCGTTCGTGTTCGGCACCAGCGGCGGCGCCGTCACCTCGCTCGATCTGCTGACCAGGTACCCGGATCGGGTGCGGCTGGTGATCGCGCACGAGCCATCGACGTTCACCGTGCTGCCGGACGCGCCCGTGCACGCGGCCTTCTTCGCCGGCGTGCACGCCGCGTTCCTGGCCGAAGGCGTCGACGCCGCGTTCACCCAGTTCTCCCAGGGCATCGGCGGGCCGCCGAGAACCGAACCGATCGACCTGCCGCCCGAGATCGGCGAGCTGTTCGAGCACATGCACGCGAACCTGGCGTTCATGATGGGCAAGGAAATGCTCGAAGTGGTCGGCTACCCGCCCGATCTGATCGCGCTGGCCAAGTCGGCCGAGAAGCTGATCTTCGCGGTCGGCGCGGAGTCCCGCGAGTACCGGCCCGCGCTGCCCGCGTTGCACCTCGCGCCCGAGATCGGCGCCGAACTCATCGAGCTTCCCGGCGACCACGCCGGTTACCTGCACACGGCCGGACCGTTCGCCGCGACGTTGCTGGAAGTCCTTGCCGCACACGCCAACTGAGCCGGGGCGGCCGGCACGGCGGCGAGCGCGGAGGGCAGCGGATGGCCGACCATCACCCGCACCTGGTCGCGCAGTTCGGTCAGCTTGGCCACGTCGATCCCGGTGGCGATGCCTTCCCGATGGCACAGGTTGACCAGGTCGTCGGTGGCGATGTTGCCGGAGGCGCCCGGCGCGAACGGGCAGCCGCCGATGCCGCCGAGCGCGGCGTCGTACCGGCGCACGCCCATCCGCAGTCCCTCCCAGGCGTTCGCGGCCGCCATGCCGTAGGTGTTGTGCAGGTGCAGACCGAGCGACAGGTCCGGAATGCGGTGGCGCACCGAGTAGATCGTGGCGTGCAGCTGGCTCGGGTTGGCCGCGCCGATGGTGTCGGCCAGGTGCACGACCCGCGCGCCGAGCCGGTCGAGCCGGGCGGCGATGGCGGCGACCCGGTCCGGGTCGGTGTCGCCGTCGAACGGGCAGACGAACGCGGTGGCGATGCAGGCCTCGATCGCGACCCCGGCCGGGCGCAGCAGCTCCGCGCAGCGTTCCAGCCGATCCAGCGCGTCCCACGTGCCGACGCCGGCGTTGGCGTGACTGTGTCCGTCGCTGGCCGACACGATCAGCCGCACCGATCGGGTGCCCGCCGCGATCGCCTGCTGGGCCCCGCGTTCGGTGAACACCAGAGCGTGCAGGGTCGCCGAGGTGTCCGGGCCGAGTTCGCTGACCACGGCCGCGGTGTCGGCCATCTGCGGCACCCGCCGCGCGGACACGAACGAGCCCACCTCCAGCGACGGCACTCCGGCGTCGATCAGGCCGCGGGCCAGCCGGATCTTCTCGTGCGTCGGCACGGTCAGCGGCTCGTCCTGCAGGCCGTCGCGCAGCACGACCTCGGTGATCAGCACCTGCGAAACCGATTGCGCCATCCTCAGATCACTCCCTGGGCGCGCAGCGTGCCGCGCGTGTCCGCGTCGATGTCGAGTTCGGCGAGAACCGCGTCCGTGTGCTCGCCGAGTTCCGGGCCGAGCGAGCGCACCCGGCCGGGGTTGTTGGCCAGTTTCGGTACCACGCCGGGGAAAGCCACTTCGGTGACCTGCTCGGCGCCCAGGCGCACCGGATGCCGTTCCAGCATGTCGCGGGACTGGAAGTGCGGGTCCTTCATGATGTCCTCCGCGGTCAGAATTGGTCCACAGGGGACACTCGCGGCGATCAGCGTGGCCTCGGCCTGTTCCTGGCGCAGTGTCGCGGTCCAGGCGCCGATGGCCGCGTCGAGCGCTGCGACGTGCGCGACCCGGCCCGCGTTGTCGGCCAGCGCCGGATCCTCGGCCAGGTCCGGCCGGCCGATGGCGTGCATCAGGCGCTGGAACACGGCGTCACCGTTGCCGCTGATCACGATGTACTTGCCGTCCGCGCACGGATAGGTGTTGGACGGCGCCACCCCGGGCAACGCGGACCCGGCCGGTTCGCGGACGACCCCGAACGCGTCGAAATCCGGGACCAGCGACTCCATCAGCGAGTAGATGCCCTCGTACAGCGCCACGTCCACCACTTCGCCGCCGGCCCGCCTGCGCACGAGGCCGAGCAGCGCGCCGATGACCGCGTACAGGCCGGCGACCGAATCGGCCAGGCTGACCCCGACCCGGGTCGGCGGCTGACCGGGATAGCCGGTCAGCGCGCGCAGGCCGCCGACGGCCTCGGCGACCCCGCCGAACCCGGGCCGGTCCCGGTACGGGCCGGTCTGGCCGTAGCCGGAGACCCGGACGACGATCAGGTCCGGATTGAGTTCGCGCAGGTCGTCCGGGCCGAGGTGCCAGCGTTCGAGGGTGCCGGGCCGGAAGTTCTCCAGCAGCACGTCGCTGCGCGCGATCAGCTCGCGGGCGATCCGCTGCCCCTCGGGCCTGCGCAGGTCCAGGGTGACCGAGCGCTTGTTGCGGCCGAGCGCGCGGAACAGCAGCGAGGTGTCGCCGCCGTGCAGACGCCAGCGCCGCAGTTCGTCGCCGGTGCCCGGTCGTTCGACCTTGACGACGTCGGCGCCGAAGTCGGCGAGCAGCCTGCCCGCGGTGGGGGCCGCGATGAAGTTGCCCAGCTCGACGACGCGCACCCCATGCAGGGGGCCTTCTCGCTCACCCATCGCCGATTCCTCTCGATACCCATATCGTGGTTTCTCAACTCAGGATACGGGTCGCTAGCGCTGGGTCAAGGCCGTCGACCGTGGCTAGACTGCGATCCGACCCACACCGACCCAGGAGAACGGACCACATGGCGAGTACCGAGGACCGCGGCGGCACCACGCCAGTGCTCGTGCTGCGCAAGTTCCGCCAGATCCTGGAGTCGTTCACGATCGAGACCCCGGAGCTGACCCTCCAGCAGATCACCAGGGCGACCGGCCTGCCCGCGAGCACCTGCCAGCGGCTGGTGCACAACCTGGTGCGCGAGGGTTTTCTCGATCGCTACGAGGACACCTACCGGATCGGGCTGGATCTGGTCCGCTGGGCCGCCCCCGGCACCTTCGGCCTCGATCTCGTCCAGCTGACCAGGCCGGTGCTGCACAAGTTGCGCGACGACACCGGCGAGACCGCGTGCCTCTATGTCCGCGACGGCGCGTTCCGCACCGTCATCTCACTGGCCGAATCGCGGCACCCGGTGATCCGCCTGTTCGTGGTCGGCATGGTGATGCCGCTGCACGCGGGGTCGGCAGGCAAAGTGTTCCTGGCCTGGGACCGGCTGGCGTTCAAGGACGCGATCGGCCATGGCCTGGCCCGGTTCACGCCCAGGACGGTGGTCGACATCGAGCTGCTGACCGGCCAGCTGGAGCAGGTCAGGGCGGACGGCTACGCCAGCAGTTTCGAGGAGCGCGACTTCGGCGCCGCGTCGGTGAGCGCGCCGGTGTTCGGCATGAACGGCGAGCTGACCGCGGCGATCGGCATCGGCGCGCCGACCCAGCGACTGTCCACTGCGGACCTGCCCCGGATCGCGCCGATCGTGGTCGAGGCGGGTCGCGCGGCGTCGATGAAGCTGGGGTACCGCCCCGGCATGGCTTCCTGACCGGCGTTTCCGGAGCCAACATCCCATTTCGGCCCATTGGTCTGACCTTTTTTGGCGCCCAAGGGTTGACTCTGCCCGGCGCCCGCCACATCATGGTTCACCAAATCACATTGTGAATCGTCGGGCGTCAAAGGAGACGACGAATGGCCAACCCACCAGGCGACGACACCTCGATCCCGGCCCGGCTGGACGGATTGCCGATCACCAGGACACACCGGCGCGCGACCATCGCGGTCGGCCTCGGCCTGTTCTTCGAGTTCTACGAGGTCTTCCTGGCCGGCGTGCTCAGCACCGTGCTGGTCGGTCAGTTCTCGCTGACCAAGGCCGAGGTGACGCCGCTGCTGTCCTCGACCTTCGTCGGCATGTTCCTCGGCGCGCTGCTGCTCGGCCGGGTCGCCGACCGGTTCGGCCGGCGCGGCGCGTTCCTGATCAACCTCGGGCTCTACTCGGTGTTCTCGCTGCTCGGCGCGTTCAGCGTCGGCCCGGCGATGCTGATGATCACCCGCTTCTTCGCGGGCGTCGGCCTCGGCGCCGAACCACCGCTGGCCGACACCTACCTGACCGACCTGCTGCCCGCGCGCAAACGCGGCAAGTTCCTCGCCATCGCCTACACGCTGGCGTTCTGCGGAGTGCCGGTGGTCGGTTTCCTGGCCAGGGGCATTGCCGTGCACACGGTGCTGGGCATCGCAGGCTGGCGCTGGCTGTTCGTGATCGGCGCGCTCGGCGCGGGCGCGGTGTTCCTGCTGCGGCGCGGCCTGCCCGAATCGCCGCGCTGGCTCGCCTCGGTCGGCCGGGCCGCGGAGGCCGACGCGGTCGTGCGCACCATCGAAGCCGAAGCAGGCCAACGAGTCCCGTTGCCCGCCACTCCCCCGGCGACGCGCCCCACGCGGGTCGCGCCGGTGAAGGAATTGTTCGGCAAGGACGTCCGCCGGGCCACCTGGATGATGACGTTCTTCCACATCCTGCAGACCATCGGCTACTACGGTTTCGGCACCATGGTGCCGCTCGTCCTGGCCGCCAAGGGTTTCCCGGTGTCGCAGTCGCTGCTGTTCACCGCGCTGAGCTTCGTGGGCTACCCCATCGGCTCGGCCCTCTCGCTGCCACTGGTCGAACGGTTCGAGCGGAAGTACCTGGTGGTCGGGTCGGTGCTGTTGATGGCCGTGTTCGGCATCGCCTTCGGGCTGTCAACGTCGATGCCGCTCATCGTCGGCTTCGGGTTCCTCTACACCACGGTCAGCAACGTGTTCTCCAACGCCTACCACATCTACCAGGCGGAGATCTTCCCGACGCCGCTGCGCTCGACCGCGGCCAGCGGCACCTATTCGCTGTCCCGGCTGGCCACCGCTGCGATGCCGTTCGTGCTGATCCCGTTGCTGGACAAGTCGGGTCCCGCGGTGCTGTTCGTGGTCATCGCGCTGGCCCTGGTCCTGGTCGCGACCGACATCGCCGTGCTCGGACCGCGCACGACCGGCCGCATGCTGGACACCGTTCAGGACGAGCAACCCCGCCCAGCCGACCCCATGCTCAACCGCGAACTGAATGCTCCGCTGACGTAACCAGCGCGGCGGGTCCCGTGCCCCGTCCCACGCACTCCGGCGCGCCGAACCCGGCGCGCCGGAGTTGCCTGGTCAGGAGCGCGAGAACTGGCCAGGTCGACGACCGGGCCCGGCCGGTCCGCGATAGGCCTGCGCGATGTCCAGCCAGGCGTCGGCCTCGGCGCCCTCAGCGGCCAGCGCGAGGTCGTCGCGGTGCCTGCGCCGGGTCACGAGCTGGCAGAAATCGGCCGCCGAGCCCGTGATCCGGTTGCTCGCGTCCTCCGCGCCGAACGTCCACAATGCACCAGAAGGCGACACTAGCTCGAACCGGAACGGCTCAGCGGGCGGGGTCAGGCCGCGCGCCTGGTAGCCGAAGTCCCAGGTGCGCACGGCGAAGCCGACGATGTTGCCGATCCGGTCGGTGCGCTCGCGGCGCACGCCCAGCGCGTCGGCGACGTCCTGCCCATGCGCGAACAGCTCCATCATGCCCGCGCAGGCCAGCACGGCGGGCGGCAGCGGGTTGACCAGCCACGGCACGATCGCGTTGGCCGGGTGCGCGGCCAAGGCCTTGATCGCGGTGTCTTTGGCGTCGCGCCAGCGGTGCAGCAGCACCTCGGGCGGGTCGTTGACGAAGTCGTCGAGCGCGGCGTTCACGGCCCGGTCGAAATCGCCGGGCGCGTTGCCGACCTGGGACGTGATCGCGGTGAACTTCTCCGGCTCGCCCGCGGCGAGACCGGCGAGGGTGAACACGAACGCTAGGTGGCCGACCTGATCGGTGACGGTCCAGCCCTCGGCCGGGGTGGGCGTGCGCCACTGCTCGGGGTCGATGTCAGCGACGAGGCCGTCGAACGCGGCCGCCTCCGCGGCCAGATCGTCGATCACGGTGCGCGGATCGGTCATGCGCGCTGTCCTCCTACCTGGGCGGATCGCGCCGGGCGCGGCGATTGATCCCGTAGAGCCAGTGTCGGCGTTTACCGCCCACCCGGTCTTCTCCCGCGCTGCGCTAGTGCATTTCTCATCATTTCGGCAACGGTAATTCAGCATGACCGGTGAGCAACTCACTACACGCCGGCAGCCGCGAATACTAGCGTCTTATCCATTGCGAATAGGGGTGAAACAATGGAAGAGACCGTACGGCGCGCGGTTGAGCGCGCGATCACGACCATGCGGGCGAACCTTGGCGAGCCGCTCACCATCGAAGACCTCGCCCGCTCCGCGATGTTCAGCAAGTTCCACTTCTGCCGCATCTTCCGGCAGGCCACCGGCACCTCCCCGGCCCGGTTCCTATCCGCGCTGCGGCTGGCCGAGGCCAAACGGCTGTTGCGCACCACGCCGATGACGGTGACCAGGATCTGTCATCAGGTCGGTTACAGCAGCGTCGGCACCTTCAGCACCCAGTTCAGTCTGCGAGTCGGCACGACACCGAATTCATATCGCCATTTCGGCAGCTTTTCACCGGGCGCATCGAACACGACAGAACCGGGCACGGTAGTGCGCGGCAATATCATCGCACCGTACGGAATCACCCCTGGACCGATTTTTGTGGGTCTGTTCCGCACCCGCATTCCCGAGGGCAAGCCGATCCGCCACGCCGTGCTCGACTGTCCCGGCCCGTACGCGCTGACCGGCGTGCCCGAGGGCGACTGGCAACTGCTGGCGCACCTGATCGAACCCGTCGACATGCCCTACATCGGCTGGCGGGGCGCGATCACGGTGCGACCGGACCTGACCGCACGCCTTGCCGACATCCCGATGCGGCCGATGCGCTGGTTCGATCCGCCGGTGCTGATCGCGCTGCCCCAGCCCCGCCTCGCGCCGGCCGGATCCGGTCAGCTCGCCGTTTCGGTGGGCTGACCGTCCAGCAGTTCGGCGAGACCGGCATAACCGGCGTCATGCAGACGTTGCCCGGACAGGCGGGTGTAAGCCGAGTCCGGGCGGATGCCGATCCCCTCCACCATCCGGTTCATGAAGTTGAACAAGGCGGCGACAAGCACCGCGTCATGCAGCGCCCGCTCATCCCACCCCGCCGCGAACACCGCAGCCGCGTCAGAATCCTCCATAATAGACGGACGACGCGTCAGCTTACCCACATACCGCAACAAAACCCTCAGCTTGTCACCGACCGGAGCAGCCTCAACATCGGCGACGGCCGCGCTAAGAACCTCCTCCGCAACACCGAACGCCGCTGCGGTAACGGTGTGGATCCCGTGACAGTAGTCGCAGGCATTGAGCCCAGAAACATAAGCGGCGATGAATTCGCGCTCCCCCGGCGTCAACGGCGACGGTCCGCGCATCACCACCTCGTGCAGTGCCAGCAGCGGCCGCGCGCTGTCCGGGTAGGCCGTGAAAACCTGCAACAAGGTCGTCTCGGCAGGCAAGGACTTCAAATAGGACACTAGAGTTCTCCTTGCGTCTCAACGGCATCGATGTCATCCCGGCGCAGCCAGCACGCGGTCAGATAGGCAACGGACGCAGGCCCCAGCCCCTCGACGGCGGTCGCGACAAGACGTTCCGCCCGGCCCCAGGTCACCCGCAACGCGCCACTGGCACCGATTGGCCCAGCAGCCTCCAGCCCCGGCCGCACCCGCCGCCACCGCGCCAGCCCCGACTCGACCAGGCTCTCCTCGCTCAGCTCGCGCAATGCCCCATGCCGCAACCGATCCACGGCCAGCGTCACCAGCGCCGGATCATCGGCAAGCCCGGCCAGCCCGAGTCCGGCCACCAGCCGCCGGGCATCCAGCCCCAGCAAGATGATGCCCACCTCGGTACTGGCCGGATCATCGACGCCCGGCAGCGCGAACAACGTGTCCGGCAGCTCAGACATGCGCCACCACCCGCTCCGATTCCAGCTCCAGTTGCCGCACGCCGAGCCCCTCGGCTACGGCGGCAGCGACGCGAGCGGTCGCGAAGCGATGCCCGTCGATGTTGCGCGCGGCCGGCCCAAGCACCATTCCCGCCGCCGCGCCGACCGCCAACACCCTCGGCGCTCGCCGATAAGCAAGACTGCGCTCGTCCAGATCGGGCCAGCCATCGCGCATGCCGGCCAACTCGGCAGGCAAGAAAGCGTCCCCGAGCACCGGCGTCGTCCCGATGGCCAGCTTGACCGCGTCGCCAAACACCCGCCCGCCATCGGCCAGCCCCACCGCGCTCCGTCCCGCGAGTCCAGCGGTGATGCCCACAACCTTCCGTCCCCGATGCATCACAAGCTGCCCGGATTCTTCGGCGGCGGCAAACCTCGGCCGGAACTCGAACATGATCGAAGCCCGCCGGTACTGACCCATCAACGTGAGCCGATCGGCCCAGCCGACATTGCCGAACCGGGACCGCCCCTCGGGCCGGAAGAACGTCGAGTTCACGTCGGCGCACTGATACCGCTCTCGCGACTCGCGCAGGACCCAGTGCACCTCGCGCCTGGCAACCAGCGCCGACCGCACCAGATGCGCCGCGGTGAGCCCGGCCCCGACCACGACGAGCGATCCACTCACCTCGGGCACCGGCTCATCCCAGTAACTGACGTTCGCAGGCCGCCCACGCGGCCCGAACCACTCGGCGGGCGCCGGTGTGCGTTCCTCGCCCGTGCACAACACAACAAACCTGGCCTGGACCGCGCCCGCGCTGGTGCGCACGGTCACGCCGTCCTCGTCCGGCCGGAGTTCGCGGACCTCGGCCCGCACGCTGCGCTGCGTGATGTGGTGGCTCGCGGCGAGATGGTCGCAGTAGGCCTCGAACACGTCGACCGGAACGACCGAGCGGTGTCCCGCCTGCGCCATCCTGATCTCGTGGCGTTCGATCGGAGTCAGCAGGCCCCAGTGCAGCCGGGCGAAGTCCATCAGCTCGCAGTCACGAAATCCCTCGACCCCGGGATGGTGCTCGTAAGGCGAGCGCAGCACGCGCTGCCCGAGCAGGTCGATCCGCCCGAAAAAACGCCGGCACGGCCGTGGATCCCGATCGAGCACGACAAGATCGTCCACGCCCCGATGCCACAATGCGGAGGCGACCGCGAGACCGGCAGGCCCGGCACCGACGACGGCGACGTCGACGGTGCCGGGCGGTTCGGCGGACCGGCCGGTGGCCGCTGCGCTGGGCAGGCGCGGCCAGTCCCGGCCTCGGGGTGAGTCGAGCAGGTGGGGTTGCGGGACAAAGGTGATCACTTCGATGTCCTCCCGATGTCCCGTCCTGCGTCGACCTGGGTCCGCCTCGATGGTCGGTCAGTCGATGATCGTGACCGGGACGATGACCTCGATCACGGGCCGCTGCTGCATGCCGTCGCTGACGATCTGCTGCAGCGTCTGCGCGGACTGCTCGGCGGAGTCGGTCACGATCGGGCTGTAGCGCGAGTAGGCGTAGCTCGGGCTGCTGCCGCTGGTCTCCAGCGTGTAAACCTTCAGCACGGGCTCGCCCGGCCGGACCTCGCCATCGTAGAAGGTCAGCCTGCGCTGGTCGGGAGTCAAGAAGGACTTGGCGAACTGGCGGGACAGCAGAAGCGTGTCCTCGTCGCTGACGAAGATCGAGTTCTCGTCGGTGGTGACCTGCATGGCGACCCAGGTCTGGTCGGTCAGGTTGGTCTCGGACTTGATGATCTGCCAGCGGCCGGGTTCCGGCAGGTTGACGCACACCGAGATGTCGTGGTCGGTAGTGTCGATGGCGCCGGAGATCATCAGCACCTTGCGGCGCACATCGGCGACACCGGCAATTTGAATATCGCGGGCCCGAACCCGGGTGGAAACGTCAAGTCCAGGCAATTCTGCTGACGTCATACGACTGCCCTCTCACGTGATCAGTGAAGGCCCTCCCAATTTCAACATCGAGACTTTCATATCGCGAATACCCCGGTCAAGTGATGTCCACAAGCGCAACCCAGGACGAAACCACCCGCAAAACATGAGTTGTTCACGGTCGGCCGAACGGGTGATGATCAGGGTCAACAGCATCCTCGACGAGGGAGTGAAAATGACCGAACGCCTTGACCCCTATGAGATTTACGCGGACGACGAGTGGCAGCCGACCGCGGACACAATCGCGATCATCACGGCAGCACAAGAATCCGATCAAGTGATCGATCAATATCAACAAGCGGCGTGACGGGCACATTTCCGCATGCGCCTCACCATTGAGGCGCATGCGGAATAGGCAAATGGTCGATCCTGCCCGCACACAATCGGCATATCGTGCATCAACGCGATATCACCGCGGAAGCGCCGCCCGCAACCAAGCCG
>DATFHN010000003.1:0-164102 GCA_035248365.1 Pseudonocardiaceae bacterium | reverse complement strand
CGACGTGCAACGCATCGAAGCCGACGAGCAGGCCCCGATGCTGCTCGACGGCCGCATCGACATCGGCTACGTACGACTGCCCATCGACGAGACCGGCCTGCGCCTCGCCCCGCTCTACACCGAGCCACGGGTGGCGGTGCTGCCCGCCGGCCACCGGCTGGCCGGCAAGCAAGAAGTCACCGAGGCCGACCTGGCCGGCGAGCCACTGCTCTGGCATACCGACGCGAGCACGCAGCCCACCAAGCGTCCGCACCCCAACGCCGGATACCTGGTGCGCGGGGTGGACGAAACGCTCGAGCATGTCGCGGCCGGCCGGGGCATCTCGTTCCTGGCCCGCTCGGCGACCGTGTTCTACTCACACCCAGATGTCGTTTACGTGCCCGTCACGGATCTCGCGCCCGAACAAGTGGGCCTCGCGATGGCGGCATCGCACCTCTCGCCGGTGGCCGACGACTTCTTCGTCGCGGCTCAGGCGGCCGCCGAGATCACAGCAGAATGCGGGAACCATGAAATGTGGCAGCGTGGCGGCCCTGCCGCCGCACAGTACGGTTGAGCCAGCATCAAGTCGTTGTGGGCAGATGCTGCCTGGAGGACCGGCCTGCTGACTCAGGTCGCCGCTCCCCGCGCCGGCGCCCAGCGCCTGGCTTCGAGCTCGCGGGAATACTCCTCGACCTTCTCGTGCAGGATGCCGGCGGTATCCGTGGGGCTTCGAGATTGGTGACAACCAGGTCACCCCGAGCGAGCGACGGGAGCATCGAACGCCCTGTCTTGTCCACTTTCGGGCGGCCGGCCAGCACCGTATCTCCCAATACGACAAGCTTCATCGCGTTCCCTTCGGCCGATCACCACACGCTGTAGTGCTTGACATCGGCGCCGACGCGGACCACTCTTGCGTCCGACGCTGTTCCGGAGGATAGCACGATGTTCCGACAATGCGAACGCACTGGGGCGTACTGTGAATCCACGTCGGACACTGCGCCGCGCCCGGCCAGGCAGCGCGCGCGACAGGGCCGCAGGCCATGAACTTCGCGTCCCGACCGAGAAAGGCAACACGATGACGCAATCCGTCAAAACCAAGATCGCCGCCGAGTTCGAGGCCCACGAGCCGGACTTGCTGGCACTCTCGCATCGCATCGCGGCAAACCCCGAGCTGGCCTTCGAGGAACACGAAACCGCCGCGACGATCGTCGACGTTCTGCGCGCACATGGCGGATTCACCATCGAGCAGAAGACGGCCGGGCTCGACACGGCGTTCTGCGCGACCGCCGGACATGGCTCGCTCGTCGTCGGGCTGTGCGCGGAACTCGACGCGCTGCCCGGCATCGGGCACGCCTGTGGTCACAACGTCATCGCCGCGGCTTCGGTCGGTGCCGCGATCGCGCTGGCCGCCGCCGCGGACGAGCTGGACATCACGGTCAGGCTGCTCGGCACCCCGGCCGAGGAACGCGGAGCAGGCAAGGAGATCATGCTGCGCAACGGGGCGTTCGACGGCCTGCATGCGGCGATGATGATGCACCCGCAGCTCAAGGACATGCCCGACCCGCATATTCGGGCACTGCGTCACTGGTCGATCACCTATCTGGGCCACGGCGGCCACGCCACCCGCCCGTTCGAAGCGCTCAACGCCTCCGACGCGGTCACCATCGCCCAGGTCGCGATCGGGCTGCTGCGCCAGCAGAAGCGGGACTCCGACCGCATCCACACCGTGATCAAGGAGGCGGGCGCCGCCGTCAACATCATCCCCGATCGCGCCGTCGTGGAATGCATGGTGCGGTCCAACACCCTCGACGAAGTCGATGCCCTGTGGCCGCGAGTTCTCGCCTGCTTCGAGGCCGGAGCCATCGGAGCCGGCGTCCAGATGCAGGTGAGCGAACCACTCATGTCCCTCAACGGATTCCGGCACGACACCGAGATGGTACGGCTCTTCCAGGCCAACGCCGAGGCCCTGGGACGAACCTTCCCCGACTACCCCGACCGCTCCCTCGGTTCGACCGACATGTCCGAGGTCTCGGTACACCTACCGGCCATCCACCCCGTCCTGTCGTTCGACGCTCCCCCTGAGCACGGCAACCACACCCCCCAGTTCGCTGCTGCCGCCGCCGGCCCCGAGGGAGACCGAGCGATCCACGACGGTGGACTCGGGCTCGCCTGGACCATCGCCGACATCGCACAGAACAAGGACATCCGGCACCGGCTCACCGCGACCGGGCCGTTCCAGTGGGACCAAACTCGCGGCTGACCTGTGCGGCCAACCGGCGAAGCGCTTGAGCGCCGCTCATCCCTGGCGAGACCAGGAACCCAGCACCACGAGCGTCCTCGTCCCGGTGACCTGACGGTTGGTGCGCAACTGGTTCACCACGCGTTGCAGGTCGTGGATGTTCGTCGTGCGTATTCGGACGAGCGCGTCCGGGTCGCCGGCCAGAGTCAGGACCTCGACGATCTCCGGAATGTCCTCGGCGGAGGACAGGATCGTCTGGAGTTCGACGTTCCCGACGAAACGGATCTCCACCACGGCTTCGAGCGCACCGTCCACTTTGGCCGAGTCGATGCGCACGGTGTAGCCATTGATCACACCGGCCTCTTCGAGCCGGTCGATACGCCGTTTGACCGGAGCTACGGTCAGTCCGACCTGTTGGGCGATATCGCGGACGGTTCTGCGGGCGTCTTGCTGGAGCAACCGGAGGATGTGTTGGTCAATGTCGTCGAGCACCTCCAGATCGTGCACTAAATAGCTCGACTCGGCAATTATCCGTGCCCCTTTCGGGGGCAGACGCCACTATTGACGCTTCTTCGCACAACTAGTTTGCGTGCGGATTGCGCAGCGTCTGACATTGGGCCAATCATGCTCAGAGTCGTCCGACTGCCGGACGAATCCGCTACAGCCGGAGGTTACCTCGATGTCGGAGCATTTGATCTCCGTGCTCGCGGGCCCAGGGCGCGATGTGCCCGCGCGGGCGGCGGGCCTGCGCCTGCCGATGGACGTCGAGATCGTCAGCATGCAGGTCAGCCACCCGCCGGACTCGAACATGTGGTGGATCCAACTGGCGGTGCGAGTCCCGGCGACGGAACGGCTCGAGCTGCTGACCAAGCGTCTCAATCGGCTCGTCGACGTGCACCAGGTCGTCACGCTCAAACAGAACGTCCACGTCAGACAGAGTCTGAGATCTCACACCGCTGATCTGGTCAAGATCGGCGAGCTGGTCCGGTGGTTCGGTGCCGAGATGCTCGAGTTCGGCACGCGTTCGCGTCGCTGCTTCGCCCGCACGGCGTCATCGAGATCGTGACCGACATTCTCACCGACGAAAGGGGGTTCCCATGGCCAGCGCGTCAGCAAGCAGCACTGACCGCGACCGGTCGGCGCCCATGTGCCTGTTGAGCCCGGAAGGCAACCTCCTTGGCGAGGCGGCGGAAACCGTGGTCACGCCTGAACTGGTCCGCGGACTTTATCGGGACATGGTCCTGGCCCGCCGCTTCGATCAGGAGGCATACCACCTCCAGCGTCAGGGCGAACTCGGTCTGTGGCTGTCCTGTCGCGGCCAGGAAGCGGCACAGGTCGGCAGCATTCGCGCGCTGCGCGAGGACGACCACGTCTTCCCGTCGTACCGCGAGCACGCCGCCGCCCTGTGCCGGGGCATCCGGCCCGCCGAACTGCTGACCCAATGGCGCGGGACAGCGCATGGCGGCTGGAATCCGGCCGACTACCGCTTTCACATCTGTTCGCTGGTCCTGTCCACCCAACTGTTGCACGCCACCGGTTACGCATTGGGTGTGGCCGCCGATCGCCGCAAAGACCCCGCGCTCGAGGAGATCGTGCTCTGCTACTTCGGCGACGGCGCGGCCAGCCAGGGAGACGCGAACGAAGCGCTGAACTGGTCGGCGGCGACCCATGCCCCGATCGTGTTCCTCTGCCAGAACAATCAGTGGGCGATCTCGACCCCGTCCTCGACACAGAGCCGGACGCCCCTGCACGCCAGGGCCGCCGGTTTCGGTCTCACCACAACGTTGGTCGACGGAAACGACGTGCTTGCCGTGTACACGGCGACCGCAGCGGCCTCCCGGCGTGTACGCGCGGGTGGACCGCCCGAGCTCATCGAGGCCGTCACCTATCGGATGTCCGGGCATTCGACATCTGATGATCCCACGCGATATCGGGATGCGAGCGAGGTTCACCAGTGGGAGCAGCGGGATCCGATCGCCCGCGTGCGGATCCTGCTGGACTCCCAGGGCTGGGCCGATGACGGGTTTCACCGCGAACTGGACGAGGAGGCGAGCGCGCTGGCCGAAGCCACCCGCGCGGCCTGCAAAGGCCTGGCCGCACCGGCGCTCGAGGACAGCTTCCGCAACACGCTCGTCAGTGAGACCCGCGCACTGCGGGCCGAACGCGAGGCGTTCACGGCCTGGAGGGAATCCTTCGCATGAGTACGACCACAGCCTCTGACGGGGAAACGAGAGTTCACGGCGCAGCGGCGGCTCCGGCCGAGACGCTCACGCTGGCGGCCGCGTTGAACGCTGGTCTGCGGCAGGCGATGGCCGACGACGATTCGGTCGTCCTCATCGGCCAGGACATCGGCACCCTCGGCGGGGTCTTCCGGGTCACCGAAGGACTGCAGGCGGAGTTCGGCGGCGACCGGGTGATCGACTCCCTCCTCGCCGAATCAGGCATTGTGGGCACCGCGATCGGTCTGGCCCTGCGCGGTTATCGTCCGGTCTGCGAGATCCAGTTCGACGGGTTCGTCTACCCCGCGTTCGACCAGATCGTCTCGCAACTGGCCAAGCTCCGCGCCCGGTCCGGGGGCCGGCTCACGGTCCCGGTCACGATCCGGGTCCCGTGCGGCGGCGGAATAGGCGCGGTGGAGCACCACAGCGAATCCAACGAGGCCTACTTCTGCCACACCGCCGGGCTCAGGGTGGTGACGTGCGCCAGCCCCGTCGACGCCCACTGGATGATCCAACAGGCCGTCTCCTGCGACGACCCGGTGATCTTCTTCGAGCCCAAGCACCGGTACTGGGACAAGGCGCAGGTGGCTTTCGGCGCGGTGCCCGCGGACGCGCCCGCACTGGACCGCGCCCGTGTCGTGCGCCCGGGAACGGACGTCACCGTCATCGCCTACGGCCCCACGATGCGCGTGGCGCTGGACGCGGCGGCGGTCGCCGAGACAGAAGGCCGGTCGCTCGAGGTGGTCGACTTGCGCTCGTTGTCGCCGCTGGACCTGGACACGCTGAACGCGTCGGTCCGTCGCACCGGCCGGGTGGTCGTCGTCCACGAAGCTCCGACCTTCGCCGGCCTCGGCGCCGAGATCGCCGCGGCGATCACCGAGCACTGCTTCCACGCGCTGCAAGCACCCGTTCAGCGGGTCGGCGGATGGAACATCCCCTATCCGCCCGCGCGAGTGGAGCAGCTGTACCTGCCTGATCTCGACCGGGTGCTTGATGCGGTCGACGCGACCTACCAGTACTGATACATCGCCCACGAAGGATCGAGATGGCCGACGCTTACCGATTCACACTTCCCGACGTCGGCGAAGGACTCGTCGAAGCCGAGATCGTCACGTGGCACGTCAAGGTGGGTGACACGGTCGCCGTGAACGACGTCCTGGTCGAGGTCGAGACGGCGAAGTCCCTCGTCGAACTGCCTTCGCCGCATGCGGGCGTCATCGCCGAACTGCATGCGGCAGAAGGGGAAGTCGTTCAGGTCGGCAGCGTGATCGTCAGCTTCGGAGTGACGACGACCACCGTGAACGGCGCGATCGAGCACCCCGCTGTCGCGCCGGTCGCCGAAGCTGAGGCGGAGCCGCCAGTACCGGTGCTGGTCGGGTACGGGCCAAGCCGGGCCCGCGTGGCGCGTCGTCCGCGCAAGCCCGGTTCCCGACGCCCAGCGGGTAGCACCGCAACGGCCGGACTGCCGGTTCGTGCCACGCCACCGGTCCGGCTCCGCGCCCGCGAACTCGGCGTCGACCTGAACACAGTGATCCCGACGGGGGCATCGGGTCAGATCACGCGACGGGATCTCGAAACCGCTGCCGCACGGGCAACCGATGGTCTCGACGCGGTGAGAAAGCCGCCGGAGACCCGGATTCCGATCAAGGGTGTTCGCAAGGCGACCGCGGCGGCCATGGTCGCCTCGGCCTTCACCGCTCCGCATGTCACCGAATGGGTTGAAGTCGACGTCACGGAAGCGCTGGTGCTGCTGGACCGGGTCCGCACGGACAGAGCGTTCGCCGATGTCCGGCTCACCCCGCTCGTCCTGGTGATCTGTGCAACCCTGTCAGCGCTGCGGGCTCACCCGGAGATGAACGCGAAATGGGACGCGGCAGCAGGCGAGATCGTCCAGTACCACGAGGTGAACCTCGGGATCGCCGCGGCCACCCCGCGCGGTCTGCTCGTACCCAACATCAAGGCCGCGCAGAAGCTGAGCACCCGGGAGCTCTGCCACGCCCTCGGCGAACTCGTATCCCTCGCGCGCAGCGGCAAGACTCAGCCGGAGGCCATGGCCAAGGGCACCTTCACCATCACCAACATCGGCGTGTTCGGTGTGGACGGTGGGACCCCGATCCTCAACCCGGGTGAGGCCGGGATCCTGTGCATGGGACGCATCATCCGCAAGCCCTGGGAATACAACGGTGACATCAGCCTGCGAGACATCTGCACCCTCTCCCTGTCATTCGACCACCGCTTGGTCGATGGACAGTTGGGGAGCGAAGTGCTCGGCCATATCGCACGCCTGCTGACCCAGCCCTCCCTTGCCCTGTTCTACTAACCACTTCCGCCTCGACGCCAGGGGAATCCGTGACCGTCACTGATGTTGAATCGCTCGCCGATTCAGAATTCGAGCAGATCCTGCACTGCACTGACGAACCCACCGCATTGGACTCGGTGATCGTGATCCACGACACCACGCTCGGACCGTCGCTCGGCGGCATTCGCATGCGCGCCTACCCGGACCACGCGTCCGCGACCGCTGACGCCAAGCAACTGGCCGAGGCGATGTCATACAAGGCCGCGCTCGCCGGACTGAAACTCGGCGGCGGCAAAAGCGTGATCAACGCCGCGCCGGACACGGCCAACCGCGACGCGTTGCTGCTCGCGCACGCCCGACGAATCCAATCACTTGGAGGGCGCTACATTCCGGGCATCGACATGGGCACCACGGTCAAGGACCTCAACCTGGTCGGTACTGTCGTCTCGACGGTCTCGAGCAGCAGGCTCGACCCGTCCGGGTACACCGCCCGCGGAGTCGTCGCCGCGATCCGCGCAGCGGTGGACCTGACCGAAGGTCACGACCTCAGCGGAATGCGCGTAGGAATTCAGGGGCTCGGTAATGTCGGGGCCCGGATGGCGGCCATGCTCGCGGCCGAGGGAGCGAGGCTCGTCGTGGCAGACGTCGACGAAGCCCGCTGCCGGAGCCTGGCGGCAGAGCTCGGCGCCACAGTCGTCGAGCCATCAGAGATCCTCTCCGCGGACATCGACGTCCTCGCGCCGTGCGCGGCGGGCGGCGTTGTCACTGCCGAGGTGGCGCAGGCCCTCACCGCGCGTTACGTCATCGGCGCGGCTAACAACATGCTCGCCGAACCCCGCGTCGCCGCCACGCTTCGTGAGCGCGGCATCGTCCACGTGCCCGACTTCATCGCCAACGCCGGCGGACTCATCGCCTGCGCGGCCGAGGTGTACAACGACGATTCCACACTGCTCGCCGACGTCGAACACATCGGCACGACGACCGCGGAAGTGCTGCTGGCGTCCGAGCGGCATGAACTGGACACGGCGACGGTCGCGGTGACGCTCGCCAAGCAACGAATCGCCGCGGGACGGCAGAGTTCTCGCGGTTGATGACTGGCAACGCTACGGGCGCTGGAATGTCTTGTCGCGGTCGCGGACACCGGATCGTTCACCCAGGCCGCGCGACTGCCGCATTCGTCACAACCTGCTGTCTCGCATCAGCTCGCCGTGCTGGAACGCGAGACCCGAACACCCCTGCTACGCCGCGAACCCCGTGGCGTGACACTCACCCCAGCGGGCCGAGCCGCCGTCGCGGATGCCAGACGGGCCATCGACGCTGCCGCATCCGTGGTGCGGTCGGCGCGAGCGGCGATGCCGACCGTGGCGGGCCGCAGGCACGCGTTCCCACGTCGCTGACCGGCAACCTGTTTACGGGTGACTGGCCAGGTCGAGTTCCATCAGGATGTCGGCGCGGGCGTAATAGTCGGCCACCGGGACCCGGTCACGGGTGATCCGGCCGAACCCGGCCCGCTCGTAAAGATGGACGGCGGGCTCGAGCTTGCTGTTGGTGCCCAAGAACACGCGAGACCCACCCAGTTCACGAGCCCGGCTGATCGCCGCGGCGATCAGCCGACGGCCGATGCCACGCCCCTGCGCGGCTGGCGCCACCGCCATCTTGGCCAGTTCGAACACAGAATCGGGGTGAGCAAGCAACGCAACACACCCGATCACGGCGTCATCACTCGCCGCCCGCACCACCAGTACGTCGCCGCCCTGCTTGACGATGCGACCGAACGGGTCCGCGAGCACGGCACGATCCTCATCCACCAGAGTGAACAACCGCGAGATCCATTCTTCGTTGAGCGCTCGGAATCCGTCGGCATCGGCCGGTGAGGCCATCGAGGAAATCACGACTGGGGTGGCGGCAGGCGGCATCGGGCTGCTTTCTGTGGCATGAGACGGGGTCCCGACCAGTCTCCGACCCAACCTGGCCATACGTCCAATACACATCGGACGATCCATCAATAAGCTCGACGTATGGATCCTCGGATCGAGCTGCGCCATCTGCGCTACTTCCTGGCCGTCGCCGACGAACTGCACTTCGGCCGCGCCGCCCGGCAGGTGCACATCGCGCAGCCAGCCCTCTCCCAGCAGATCAGACAACTGGAAATGCTCGTCGGGGTCGAACTGTTCCAGCGTTCCTCGCGCCGGGTGCGCCTGACCGACGCGGGAACCGCCTTCCAGATACGAGCCCGGGATCTGCTCGAACGCCTCGCCGGCGACGTCGACGAGGCGGGTCGGGTCGGCCGCGGCGAGGTCGGCCACCTGCACCTCGCCTTCATCACCTCCGCCACATCGATCGTCAGCGAACTGCTGCGCGTATTCGCCCGCAGCCGGCCCGAGGTCCAGATCACGCTGCGCGACGGATTCACCACCAATGTCCTCACCTCCCTCCAGCAGGGCACGGCCGACGCGGGAATCGTCCGCGACCCCGAGGACCACGACGACATCGCCCTGTCCCCCTTGATCACCGAGCGGTTCGTCGCCCTCGTCCCGGCAACCCACGCCGCCGCGCACGGCACCCGGGTCACACCGGCGGCGCTGCGGGCCGATCCACTGATCTTGTTTCCGAAAGCCGCCGGACCCCATGCTTTCGCGGTGAACACCCAGGTGCTGCGGGATGCGGGCATCGACGTCCAGATCGCCCAGGAATGCTCGCACTGGCACACCATCATCGCGCTGGTCGCCTCGGGCCTCGGCGTCACGATCGCCCCCGCCAGCGTGACGACGCTGCTGCCTCCAGGGGTGCGCAGACTCGAACTCGACGGACCCGCGCCCGTGAGCCGAATCTTCCTCGCCACGCGGCGAGGAGACGAGCGGCCCCTCGTGAAAGCCTTCGCCGAAGCCGCTCACCGAGCTGGGTGATCGTCAGACCGCGTTGAGGCCGGTCACGATCACCGTGGTCAGCCGGGCGAGATAGGCGTCGTCCACCTGGTCGGCCGCGAGGAGCAAGCGCATGAGCAGCGGTGAGATCAGCAGGTCGAGGCCGAGTTCGCGATCGAGGTCGGCGGACAGTTCGCCACGGTCGATCGCGCGGGTCAGCACAGCTGCCGCTGCGGTGCGACGCGGCTGGGCCACCACGTCGTGCAGGGCAGCCGCCAGTTCGGGCGTGCGCGTGGTCTCGACAAGGACGTCCAGCGCGATCAGCCGGACTCGCGGATCGGCGGCCTGCGCGACGATCACGTCCAGGAACCCGCGGACGTCGCCAGTGAGCGAACCGGCGTCGGGCACCTCCGGGACGTTGCGGCGCACCACGGTCCCGACCAGGTCGATCAGCATGGCCTGCTTGGACCGCCAGCGGCGGTACACGGCCGCCTTGCCGACTCCAGCACGGCGCGCGACCGCGTCCATCGACATGCGCGCGTAGCCGGTCTCGGCGAGCTGCTCGAACATCGCGCTGGTGATGGCGGCGGTCACGGACTCCTGGAGCACCGCCGCCCCTGCTGGTTCCCGCCCGTTCGACATACCCGGATCATACACACGACGGAACGGTTGCGTTCCATCGTCGGCGTCGCTAAATTCGACGGCAGCGGACGGAACTGTTCCGTTCCGACGAACGTAAGGGGGAGCCGTGAAGATCCACCCATTGCGCATCGGTCACACCAAGGTCCCGTTCGGCCAGTTCTACGGGGGCTTGCACGGGTTCTCGCTGGGCGAGTTCGCCGCCGACAAGGACCACTTCATCTGGGTGCCCATCCACGCCTACCTGATCGAGCACCCGACCGCCGGGCCCGTACTGGTCGACACCGGAATCAGCGCGGAGCAGGCCGCGCACGTCGACTACTACCGCGGTTCGATCATGGAACACGTGATGGACGTCGACGAGTACGACCTGCCGGCCGAGGAGAGCATGCCGGCCCAGCTGGCGCGGCTGGGCTACCGGCCGGAGGACATCCGAGCTGTCATCATCACCCACCTCCACGAAGACCACATCGGCACGCTCAACCTGTTCGCGCACGCCCCGGTGTATCTGGGCGCCGCCGAGTACGCGGCACGGGAGGAGAAGGTGTTCGGCCTGGTGCCGCTGGCCTATCCCCCGTCGATCGCCGCGATCAGCGACTGGCGGCCGATCCAGTTCACCGGGCCGGCGATCGGTGGATTCACCGGCTCGGCCGACCTGTTCGGCGACGGGAGCGTGCTCGCGCTGCCCACCCCCGGACACAGCCCAGGTAGCACCAGCGTGCTGGTGGACCACCGGTATCTGCTGACCGGGGACGCGATGTACACCATCCGGCACCTCGCGGTGGACCAGGTGCGCGCGATCCAGACCGGCGGCGAGGCGCAGTACGTGGACTCGGTACGGCGGATCCAATGGCTCCGTCGCGAATTCCCCGAGCTGGTCATCCTCACCGCGCACGACCACACCGAATACGGCGAGCGGCTGATCGCCGGCCTGTCGGATGGCGAACTGTCCGATGCGGACTTGTCGTGGGCCAAGTCCTACGAGCGAGCCACCTTCGACGAGCTGGCCAACCTCAACCCGGCCCGGCTGCCCCGGTTCGTACCGGCCGACGACGGCGGCCCGACCGGTCACGCGGCCTGATCAGGCGACCAACGGTAGAGCGTGACGGGAGTGTCATCCTCGGTTCGCACCGGGTAGTAGCGCAGGACCATGTGCTGCCCGATGCGAAGCGAATTCGGATCGGCGGTGGTGTCGGCCAGCATGATCGGCCCTTCGCCGAGCCGGCAGGCGACGACGGTGTACGGCGCGGGGATCGACGGGAAATAGGTTCTGGCGAAAGTGACCCAGCTCAGCACCGTGCCGGTACCGGCAACGGGACTCCACCGCCAGTCGTCGCCATCGCACGCCGGGCACACCGGACCTGGTGGGTACCACCAGGTTCCGCATTCCTGGCAACACTGGAGGTGGACCCGGTGCTCGCCGACATGTTTCCAGAACTGGTCCTCGAACAGGCCACGGCGAGGATGTGGGCGGATGATCACGCTGGCTCCTACGCTTTCTCGAAGATGGCGCTGAAAACCTTCCCGGCCACGTCCGAGGCGTACTGCACGTATCGCGCCCGGTCGACCTGCCGCGCACCGGCCTCGCCACGAACCTGCCGCACGCATTCGGCGAGGTGCCCCCAGCCCTGCATGTAGCTCTCCGACAGATGTCCGCCGGAGGTGTTGGTCGGCAGCCGGCCGCCCGGGCGCAGCGCACCGGACATGATGAAATCCCCGACGCCGTCGTCGGTCGTGAACCCCAACCCGGCGAGCATCAGCGGAACGTGGACGGAGAAGCTGTCGTATATCTGGATAGTGGCGATCTCCTCCGGTCCGACCGACGCCGACTCGTAGACGCTCCTGGCCGCTGCGGCATGCCCGGTGTGATAGAAGTCGAGCAGGCGCGGTGCCAGACTGGTCGCCTCGCGGTTCATGTCATGCCGGCCGAACGCGGTGATGTGTGCTCCCCGCCTGCTGAGTCCTCTGGACCGCGCGAAGTCGTCCGAGACGACGAGCAGAGCAACGCCGCCGTCGTTGACGATCGTGTAGTCGAACAACCGCAGTGGCTCGACGATCATCCGTGCCGCCAGGTAGTCATCCGGCGTCAGCTCGGACCTCATGACCGCGTCCGGATTGAGCTGGGCGTGCATGCGTTGCGCCACCGCGACTTCGCCGAGCAGTCGTTCGTCGAGGCCGTTGACGGCGAGATAGCGGCGGGCCAGCAACGCGTAGAGCGCGCCCTGGGAGGTGAATCCCCATGGCTCGTAGTACACATAGGACAGGAACTGGTCACCGTAGGACGCGCCCGGACCGCCGTAGGCGGTACCGGCGCTGCGCTGGTCGTTGCCGTAAACCAGGGCGACACAGTCGGCCCAGCCCATGGTGATCGCCGCTGCCGCGTCCTGTAGCGCCTGCGAGGCGTCGCCCGTGGACGCCCACTTGACGTCCAGTCCCAGCACTTCGGCGGTGCGCTCGTAGGCCAGTGGCGCGCCGACGTAGAGGCCGTCGACATCATCCTTGGTGATCCCTGCGTCGCTCAACGCCCGGGTGAAGGCCGTCGCGGCGTAGCCGTATCCGTCCGTACGCGCACCCGAGGATCGGCACAGCACCCAGTCCCGCGCGTAGTCGGTGTTCCCGATCCCGACGACGACCGTGGCACCGGCACCGCTCACGCTCCGGTCCACTTCGGACGGCGCTTCTCGGCGAACGCGGTGCGGCCCTCGATCCGGTCGGCGGTGTCGCGCAGCACGCCCCAGTACAGTTCCTCCTGCCGCATCGCCTGCGTCAGCGGCATGTCATGGCTCTGCCGGGCGGCGGCCTTGATGGCCTTTACGGCGAGGGGGCCGTTCTCGCAGATCCGTTCGGCCAGCTTGATGGCGGTGGGCAGCAGTTCCTCGTGTTCGACGAGATCGCTGACGAGACCGACCCGGTACGCCTCGGCGGCGTCGATCCGGTCGCCGGTCAGCAGCATCTTGTTCGCCACCGCAGCCGGAATGGTGCGCGAGAGCAACGCTATCCCGCCGAGGGCGGGCATGCTGCCCACCTTCGGCTCCGGCAGTCCGAAAGTGGCGCTGGGCGCGGCGATGCGCAGGTCGGCGGCCAGCGCCAGCTCCATCCCGCCGGCCAGACAATGCCCGTTGACGGCGGCGATGAGCGGCTTGGTGAGCCGGAGGCTGTCCAGCGCGATGGCCCTGACGTACAGGCCGTTGTCAATGCTCGCCTCGAAGGTCCCGAAGTAGGCGCTGGCGAAGGACGTGTCCGGCGGGAACGTCCGCTTGAGGTCGGATCCGGAGCAGAACGCGCGGGTTCCTGTCCCGGTCAAGATGCCGACCTGGTGATCGTCGCTGCGCTCGAGCTGTTCCAGCGCCGCCCGAATGGCCTTCATGCTCTCGATGTCCAACGCATTCATGGCCTCCGGCCGGTCAATGCGAATGACGAGGGCCGGGCCCGTGGCCTCCACGATTACCCCGCTCATCCAAAGGCTCCTTCCTGCTCAAGGCGATCGAATTCAGGTCGTCGCATTCCCAGTACTTCGTGGCACACCGGCCAGGTATCGGCGCCGAGCAGCGGCGCGGGCGAACGCAGCCGCGGCGACGTCGACTCGGAGCGGTAGGGCGGAGCGTCGTAGACGGACGGCCCCATCTCGGGATGATCGAGGGTCACCCAGTGGCCACGGCTGTTCAGCTGCGGGTCCGCCAGCACATCGCGGGCATCGTGCACGGCGCTTGCGGCGATGCCGTTGGCGCAGAGCTTGGCGGCGAGCTCGTTCGCGTCGTGGTTGATGGCCTGCGCCGCGATAAGGTCTCGCACGCCGGCCGGTGCGTTTTGATCGGCCGGTGCGCCCATGATCTTCAGGGCGACCTCGAGATCGTGCTCATCGCGCAGGGTGATCGCGCACCATCGGTCCTCGCCGCGCGCAGGCACGACTCCTTGCCACAGCACCGCCGGGTCGTCGTTGCCGCTGCGCTGCTCGGTCTCACCGAGCGCGGCCGCCACGAGCGCCGGGCCGATCATGTTCACGGTCGAGGGCAGCTGGGCGACCTCGATGCGCTGGCCTTCCCCGGTGCGATCCCGGTGCCGCAGTGCGGCCAGGACCGCGATCGCGCTGTGCAGGGGATTGGGCACATGGTCGGGATAGTTGGTCCCGGTCCCGACCGGTGGCCGGTCGGGATAGCCGGACAGGTCAAGGAAACCACCGGCGGCGGCGATGGTCAGCCCGTATCCACGGTGCGCGCTGTACGGGCCCGGTGAGCCGTTCATCGGCATTTCCAGGTAGATGACGTCGGGCCGGTACCGGCACACGTCCTGGTAGCCCAGTCCCAGCCGATCGAGCGTTCCCGGCGTGTAGTTGTTGGTGACGATGTCGGACACGGCGATCAATGCCTCGGCGATCCCTTTGCCCGCCGGGTTCTTCAGATCCAGGCAGATGGAGCGTTTGCTGGAGTTCCGGTTGGCGAAGTAACCACTGCGGTTGACGCCACGGACGCCACCGGCGAAGGGCGGCATCGTCCGGATCGCGTCGGTCCGGCGGCTGGACTCGATCTTGATGACGTCGGCACCCTGATCGGCCAACGGCTTGGTCAGAAACGGTCCGGCACCGACCCAGGTGAAGTCGATGATCCGCACGCCGGCGAGTGGCTGGTTCACTGGACCGTCCCTTCGAGCCTGCGGGGCATGACGGGGGTCCTGGAGAATCGGTAGGGAGAACCCGGGAACGTAAATTCCCGATCGTCGACGCTCCACGGGACGAAGAACTCGAGCGCGGCGAGCTGCGGATTGTCGAGCAGATCGCGCGGCGAGGAAAGGGGCGCGATACTGACGCCGCGCCGCTGCCCTTCCTCGTACAGCTCGCGTTTGGTGCGGGTCGTGGTGAACCGTTCGATGATGGCGCGGTAGCGGGCGACGGCTTCCGGCGTCCGGAGGTAGACCGGATCGTCCCACTCGGCGCCGGCCAGGGCGCCGTCCTCGTCCCAGCCTTCCTCGGCCACCCAGCCGACGAACTCGGCCCAGCACAGGTGCTTGCCGCCGATGCTGGACACGAGATAGATCCAGCCATCGGCACAACGGAACAGGCCGGTGCCCGCCTCGACCGGTCCGGCTCCGGCCCGGCGCCGGATCTTGCCTTCCAGGTCGGCGTACTGCACCGCGTTCTCCAGCGAGTGAGCCACGGCCTCCTGGGCGGACACGTCGACGAAATCGCCGCGTCCGGTCTGGTCACGCCGTCTCAGCGCGAGCAACGTGGCCACGGTGGCGTGCAGGCTGGCCGCCATCGAACTCTGTTCCGGGTACGGCCGCACCGGCTCCCGGTCGGGATCGCCGCCGAGGTAGAGCAGCCCGCCGGCGGCCAGCCGGGTCAGGTCCGAATGGGGATGGCCGGCTCGCGGGCCCGCCATCCCGAATCCGCTGACGTTCGTGTGGACCAGACCGGGGGTCTGTTCCGGGTGGAGTCGCAGCTTGCGCAGTTCGCCCGGCCCGGCGCTGGTGAGCAGGACGTCAGCCATCTGGAGCAGGCCGTTCCACTCGTCCGATCCCGGCTCCGCGTGCGCCCGCCACTTCCCGGCTTCGAGGAAGATCCGACGGTGACGAGGCCAGGAGTCCAGATCGTCGGTCGCGTGCCGGACGCGGGTGACCTCGCCGCCCAGATCCGCGAGCAGCCGGCCGGCGTAGGCGCCGAGCTGTCCAGTGAGATCGAGGACGCGGAGTCCGTCAAGAGGTCCGGCGACGGGCACCGTTCTTGCGCGCATGGCTGCCTTTCTTGGCCGTCATTCACGGGCTGGTCCGCACAAGGTCTCGCGGTTGGCCGTACGGATGAAGACCGCAGCGTTCCTGGTAGTGACAGGGTTAGGTTGGATCCATGGCGAACCAGCTCGGAGATTTCCTGCGAGCCCGCCGGGCGCGGCTGTGCCCGGCCGATGTCGGCCTGCCGTCTCGGCTCGGTTCGAGCCGCACGCCTGGTCTGCGGCGCGAGGAGCTGGCCGCCGTGGCCGGAGTGAGCATCGATTACTACATCCGGCTGGAGCAGGGCAAGGAGACCAATCCAAGCGGCCCGGTCCTGGATGGACTGGCCCGCGCGCTCCAGCTGAACGACGAGGAGCGGTCCCACCTGTACGCGCTGGCCAATCAGGTGGCCGGCCGGTCGGCCAGCTCGTCCTCCTGGTCGTCGGAGGTCCGTCCGGGCATCCGGCAGCTGCTGACGACGCTGCGGCCATGCCCGGCCTACGTGCTGTCCCGGACCCACGACGTGCTCGCCGCCAATCCGGAGGGACTCGCGCTGTTCCACGGCATGGCGGACTGGCCGGTCGAACGGCGCAACACGACCCGCTACATCTACCTGCACCCGGCCGCCCGTGAGCTGTTCGCCGACTGGGACAACACGGCTGCGGATTCAACGGCTCACCTGCGAACACTGGAAGCGGACCACCCCGACGACCCGGCGCTGCGCGCGCTCATCGCCGAACTGCGGGCCGCCAGCCCCGAGTTCGCCCGGCGATGGGAGCAGCACGACGTACGGCACCGGCGCGGCGAGCGCATGGCGTTCCGGCACCCCAGAGCGGGCGAGTTCACGCTGACCGCGGAGATCCTGTACCTGGAGGACGGACAGCGCATGACCGTCCTCCAGGCCGAACCCGGCTCTCCTGACCAGGACGCGATGACGTTGCTGTCCATGGTCGCCGACGCGCCTCCAACCGCTGGCTAGGGCCGCTCCAGGATGTGGATGGCACAGGCGCCGTGGTCGACGCCGGTCATGCCACCGCCGGTGACGTGGGTCAGGGCCAGGCGGGCACCGGCGACCTGCCGATCTCCGGCCCGGCCGCGCAGCTGCCACACCGCCTCGACGACCTGCGCCGCACCCGACGCGCCAACGGGGTGGCCCTTGGCGAGCAGCCCGCCGCTGGGGTTAACCACCGTCTGCCCGCCGAAGGTGGTCGCGCCCGAGTGCAACAGGGCGGCGGCCTTGCCCCGCTCGGCCAGGCCGAACGCCTCGTAGTACATGAGTTCGGCGATGGTGAACGCGTCGTGCAACTCGACCATGCTCAGGTCCTCCGGCCCGACGCCGGCCTGCTCGTAGGCGTCGCGCGCGGACTCGATGGTGATCGTCGGCGTCGTCATGTCGCGGAATCCGGTTTCCAAGCGCCCGGAGTGCAACACCGAGGCCCGGACCCGGACGGGCGGCCCGGCGAACCGTTGCGGCGTCGCCGTGACGACGAGCGCCGCGGCACCATCGGCGTTGCGACAGCACTGGAGCAGGGTCAGCGGGCTGGCGACCGGCCGCGAGGCCAGCACCTCCTCGACCGTTGTCGTGGATCGCATTTGGGCGTAGGGGTTGCGGGCGCCGTGGGCGCGGTTCTTCACCGCGACGGCGGCCAGATCGGCCGGAGCGAGGTCGTGCTCGTGGAGGTAACGGCGGGCTCGCATGGCGTAGACGGCCGGCATGATCTGCCCGTTGGCGTTCTCGTGGTCGTTCTCGTTGAGCGGGAGTGGCCCGTGGCCCAGCGCGGTGAGTTGTTCGGCACCGAGCACCAGCACCGTGTCGTGCACGCCGGCGCCGACAGCCACCACGGCCTCGTGCAGCGCGCTCGCACTGGATGAGCACGCGTTCTCGACGTTGACCACCGGGATCCCGCCGAGCCCGAGGTCGCGCACGATCCGCTGGCCGGCGAGCGAACCGCCGGTCATGTTGCCCGAGTACACGGCCTGGATGTCCGCGCGGGTCGCACCCGCATCGTGGATCGCACCGCGGATGGCGTCGCCGCCCAGGCCGGACAGGGTTCGGTCGAGGTGCCGGCCGAACGGTGTCATGTCGGCGCCGACGATGGTGACCTCACGCATCGGTTGCCTCCCAGGTGACACGGGTGCCGTCAAGGTGAACCCGGACCGGCTGGTCGGGACGCAGTTCCGGCTCAGGGGTGGTGAGGTGGGCGAAGATCCGCGCGCCTTCAGGCGTGTCCACATAGCCGACCGTGTACGGCGCGCCGGGGCCGACCGCGATCGTCGAGAAGCTGTAGAGCCGACCTGATCCCGACAGCGCGATCCGCTGGGTGGGTTCCCAGCAGACGGGGCATCGCTCCAATGGTGGGTGGGCGGTGGCATGGCCGTCGGCACAGCGCGACGCGATGAGCGTGCCGCCGGGAAGATCGATGCCCTCCGGTGGCACTTCGACCGCACTCGTCATGGGATCACCTCTCGAACAATGGAATGGATGGCAGCTTGACAAGGCTGCCCAACGCGTTCACCCTCTGTTCTATTATCTAGCACATCGTTCCGCACGAGTGAACACACGTCCTGTCCGGGCGTGGGCGGCGAGGAGCACAGACCATGACCGCTAAGCGCTATTCCGGCTATCAGTCCTTTTCGTACCTGGAAGCGGGAACGGATTTCCCGGAGTTCACGCTGGCCGCCGATGTCGACCGGCTACCCAGCCACGACCTGGGGCTCACCGCCGAACAGGAGGCACGCGCGGCGCGGTTGCTGGCGGACAACGTGGTTGTGTCGCTGCACGACCATCCGGTTCGCCTGCCGGAGCAGACCAGCACCGAACTGTTGGCGTGGACCAGAGAAGGCCGTCTCGCCTACGGATACGAGGGCCTGAGCCGCTCCGGCCTTGACGCGGTGTTCGACAACATGGGCTGGAGTGACTCCGAGTCCCGGTACGGCTGGAAATGGAACGACGTCATCGCCGACCTCGGCATGCGGTTCTGCGACTTCGCCCACCAGGACTACGTGATCCGGGCCGAGTCGGTCGACGACATCCGCCGTGCTCATGCCGAGGGCAGGCTCGCCGTCGTGCCGGGCCTGGAAGGTGCCGCGCTGATCGAGAACGAGGTCGACCGGCTCGATGTGCTCTACGGCCTGGGCATCCGCCAGATCGGTGTCGCCTACAGCGATTCGAACTCGCTCGGCGGTGGGCTGAAGGAGAAGCACGACGGCGGCCTGACGACCTTCGGCAGGCGCGCGGTGCGGCGGATGAATCAGCTCGGCATCGCGATCGACCTGTCCCACGCGGGCGATCGCACCGCGCTCGACGTGATCGAGGCGAGCGACAAGCCGGTGCTGATCACCCATGCCGGCGCTCGCGGACTGTGGGCCACGCCCAGGATGAAGCCCGACGAGGTCATCCTGGCCTGCGCACAGGCCGGCGGCGTCATCGGCATCGAGGCCGCCCCGCACACCACGGTCAGCCCCCAGCACCGCAGGCACACCATCGAGTCCGTGATGGACCATTTCCAGTACTGCGTCGACCTGGTGGGCATCGAGCACGTCGGGTTCGGGCCGGACACGTTCTTCGGCGACCACCTGGGATTCCACCACGCCCTGAGCGAGCGGCTGGGCGTCGCGGCGATCATGTCGGGGCCCACTTACGAACCGGTCGAATACGTGGAGGGGCTGGAAAATCCCGGCGAGTGCTTCGCCAACATCACCCGCTGGCTGGTCAAGCACGACTACTCCGACGCGGATATCGCCGCCGTGACCGGCGGCAATGCCCTGCGTGTCCTCGACAAGATCTGGTAACTCGCAAGCCCGCATTGACGTCCACAATGGAGTGTGCCCATGCAGAAGAAAGTCCTCGGCGCGGCGATGATCGGCCATACGGTCGAGTCATTCGACTTCGTCATCTACGCCTATTCGGCGACGATCCTCGCCAAACACTTCTTTCCCACCGGAAATCCCACCGCCGCGGTCCTGTCGACCCTGGCCATCTACGGCATCGCGTTCATCGTGCGCCCGGTCGGCGGCGCGGTGTTCGGCAGCATGGGTGATCGTGTCGGGCGCAGAGCCGCGCTCTGCACCGTGGTGCTGATCATGGCCGCGTCAACAGCGGCCATCGGCTTACTGCCGCCCTACACCGCCGTCGGAATCGCCGCGCCACTGCTCCTGCTGCTCTGCCGGCTCGTGCAGGGACTGTCGATGGGGGCCGAATACACCAGCGCGGCCGCCTACGTCATGGAGCAGGCGCCCGGCTCGCGCCGCGGCCTGTGGATCAGCGTGGTCGTCAGTGCGACCTTCATCGGGTCCGCGTTGGCCGTTGCCTTGCTGCTCAGCCTGCAACTGTCCGCCGCAGGGGCCTACGCGAACTGGGCCTGGCGGCTGCCGTTCCTGGCCGGCGGGGCCATGGCGCTGATCGGCCTCTACATGCGACTGCGCCTCGAGGAGAGCCGCACGTTCCGGGTGCTCGCCGATCGTGGCGAGATCGCCGCGACACCGGTGCGGGACTCCTTCCGCAAATGGCGGGTGTTCCTGCTGGCGATCGCGATCTTCTCGATGCTCGCTGTCGTCGCCCAGAACTTCCTTGGCTACCTGCCCACCTACCTCACCGTCACCGGCCACCTCAAGCCGGTCACGGTGCTTGTCACGAGCGGAATCGCACTGGTCTTGTGCGCGGGCCTGACGATCCTGTCCGGGGTGCTCGCCGATCGGTTCGGGCGCAAGCCGGTTCTCGTCGCGGGGATTGCCCTGGCAGTACTGGGATCGGTTCCGGCCTACGTGATCGCAACGGGTGGATCGTTGGTGACGACCGCCGTCGCCGTGATCATCCTGGGCATCCCGACGGCAATGGTCGGCATGACCGCCACCATCATCGCGGTGGAACTGGTGCCGCCACGGATTCGGTCCACCATCACCGCGCTGACCTACAACATCGCCGTCGCGGTGTTCGGTGGCACCGCGCCGCTGGTCGGTGCCCTGATCACCGCGAAATGGGGCAAACTCGCCCCTGGCGCGTACATCACCATCATCGCCGTGATCGCGCTCGTCATCGTCGTGGTGGCGTTGCCGGAAACCAGGAAGCGCGCGGTGCCCGGAACGCTGTCCTACGACGAGCCCGACCCCATCTCCGGCGCTGTGCCGAGCACCTGACCGGCGACCACCGCGGTCCAGCGTTTCGCTATGTGGAACACTGGACCGCGTGGTGACGTCTCGGTGAGAAGGGGGAGCCCATGGCCCAGTCGGAGTCGGACAAACCGGCGGAGTCGAACAAGCCGGTCGCGGCCGTCCTGACCACGTTCCGGGTTCTCGAAGAGGTGGCCCGACGCCAGCCCGTCGGTGTTTCGGAGCTGGCCCGGGCCACCGGGATGGCCAAGAGCAGCGTGCAGCGCTGCCTGGTGACGTTGCAGCACGCGGGCTGGCTCCGCCTGGTCGACCCCGAACGCGCCCGTTGGGGGGTGACCACCAAACCGTTGAGCATCGGCCTGCGCGCCGCAGGCGAGGAAGGGCTGCGGGAGGTGGCGCTGCCCTTCCTGGAAGAGCTGCGGGACGCGACCGAGGAGACCGTCCATCTGAGCGTGTGTGACCGCGGTTCGCTGGTCGTCATCGCCCGCAAGGACAGCTCGCAGGCAGTGCGCACGTTCGTCGAGATCGGCGCCAGGGTCCCCATCCACGCGACAGCGTCCGGCCTGGCCGTCCTCGCGCATCTGGATGCCGACGAACTGGACCGGATACTCGGGACCGACCTCGACAGGTACACCGATGCCACGATCGTGGACCGGTCCGCGGTACTGGCCGAAGCGGCGCGCACGCGCAAACGCGGGTACGCGGTGAACGACGCGTCCTGGTGGCGGCCCGACGTCAGCGCCATCGCCGCCGCGGTCACATCGTCGTCGGGACGACCGGTCGCCGCGGTCGTCATTTCCATTCCCTCCAGTCGCTTCGATCGTAAGCGCGTGCGCACGCTCGGCGATCTCACCGTCGCGACGACGGCGAAAATCAGCGAGGCAATGCAGAAACTCTGATCCGCGTCCCTGGCGGCGCACCCTCAAATGCGAGGTCAACTCACGCCAGTACTTTCGACAGAAACGCCTGAGTTCGTTCGTGCCGAGGCTGGGCAAGTACGTCTCGTGGCGGACCTTCCTCCACGATGACTCCGCGATCCATGAACAGGAGGTGATCGCCAACCTCGCGAGCGAATCCGAGTTCGTGGGTCACGACGATCATGCTCATGCCGGAAGAGGCGAGGTCTTTCATGACCGCCAGCACCTCCCCGACCAGCTCCGGATCGAGCGCGGAAGTCGGTTCGTCAAAGAGCATGAGCTTCGGGTCCATGGCCAGAGCCCGGGCGATCGCGACCCGCTGTTGCTGCCCGCCGGAGAGCTGGTTCGGGTATGCCGAGTGTTTGTCCTCCAGGCCGACCCGCGCGAGCAGTTCGGTGGCACGCGCGACGGCCTGCCGCCGGAGAATCTTCCGCACCCGGATCGGCGCTTCGACGACATTTTCCAGCACGGTCATGTGCGGGAACAGGTTGAACCGCTGGAACACCATGCCGATGCGTTGCCGGTTGCGGGTCACCTCGCGTTCGCGCAACTCGTGGAGTTTGCCCTTGCGCTGCCGATATCCGACCATCGCTCCGTCGACCCACACGCGGCCGCCGTCGAGCTTCTCCAAGTGGTTGATGCACGAGAGGAGGGTGCTCTTGCCGGAACCGGACGGTCCGATGACGCACAGCACGCTGCCGGTAGGGAGATCGAAGTCGACACCCTTGAGTACCTCGAGGCTGCCGTACTTCTTGCGCAGGCCGCGGGCACGGACGATGACGGGGACATCCGGGATGGACGGGTGATCGATGTCAGGCATGGGCGTAGCGCCGTTCGAGGAAGTGCTGCCCGATGGACAGGACGGACACGATGACGAGGTACCACAGCGATGCGACGATCAGCAGCGGGATCGTCTGGTAGGTGCGCGAGTAGATGAGCTGGGCGGAGTAGAGCAGTTCGGCCAGCGCGAGCACGCTCACCAGCGAGGTGTTCTTGATCATGGAAATCACCTCGTTGCCGACCGGCGGGATGATCAGCCGCATGGCCTGTGGCAGCACGATGCGACGGAACACGAGCGCGGTCGACATGCCCAGTGCCTTGGCGGCTTTCGTCTGCCCCGGGTCGATGGCGACGATGCCCGCCCTGATGACCTCGGCCGTGTACGCGGCTTGGCTGAGGCCGAGCCCGAACAGGGCCGCGGACATCGGGGTGATGAGGCTGTTGGTCTGGCCGGTGAGCAGTTCCGGCCCGAACGGGATGCCCAGCGACACGGATTGGTACAGCGCAGCGAAGTTGAACCAGAAGATGAGCTGGACGAGCACCGGGATGGATCGGAAGAACCAGGTATAGGCCCACGCGATCCCCGTCAGCAACGAGTTCGGCGACAGGCGCATCAAGGCAATCACGGTGCCCAGGCCGAGACCGATGATCATGGCGAAGACCGTGAGTTCCAACGTGCGCAGCACGCCCAGGGTGATGTCGGCGCTCAGGACGTACTGGGCGACGACGTCCCATTGGAAGGCGCGGTCGGTGACCAGTCCGTGCGCGGCCCAGGCCAGGATGACCAGCACGACGAGGCAGGCGAACCACCGCCACGGGTGGTGCACCGGGACGATGACATCCTCGTCTTCGGTGTCGATCTGTATGACCGCCCTCTGTTCGACATCCATGGCGGCCTCAGCTCGACGACACAGCTGGGTCGAGTTCGGAGGCGTGGATCGCATCGGCGGCCAGCCCCCATTTGGCGAGCACCGTGCGGTACACGCCGCTGTCGATGTTGTGCTGCATGGCCGCCTGGAGCGCCCGTCCGAGCGGGGAGTTCTTCTGCAGGGCCGTTCCGATCGGTTGCGGGTCGAGGTAATGCCCGATCACCTTGGCCTGTCCGTGCGTGGTCTGCACGAAGTAGCTGATCGCGGTGCTTCCCAGCCAGAACACCTCGACGCGGCCGCTCATCAGGGCGAGGCTCGCCTGGCTGGAGTTGTCGAAGACCTTGATGTCGATGGGCTTCTTGCCCGCAGCGAGGCACTGGGGATCCTGCCGCTGAGCGAACTGGACCTCATGTGCGCCGCGGGTGGTGGCGACGCTGTGACCGCACAGGTCGGCCAGCGTGTGCACGGCTATCGTCGAGTCGGCCTTGGCAGCGAGCAGTTCGTTCGACGAGAGAGTCGAGACGAAGTCGACGACGTTCTCGCGTTGCGCGGTGATGCCGAACTGGCCGATCGCGAGGTCGTACCGGTTTGCCTGAAGGCCGGGGATCAGCGAGTCGAACGATGCCTGCGAGAACGTGACGTTGAGTCCCATCACCTGCGCCGCGGCGCGGACGAGGTCGACCTCCCAGCCGAGCACTTGACCGTCCTGATCCTGGAACTCGTCCGGTGGCGACCCGAGCGCGACGCCGACCCGCACCGTCCCGGTCCTCACGATGGACGGAGGAACCAGCTTGGCGATCGAGGAGACCGGTGCCGCCGAGACCGTCGTGTTCGTGGCCGGCCCCGCTGATGACGCCTGGCCGGCCGCTCCCCCACACCCGGCGAGTACCAGCGCGACGAGGGCGGTGGATGCTGCCAACCCGAACCTGGCTGTTCTTGTCGTGGTGGATGGCTGGGCGAAGTTGTTCACGGTGGCCTCAATTCCAGGGGCTGGGTGGGCGGAAAACAGGTGCTGGTCTTCTCTCCCCGTGGTCTGCCTCGTACTAGTTCGTGCCGGGCGACGCATCGGCCATGCCCAGCCTGGCCGCACTGAACGGCGCCAACTCGGGTGGTTTGGCCGATGTCCGGCCCCAGCGAGCCAGGGCCGCGGCGACCGCGGGCGCGATCGCGAATCCGTGACCGTTCCAACCAGTCGCGAAGTACACGTTTCTGGTGCCGGGAACGACATCGATCATCGGAACGCCGTCGGTGGTCCGGCTTTCCGCACGGCTGCTGTTGGTCTCCACGACAGCCACGTCCGAGAGACCCGGGAACACACTGCCGGCGAGGTCAAGGCTCTGCCGCGCCATCTCGTCCACCGGCACGCCGGTGTTGGTGTTCTCGTCCCACCGCCCGGGCAGGCCGCCCGAGATCATGGTGATTCCGTCGGCCAACGGTTTGACCGCGAGCTTCTTGGTGAAGTGGCCGATGAGAACGCGTGGCTGGTATCCGGTGGGCGCGCGGACCAACTGCACCTGTGGGGCGGTTCGCCAGATCGGCACGTGCACCCCGAAGGAAGGCTCCAGGAGTTCGTTGATGTGGGAGTTGGTCAGCACGAACACGCCTCGGGTGGCGGTGAGGTCCGTGCCGTTGTCGAGCGAGACGACGACGGTGCCGTCGTGTTCGTGGATGCGCTCGGCCTGGACGTGTTGTCGTAGCTCGGCTCCCGCCCGGCATGCCGCGTCGGCGTAGGCGCGTGTTGTTGCCGTGTGATCGGCGATGCCGTCGTCCGGACAGTATGTCGCGGCCACGACATCCGAGGCGATGCCGGGCTCGATGTCGAGGACGCGGTGCCTGCTGATCAACTCGGTCCTGATGTGCCAGGCGGATTGCACGCGTTGTTCGGAGTCGGCTCGAGCCAGCAGGTCGGCGTCGGCGGCATCGCGCGGCTTCTCCATCAGGTTCATTCCGCCCAGGCGCTGATAGCCGGTGTCGGCACCGAGCATGTCGGCCAGCCGCGGCCAGAGTTCGAGCGCTTGCCGGGCAAGAGGAAGTTCACGCGGGTCCCGCCCGTTCGCGCGCACCCCGCGCTTGCCCGGTCCGCCGGATGCGCCCGCGGCGACCTCAAGACGTTCGACGAGCACGACGGAACTGCCTGACGTCGCAAGTTCGAACGCTGTCGCGGCACCGACGATGCCGCCTCCGATGATCACGAACTCGGTCATCTGCAAGACTCCGTCCCTTCCTGCGCACCCGTGGCGCGTGCGATTGAGGTAATGTAGTGACACTACAAGACAGGAGTCAATAGGACGTGGGCACTACACAGGGTGGTTCGGAACCACTCCACGAACGCGTCGCCGCCCTCCTTCCCGGGCTGCGGCCGACCGAACGAGTCGTGGCGCGCTTTCTCGCCGATCACCCGGACCAGGTGATGAGTTCGTCGGCTATCCGGCTGGCGGAACAGACCGGAACCAGCGACGCGACCGTGCTGCGAACCGTGAAGGCGCTCGGCTACACCGGCCTGCCGGATCTCAAACAGCAACTGCTGCTCGCCATGACCGTGCGACGGGATCCGGTCGCCGTGCTCGGTCAGCGCATCGACCGGCTGACCGCCGACGATGCGGCCATCTGCGACCAGGTCCTGGTCGACACCGCCGCACTGATCAACCAGACGCGCACCACGATCGACCCCAACGCCTGGACCAAGTCCGTCGACCTGCTGGCGGCATCATCGTCGGTGCTGTGCTACGGCATCGGGCCGGCAGGCTGCCTCGCCGAACTGTTCGCGCTATCCCTGGGCCGGATCGGGGTATCGGCTCGCAGCTGCGACCTGACCGGGTTTCGGCTGGCGGACAGCCTGCTCCCACTGTCCGCGCGCGATACTGTCGTGATCATCGCGCCATTGCGCGAGTTCCGCGAGGTCGACATCGTCGTGGAGCACGCCCGCTCCGTCGGAGCTGGGTCCATCCTGCTCACCGAGGCACTCGGCATGGCATTCCGCTCGCGAGTGGACGCCGTGCTCACGGCGCCACAGTCGACGACGAGCCTCTCGAACGAGATCATCGCATTGACCGCACTCGTCGACGCGCTCGTACTGTGCCTGGCCCGGCGGGACAACATCAGGGCCACGGACACATACAAGCTTCTCAACCGGCTACGTGCCGAGACCGCCGGCCATGAACTCGACACCGATCCGCCACTGCGCGCCCTGGACTACGAGTCGGACCGGGATCGAGGAGGGGCAACATAGTTCGCCTAGGCGGGCTGACGTGAAGGTCGTAACGTAACCGGCGGGTGCACATTTCGTGCCAGTTCCGCTCCTGATCGAGTTCACCGCGGACAGGACGAGCATCTGCGACGGCACTGGTTGAATTCCCGAACTGGCTCAGGGCATATGAGGGCTCCTCGAAGGTGCCGGCGCCGTGGTGGTCGGTGGTTTCGCGGGTGGTCTGGGACGATGGGCCGGTGGCGCTGATCGTCTTGTTCCATTCCGTCTACGGGCTTCGCCCGGTTGAACTCGGTGTCGCCGCGCGGCTGCGGGCTGGCGGGCACTCGGTGTTCACGCCTGACCTCTACGCGGGGATGGCCGCAGACACCGTTGAGGACGGGTTTGCCCTGGCAGAGCAGGTGGGGTGGCCGGCCATCACCGGTCGGGCCCGTGACGCGATCGGCAAGCTGTCGGGCGATGTGGTCTTGGCGGGCATCTCGATGGGGGCCTCGGTGGTGGAGGCGCTGCTGCCGGAGCGGGCGCGGATCGCTGGCGTGCTGCTGTGGCACGGGCTGGCGGACATCCCGGCCACGGTGCGCAGCGCCCTTCCGGTGCAGGCACATCTGGCCGATCCCGACCAGTACTTTCCCGCCGCCCGGGTGGCGGGATGGACGGGCGCGGTCGACGCAGGCCCGGCGGAGGCGGAGCTGTTCGCCTATCCGCGGGTCGGCCACTTCTTCACCGATCCGACACTGCCGGACTACGACCCGTCGGCCGCTGCCCTGGCCTGGGAGCGGAGCGTCGGCTTCCTGGGGCGGCTGTGACAGGGGGCGCGACCCGGACTCAAGGTGCTGACGGCTTCCCCGGCTGGGCGTGGCGCCCGCTGGTGCGTGTTGCGAGGTGTCCGCGGGCTTTCCGGGTCGTCGCGCGGCGGGTGCGCAGCAGCTGGATGCGCAGCGGGCGTCCGGTCTTGATCAGCCGATTCAGTCTGCGGTCCTCTGGCACGGCTGCATCACGCTGGTCCCGACAGCGACCTGCGCGAGATCAGCTGAATTTGATTGGCCTCGACGCCAAGGCGGGACACAGCGCGTGTCTACGCCCGGCAGGGTCAGCTGAATCCGGAGGTGCGCGCCGTGGCTACCAGTCAGTTCGGCGCGCCTTGCCACACGGTGGCGTCGAAACTGATGTACGAGCTGTTGTCCGTGCTGTCGTGCGGCATGAGGACAATGGTCAACAGCGCGATGCGGCTATGCGCGGCAGCGACACAGATCCTGGAGCCACTGACCAGGTCATCGTCAACGTCGATTTGGTCTTCCTGGTGAGTAGCGTTCTTGCAGTCGGCGTACGACGGTGTCGACCCCGCTGGAAATATCGTCATTTCCGACCCGTAGAGCAGAGCTGGCTCTGTTCCGAAGCGCGCGGTGAACCGAACATCACCGCCATACTGGGAGGGACTCGGTGGGTCCGTACTGAAGTCCACACCGTTGCCATTACCCAACTGCAGACCGTGATAATTGCCCACCACCGTTGCGGACGGGGGCGTTCGCGTAGGAGTAGTCGGAAGCGGGGAAATCGAAGAATTCCCTTGGGAAACAGCACCGTTTGAACGGCCGGTTTGCGGTGCCGGAGCAGCTGAACCGTTTGAAGGGAATAGGCGCGGGAGACCGAAAGCCAGAGCCGCCACAGTTAGCGGTACAGCGACTCCCACGACCCACCAGGCCCATCGAGGCTGAGCCCCGGACCTACCAGAACCGCCGCTCAAGCGCACCCCCTCGATCGGCTCCCGATCCTCACCTGATGACCATACAAATCGAGTGGCAGCAGCGGAAGGATCCTCAAGGAGGCAGTACCGTGGGCCATCCGACGGACCGCGCTCTCCAGCCGAATATCCGACAACCCCAGGCGTGGCTGTTCACGCCTGTCCGGCACGCTCGCAGCCCCGATCGAAATAAAAATGCTGTTCGTGGCCAACGGCGGATCGTCGCGGGCACTTGGTAGCGGCGTAGGATCTGGCCGGCGGTGGACGCGACCGAGCCGAACTGGCGGGCGAGATGGACCGGTCCGCGTCACGCCTGGTCAGAACTAGCTTGTCACTGACGGTCGCCGCCGTGTCCGAGCGGATTCTCGTGAGACTGCCGCGGGACTACCGATTCCGTACTTGATTCATGTCCTCACTGTGACTTTCGCTCTCGATGCGGCCGGCCTGCGCGACGGACCACGATTGGCGGTCGGCCGCTGGCCCGCACTAAGTAACAGGCTCAGGCCATCCGCGACTGGGCGCCACAACGGCTGGGATGTCGCCGACCGTGGCCGCGTGCCGTCGAACGTCATCGAGGCGTTCGAGGAAGCCCGCAAGGCGCCGGCCAAGCCGGCCGGGCGGCGGCGCAGGGCGAAGTAGTTCGCCTCGGCTTCGAAGCCCAAGTCACGGGGAACGGCGCCAGCACCGGCCGCTACTGCCTTCACGGTTGTGCCCAGTCCGCGAGCGACATGCCGTAGCTCGATCACGTCCAGTCGGCGCTCGCCAGAGTCATACTTGCTGACGAACGACTGCGGCGCCTGAAACTGCTCAGTCACCTGGGCTTGCATCAGCCCTGCTGCTCGACGACTGCTCAACCCTTAACTGTCAACTATGCCCGCGAATTGGTCTGGGCCAATTCGGACGATTGGTCTTGACCAATCCGTTTGCCGCGCGTACAACAAAAAATCACCGTGCCGCCCACCGGCTCGGCGAGGTGCTCAATCCCACGGCTCCTCTCCCGTTTGGAGGGTTCATGCGGTTCGGAAAACGGATTCTTCACGCAACACTCACCGCCGGCACGGCGTTCGGGCTGGTAGTCGGCGGATCGGTTCTCGCGGTGGCCTCGGCGCCCGCCGCACAGGCGGCCACCACCTGCGCCACGGCGTGGAGTTCCACCACCGTCTACACCGCCGGCCAGCAGGCCAGCGAGAACGGCACCAATTACACCGCCAACTACTGGACCGAGGGCAACGACCCGGCCACCAGCAACGGCGCAAGCGGCTCCGGACAACCCTGGACGTCCGACGGCGCGTGTAGCGGCGGCGGATCGTCAGGTGGCGGTGGTGGGGGCGGTGGCGGCGGCGGGACGGGTTCGGTGAGCGGCCTGCTCTTCAGCCCGTACAAGGACGTCACCATCAACATGAACTGGAACACCTACCAGATGCAGTCGGCGGTGGAAGGGTCCGACCTGCCGGTGGTGGGTTCCGGGAGCCTGGTGTCGCGGTACATCCCGAAGCTGCCCGCGCTCACCGTCGCATTCGCCACCGGCGCGTGTGGCAGCGAGAACTGGGGAGGTGTCTCGGGGGCCAACTGGGCCGCGGAGAACGTGCCCCAACTCCAGGCCGCCAACCTGGACTACGTCGTGTCGACCGGCGGTGAGGCGGGAACCTTCACCTGCGGCTCGACGGCAGGCATGGAATCCTTCATCGCCCGCTACGCCAGTCCGAACCTGGTCGGCATCGATTTCGACATCGAGGGCGGTCAGAGCGAGTCGGACATTCAGGGCCTGGTCGCCGCAGCGGCGGGAGCACAGGCGCAGTACCCGGCGCTGCGGTTCTCCTTCACGCTCGCCACGCTGGGTGCCTCCGACGGCAGCTACGGCGGAGTGAACTCGCTCGGCAACGAGGTCGTCCAGGCGGTGCGCGGCTCCGGGCTGAGCAACTACGTCATCAACCTGATGACGATGGACTTCGGCAGCGCGTCCAGCAGCGTGTGCGTCGTCGTCTCCGGCAGCTGCGAGATGGCGCAGTCGGCGATCCAGGCGGTGACGAACCTCGAGCACACCTACGGAATCCCGGCGAGCAAGATCGCCGTCACGCCGATGATCGGCTTGAACGACAACACCAGCGAGACCTTCACCGCCGGAGATGTGAACACGCTGACGTCCTACGCGGTCAGCAACGGCCTGGCCGGGCTGCACTTCTGGTCGCTGGACCGGGACACGCCCTGCTCCGACACCTACGCGTCCCCCACCTGCAACTCCGTCTCCAGCACGACACCGCTGGAATACACCAACGACTTCCTGAGTGACCTCGGGGACTGACGAACAACCAGAGCGGGCCGCGCACGAACTACCGTGCGCGGCCCGCTCATTCAGCGCGGTCAGCACCGCCAGCAGCACGCAGGGGCGGCCGACGCACCTGCCACCGGGAACGTACGGACAGACAGACGCCTTGCTCAGGCCGGAGAACCCGTGAGTCCGCGACGAGCCCGACCACGGGAATGGCTCTTGCCGCACAACGCCAGATTCACCACCACCGCACGCCGAACGACGAGCACGGCTTCGTTGGCCGAATGCTGACTGTGCAGCTGACACCACGAGCATCCGACCGCACGAGCCCGGCTGTACCGCGCGGTTGTTCCATGTCCGCTGCGCCGTGCGTGGGGTGTCGTATCGCCGGTGGGAAAACGGTAGCGGCGGGGCGGGGGCACTTGGCAAACGCCTGGAAGCCAGAGGCCGCGTCGACGTGATCTCCCGCGCTCACTCGCTGGGCACTCTGACTACAGTTACCCGTCGGTGCCGATCAAGCCGGTGCGGTAGGCCAGGACGACGGCCTGGACGCGGTCGCGGTGATGGCCGGGCGGACCCGGTCGGCGAACCGGTCGACAGGCCGCCAGAGTTTCGACGATGAGTGCGAGCAAGGCTCGCCACGGGCTCAGCTCAGCCGAGCGCGGGATAACTCGGGGCGAGTTCGGTCCACCGTGCCCGCCAGTCGCGGGCTGGCTGGTCGGCGAGATAGGCGCCCAGGTCCTCGATGTGTGCCTGCCAGCCCGCGCCGTGCAGGTGCGCTTCGGCCAGCGGCAAGCCCCGTTCCTCCACCACGAGCCGACACCGTGCGCCGTCGGGGACGATCTGAGCCTCGATCACCGTTTCGTCATCCTCGCCAGGCCGACAGGACACGACCAGCCTTCGCGGCGGCTGGCAGACGTCGATCCGGCCGGGGCCGACCCAGCCACTGGTGAAGCTCGCCTCGAACGTGCCGCCGACCCGAAGCTCGCCGTGCACTCGTGCGACCCAACGCGCCAGCCGATCCGGGTTGGTCAGCGTCGACCAGAGGTCCTCGGCGTCGGTGTTGAAGTGGTCCTCCATACGGACAATGCCCCTGCCCTCGACTGCCAGCACCGAGCCCACCACACCAGGCTGAGCATCGTCGCGCAATGTCATGTCTTACTCCTTCGCTGTTCCTTCCCTCGGGCTACCTCGGTGTGCAACGCGTCGAATCGCCGGCTCCACAGGGCCCGGTAGTTCCCCAGCCATTCGTCCACTTCGGCCAGTGGTTCGGCCCGGAGCCGGTACACCCTTCGTTGGGCGTCCTGTTCAGACATGTGATCAGCGGTCGGGCGGTTCGTGACCCAGCGGCAGGGTCACGGCCGACGAGTTCCAGGTGGTCCACCGGCTGTTCAATATCGCCGCACGGCGGCTACCGATGTTGGCTACCGGGGGAATTGGCCGGACGCGGGCCGCCTGGCTGGGTGGCTGCCGCGGTCAGGATCTCCACCGCGGTGGTCAGTGCGGGTGGCGCGGCGGTGAACGGTAGTCGCAGGTGGTGCACCAGCGTGCGGTCGGCGGCGAACCATGGGCCCGGTGCGACCAGCAGGCCCAGGTCGCCGGACCGGTCGGCGAGGGCCTGGCCGGTCAACCGGTGCAGCCGTAGCCAGACGGTCAACCCACCGACGGGTTGCTGGAATGACCAGTCATCCGACCGGGCCAGCAGCTCGACCAGATGGTCCCGTTGGGTCCGCAGTTGTGCTCGCCGCGGTGGCAGCACACGGTGTTCCTCGCGCAGCAGTTCCTCGGTGATGAGCTGTTCCAGCGGCGGCGGGGTGGTGAGCGCGGTCAGCGGGTTGAGCAGGAGTTCGCGCACGCGCGCTGCGCTGGCCCTGATCCAGCCGACCCGCAGCCCGCCCCAGTACGTCTTGCTGGTCGAACCGACGTGGATGACGTTGCGGCCTGCGAGGTAGGGGGTGTGCGGCGGCGGATCGCGCAGGTCCAGGTCGCGCATGGTGTCGTCCACGATGACGATCATGTTCTCCCGGTCGGCGGTGGCGGCGAGGTCGGCGCGCAACCCTGCCGGCATCACCATGCCGGTCGGGTTGTGGAAATCCGGCATCAGATAGGCCATGCCCGGCTGGCGAGAGCGGATCACGTCGGACAGCCGGTCGACGTCCCAGCCCTGTCCGGTGACCGGCACGGTGGCCAGCCGGGCGTTGTGCCTGCGCAACAGCGCCAGCACCGCGGGATAGCTGGGGTTCTCCACCAGGACCGGGCGGCGGCGGTCGTGGAACTGGTCGATGAGCAGCGATATGGCCGCTCGCGCCCCCGAGCTGATCAGGATCTGCTCGGGCCGCGTGGGTAGTCCGGTGGTGGTGTAGCGCGCCGCGATGGCCTCGCGTAGCTGCACGAGTCCGGCAGGGGCGTGCCCGTCATCGAGCAGCGTGGTGGCGCAGCGTTCAGTGGCCTGCCGAAGCGCCGCGAGGTAGTCGTGGTGTGGTGCCGAGGTCACCGCCGCGCGCATGTCCAGCAGCACGCCATCGCCGCCGTGGTCCATGGATAGCGGCGCGGTGCGTTCGGTCAGCCGGGCAGGCAACTGGACGATGCTGCCGCTGCCGTGCCGGGTGGACACCCAGCCCTCCTCGCGCAGCGCCACGAGCGCGGAAACGACAGTTCCCCTGCTCACCTCGAGGTGTCGGGCAATCTCTCGTTCGGACGGCAGTGGGGCGCCGACCGGTATCCGACCATCCAGCACGCCTTGGCGCAGCGCCGTGGCCAGTGATTCGGCCAGGGTGCCGCCGTGCGTGCGCCACGGTCCGAGATCCGTGGACAGGCTTCGAGCACCGGACAACCGCACTGGTCCACTATAACCAAATTGGACCACTCGTTGTGCGTGCGCGTGGGGCAGGATGGGCGCATGGATCCCGTGTTGCGCGATGACCTGACCCGGCTGCCCGACCTATTGGCGGCCACGCAGCGATACGCCGTGGACGTGCTGGCCGGCATCGACGAGCGGCCCGCCGCGAGCGCGGCCGAGCAAGGTACGGCGGAATCGCTGCCGGACGTTGGTCGCGGTGGCCTCGCTGCCCTGTCCGCGTTCGCCCAGCGGTGGGCGCCGGGTTTCTCGGGCAGCGCCGGGCCGCGTTACCTTGGCTTCGTCACCGGTGGCGCAACGCCAGCCGGTATCGCGGGCGACTGGCTGACCAGCGTCTTCGACCAGAACCCGGCGTCCGCCGGTGACTCGACCGCCCCGGAGTTGGAGAAGGAAACCCTCCGCTGGCTGCGGGAGCTGTTCGGGCTCGGGACCCAGCACGAGGGCACGTTCGTGTCCGGGGCCACCATGTCGAACTACGCCGGAATCGCCGTCGCCCGCGAATGGCTGGGCGAACAGCGCGGCGTCTCGGTCACCCGGCAGGGTGTGGCGGCGCTCGGGCCGGTCGACGTGCTGTCGGGTGCGCCCCATTCGAGCGTCTACAAGGCACTGTCCATGACTGGCCTCGGCAGGGACGCGCTGCGCACGGTACCCACGCTGCCCGGCCGCGAAGCCGTGGACGTCAGCCGGTTGGAGGAGGCGTTGCGCGCGCTGGACGGTCGGGCCGCGATTGTCGTCGCCAACGCCGGAACCGTGAACACCGTCGACTTCGACGACCTGCGCGCCATCGCCGAGTTGCGGCAACGGTATCCGTTCTGGCTGCACGTCGACGGCGCGTTCGGCGCATTCGCCGCGCTGTCCGAGCGGCACGCGCACCTGGTCGATGGTCTCGTGCTGGCCGACTCGATCTGCGTCGACCTGCACAAGTGGCTCAACGTGCCCTACGACTGCGCCGTCCAGTTCACCACGAGGCGCGATCTGCAGATCGCGGTCTTCCACAACGCGGCCGCCTATCTGGCCACACAGACCGATGATCCGGCCTTCGCCGACCTCAAGCCGGAGAACTCCCAGCGGTTGCGGGCGCTGGCCGCATGGCTGTCGCTGGCCGCCTACGGCCGGCGGGGCCACCAGGAGATCGTGTCCCGTGACATCGCCGCCGCCGAGGACCTGGGCAGGCGCATCGACGCGTGCCAGGATCTGCGGCTGCTGGCGCCGGTACGGCTCAACGTCGTGTGCTTCACCCTTGCCGAGCGACCCACCACCGAGCGGGTGCGCGCCTTCGTCGACGCGGTCGCCGCGTCGGGCGAAGCGTTCGTCACGCCCACCGAGTACGCGAACACACCCGCGGTGCGCGCCGCGTTCAGCAACTGGCGCACCGGACAGGCCGATGTCGTCCGCGCCTACCAGGCGTTGGCACGGGCGGCAGCGCTGTGATACCCGGTATCGGTCGGATCGGCACCTGGTCACCACTGGCGCTGTGGGGAAACGAACCCGACCGCGGCGCAGCGGCGGCCGCCGAACTTGAGGAACTCGGCTACGGCGCGATCTGGCTCGGCAACGGACCGACCGTGCTGGACACGGTGGCCACTCTGTTGGCCGCCACCCACCGGATCACGGTGGCAACCGGGGTCCTCAACGTCTGGGCGCACGAAGCGGAGCGTGTCGCGGACCGGTTCGCCGGGCTCGTCACCGCTCACCCGGACCGGGTCCTGCTCGGTCTGGGCAGCGGTCCCAGGGACGCCAGCCAGACCCGGTCGTCGGCCTATCGGAAAATGACCGGATACCTCGACGAACTCGACGCGCTGGGCATTCCGGCCAGACAGCGGGTGCTCGGTGCCCTGGGGTCGCGAACGCTCACCCTGGCCGCCGCGCGGTCGGTGGGCGCGCACCCGTTCCTGACCACGCCGGAGCACACCCGCGATGCGCGGCAGCGGCTCGGCCCTGGCGCTCTGCTCGCGGTGGAACAGCGGTTCGTCCTGAACGCCGATGCCACGACCGCACGCGAGATCGCCCGCAACGACCTGGAGTTCTACCTACCCAAGCCCGGCTATCGGCGCACTCTGCAGCAGTTGGGTTTCCTCGAGGAGGACTTCGTCGGCGGTGGGAGTGATCGCCTTGTCGACGCGCTGGTCGCCCACGGCGAGGCCGATGTCGTCCTCGCGCGCGTGCAGGCGCACCTGGCGGCCGGAGCCGACCATGTGGCGGTGCAGCCGCTCACCCCCGACACGCATCTCGCCAGCGCGAACCGGATGCTGCCGCGAGAACAGTTCCGGCTGCTGGCGGCCGCGCTGCCACCCAGCCCTGGATTCACCGGCTTGATGTCATGAAAGGCATGGCCCATGACCCGGCCAGACCCTAGCGGCCCCAACGGGTCATACCACCGCCGCCAAAGCAATCCTGGTCGGCGATGCACACCGGCAGCCGATCGGAATGGTCCGACGCACCGAGTGCGTCGATCCTCGGGACCGCCGCCGCACAGCGTTTGGTTCGGGAAACCGCGGTGCCTACCGATCGAAACGGTGAGATGGTTGAACCGCATTCTGGACAACCTGCTCGCCGCCTGTTCGCCCAGGCTCACGAATCCGGCAAGGTCTTCCCGGCGCGGAGTGTGGCGTCCGGCCTGCGGAGGTCTTCATCACGCCGCTGAGGTCGGGCCCGAGAACTTCTCGATCGGCGAAGGTCAGTCGCAGTTCGCCGACCAACTCCCACCACACTTTGCGAACAGCACTTCGGATGTTAGAAAACCCATGAGAGGTATTGACCATGACACGCGAGGCCATCACCACTGACAAACTTCCGGCGCCGGTCGGCCCGTTTTCCCAAGGCGTCCGCGGTGGCCCGCTGATCTACCTCAGCGGGCAGGTGGCCCAGGATCCCGTCACGGGCAAGCTGATCGACGGCGATGTCGCTCGGCAGACCGACCAGATCCTCCGCAACATCACCACAACCCTGGAAGCCGCCGGCAAGGATCTCCATGACGTGATTCGGGTCGGGGTCTACCTCACCGACATGGCCGACTTCGCGGCCATGAACGAGGCATACGGCAAGCACTTCACCCAGCCCTACCCCGCGCGCACCGCGATCGGTGTCGCCGCCCTGCCGCTGGGGGCGGTAGTCGAGATGGATGTGGTGGTGAGCTGAGCCATGGGATTCACGCGAAGCGGAGCAGCACAGGCCGTGATCCTGCCCGATGACGACCAGCGGCACCCCGGGGCCGACAGTGCGCGATACTGCGCGGCGACATCGACATGCGGAAATGACACTGGCTGGCATCAGTCATCATCGCTTGATATGTCCAGGTGTTGTCGGCCTCGACCTCAGCGACGGTTCTAGGTCCGCCCAAGGGGGTTCCAGCCGTCCGTGCCGGCGAGATACGTCTGCGGGGTGTAGTCGGCCGCCTTGCTCGCGGACAGTTGAGGGCGGTCGGGATTCACTGTCGCTCCTGGGCCGGTGTTGTCGTATTCGCCGTACCTGCCGGGAGTGAAGGCGTAACCGTGCATCGTGGTCCACGGGTCGGTCTTGATCTGGTTGGGCAGCAGCGTGTTCCGGATGACGATCTGCGGATCCGCTCCGGAGTAGGGATGCCACGGTCGGCCGAGATAGAACGAGCCGGCCGCGGCCGAACTGGACACGGTGCTCGAGTCGATCAGGTAGCCGTGGCCGATGCCGGAGTCGGTGGCCGGGGCGGCGAGGTAGCCATTGAGGCCACCGGCCGCCGCGCCCCGATCGTGCAAGGTGATGTTGTCCCGGTAGAACACCGCAGTGGAGTCTCCGCACAGGAAATCGACGTCACCTTCGATGAAACCGCCCTCGAACAATTGCCGGTAACCATCATTCTGGTTCGGCTCCCAGGTCAGGACAGTGTCCTGCAAACCAAGGAAGCGGTCGCCCGAGTACACCTGCCGGTCGCCGTCGGCGTTGATCGCGACTGCCTGAGCGTAGCCCTGCGGATAGGCCGCCGGGTTGTAGGTGTTGGCGATGGTGATGTTCTGGAGGGTCACGTTCCTCGCCGCGATGGTCGCGGTCGCGCTGCCCGCGGTGCCGTAGGTCCCGCCACCGGGTTTGGTCATCCATGCCGCGTGGCCGGCCGCGATCACCACGTTCTCGGCGTTGCCGGTGGTGCCCTGGATGGTCAGATTCGGTTTGCTGGTGGGCACGGTGATCGTCTCGTCGTAGGTGCCCGGCTCGATCCGGATGACATACGGCGTGCCGCCGGTCGGCACCGCATTGATCGCGGCCTGGACCGAGGTGTAGTCGCCGCCGCTTTTCGCCACGGTGATCGTCGTGGACGCGCTGGCCGACGGGGCGAACAGCACCGCCGCCGTGAGACAGGCCGCGACGGTGCAGGCGAGTGGAAGGGGTGCTGGTCGCATCACAACTCACAGCCCGGGGTAGGCCGGGAAGCTACAGTTCGGCACGCCGCCGCTGCCCGGGACTCCAGACACGGTCACGCCGGTTCCGGAAGCCGTGATGTTCGTGTTGTAGACGCCGATCTTCGCGTACTCGGCGGTGGTCTTGGTGACGTCGAGGGAGACGTTCTGCAGGGTCAGTCCCAGCGGGTAGGCGGAGCTGTAGCCGTCGAGCACGGACTCGGCGCTGGAGGCCGAGCTGACCGACCTGGCGCCGTCGACGACGATGTCGGTGAAGTACGGGATCTTCGAGCCGGTGCTGCTGGAGTAGTGCGTGTCGAAGTCCAACAGGTATTTCACGCCGCTCAGGCAGGTGTTGTCGTAGGTGATCTGGGAAACCTTGCCGCCTCGACTGGAATCGCTCTTGATCCGGATGCCGTTGTCCGAGGTGCTGGTGATCCCGGAACTGTCGGTGCCCTGCACGGTGTTGTTCTCCACCAGCACGTTGGTGACTCCGCCGTTGGTCTCACTGCCGATCGAGATACCGTGCGTGCCGTAGAAGTGGTCGTCGCGGATGGTGATGTTCTTCGATGCCGAACCACCCTTGATCGCGACGCCGTCGTCACCGTCCTGGATGTAGGAGTTGGCGATGGTCACGTCGGTCGCGCCGGACGGGTCGATGCCGTCGGTGTTGCGGGCACTGGCGGGCGTCTTGATCCGCACTCCCCAGGCGGTGAAACCGGTGGCGTTCTGGAACACCACGTGGAAATTCGGCGAGTTCAGCAGATCGATGTCGTAGAGCACGAAGTTGTTGCCCGAGGCCACCAGCAGTCGGGGGTCGTTCTGCTGTTTGTTCTGCGCCTTGGCATCCTGGGCGAGTTGCCACCAGCTCTCGCTGCCACCGTAGATGGTGAGGTCACCCCGGCCGTCGATGCGGCCCTGGCTGCCTGCCACGCTGGTACCCATCACCGCCGCATTCGCCCCGCTGACCGTGAGGAACGGACGACACCCGCCCTCGCTCGAGGCGACCGTGCCGCAGGTCGGCTTGCCGGACACCTGGTACTGCTTGGCGTTCAGCGACGCGTAGAGCGTCACGCCGGAGTCCACCAGCAGCGTTTCACCGGCGTTGATGGTCAGCGGGCCGGACAGGAACGCGGTGTCGCCGCCGTTCGCCTTCAATTCGACGGCTTTGCCGCTCCCCGCGCACTTGCTGAGCGCGGCGGTGATCCGTGCGGTGTCCGGCGGGGCGCTCTCCTGGCCGCTGCTGAACTTCCGGTTGCCCGGCGCGGCAAGACCGGACGTGATCGGCGCGCAGACTCCGGGCACGGTCGGCTGGCTGACCGTCCTGCTGTCCCCGGTCGCGACCGTGGTGCTGCCGGAAGCGTTGGCGACCACGGGGATACCGAGGAGCGCGGCGGAAGCCAACAGGAAGGCGCCGCTGAACGTACCGAGTCGCATCATGATCAAGATCCTTTCGATTCGGAAGGGAAAAGCAGACCGCCGGTCGCTGTGACGGGGACGGAGGTGATGCGGGCGGCAGGATCCGGCATACGGGTGTGGGTACGGGTGCCCACCGCGAAGACGGCGGCGGCCGGCACGATGGTGCGGCGCCTGCCCAGTCGGTCGGCGAGCCGTCCCGCGAAGGCCGCGCCGATCACGGCGCCGACCGCGAGGCTGCCACCGACCATTCCCTGACCGACCGAATCCAGGTGCCAGACCTTCTTGATGAACAGCAGGACACCCAAGATCACGCCGAGGCCGTAACCGAACAGGGCCGGCGGTGCCGCCGCTTGTTGCATGAGGGGTCCCGCTTTCGCGCGATGAGACCCAGCGGCAGAGGCGGACTTGGCGCACCGACACGCCCCTGCCGCTGGGGGTTACAGGCCAGGCCAGCCTGGGAAGCTGGCGCAGCTGGGAACGCTGCCGCTGCCGGTGAAGCTGGTCACCGTCACGTCGGTGCCCGACGGCGCGATGTTGGAGTTGTACATCCGGATGTTGGCGTATTCGGCCGTGACCTTCTTCGGCGCGTCCAGACTGATGTTCTCCAGGGTCAGGCCAAGCGGATGCGTCGCGTCGTAGCCGTCCAGTGTGGACTTTCCGGATGCCGAGTTGACCGACTTCAGGCCGTTGATGGTGATGCCGGCGAAGTTCGGGATCGACGAACCGTTGCCGCTGAGGTACTGCGGGGAGATCAGGATCAGGTGCTCGACGCCGGTCTCGCAGGTGTTGACGAAGAAGACGTTGGACACCGTGCCGCCGAAACTGGAGTCGCTCTTGACCCGCACCCCGTTGTTGCTCGACGCCTTGTTGCCGTGGATGTCGGTGCCGCCGTGGATGTAGTTGCCCGTGAAGGTGACGTTGTCCACGCCGCCTTCGGTCTGGCTGCCCACCGACAGTCCGTGAATGCCCCAGAAACTGGTGTTCTGGATCGTGATTCCGCTCGCCTTGCCACCGGCGTCGGCCTTGACCGCGACCCCGTCGTCCCCTGTGTTGATGTAGGAGTCGGTGATCAGCACGTTGGTGGCGCTGTCCGGGTCGAACCCGTCGGTGTTGCGGGCGTTGTCCGGGTTGTCGATGCGAACTCCCCAGCCAACGAAGCCGTTCCCGCCGTCCAGCAGCACGTTGAACATCGGCGAATTGGTCAGGCTGATGTGATACATCGTGGTGTTCGAGGCGCCGAACACCGTGATCAGCTTGGGGTTCTCCTGCTGCTTGGTCTTCAGGTTGTGTGCCGATGCGGCCAACTGCCACCACGTCTCGGTCTTGCCGAGCATGGCCTGGTCACCGCGTCCGTTGATGACACCCTGACGGCCACCGGCCTGGGTGCCCATGATTCCGGCGTTGGCGGCGGACTTGGGGACCGAGATGAACGGCTTGCAACCGGTCGCGGTGCCCATCGTGGAACCGTCCGACGCACCGATGGTGCCGCACGCAGGCGCTCCGGCGACCTGGTAGTCGGCCGGATTGCGCGAGGCGTACAGGGTCACGCCGGCGTCGACCAGCAGTACTTCGCCGCCGTTGATGGTCAGCGGGGCGGACAGGAACGCGGTGCTGCTCCCGGACGCCTTCAGTTCGACGGCCTGGTTGGTGCCAGCGCAGGCATCGAGCGCCTGCTGGATGCGCGAGGTGTCCGGTGGCGCGCTCTCCTGGCCCGCGCCGAACAACTCGTTGTTGGTGGCCAACTGCGCGTTCAGCGGCCGGCAGGTCGCAGGCACGGTCGGCTCCGTGGCGTGCGGGCCTGATCTGGCCGCAGTCGTCATCGCCGACGTGGCCGGGGCCAGCGCCACGACGGCGGCGATCATGCTCCCAGCCGCGACGGCGGCAACAGCCGCGCGCGCTTTCCCGCACACCCACCAAGAAACTCGATCGGTGGACCCTAACCGAGAATCCATCCCGCGGCTCCCTTCACTTATGCGCTGATGTGCCAAGGCATCCGCGCTGTGCGGGACCGAATTGATGTTCGCGGCTGTTCTGCATCCCGCACTCCTCTGGTGACCCGCACCACTCCTACCGTCGTTTGCACAACGAGTCAATTCGTTGCAGAACGAGGTCAGATGGGAATGCCCGAGAGCTGCGAAAACGCGAAATGTATCTTTCATGACGGCGCATCGCCGTTTGCAGTCAATTGCACAAGCAGCGACGCACCGGAAGCGGAGACCCGAGCCGGTCAGGACCTGGGCGGCGGTGCGGTGGTCGCCCGGACGATCAGATAGGTGTCCAGCGTTCTGGTCTCGGTCTCGTCAGCGCCGATCGGACCGTTCTCGCCGTCTGTGGGCAGCAGGGTGGCCAGCAGGTTGACCGCCGCCCGGCCGGCGGCCTCGGTGGGCATGGACACGGTGGTCAGCGGCGGCGCGGAGATGGACGAGAAGATCAAGTCGTCGAAGCCGATCAGGCTGACGTCTTCTGGCACCCGCGCACCGCGCGCGTTGAGCCGGGCAAGTGCGCCGAAGGCGACCATGTCGTTGTAGGCGATGATCGCGGTCACCTCCGCCGCCAACGCCAGATCGGCGCCCTGGAGGCCACTCTCGAAGCGCGGCGGGAACGGCCCGAACTCCACTACCGCCATGTCCCGCTCCTCGGTGGCGGCCACCAGGCCGCGTCGCCGTTCCGCGCTGGACCACGAGGTGCGCGGGCCGGCGAGGAACGCGATCCTCCGGTGACCGAGCGCGGCCAGGTGCGCCACCGCCTGTCGCATCCCGCTCTCGCTGTCCATCACGACGGACGGCACGCCGGGAAACGTCCGGTTCACCAGCACCAGGGGGGTGTCCTCAGTCAGGGCTTGCAGTCGTTGGTCGGCGATGCTGGGGCTGCACAAGATGATCCCGTCAACCTGGCGCGCCATGTCGCGGATCAGGTTGATCTCGACGGTCGAATCCTCGTCGCTGTTGGCGAACAACACCGAGATCTCGTGCTGCCGTGCGGTGCCCTGGACCCCGTTGAGGATGCCGACGAAGAACGGGTTGGTCAGATCAGGCACCACGATGCCGATCCGACCAGTCTGGTCGGTCGACGCGGTTGGCGGCGTGCTGACGGGTTCGTAGCCCAGTTCGTCCGCGGCGACCAGCACCCGAGTCCGGGTCTGGGGCTTGACCAGATCGGGCGCGGTGAAGGTGCGCGACACCGTGGAGATCGAGACGTTCGCCTGTCGAGCCACGTCGCGGATGGTCACCGTCACGTAACCCCTCCTAGCCGTTTGCGCAATTCGCCGCAACCGCTGCGTTCACAGTCAAGAAACATACACGGCCTTCCTGCCTTGTCGAAGGCAGCGTTCGACCGGGATGTACCTCGGTCAACGAGGGTGGGGAACGTGCCACGACTGACGACCTTTGTGCAACAACTTGACAAGTTGCGGAACGTCGGGCGACCGTGTTCTGAGTCACGCTGCGGCCAGTCGGGCGGCGGCCTCCGGCAGTTTCCGGACGAGACGATCAAGGGATACCACGATGGAAATCTCCCTGCCCGGCACGAAGGTCGGTTTAGCGCCAGCCGGAACCGCCTGGGCAAGCGTGCCGTAGTGGCGACCCCCCATCCCTGTTGACCAGGAGGTTCCGATGTCCGACCAGTTCAGCAGACGGGATATGTTGCGGTTGACCGCAGCGGCGGCCGGTGCCGTCGCGTTGTCGTCGGTCGCCGGGCCGGCCAGCGCCGCGACCGGCTCACCGGACCTGGCGGAGCGGATCCGTGGTTCGGTACGCAGGCCGGTGTTCGCGCAGCGGGCCTTCCCGATCACCCAGTACGGGGCGGTCGGCGACGGTAAGACCGACTGCACGGGCGCGTTCGCCAAGGCCATCGCGGCGTGTACGGCTGCCGGCGGAGGCCAGGTGGTCGTGCCCGGTGGCACCTTCTCCACCGGCGCGATCCGGTTGCGCAGCAATGTGGAGCTGCACCTGACCGCGGGCGCGACCGTGAAGTTCTCCACCGACCCCGCCGCCTATCCGCTGGTGCTCGGGCGCTGGCAGGGCATCGAGCTGATGAACTTCTCGCCGTTCATCTACGCCTACGGTGAGCAGAACATCGGCATCACCGGCACCGGAATCCTGGATGGCCAGGCCGGCTCTTCGTCCTGGTGGCCGTGGAAGGACAAGCAGGACGCCGACTGGGCCGCACTCGAAGCCATGGCCACCAACAACGTCCCGGTGGCGCAGCGGGTGTTCGGTAAGGGCCATTACCTGCGGCCGAACTTCATCGCCCCGTTCGGATGCACCAAGGTCCTCATCCAGGACGTCACGATCGTCAACTCGCCGATGTGGGAGATCAACCCGGTGCTGTGCGACTCAGTGACCGTGCGGAACGTGCACGTGAACAGCCTTGGCCCCAACAACGACGGCTGCGACCCCGACAGCTGCGACGGTGTCGTGATCAGCGGCTGCACCTTCAACACCGGCGACGACTGCATCGCCATCAAGTCGGGGCGCAACGAGGACGGCAGGCGGGTCGGCGTGCCCAGCAGGAACATCCTGATCGAGGACTGCACGTTCCAGGGCGGCCACGGCGGTGTCACCATCGGCAGCGAGATGAGCGGCGGCGTGAGCGACGTTGTCGCCCAGCGGCTCACCATGACCAGTCCTGCCCTGCAGAGCGGGCTGCGGCTGAAGACCAACTCGGCGCGCGGCGGTTACATCACGAACATCCACCTCAGCCACGCCGAGGTCACCCAACTGGCCACCGCCGCCGTCCTGATCGACTTCAACTACGACGAGGGCGCCGGTCACGACCACAATCCCGTCGTCAGCGGAATCCACGTCGACAACCTGCACGTCGGCAAGGCCAAGCAGGCACTGGACATGGCGGGATACCCGAACGATCACATCACCGACGTGACCCTCACCGACTGCACGTTCGACACCGTGACCAGCACGGACACGGTCCAGTACGTCGACGGTCTCGTCCTGACCAACGTCACCGAGAACGGCAAGCCGGTCAAATGAAGACGTTATCCGCCGTAACGGCCGCCTGCGCGCTCCTGCTCGGTGCCGGTTCGGCCGCCGCGTCCACCGCGCCGGCCCACCTGGTCACTCCGCCCGCACACGGTCAGCACACCTGCGTCGACACGCCGCTGACCATCACCTTCGCCAACCGGCCCGCCCTGGGCACGAGCGGCACGATCACCGTCCATCACGCCGACGGCAGCGCCGCCGACGTGATCAACCTCGCCGACCCGACCACGAACACACTGACCCTGCCCGGTGCGATCGACACCTCGGGAGCGCCGCACCGGTTCACCTACCACCCGGTGCTCATCGAAGGCGACACCGCGACCATCCATCCGCACCACGAACTCGGCTACGGCCAGACCTACTACGTCACCATCGATCCCGGCGTGTTCACCGGCGTGCCCGGCTTCAACGGCATCACCTCCCCCGTCGCATGGCGCTTCATCACCCGCCCGACCGGACCCCCGACCGGCGCAGGCCGGATCACCGTCGACGCAGGGGGAAACGGCGAGTTCTGCACCGTGGAGGGCGCCATCACCGCCGTCCCGGACAACAACCAGCGGCCCGTCACCATCGTCGTCGCGCCCGGCACCTACACCGAACTCGACTGGGTACCGGTCGACAAACCACACATCACGGTGGCCGGCGCGGGACAGGGCGCGACGATCATCCAGTACGCCAACAACGACAAGCTCAACGGGCAGTCCTCCGGGAGCGTCTGCCCCCGGCAACTCATCCCCGGCCACGACAACTACAACTGCTGGCGCGCCGACGTCAACGTCGAAGCCGACGATTTCGCGCTGCGCGACCTCACCGTCCACAACACCACCCCGTACGGCGGCTCGCAGGCCGAGGCATTCCGCGGCAACGCCGACCGCATCGTGCTCGACCACGTGACCCTTCTGTCTTATCAGGACACAATGCGGTTACAGGGACGCGGCTACGTCACGCACAGCCTCATCCAGGGCGATGTGGACTTCACCTGGGGCTTCGGCGCGGTGATGATCGCCGACAGCGAACTGGAGTCTATGCACGCGGGCTATGTCACCCAGGTGCGCAACGACGCCACTCACCACGGTTACGTCTTCCTCCGCGACCGGCTGACCGCCGCGGCGGGTGTCGCCAATGGATCGGTCTATCTCGGCCGTATCGATCCGACGGTCTACCCGTACAGCCAGGCCGTGTTCATCGACACCGCGATGGGACCGCACATCGCGACGGCAGGCTGGCTGCTCAACAACGCCGACTGCGGTAAGGGCGGCAACCTCCAGTTCTGGGAATACGGCTCGGCCGACCTGACCGGAAAACCGCTGGACGCCAGCCACCGCCTGTCCTGCTCCCAGCAGCTCACCGCCGCCCAGGCCACCGTTTGGAGCGACCCGACCACAGTCCTGAGCGGCTGGAACCCGGCGATGGCCCACGGTGCCGCGCCCGCGTTTCCCGGCGACGGCGCGGCGGCCCTGTCCGCACCGTGGTCGGGCACCACGGCCACCACCGAGACCACGAGCGCGGCCGACGCCTACCGCGGGGTGTCGGCGAACGCGGGCGCGCTGCCCCGCGATCAGGTCGACACCCACGTCATCGCCGATGTCACCGCGCTGGGCCGGTCGGGCACCGGGCTCGGCAACGACGGCTACGGCACCGCGTGAGGGAAGTGCCCTCGGCGTCCAGAAAGAGCGGTCAACGGACCTCGTTGAGGTAGTTGTAGATGGTGTAGCGGGTGACCGCGAGTTCGCCGGCCAGGAAGTCCACCGCGTCCCTGATCAGGAAGAAACCGGCTTCGTCCAGCCTGCGCACCACCTGCGACTTGTGCGGCTTGCGCATGTGCTCCACCGGCATCCCGACCGCGTCGACCGCCTGCCGCACCAGGAATCGTTGCAGGCTATCCACAGTGGACGGAAAAGTTTCCGTCCGTGGCGCCCCGGCGCCTGCCGGGTGTTCGGTGTTCACGCACAGGCAGCCGATGGCCACACCGTCCGCGTCGTGCAGGAACACAGTGGACGAACGGACCGGGCGACCGTCGGGGGCGTAGGTGTCGTAGTCGGTCAGGTCCTCGGTGGTGCCCCTGCGGACCAGGCCGAGCAGCAGGTCGGTGATGGGGCCGCCGACCGATCGGCCAGTGAGATCGCCGGCGATGGCCACGATCGAGTTCGGCAGCTTCCGCAGATCGTGCAGCAGCACCTCGCTGCCCGGTCCGAGCACTCCGGCCAGGCTGTTGACCACCGGGACCAGCGCGGCCAGCGCGCCCGTTCCGGCCGAGGCCACCGAGACCCGGCCGGTGTCGAGCACCACGGGCGGCGACGCGGTCAGTTTGGCCAGCGCGGCGCCGACCCGCTCGATGGTCTGCCGGGTGGTGGTGACGTGCGGGGACAACCGGACGTGCTCGGTGCGCACGGTCGCGGCGATGCCTTCCGCGCCGAGCACCGCGCCGACCGCCTCGGCCGGGTGGCCGGGCACGGTGAACGCGACGATGCCGGCCCGCCGGGCTGGTTCGGTCGAGGACACGACCTCGGCACCGGCCGCGTGCAGCACCTCGGTCAGCGCCTCGACCCGATCGGCGATCTCCCGTTCGATCGGCGGCACCCCGGCCAGTTCCACCAGCTCCAGCGCGGCGGCGAACGCGCCGCTGGTGACCGGGCTGAGGTTGGTCAGCGACCAGCCGTTGGCCGACTCGTCCGGCCGGTGCACCTCATCGTCGAACAGGCCGGGGTTGTGCGCGCCGGTCCACCCGGACAGCAGCGGCCGGGTCAGTTCCAGTGCCCGGTCCGACAGCACCGCGAACCCGGTCCCCCAGCCGGCCCGCAGCCACTTCTGCCCGCCGACCACCAGCAGATCAGCCACCGGCCACGGTTCGTCGACGACGCCGAAGCCCTGGATGCCGTCCACCACCAGCAGCCGCTCGCCGATCACCTCGCGCAGGCCGGCCAGGTCGGCGCGGTAGCCGGTGCGGAAGTCGACGGCGCTCACCGCGACCGTGCCGATGTCCTCGGTCAGCGCCGCCCGCACCGCGTCCGGGGTGACGTGACCGTGCGGCGGGCGCAGCCAGCGCACCGTGGTGTGGCCGGCCTGTTCGGCCCGCGCCCACGGGTAGGTGTTGGCCGGGAACTCGGCGGCCGAGACCAGAGTTTCGCCCGGCGGCGCGTTGAACGCGGCCTGGAACAGGCCGAGGCTGGTGTTCGGCAGCAGCACCACGTGATCGGTGTCGGTGCCGGCCAGCCGCGCCGCTGCTGCCTTGGCCCGCACCTCCTCGCGCATCAGCCGGTCCACCGTGCCGCGATCGGCGTAGGTGGACTGGTCCAGCAGGCGCGCGGTGGTCTCCACCACGGTGTGTGATGGCGGCCCGAACCGGGCGAAGTCCAGGTAGCCGGTGGGTTCGGCGAACTGGAGCGGGTAGGCCGGGCTGATGCGGAACTGATGCGGCACTAGAGGATCCTCGCCAGAAACTGTCGGGTGCGGTCGTGCCGGGGAGCGTCCAGGACCTGTTCCGGCGGTCCAGTCTCCACCACGGCGCCCTCCGCCATGAACACAACCTCGTCGGCCACCTCACGGGCGAAGCCCATCTCGTGAGTCACCACGATCATGGTCATCCCGTCGGCGGCCAGGTCGGTCATGACCGCCAGCACCTCGCCCACCAGTTCCGGATCCAGCGCGCTGGTCGGCTCGTCGAACAGGATCAGCTTGGGCCGCTGGGCCAATGCTCGGGCGATGGCCACCCGTTGCTGCTGGCCGCCGGACAGCTCGTGCGGCATGGCGTTCGCCCGATGGGCGAGGCCGACCCGGTCCAGCAGGGCCATGGCCTGTTCGCGCGCTTCGTTCCGGTCGGCCTTGCGCACCCGCAGCGGGCCCTCGGTCACGTTGGCCAGCACGGTGCGGTGCGCGAAGAGGTTGAACCGCTGGAACACCATGCCGATGTCCCGCCGCTGCCGGGCCACCTCGCGTTCGCGCAGTTCGTGCAGCCTGCCCCCGGCCAGCCGGTAGCCGATCGGTTCGCCGTCCACCCAGATCTGGCCGCCGTCCAGTGTTTCCAGGTGGTTCACGCAGCGCAGGAACGTGCTCTTGCCCGCTCCGGACGGGCCGAGCAGGCACACCACCTGTCCGGTATGGACAGTCAGATCGATGCCGGCGAGCACTTCGGTGCCCGCGAAGTGCTTGCGCACGCCGAACGCGCGCACCAGTGGGGTCGCGGCCATGTCAGCTCCTCACCAGGGGCGGGGTGCGCAGCGCCTTGGCCGCCCGCGACCATGGCCGGGACCGCTGGCCGCCGAACGCGCGCTCCAGGTAATGCTGGCCGACACCGGCCACGGTGACCACCACCATGTACCAGAAGGCCGCGGCCAGCAGGGTTTCCATGATCTCCAGGTTGTGCGATGAGATGTTGTCGGCGGCGTGGATCAGCTCGGTCACGCCGATCACCGAGGCCATCGACGTGCCCTTGAGCATGTTCACGAAGTCGTTGCCGGTCGGCGGGATGATCACCCGCATGGCCTGCGGCAGCACCACCCGCCGCAGCGTCTGGCCCGGCGTCATGCCGATCGACTTGGCCGCCTCGACCTGGCCGGAGTCCACGCTGTTCAGCCCGGCCCTGACGATCTCGGCCATGTAGGCGCTCTCGTTGAGGCCGAGCCCGAGCAGCGCGGCCACGAACGCGGTGACCACCGCGTTGGTCGGCGCGTGCAGGAGATAGATGTGCGTGAACGGCAGCGGGATGGTGACGAACTTGAACACCAGCGCCAGGTTGTACCAGATCAGGATCTGGAGCAGCACCGGAACGCCACGGAACAGCCAGATGTAGCCGGCCGCGAACCAGCTGGCCACCGGGTTGGCCGAGCGGCGCAGCAGCGCGATCAGCACGCCGAGCACGATCGCGCCTGCCTGCCCGATCACCGCGAGCAGCACGGTGTTCAGCAGGCCCTGCGCCATGATCCGGTAGCCGATGAACGAGGGCACGTCGGCGTAGTTGATCTGCGCGCCTGCGAGCAGGAAGCCCAGGCCCGCCAGCAGCGCCAGGATGATCACGGCGGCGACCCAGCGGGTCCAGTGTCGCAATCGGACGATCGGCAACTCGGTGCCGATCAGGTCATCGGCCACCTCGGTGCGCTCAGCTGCCGGCATTCTCGGTCACCTGGGTCAGCGCACCCTGGGACACGTTCCAGGCAGCGAGGATCTTGCCGTAGGTGCCGTCCGCGAGCAGTGCGGCCAGCGCGTCGTGCACGGCCTTGGCCAGCGCCGGGTCGTCCTTGTTCACGCCGATGCCGTACGGGCCGCCGTTGATCGGCGCGCCGGGCACGACCTGGAAGTACTTGCCCTTGCCTGCGGTCTTGGAGACGTAGACGGCGGTGGGCAGGTCGTTCAGGATGGCCGCGACCCGGCCGGTCCGCAGCTGGTTCTGGTTCTGCGCGTCGTTGTCGGTCGCGGTCACCGTGACGGTCTGCTTGCCCGCGGCAACGCAGGTGTCGCCCTGCTGGTGGGCGAAAGTCTCCTGGCTGGTGCCCTGGTCGACTGCGACGGTCTTGCCGCACAGGTCACCAGGTCCGTGGATACCGTCCGGGTTGCCCGACTGCACCATGATCGTGATGCCGGACTGGAAGTAGTCCACGAAGTCGATCTTCTGCTGGCGTTCCTTGGTGTCGTTCATCGCGGCCATGGTCATGTCGATCCGGCCGGACTGGAGGCTGGTGATCAGCGAGCCGAAGGGCATGTCCTGGTAGCTGACGCTGACCCCGAGTTCGGTCGCGACCGCCTTGGCCAGGTCGACCTCGAAACCAACCGGGGTGCGGCCGTCGGCGGCGTAGAAGTTGTCCGGCGCGGACTGGAGGTTGGAACCGAGCTTGATGGTCGCGGCCGACGCGATCGGCGCGGGCAGCTCGGCGGCCAGCTTCGGGTCCTTCTTGACCGCGGCCAGCACCGCACTGGTGTTGGGCACGGCGCTGTCCCCGGTGCCACCACCGCTGGAGCCGGTGTCACCCGCACCGTCGGCGCCCCCGCCGCAGGCGGCGACGACCAGCGCTATGGACAGCCCCACAACCGCCACGGCGGCGCGTTTGCCCAGCGTGGTGGCCCTGGAACCGGCACGGTCCTGCGACTGTGTGCGCATCGCTGCTCCTCACTCCCTGCGGGTGAGGCGCAACGTTACAACGCGTTGTTGAAGGAGTCCACAGTTTGTTGAAGTCAGTGTTCGGTGGTGCTCGCGCCGTCAGCGGCGGGTGAGCACGGCGACCGGAATCGTCCGTCCGGATTTCTTGGCTGGCTTCGCCACCAAATCCCGCCGCCTTGGCAGCTGCTTGGACAACAGTGAACTGTGATCACCAAACGCACCTAGACCGGCCACTCGCCCAGCTACACGATGCGTACGTTCTCCCAGCCACCCACGGCATCGGCGGGCACGCCGGGAGCCGGCGCACCTATGAACATCTGACCATCGGGAGGTATCGGCATGCGGCATGATCCGCGAAAGGCGCTGGTCCGGTTACGCGGCCGTGAACGCCGTCCCCATCGAGCGGTGGTTGTCATCGCCACGGCTGTGCTGGTGACGTTCGGGCTGGCCGGAGCGGCCCAACCAGCCGTCGCAGCGGATACGACGACCGCGGGTACGACGATCTCTGGCGCGGCGAGCGCGGCCCAGCAGCGGTTCGGTGTGCCGGCCTCGTTGCTGGAGGCCATCTGCTACCTGGAAGGCCACCTGTCCGACCACGGCGGCGCGCCCAGCTCCGGCGGGGGTTACGGCTGCATGGACCTGACCAGCAACAACCACCTCGACACGCTGAACAAGGCCGCGACCCTGCTCGGCGCGCCGGTTTCCTCCGTTCGCAACAGCATGTCGGCCAACATCGCCGGTGCCGCCGCGGTGTTGCGCGCCGACGCCATCGCCTTGTCCAGCACGCACCAGATGCCCGCCGACCTCGGTGGCTGGTACGGCGCCGTCGCCGACTACAGCGGCGCGCGACACGCTGTCGCGATTCTTTACGCGGACTCGGTCTACCGGATCCTGCGCACGGGGCTGACCGCGATGGCACCGACCGGCGAAGTGGTGCGCATCGCACCGAGTGCGGTCACGCCGGACACGGCGACCGCGCACTCGGTCGCCACGGCACCGGCCCTGCCCGCCAACTGCACCAGCAACCCCGGCACCGACTATCCGACCGCCTACAACTGCATCGTGCCGAGCAGCTACGCCGGTACGACCTACGACACCGCCAACCGGCCCAGCGACCTGCCGCTGCTGGGCATCACCATCCACGACACCGAGGAAACGCTGGACGACACCATCGCCACGTTCTGGAACGAGAGCAAAGGGGTCAGTGTGCAGTACGTGGTGGACACCGACGGCTCGGTCTACCAGTGCCTGCACGAAAAGGACGTCGCCTTCCAGAACGGGAACTTCTGGTACAACCAGCGGACCATCGGCATCGAACACGTGGGCGTGGACGCCACCGGCTACCAGTGGTACAACGCCACCGAGTACCTCGGCTCCGCGCAGCTCGCGGCCTATCTGCTGACCAAGTACGGCATCCCGCTCGACCACGACCACGTCATGTCGCACGGCACGACGCCCTCGCCGACTCTGGGTACCTCACCCAACCATGTCGATCCTGGTCCCTATTGGCTGTGGGACTACTACCTGGGTCTGATCAACCAGCAGGGGGTGCCGTTCGCCACCGGGACCACCCCGTCCGGGGTGCTGCGGTTCAACCCTGCCTCCGGCCAGCAGCCCGACGGCTCCGGCGGCACGGAAACCACGGCGAACTTCAATTTCTTCTCCCTCTACAGCCAGCCCTCGACGGCTTCCGCGCTGTTGCCGTCGAAAGGCAGCCCCGGTGATATCACCGACGAGAGCAACAACATCGAGACCATGATCAGCTACGACGTCCTGGCTCAACAACCGGACGCGGCCGGCAGCGGCGACACCATGTACGAGATCTGGTACGGCGCGACGTTGTCGTCGTCGAGTTGGTCGGCCACTGGCACCAAGGCGTGGATCGCGGTGCCGCCGGGCGCGGCGCAGCAGGGGTACGGCACGGTCGTCACGCTCTCGGTCAAGGGCAGCAAGAACGTCAACGTCTACGGTGAACCCGGCGGCTCCTCAGCCAACATCATCGGGGCGACACCGAGCGGTTCGGCCTACCTGTCCCCGTGGAGCATCGCGGTGTCCGGCAAAACCTGGTACGCGATCAACTACAACCACCGCCAGGAATGGGTCCCTGCCACCGAAGTCAGCTCCATCCGAACAACGTGACGCGTCGTCAACCGATGTGACAGAGCGGCACCGCGGCGGCGGCCGGAGACCACCTGGCTCTGGCCGCGACCGCGGGCCTGCCCGACCGGGTCTGCACCATTCGCCGTCTGCCGCGCTGTTCCAGGCCGTACACGATCGCTGTCCGTGAAGCGATCCACTATTCGGGAGAAAACATAACTGACTGCGTCACGGGCGAACCAGCGCTCAAGAAAGCACCGACCGCCTCAACAGCATCGATACATGGAACGAGATACTCCCCCGGCGCCTCACTCCAAGAGCCAAGGTAGTCGAACACGAGGTCGTCGTCGAATCCTCCGCCAATAGAGTGATAAGAATCCCCCAGAGTATCAATCCAAACCAAGAATGCCCGTTCGCCGTCGGACGAGAAGCTGAGCGAGGAGCCCTCATGCCGAAACAACTCAATGGTGGGAATGCCCCGCTGTGTTTTGAGCCTGGCAACAACTTCTGCAATCCGCGCAAAGTCACCGATTGACTCAACGGCGGCATCTACCATCTGCCCAGTACGTGGGTCGTAGTACGTAGCGCGCATCAGTCTGTTCCCGTCACCCGCCCGTTAGCCATGCATCCATCAACACCCGGACAAGGTATGCGCCAAGGTCTGCGTCTTGCGGTCAGGTCTTTGACATCGCTCATGGATCAACTGGTCCCGGTGACGATGCGGTTTTCCCACGCCCACGCGGCGATCTCGACCCTGTTGCGGACGCCGAGTTTTCCTTGCACGGCGGCCACGTGGCTTTTCACGGTGCTCAGTGAGATGAACAGGGTCGCGGCGATTTCGGAGTTGGTGCGGCCACGGGCGATTTCGCGGGTCACCTCGGTTTCACGGTCGGACAGGGATTTCGTGAGCCGGGCGGAGGTCGGGGCGGCGGCGGCCAGTTCGCGGAGCAGGCGGACGGTCACCGACGGCGACACCAGGACATCCCCGACGTTGGCGGCGCGTACGGCTTCGACCAGCAGGGCCGGGCCGGCGTCCTTGAGGACGAACCCGACAGCTCCGCCACGCAGCGCGCCGTAGACGTATTCGTCGAGGTCGAACGTGGTCACCACGATCACCCGGAGCGGGTCGGTGACGGCGGGGCCTGCCAGTGCTCTGGTGACCGAGATGCCGTCCAGCCCAGGCATGCGGATGTCGACCAGGCACACGTCGGGGCGCAGGCGCCGGGCCAATTCGACTGCGGTCACGCCGTCCTCGGCCTCGGCGACGACCTCGATGTCGGCCTGGTTTTCCAGGATCAGCCGCAGGCCACTGCGGACCATGGCCTGGTCGTCGGCGAGCAGGACCCGAATCATCACCGGTCTCCGCTGCCGACGGGCAGGGTCGCCCGGACCGACCAACCAGGGCCGGGGGTTGCCGGGCCGACGTGCAGGGTGCCACCGAGGGCCTCCACCCGTTCCCGCATGCCGACCAGGCCGTAGCCGCCGCGCCGGTGGTGGTGCAGGGGTGCTCTGGCCGGCATGGCGTCGTCGACCACAGCGACGGTGACCCGCCGAGGATCATGTCCGATGTGGATGGTCACCGAACCGGCATGCGGTGCGTGCTGGGCCACGTTGGTCAGTGACTCACGAACCACGCGGTAGACCGTGCTGGTCAGTTCGGGTGGTCCAGTGGGTTCGCCGTCGGGCAGATCGAGGAGAACCGGCGGGCCCGCGGCGGCGAAGCGGTCGACCAGTTCGCGCAGGCCCTCGGGGCCGGGAGCCGAGGGTGGGGCGTCCTCGGTGTCGCGCAGCAGGCCAACCACCCGGCGCATCGCGGTGAGGGCCTCCGAGCCGGCGGTCTCGATACCGGTCAACGACTCGTCCAGTTGTTCTGGGCGGCTGTCCCCGACCAGGCGGGCTGCCTGTGCCTGGAGCACGATGCCGGAGACGTGGTGGGCGACCATGTCGTGCAGTTCGCGGGCCAGGTCCAGTCTCTCGCTCCGGCGCACCGCTTCGATCGCCTCTCGCTTTCGCACGTCTATCCAGCGCAGGCTCACGCCGATCAGCACACCGGCCAGCCAGGACAGCACGTTCTGCTGAGATGGCGACGGTGGCACGGTGTGGGAGACGACCGAGCCGATCAGCCAGCTGCCCAAGGCCACCACCAACCCGCCGGACCCGATCAGCATCGCCGAGCGGAGCGGGAGAGTGCGGATACCAGAGCCGACCAGGACGGCCAGCGCCAGTGCGGCCGCCGGTCCCGGCTCTCCGGGCAGCTCGGCGAACCGCGACACGAGCACCGAAGCGGCCCCGACCAGCAGCCCTGCGGTCACCACCCAGATCTTCGCCCGGTGCCGAGCCAGCGCCAGCGCGCACACGACCGCGTCGTTGGCCAGGCCGAACTGCCAGTGCGGGACGTACGGACGGCCGTCGGGCTGACTGAACCGGAGCGTGTCGATGCGGTAGGCCCACAGCACCAGTGCGGCGGCGAACAGCACCGCGAGCCCGGCCTCGGCCGCGATACGCTCCCGCCGACCTCGCCGCTCAACTGCGGAAATACCCCCATTCACGCCACCAAGACTACGAGTTCGCGCAGTCGGCGCGCACTGGCCGAAAGTACGATCGGGACACCCCGCAACCGTGCTTGCGGCTGATGTCCGGACCGTCGGTGATCCGCGAGATTCGTCGCCATGTCAACCGACGTTCTCCAAGCCACGGGCTTGACCAAACGCTATGGGCGGCGAACCGCGCTCGACGCGGTCGACCTGACCGTCCCCGCAGGCCGGGTGATCGGCCTGGTCGGCCCGAACGGGGCGGGCAAGTCGACGCTGCTGAACCTGACCTGCGGGCTCATCGCGCCCACTTCGGGCACGCTGCGCGTACTCGGCTCGCCGCCTGCCGCGAACGCGGCACATCTGGCCAGAGTCGGGTTCGTCGCGCAGGACACCCCGGTGTACGCCGGCCTGACCGTCGCCGAGCACCTGCGGCTCGGCAAGCGGCTCAATCCGGGCTGGGACTCCGATCTGGCCAGCCGGCGGCTCGCCCAGATCGGCCTCAAGGCGGACCAGAAAGCCGGGCGGCTCTCCGGCGGGCAGCGTGCCCAACTCGCCCTCACCGTCGCCGCGGCGAAACGTCCGGACCTGCTCATCCTCGACGAGCCTGCCGCCGCGCTGGACCCGTTGGCGCGCAACGGTTTCATCCAGAACCTGGTGGAGTTCGTCGGCGAACTCGGCGCGAGCGCGATTCTGTCCTCACACCTGCTGGAGGACGTCGCTCGCGCCTGCGACCACTTGGTCGTGCTCGCCGATGCGCGGGTCCAGGTGGCTGGGGACGTGCGCGACCTGCTCGCGGGCCACCACCGGCTGGTCGCGCCGACGAACGCGCTGAATCGGCTGCCCGCCGGGGTCGAGGTGATCCACGTTGAGCAGACGACCAGCCACACCCAGGTACTGGTGCGCGCGACGGGCCGGCTGCCAGGCATGCCGTGGGCGGTCGAGCGGGTCGACCTGGAGGAACTGGTCCTCGGATACCTGACCCGTGCCGCAGGCGCGCCGAGCCTGGAGCGGGTCGCCGCATGATCTGGCTGACCTGGCGGCAGTTCCGCACCCAGGCCCTGGTGGCCGTCGTCGTACTGGCCGTGCTCGCCGTCTGGCTGCTGGTGCTCGGCATGTCGATCCGGGGCACCGTCAACGGGTGCGCCGCCGACCACACCTGCGGCGGCCTGGCCGCCCAACTCGATCAGTCCTATGGGACACAGCTTGAACTGCTCGGCGATCTGCTGCTCATCGCGCCCGGGATCATGGGGATGTTCTGGGGCGCGCCGCTGGTCGCGCGGGAACTGGAGACCGGCACTCATCGACTGGTGTGGAACCAGAGCGTGACGCGGGGCCGGTGGCTGACGGTCAAGCTGGGAGCCGTCGGGCTCGCCGCGATCGCCTTCGCCGGTCTGTTCAGCCTGTTACTGACCTGGGCGGCCGGTCCGTTCGACCAGAACGAGGGTAACCAGTTCAACGCACTCGTGTTCGCCTCGCGGGACATCGTGCCGATCGCCTACGCGGCGTTCGCGTTCGCGCTGGGCACCGCGCTCGGCCTGGTGCTGCGCAAGACCGTGATGGCCATGGCGGTGACGCTGGCGCTGTTCGCCGTCATCCAGGTCGCGATGCCGAACCTGGTGCGGCCACACCTGATCAGTCCGCTCACCACGACGACGCAGATGAACGCCGCCGCCTTCCACGACATCGATTTCCTCGGTCGGGACGCGAACATCGGCGGGCTGAAGATCCCGGGCTCCTGGGTGATCTCCACCAGTGACCTGCTCACCCGCAGCGGCCAGCGGGTCGACATGAACGCCTACCAGAACTGCCTCGGCGCCGATTTCGACCGGACCGGTCAGTGCCTGGCCAAGCTCGATCTGCACGTAGTCGCGACCTACCAGCCGCCAGACCGCTACTGGCCGTTGCAGTGGCTGGAGTCGCTGATCTTCGGCGTGCTGGCCGGTCTGCTCGTCCTGCTCGCCCGGTGGCGGATTGGGCGACGGGTGACCTGACGGGAAAACACTCGAAGGAAAGGATGATCGTGTTGAAGCTATCCAGAAATCTGGCACTGGCCGCTCTGGTGGCGTCCGGCGTCGTCACCGGGCCAGGCGTGTTGCCGGCCTCAGCCACGACCGTGCCGACACTGAACTGGGTCACGTGTGACACCAGCTTCCAGTGCGCCACGGCCCAGGTCCCGCTGGACTACCGGAATCCGGGCGGGAAGAAGATCAGCATCGCGGTGATGCGGCACCAGGCTGCCGATCCGGCACACCGGCTCGGCAGCCTGTTCGTCAACGGCGGAGGCCCGGCCGAACAGCTCGCCGATTTCGACGCGGAGTACACCAAACTCCCGGCAAGCGTCATTGCCGACTATGACATCGTGAGCTTCGATCCGCGTGGATTTGGCTATTCGAGCGCGGTGCGGTGCTTCCCGACCGAGAGCGCGGAACAGAGTTTCATTTCTCCGGTTCAGAGTTTCGGTGTCCCGTACAGCCAGGACCAGATCGCGACCTGGGACAAGACCTGGGCGGCGTTCGCCTCGACCTGTGCCGAGACCAATGCGAACAGTGGTCTTCTCCAGCACGACAGCACCGCCGATGTGGCGCGGGACATGGACCTGTTGCGCCAGGGCGTCGGCGATCCGGCGCTGAACTATCTCGGGATCTCCTACGGCACACTCCTCGGTTCCACCTACGCCAACCTGTTCCCGCGCACCGTGGGCCGGATGGTGCTGGACGGCAACATCAACGCGATGGCGCTAACCGACGAGGGCGGCGACCTGCCCGAGTTCGTCCGGCTGGGTTCCTCGCAGGCGTCCTCGCAGGTGATGAACGACTTCCTTACCCTGTGCGGCAACGCGACCACCGCCCAGTGCGCGTTCTCGGCGGGCTCACCCGCAGCCACCCAGGCCAAGTTCACCACGCTGTTCAACCGTCTCGCCGCACACCCGGTCACCATTCCCGGCGCACCGCCGAACTGCGGTTATGGTTGTGCGATCGGCGGGGTGGCGCTGTCCCGCGTCGATGGGTGGAAGCAGAGCGCGGTCAACCTGCAGGACTTGTGGTTGGCCTCAACGGCAGGCACCACGACGACAAAGGCAACTTCGAAGTCGACGCCGCCGGCGTCCGTCTACACCGGACAGGAGCAGAACCTGGCCGTGCTCTGTTCGGACGGTCCGCAGCCACCTGACGCGCGGGTCTACCCGGATCTGGCCGGGCCGATCGAGGCCGAGTACGGCCCGATGGGCGCGAAGTGGCTGTGGCCGAGCGAGCCCTGCACGGGCTGGCCCCAGGGCACGGACGCCTATGCCGGACCGTGGAACCGGCCGACCGCCAACACGGTCCTGCTGGTCGGCAATACCGGTGATCCGGACACCCCCTACGCCAGCTCGGTGGCGATGTCGCACGCCCTGGGCAATGCGCGGCTGCTGACCGTCGACGGCTACGGACACACCGAGATCAACAACCCGAGTGCTTGCGCGGACACCGACGAGCAGAACTACCTGCTCACCAGCGCGTTGCCCCCTGCGGGCACGGTCTGCCAACAGGCCATCAACCCGTTCCCGTGATCGCGCGAACCCGGCGCCCATCGTCCCGGCCGGTGGGGCGATGGGCGCTCACGAAGACTCAGCCCCGGCTTTCTCAATCATCAGCACGGCGCTGCGGACGGGAACGACCAGGCCGGTGCCGCATCCCGGCCGGGACGGAGAACGCTTGCCCGGGGCCAAGCTCGACATCCAGGACAAAGAAGAACTCGTCCTGCTCGTCATGCTTGTGCCAATGGAACTCACCTCGCATGACACCCAGCCGTACTCCTGCTGCGGCATCGCTGCTCCTCTTGGTGGGCGGGATGGTCAGGGCGTGGCAGTGATGGGTGCTATCCGGGGCGCTGCCAGCCGGGCGTAGTCGTCGGTGGCCAGCGCGATCGAGCGATCCAGCCGGGCCGCGTTGAAGAACAGTTCCGGTACCCGGAGCAACGCCGGATCCGCGATGAGTTCCAGGCGGGGGTGGTAGCTGAATGGCAGCACGGTCCCGCTCACGCTGCCGGCCAACTCCTCGGCCTTGTCCTTGCCCGCGAAGGCCACATAGGTCCCGCCCAGCAAGGCCCGAACCGCCTGCAGGTCCACCCGCGCGTCACCGGGCACCACTGCCAGCACATACCGGCTCTGCTTCTTGCCGACCTTGACCATGACGATCAGACACTTGGCGGCCAGCGCGACATCATGCCCGCGCAGGGCGCTGACCAGGTCGGTGCGCCCCTCGGGTGCGTGGTCGATCAACCGGTAGCGCGCCCCGGACGCCTCCAGATCCGCTACGAGGCGCTCATAGCGGCTCGGTACCGGCGCCGCGACCTCGACCTCTTGATCACCAGTCACCGCTCAGCAACTCCTTGACCTCCGCGATGCGGTCCTCGTCACGCTGGTAAAACACCCATTGTTTGATCTTCGTGCCGTGCACCAGGCCTGCCTGGCTGAGGATCTTCATGTGCTCGCCGCAGGTCGGCTGGCTCACCCCGAGCTTGTCGGCGATGAACAGCGAGCAGACCCCGTCACGGACCAGATCGCCGTCGCGCTGCGGCGGGAAATGCCGCTCGGGGTCACGCAACCACTCCAAGATCATCACACGCTTGTCGTTGGCCAGCGCCTTGACCAGGTCTGCGTCGAGCACTAAGCCAGTATGGCAATTAGCTAATAGACTGTCTACCGGGGCGGCAGGTGCACGGTCATGATCAGCTGACAGGTCTCGGTGCCTGAGCCGCGGTACGCGTGCGGGATGTCCGCGTCGAACGTCGCGGTCTGGCCGGCCTCGACGGCGTGTTCGGTTCCGTCGATGACAAGGCTCATCCGACCGGAGGTGACACTGACGGTTTCGACGACCCCGGCCTGGTGCGGGTGGCTGGGGTATTCCTCGTTGGGTTCCAGTTGCCAACGCCAGACCTCGACAGGGGCCGGGCCCGCGGTCGTCAGCAGCAGCCGGGCCGTGCTACCACGCTCGCCGGTCCACAAAGGAGCGATGGCATCGGCGGCGACAACGCGAACGCGCGCCTCGGATCGCCCCTGCATCATGTCCGACACCGAGATGCCGAGAGTGTCGGCCAGACGTACCAGCGTGCCCAGATTCGGGTTGCCTTGAGCGTTTTCCAGTCCCACCAAGGCGCCTTTGCTGACCTGGGCGCGGCGACTGAGTTCCTCCAAGGACAGGCCCGCGCGGATGCGGGCCGCACGGACATTGTGCGCGACCGTGCGCAGGGCAGCGGCAGTTTCGGCCACCTCACCACCATCCTCACAGCAAGCCCAATCGAACGAACCGATCGGTCGTTCGATTGAACCGAGCGGTCATTCCGTAGTACTGTCCGGTCGGTCCATTGACATCGTAGGAGGTGCCGTGATCGCTCTGCTGTTGGCTCTCGGCAGCTCGCTGGCCTACGGGTGCGCCGATTTCCTCGGCGGACTGGGAACCAGGAAGGCACCTGTCCTGCGCACCGTGCTGGTCGCGGCTCCGGCCAGCCTGGCGGTGGAACTGCTGTTGTGGCCAGTGCTCGGCGCTTCGTTCAGTGTTGCGGCTTTCGGCTGGGGAATCGCTTCGGGGGTGGCGTCGGCCGCTGCGTTCGCGCTGCTCTACCGCACCCTGGCGATTGGCCCGATGAGCGTGCTGTCCCCGGTGACGGCGCTCGTGTCCGCCGCGCTGCCCGTCGGTGTGGGCGTGCTGCAGGGCGAGCACCTGAGCACCACCGGACTGGTGGGGTTGCCGCTCGCGCTGGTCGCGATCGTGCTGGTCAGCGCCGGAGGGGGAGCCGGCTCGGCGCGTCCGTCGCGGACGGCGCTGGTGTTGGCGTTCGGCGCGGGCGCGGCCATCGCCGGTCAGCTGATCTTCTTGCATCAGGCACCCTTCGACAGCGGAGTGGCTCCCCTGATCACGGGCCGGGCGGTCTCCTCGGTCGTCACGCTGGCGGCGGCCGGGGTGATGTGGCGCAGACTGGGCAGCGCGCGGCCTGCCTACGCGATGTCGGCAGCCGCCGGCGCGCTGGATTCGCTCGCGAACTTGCTGTTCCTGCTCGCGGCCCGCAGCGGGGAACTCGCCGTTGTCGCCGTCATCGTCGCCCTCTACCCGGCCGGTACGGTCCTGCTCGCCAGGGGCGTGCTCGCCGAACGTGTCCACCGCGGCCAACTCGTCGGCCTTGGCGCGGCGGCAGCCGCGGTCAGTCTCCTCGCACTGTCCTGAGTGGACCGGAGATCCGGGGAGGTGTCTGCGCGACGGACGGTCAGCGGGTACGCAGAATCCGGTCGAGGACCACCGCTACCCCCTCGTCGTCGTTGCCGGGAGCCACCTCGTCGGCGACCGCCTTGAGTTCCGGGTGCGCGTTGGCCATGGCGACGCCGTACCCGGCCCAGGCCAGCATTGAGACGTCGTTGGGCATGTCGCCGAAGGCGATGGTGTCCGCGCCGCAGAGCCCGAGCCGACCGGCGGCGTAGGCCAGCCCGTCCGCTTTGGACAGTCCGAGCGGCAGGATCTCGATCTCGCCGGGTCCAGCCTTCGTGATGGTCACCAGATGTCCGGCGAGGCGCGACGCGACCTCGTAGAGCCGGTCCTCGTCGAGTTCGGGGTGCTGGACGTAGAACTTGCGCACCGGCGTTGCCCACAGGCGTTGCGCGCCGACCGGGACGACCGGCAGGGAGTCGAGCGGGTCGGGGCGGTAGCCGGGGCCGACCAGGACGGCACCGTCCAGTCCGGCTTGGTCGGCGGCCAGCGACAGGGGGCCGGTGACCGCTGCGATCGTGGTCAGCGCCTGCCTGGCCACGTTCCGGTCCAGGACGTAGGAGGTCAGCTCGCGGTGCGCGCCCGCGTCGTACACCTGGCCGCCCTGACCGCAGACGGCAAGGCCGGTGTAGCCAAGGCCGGCCAGCACGGGCCTGGTCCAGGCGACCGAACGACCGGTGACGACGATGTGCTGCCCGCCGCGCGCGGCGATCGCGGCCAGGGCGGCCCGGGTGCGGCTACCGACAGTGCCGTCGGAGCGCAGCAGGGTGCCGTCGAGATCGGTGGCGACAAGCCGGACCTGTGCGGTGATCACCGGTGGTACAGCTCGCTGAGCGTGCCGATGTCGGGTAGTTCGCCGGCCAGATCGGGATGGTTCAGCGCGAATGCCGGGGTCTCCCACGTCTCCCGGGCCGGTGAACGGTTCTGTGGCACGGGAGTGACCGGATCCCAGTCGCCGTCCTCGGATCGCAGCCCGAGCCGGGCCGCGACCGTACGCACCGCGTGCCGGGCGGCCAACGGGGCCAGGGTCAGCTTGGACGGGCCCGCGACGACGGCCCGGCCGTCGAACAGGTCGATGCCGAACTCGTGGGCCACGGTTCCGCTGCTCGGCATCAGCCCGGACTTGGTCGCCGGATAGCCCGAGACGGCCTCGACGCGGGCCAGCAGACCCGGGTCGACGACCCGGCTCAGGGTCTGCAACACCCGGCGGGCCCACCAGCCCGCGAGCTGGCCGGGGTCGGCGCCGCCGCTGTCGAAGGACTGGAAGTCGGACACCAGCCAGGTGGCCTGACCGTCGCCGCCGAGCCGGCTGGCCAGGAACAACCCGTGCTCCTCGCGTTCCGGGAACAGCACACTGATCGCGGGCAGTCGGCCGCGCAGGACCAGCATGAACGCCTTGCGGAGCTGGACCACGGCGGGCAGCCCGGATCGGGCCAGCAAACCGGGCGTGCCCGCGCCTGCGGCGAGGACCGCCGTCCTGGCGCGGACGACCGCTGTGCCGCCGTCCGGTTCGGTGATCGTGGCCCGGATCCCGTCGCCGTCCTGCTCGATCCGGTCGACCGCACCCGGCCGCGTCTCGATCCCCGCCGCGCCGGCCTGTGCCGCCAGCCCGCGCAGGATGTCGCCGACGTTGTAGGTGGGTTCGGGACTGCCGAAGCAGGCGAAGGGCGCGCCGGCCACCCACCCGGGCGCGGCCCGTGGCCGCACCGCGAGCCCCGAATCCCGCCAGTACCGTTGCGCCCGGCGGACCGCGTCCGGATCGGAGAAGGCGATGGTCGATCCGGACGTCACCGGCCGGATCCCGGCGAGCAGCCCGCGCCAGTACCGGTGCGCCGTGCCCAGCAGGGGCGGCAGGCGCGGCTCGTCCGGGCCGTACGCGTAGCCTCGGTGCAGGTAGCCGTGCGACTGACCGGACTGGCCCGCGCCGACCCGCGACGGCTCGACCAGCAGCACGGCGGCGCCCCGGCGAGCCAGGGCCAGGGCGGTGAGCAGGCCGGTCATGCCCGCCCCGGCCACGATCACATCGCCGTCGCGCATCGCTCGCCTCCCCGTAGTGCGGGCGCAATGCCGAGCGCCGGTTCGACCGTGGTCACGAGTCCGGAGACCGGCGACATCCGCACCAGCCAGCACTCGCCGGACACGGTCTCCAGCAGCACCGCCTCCTCGTCGTACTGGGCCGCGGAACGCAGCGGACCCAGCCCGGCCAGCAGCAGCCGGTCCTGGCTGTTGCTGGCTTTGGCCATCAGGTCACCGGTGCGCAGGCTGATCCGGACCTCGGTGGCCAGGCCGACGACGACCTCCCCGCCGTCAGCCGGCATCGCCGGACGCTCCGATCACGGTCAGTGCGGCGAGTGTCGCCGAGTCCTGGACCGCACCCGCCGCCACCAGTTCTCTCAGCTGCGACCAGGAGAACCGGCGGACCCGCATACCGGCCTCGAACGGATCCCGGTCCGGCTCGCCCGCACCGCAGACGTCGGCCACGAACACGTGGCACGACGACGTCGCGAAGCCGTTGCTCTCGGCGAACGTGGTCAGTGGCCGGACGCAGGCCAGTTCCAGACCGGTCTCCTCGTGCACCTCCCGCCGGGCCGCCGCTTCGGGCGACTCGTCGGCGGCCAGGCCGCCCTGCGGAAACTCCAGGCTCGGCGCGCATCCCATCGTGGGCCGGAACAACTCGACCAGGACCCAGTGGTCGCCATCGCGAGGAGCGACCAGCACCGAATCGGGCCGGCAGACCATGAAGTACGGATGCCGGGTTCCGGTCGTCGTCTCGTACTGCCGGTGCTCGACGGTGAACCAGGGATTGGCGTGCGCCGTGCTGCTGCTGATCTGGCGCATGATGGCCGGGCTCATGGCAACGGGGCCAGGTAGGACGGCGCGAGCGGATGCTCGCCCCGGCACAGCCGGTCGTACTCGGCGATCAACGTGGCGGCGGTGTCGGCCCCTCCGGTATCCGCGCCGTGTCCGTCGATGGTGTGCACCGGGCGCAGTCCGAGCAGCGTCCCGGCCAGCACCACCTGCGCCTGGTACAGCTCGTCCCGCCGGACCGGCCGCTCCCGCACCTGGTAGCCGAGTCCGCGGGCGAGGTCCAGCACGATCCGCTTGGTGATCGAGTCGAGGACCCCGGAGTCGACCGACGGCGTGATCACCGTGCGGTCCCGCACCAGCAGTACCGCGGCGCCGTCGGCCTCGGCGACGTGGCCGTTGTCGTTGAGGAACAGCACGTGCTCGACCCCGTGCTCGACGCGCTCGCGCTCGAAGACACGGAAGTCGAGGTAGGAGCCGCCCGACTTGGTCTGCGCTTCGATCGGACCGCCGTAACGCCGGTGGCTGCTCACGATCGCCCGGACGGTCGGCGGCGGCGCACTGCGTCGGTACGGAAAGCCGCCGATGTACATGGCACCCTCGCTGTCCGGCGCGAGCGTGGAACGCCCACGCTGGGCGTAGAAGGTCGGACGCAGGTAGACGTCCGAGCCACCCAGCTGGGCGGCGACCTCGGCGAGCGCACCGAACACCTCCGCCCTGCTCATCGGCGCCGGGATGTCGGCGGCCCTGGCCGAGTCGTAGAGCCGGTCGAGGTGCGCGTCGCCGGCCAGCACCAGGTGCCGCTGCTCGCCGGCGTTCCAGAACGCCGTGATGCCCTCGAAGACGTTGGCCCCGCGCAGCGCGAGTTCGTCCCAGACGTGGACCCGCGCGTCCTCCCAGGGCACGCACGCCCCGTTGAACCACATCACTCGATCAGACATTGATCTCTGCTTTCTCAATCAGTTCTGGTGGAAGACTTCGCAGCCGGCTCGCGAGCGCGACCAAGCTGGTGGGGCGGCGCAGATCCGTGACCGTGATGCCCTCGAACCCGCGATCCCGCAACAGGAACAGCACGCGCGGGGCGAGATGCAGACGGCCGCCGACCGTGAGATAGGTGCCTGCCATTGTCAGTTCGGCCAGCCCGTTGGCCTCGGCGACCGCGTCCCGCAGCGCCTGTTCGGCCGCTCCAGCGGGCGCCAGCATCGGCCGCTCAACGCCCGAACCGGCGACCGTGACCCCGTCCGTGCGGGAAATGACGAAGTGGGGCGGGCTCAGCACCGCGTTGCGGCCGTTGTCGGTCGAGAGCAGGAAATCGCGCAGTTCCCACGGCGCGAGATCGCCGCGAACGTGGGCGGTGACCCGGTCCTGTTCCACGCGGACGTCGGCGTGCCGCACGGCGGGATGCTCGCGGAGCCGGTCAGCCAGAAAGTCCAGATCCACCCAGACACCGTCGATCCGGGCCCAGCGCGCTCCTGGCCGCCACGGGTCGCTGGCCAGCGATTCGGCGGCAGCGAAACTGAGATCGCCGGAGGTGCACGCCTGGACCAGGATCGACTCGATCAGCCGGACGAGGCCCGCACTGTCTTCGGTTCCGACCACCGCCGCGTCGATGCGCGACTGGATCCGCAGCCGTTCCTCGGCTGGATAGGCGCTGACGTACACATTGCAGACGTCGGTGAAATCGTTGGTCCGCTCGATCGACACCCGCGACTGGGCCAGTAGCGACAGCGGATCACCGCCCGGGTTGGCCGCATCCAGCTCGACACCGTCGAAGGTGGAGTTGATCACCTCCGGCCCGGGCAGGAAGCTGCCGCGCTCGGCTTCGGTACGTCCCGCGCACTCGTGGAATTCCAGCACGTCGAAACTCATCTGCCTGCCCGCGACCAGAACCGCCTTCTGAAACCGCCGCAGCACCTCGGAAAGCGGCGGCTCGCCGCCGAGGTCGACGATCACCGGCATGTCCCGGAAGATCGCCGCGACCATCTCCCGCGTGCTCGGGAACTCCCGGAACGACCAGGTCAGGTTCAGCCCCAGCCGGTCGCGGCCGAACTGGATCGCCAGTGCCGTGTAGACGGCGGCGGCGAAGATCGACGACGGCGACGCGCCGAGGGTCCGGTGCAGGGACGCCAGTGCCAGGCTCGCGGCGGGCGAGTCCAGCTCCGCGCGCACCACGTCGGCGCCCGGGCGCCCCCGGCTCACCGGCACCACCGTCACCGGGAACTCCCGCAGCGCGCTGCTCCAGTGACGCAGCGCGGACTCGACCCGGGACCGGCCACCGTCCCGCTCGTAGCGGGCCCGGTCGATCGGCTGCGGCGGGTCGGCGTTGAGGTCGGCGGTTCGCTGCTGGGCCCGTGCGGCCAGCAACTCGACCAGCTCGATGAGGAAGATCCAGGACCCCATCCCGTCGATCGCGATGTGTGCGATGACGAAGATCAGGTGTCCCTCCGCGGTGCGTCCGAACCGGACGGGGGGCTCGGCGGCCACGTCGAACGGGGTCTCGACGAAGACGCGGCAGGACTGTTCGTCCTCAAGGCGCGGCAACGTCACGAGGACGCTCTCGTGCACGTTCTGCCGTGGCCGCCCGGCCTCGTCGGCATCGAACGTCGTGCGCAGCACCTCGTGCCGGAGCAGCAGCGCGCTCACCGCGTCCCGCACCGCGTCATCGGACAGTCCATCCGGGACGCGGAGGGTCCACGTGACGTTCGGGAGCAGGCCACGGCCTCCGGTCTGGTAGGACAGCCACTCCAGTTGGCCGAGCCCGGACTGCATCGGGCCGGTACGTCGCACTCCCCCGGAAAACCTCGCCAGTTCTTCCCGCACGTCAGCTCCCCCAGTCTCTAGACGAAGTACCGCGCTTGCAGGCCGTACAACTCGGCGTAGAGCCCGTCGGCGTGGCTCAGCGTGTCGTGGGTGCCGACCTCGACGAGCCGGCCACCGTCCAGAACCACGATCAGATCGGCCGCCCGCGCGGTCGTGAAGCGGTGCGTGACGAGGACGGTCACGCCGCCCGCCAACCGGTTCAGGCCGGCGTACTGCTGGAAGAGCCACTCCTCGGCCCGGGCATCGAGACTGGCGGAGGGCTCGTCCAGGATCCGCAGCAGCGGTGCCTGCCGCATCGCCGCCCTGGCGTTGGCCACCGTCTGCCACTGGCCGCCCGACAGTCCGGTGCCGTCCCACGAATCGCGGCCGAGCCGGGTGGCGAGGCCCTCGGGCAGCGACGCGAGGAGTTCCTCGCCGCCTGCCGCGCGCAGCGCGCCGAGGATCCGGTCCGGGTCGTCACGATCCTCGAGCCGGCCCAGCCCGATGGTGTCCTGCAAGGACATCTCGATGTGGACCGGGTCCTGGAAGGCCGCGGTGATCCGGGCGCGCCAGTCCTCGGGCGCGAACCGCCCGAGATCGGTCCCGTCTACCAGGATGCGTCCCGCGCTCGGCCGGTAGAGGCCGCTGAGCATCTTGACCAAGGTCGACTTGCCCGCGCCGTTCTCGCCGACCAGAGCCACCACGGCGCCGGCCGGGAGTTCCAGGCTGATGTCGTGCAGCGCGGGCTGATCACGGTTCCAGTACTGGAAGCCGAGCCCCTCCAGCGTGATGCCGCGCTCCAGCCGCGCGGACACCGCCACCGGCACGGCAGGCACCACGGCGGCCCGTTCGACCGCGCCCTCCCGCACCACGTCCAGGAACGCCCGGGTGGCCCGCAGCGACTCCAGCGTCCAGAAGGTCAGGTTCAACAAGCTCTGCACCTGCCCGGTGATCTGGCTGCTGACCGCGACGGCCGTGACGACAAGACCCAGGGAGGCGTCGCCGGCCAGACCGGCCCGCACCATCAGGACGATCGCGGTCGCGTAGGCCAGCACGAACAACAGCCAGGCCAGCCCGACCGGGATCCGGGCCCGTCGATCGGTCCTGGCGATGTCCCGGCCGCTGGTGTCCCACTCCGCGCGGTGCCTGCGCCGCAGTTCACCGGCCAGTCCAAACAGGCGGGTCTCCCGGCCGGGCCCTGCCGTGGTGGCGAGCGCGAACAGGTGAGCGGCCAGCCGGGTCCGGGGCGTGGCGCGCCGCTCGGCCCCGCCCCGCCGCTTGTCCGCCGCCTGGGTGGCCAGCACGGCAGGCAGGGCGAACAGCGGCAGGACGGCCAGAACCGGAACGACCGAGGCCATCAGCACGGCCGAGGCGATCAGCGCCAGCGCGGCGCCGGCCAGCCACAGCAGCCGGTCGAAGGCAGGCCCGATCTCACCGCGTCCACTTCGGACCATCGCCGTCGTGTCCGAGCGGCTGGACCGTTCGTGTACCTCCAGCGTCGGCGTTGTGCCGACCACGTCGATGAACTGGAGCTCGACCGCGTTCTGGATCTGCTCCTGCACGCGAAGACGGGTGAAGTAACCGGCGATGAAGGCGCCCTGGGTGAGCATCACGAAGACCGCCACCCCGACCGCCAGCGGCAGCAGGCCGCTGGTCGAACGCCGGGCCACCATCTCGCTGAACAGTCCGATGAGGACGGCGAGACCGATCCCGGTGGCCTGTTCGAGAATCGCCACCGCGACCACGAGCAGGGACCGGACCCGGTCGATGCGGGGTCCGATCGTGACGACGAACCGCAGGGCGCTGATCACGACGGCACCTCCTCGAAACGCCGGGCCTGCAAGCGGAACAGCTCGGCGTACCGGCCGTCGGCGGCGATCAGCTGCTCGTGCGTGCCGTCTTCGATGATCCGGCCGTGATCGAGCACGACCACCCGCTCCGCCTTGCGCACGGTCGCGAACCGGTGCGAGATCGCGATCGTGGTGGCGCCCGCGGTGAGTTCGTGGAACGTGTCGTAGAGCTGCGCCTCGGCGCGGGCGTCGAGGCTCGCGGCCGGCTCGTCCATGATCAGCAGGCGGGCGCCGTGCCGCAGCCCGAACAGGGCTCTGGCGATGGCGATGCGCTGCCACTCGCCGCCCGACGCGTCGACCCCGCCCGGATACCCGCTCGACATCACCGTGTCCCAGCCGTTCGGAAGTTTCTCGACGAACGCGAGCAGCCCGGCCTGGCCGGCAACGGCCCGCAGGCCCTCCTCGTCGTCGGCATGGGCCAGGGAACCGAAAGCGATGTTGTCCCGCACGGTCAGCTCGTAGCGGCCGAAGTCCTGGAAGACGGCCACCACCTGACGCTGCCAGCTCCGGCGGTTGCCCTCGTCGATCGGAATGTCGCCTGCGCGCACGAAACCTCCGGCCGGCGCGTCCAGGCCGGCGATGAGCCGGGCCAGCGTGGTCTTGCCCGCGCCGTTGAGGCCGACGATCGCCAGCGACTGGCCGGCCGGAATGGCGAGGTCGATGCCGTGCAGTACCTCGGTTTCGGCGCCGCCGTAGCGGAAACGCAGGTCCTGGCCGGAGATGGTCGCGACCGGGGCGGGCCACGGTGTCCGGTCCGGCTCGGCGAGCGAGACCACGACCGGGAAGTCCAGTGCCTCGGCGGCGGCCTTGGCGCCGAAGCCCATGCGAAGATCGTCGTCGTCGGCGCGCAGCACCTGGAGCAGTGCCCGCACGGCCAGGCCGCCGATGGCCAGATCGCCCACCGTCGTGCCGCCGCCTGCCGCCCGGTAGGCCAGATACCAGAACACCGCGGCGACGGTGAGTCCGGTGACGACGACCACCACGACGACGAACAGGTCGTGCTCGCGCCGCCGCCGCCAGACCTCGGCCATGTTGGCGCGCCACTGCGACTGGTAGGCGTCGCGGAAGAAGCCGGTGAGACCGAACAGACGCACCTCCCGGGCCGCGCCCGGCGTGGTCGGCACGTCGCGCAGGTAGGACGTGCGGCGCAGCTTCCTGGTCTGGTTCACCGACTCGATGACGGCGATCCGGTAGTTGCGGACCAGCCGCGAGTGGATCGCGACGAAGATGCCGAAGACGACCACCCCCAGGCCCCAGGCGACGTGGGCGAGCAGCGCGGCCGAGCCGATGCTGGTCACCCACAGCGAGGCCCGGGTGGACAGGCCGAAAACCGCTTCTCCGGCCGGCATGTCGATGGTTCCGTGGCCACTGGCCCGGCCGAGCCTGCCGAGGTAGGCGGGATCCTCCAGGTGGCCGATGGTCGCCGGTTCGGACGCGGCCATCATCACGCGCTCGGCGAGCCTTCCGGTGACCCAGCGGCCGAGGGCCCGGCCCAGCGCCAGCCGGGCCGACTCGGCGAGGTGGGTGAGGAAGAACAGCACGACGATCACGGCGGTCCAGCGGTAGCACTCCCCGGCGGCGGGAGTGTCCAGGCCGTGGCCGATGGCCGAACTGAGCCCGTTGACCAGTGCGCCGATCGCGATGGTGATGCCGACCGGGGCCGCGCCGGCGAGCACGGCCAGGGCCGCGGTCAGCGTGGTCACGGCCGGCGCCTGGGCGAAGGAATATCGGATGAGGGCGGGCAGCACCCAGCGCTGTGGCGCGGTCATACCGGCTCCCCGGCGTACCGCTCGCGAAGCCGGCGTTTGAGCACCTTGCCGGTGACGCCGACCGGAACCGATGCCACGTCGGCCGCCTGAAGATCGGCCAGCGCCGGCTTACCCAGCCGGTGCAGGATCTCGTTGGCCCTGGCCAGCATTCCGTCGGTGCGGTGGCCGTCGCGGAGGTGGACCAGGGCGACGGCGCGGACCGCACCGTCCTGTTCGGCCGCCGTCACCGAGCAGTCGTCGATCTCCGGCAGGTGCGCCAGCAGGATCTCCTCGGTGAGTACCGAATAGACAGTGCCGTCCGCGGTCTCGATCGCGTCGACTGCCCGGTCGAGGTGGTAGAAACGGTGCGCTTCGTCGCGGAAGACGAGGTCGCCGGAGAGCCAGTAGCCGTTGAGCAGGCTGCGGTAGGTCCGGTCCGAGTCGTTCCAGTAGCCCGGCGTCACCGTCTGACCCTTCACGCCGAGCAGTCCGACCTCGCCCGCCTCGGCCTGCGTGCCGTCCGGCCGCAGGACGGCGACCTCGGCGAACGGCTGGGCAACGCCGAGACATCGCGGCGGCGGCACGATTCCCGGAATCGTGATCGAGCCCAGCACACCGCCCCAGCCCAGTTCCGAGGAACCGAAACCGTCCACGAACATCGACCCGGGCACGGCGTCGGTGCCGGCCCAGTGCCTGCCCCGCTCGACCAGCCGGGCGATGTGCGCGTGGTGCGAAGCGTCCCCGACGCTCACCCAGCGCTCGACCAGATCCAGCCTGGCCGTGTCGATCTCCCGCAGCGCCAGGTCGGCGAACGTCGACGGGAAGCCGACCACGATGGTGGCGCGGTAGCGGGCCGCCGCCTCGGCCACCGCCTTGCCGCCGCGATCGGACATGAGCGCCAGCGGCACGCCGGAGAGCATCGCGAGTACGGCATAGCCGATCGCGGAACCGTGGGACTGGGGCAGCGCGGAGAGGATCAGCGACTGCGGATGGTCGCGGAACCGGGTCAGGTGGGCGCGGATGCCCACCATCATCTGCGCGTGGGCCCAGATGACCGCCTTGGGAATGCCGGTGGTGCCCGAGGTGTGACAGATGAGCACGGGATCATCCGGCGAATGCCGGAACGGCGGCGGCACCGGCACATCCGGGGGCGCGATGGTGGTACCGATCGACGAGACCCAGAAACGGTCCTCCGGTTGCAGCACGCCGGTGATCCGCGCCAGACCGGCTTCGTCCGTCTGCAGGCCGGCGGGCGCGGTGCGCCGCAGGTAGGCCGCGGCGATGGCCGGATCCAGCTCGCCGTTGATCAGCACGGCGATCGCACCCAGCCTGCTCAGCGCCAGATAGTGGATCAGGTCGTCGGCACCGCCCCGGAAGTAGATGCCGACCCGGTCGCGGGGGCCGACGCCGCGGCCGGCGTACCAGGCGCTCCACGCGCCGACGAGTTCGGCCAGTCCGGCCAGGCTCAGCCGGTCACGCGGGATCGCGTGCGAGTCGCGGACGGGCAACTCGGTGTGCAGGTAGGGCGCATGGATGTCCGGGCTGACCCGCAACGCGACCTCGAGAGCGTTGCCTCCGCCCACGCTCTGGTCGGCCGCGATGGCGGCGCGTACGTCGGTCGGGACGAAAGTGGTCCCCACGGTCACGTCCTCCAGCTCGAGAAGTTGATAAACGACGCCGGGTGCGAGATCCCCGGAGGTGCGCAGGACGGAGATCCGGTAGCCCAGCTCGGTAGCGAGCCCGCGCAGCGCGTCGTGGTCACCGAGATCGCTGAAGCCCAGCAGCAACCGGCCACCCGGGGTCAGCCGGTCGCGCGCTCCGGCGAGATAGCGTTCGAGCGCCCGATAGCCCGGGTCGAAAACGGCCTGCCGCAGCTGTTCGCGCCGTTCGTCGTGAACCCGTTGACCGGCCGGCGCGCCGGGATCGATGAACGGCGAGTTCCAGAAGATCAGGTCGAACCGCTCCTCCGGGCCGAGGCCGTCGAACAGATCACCGCAGTGCAACGCGATCCGGTCGGCGCACCCGTGCCGGGCGGCGTTGAGCGCACTGTTCGCGATGGCCGCTTCGCTGATGTCAGTGGCCGACACGCGCCGGCAACCGTCGATCGCCGCCATCACCGCGGTCACGCCGGCGCCACAGCCCACTTCCAGGAACGATCCCCCGGCCGGGAACGGGATCGACTCGGTGAAGAACCCGGTCGACACGCAGAAGGTCGGCGCGAAGACTCCCGGCAACAGATCCCAGTCCCGCTCGTGCAGCCGGAACGTGGTCGGTTCGGTGACTCCGGAGGCGATGCTGTTCACCAGCCACGAACCGCGCACCACGGCGCCCTTCGACGGCGTGGCTCCCACTGAGGTCATGACGATGCCTTCCCGCTCGCGCGCACCAGGTCGGCCTGGGCAAAGGATTTCGCTGGATCAGGATTGAGTTCGACCGTCAGGCCCAGGACCAGCTCCGCGCTCGCGTCGGCGAGGAGCACGCGCGCCAGGTCCCAGACTTCCGCCTGCGCGTCCCCGGTCACCGCCACACAGCTCACCGGGCCGGTCAACCGGTAGTCGCGGGCGATCTGACCGAGGATCGCGGTCGGCAGCACCTGGTAGAACAAGATCGGGCTGACCCGGCCCTGGTCGGCCTGCTCGGCCGAGAGTTCCAGGCTGACCGTGTCGAACCGGTGCGAGCCGAGCACGATCGCGACCCGATCGCCGGCACCGTCGAGCCGGTTCCCGACACAGGCCCGGACGGCGGCGTAGACCAGCGGGGCGAAGTCCGACGCGAAGAATCCGGCCAGCCCAGGCAATGGTTCGCCTGCGTCGATCCGCGCGCTGGCGAGGAGTTCGAGTTCCGGTGGCGTCATCATGCGGCGGCCAGCAGGATCGCGGAGTTGACGCCGCCCACCGAGGAATTCAGGCTCAGCGCGTAGGGCACATCGACCTCCTGGGGCGTAAGCACATGCCGAAGTGGGTGGCGGGTGTCCGGCCGGTTCAGCCCAGCGGTCGGCGGCAGCACCGAGGAGCGCATCGCCAGCAGCGTCACGACGGCTTCCAGGGCACCGCTGGCCTCCAGGGCGTGGCCCGTCGTGCTTTTCGTCCCGCTGACGAACACTTTCCCGGTGTGCGGGCCGAGCGCGGCGTGCAACCCGGCGGCCTCGCCGGTGTCGCCCTGCGCGGTGCCGGTGCCGTGGGCGTTGACGTAGGTCAGCTCGGCCGGGCCGATGCCGCCGCGCCGCAGTGCCGTGGTGATCGCGGCGGCGACACCGGTTCCCTCCGGGTTGGGCCGCGCCACGTGGAAGGCGTCGTCGGTCATGGCCCAGCCGGCCAGCCGGGCCAGCGGCCGGGCCCCGCGCGCGCGAAGGCTCGCTCCCGACTCCAGCAGCACCATCGCGGCGCCATCACCGAGCAGCACGCCTTTCCGGTCCTGGTCGAACGGACGCAACTGCCCGTCGGCGGCCAGCGCACTGGCCGCGTCGAAGAGACCGAATGCCTGCCGGTCGACCAGAAACGCGCCACCGGCGAGTACCGCGGCGCTGACCCCGGCCCGGACCAGCTGCGCCGCATGGATGATCGCGTTCGCTCCGGCACAGCAGGCATTGACGAACGTGCGCCTCGGATACCCCAGACCGAGCTGGTCGGCCACCCGCTCGGTGAGTTCGGCAGGCGACTCCGGCTCGACCGAGGGCGCCCGCAGCTTGCTCGCCAGCACGACGGCAAGTTCCGCGGGTTTGGACCAGCCGGCCAGGTCCATCGCCTCCTGCGCGCACGCGCGGGCCACGTCAGCGGTTGCCAGGGTCTCCTGGTAGGTCGCGGCTTGTCCGGTGCGGCAACGGGAGACGTCGAAACGGGTGACCGGCCGGAACGCGGGCGTACCGGAGAAGACACCGTCGATCAGCGCTTCCGGCCCGAAGCCGAAGGCACTGAACACGCCAAATCCGCTGACGTAGACCTCCTCGGTCATGTCGGCCCAGCCCCCAGGTGTCGGTTGACCAGGGCGTGCAGCGCGCTCACGGAGTCGGCGGCCGCGGTTTCGCCGCTCAGCTCGGCCACGATGCCGTGCCGCTCCTCCAAGAGGTGCTGGATCCAGATCGCGGTGTAGGAATCGATGACGAGCAGGGTGTCGTCGTCAACCACCTCAGGCAGTTCGACGCCCTCACAGTCGGCCAGGATGGCGACGATGTCGTCCCTGCTGATGTCAGTGGATTGCGGAGAGGAGCTGGGCACGGTCACGGACCACCTTTCCGGTCGATGTCTCGGGAAGTTTCGTGTGCAGGTAGTAGCGTTTGGGGGTCTTCAGCGGGTTCAGCCGTTCCCGGCTCCAGGCCGCGAGCGCGCGATCGGTGAGCCCGTTGGTGGCGGCCACGTGCGCCTCGATCACGGTTCCGAACGTCACGACCGCGTGGGCAACATCCGGGTGCTGCGCGAGCACCCGCTCGATCTCCATCAGATCGACCTTGATACCGCCGATCGCGATCACGGAGTCCGCGCGGCCGAGGATGCTGACCGCGCCGCTGGTCTCGTCGATCGTTGCCCGGTCGAACGTGCGCAGCCAGCCGTCGGCGAAGCGGGCCACGCCGTCGTCGACGAGGTAGGGCGTTTCGTCGAGCTGGACGTACAACTCGCCGCTGCTCGCCGTGACGGCGACGCCGGGAGCGGCCTGGCCGACCGACGCCGGTAGCCGACCGGCGAGATCGGCGGTCACCACTCCCGTCTCGGTCAGGCCGTACACCTGGCCCAGCGGGCATCCGCTGGCCAGCCGGAACCGCTCGGCAATGGCCGGGCTGGTGATCATGCCCGCGCTGGTCGCCACCCGCAGGCGTGGCAGCGGGGGAAGATCCGCCGTTTTCCCGAGTATGTCGAAATGGGTTGTCACGCCGAAGATCGCGGTCGGCTCCAACGCCACGGCCGCACGAGCGAGCGCGCCACCGTGTTGCGCCGAGGCAAGCAGGACCGGCAGGCCGACCGCCAGCCCGTACAGGATCCCGCCGACCAGGCCCCAGGTGTGGATCGGCGAGCACAGCAGCAGAAGCCGGTCGCCCGCGCCCGGCATGTCCTCGATGGCGGTATACCGGTCGATCTCCGCGTCCAGCGATGCCGCCGATCGTCCGACCACTTTGGACTGACCGGTCGATCCGGACGTGAACTGCACCAGGCACACGTGCCCGGGAATCGGGAACGCATCGGGCAGCGCTTCGACAACCAGCTCGGACCGCCCGGTGAAGTGGGCCGGACCGGTGCTGGCCCGCACGTGGAACGCCGGTGGGCACAATTCCTTCAGCGACGCGGTCTCCGCTTCGGTCAGCCGGTAGTCCAGCAGCATCGCGCGCGCGTCCAACCGCCAGATCGCCAGGAGCAGCGCGAACAGGGTGACGCCGGGGAGCAACTGCACCGCGACGCAGTCGCCCGGCCGGACACCGGACGCCACGAGCAAATACAGGCAGTGCCCGACTTCCTGGTGCAGTGCCTGCCGATCGACGGTCCCGGTCTCGTCGATCCACACCGGACCGTCGGAGACTTTCCCGCACAACCGGTCGCTCAACTGCCGTGCCGATGTCATGACGTCCCACTCCTGACCAGGTCGGCCACGGCGCGGCGGTCGACTTTCCCGTTGCTGTTGCTGGGCAGCTGGTCGACGGTGAGTACTCGCCTCGGCACCATGTAGCCCGGCAGGCGGCCGACGAGTTCGGCCCGCAGCCGGACCGGATCGCTGCCGGGGGCAAGACAGACCGCGTGCAGGCCCAGCGCGCCCGCTTCGTCGTCCACCGCGACGACGACGGCGTCGGCGACTCCGTCCAGTGCTCGCAGCGCGGCTTCGACCTCGCCGAGTTCCACCCGGTATCCGCTTACTTTCACCTGCTGGTCGTCCCGTCCGAGGAAGTTCAGGAGGCCCTCGCGGGTGTTCACCCGATCCCCGGTGCGGTACCAGTGATCTCTCGGCACCGCCGGATCGCTCGCCACCGCGGGGTGGAACCGGCCGTGATTCGCCTGCGGGTCCAGGTACCCGTCGAACCGCTGCGGTCCCCGCATGCACAGTTCGCCCTCGGAAGCGGGCTGCCCCGATTCGTCGAGCACGGCGTGCTCCAGTCCGGGATAGGGCAGGCCGATCGGCACCACCCCGTTGGGCGTGTCGCGCCAGTCGGCGGGATCGGCGGGCAGGGCGTAGTCGCAGCAGGCGATGGTGAGTTCGGTCGGCCCGTAGAGATTGGCCAGCGTGCTCCCGGGTGCTGCCGCTTTCCAGGCGCGGGCCTGCGGCCAGGTGAGGGGCTCACCGGCGAACAGGCTGTGCCGCAGCGACGGCATGCTGTTCGCCGTCAGCCTTCCGCTGGCCTGTGCTTTGCTGATCACCGAGGGCACCGAGAACCAGTGGGTGAGGGCGTTGTCGGCGATGAACCGCACCGGCCGCAGCAGGTCGTTGCGGCTCGGCACGACCAGCGTCGCGCCCGAGGACCAGACCGCGAACAGGTCGAACACGGACAGGTCGAAGGTCAGGTCGAAGGACTGGGAACACCGGTCGCCCGGCGCGAGACCGTACCGGTCCTTGACCGCGTCCAGGAACGCGGAGACGTTGCCCTGACGGATCGGAACGCCTTTGGGCGTGCCCGTGGAGCCCGAGGTGAACAGCAGGTAGGCCTCGGCCTCGGGGTCGTCGATCAGCGGCGGCACCGGGATCCCGTCGACATGGGGCGGAGCCGATGGCGAGCCGGTCAGCACCAGGCCGGTTCCGGAGGCCGTCAGCATGTACCGCGTCCGCGACTCCGGGAAAGCCGGGTTGACCGGGACCACGGACTTGCCCAGGCGCTGGATGGCGAGATAACCCGCGTAGGCGAGCAGGTTCCGCTCGGCCGGCAGACCGATCCGCGCCGGAACGACCGCCGACTCGCGGTGGATCCGGGCGGCGAGGTTCTCGGCCAGTTCGGCGAGTTGCCGGTAGCTGACCGCCGCGCCGTCGACCTCGATGGCCGTGCGGTCTCCGTGCCGGGCAACCGCGGCGGCGAACCGCTGGTACAGCATCATGACCTCTCCCAGCGCTCAGTCATCGCTCGTCGCCTTCGCCGTGTCGCGTTCCGGAAAACGCAGGCCGAGCAAGGAAAGCAGGGGCGTGGCCTTGACCGCCGTCTCCTCGAACTCCTCGACCGGGTCGGACAGGGCGACGATCGCGCCGCCGACGCCGTAGCTGAGGCGACCGGGACGCGCCACCAGAGTGCGGATGGCGATGCTCAGGTCCACCGCTCCGGACAGGGAGAAGTAGCCGATCGCGCCCGAATAGATGCCGCGGGGCCCGTCTTCCAGCTGGTCGATGATCTCCATGCTGCGCAGCTTGGGCGCTCCGGTCATCGAGCCACCGGGGAAGGCGGCTCGCACGCAGTCGACCGCGCTGCGATCCGGCCGCAGCCGGGCCGTCACCGTGCTGATCAACTGGTGCACGGTCGCATAGGTCTCGACCACGAACAGCTCGGGTACCGAGACCGAACCGATCGTCGCGACCCTGGCCAGGTCGTTGCGCAGCAGGTCGACGATCATGAGGTTCTCGGCCTGGTCCTTCTCGCAGCCGGCCAGATCCCGCCGAAGCGCCTCGTCCTCCTCGATCGTGCGGCCGCGGGGCCGGGTGCCCTTGATCGGCCGGGCCTGCACGCACCGCTCGTTGTCGATGCTCAGGAAGCGCTCAGGGGACGTGCTCAGGACGGACAGGTCGCCAAGGCGCAGCAGCGCCGCGAACGGAGCCGGGTTGTTCCTGCGCAGCGACGTGTAGGCGGACCACACGTCCAGCGTGCCGTCCAGGTCGATCATGTTGGTCAGGCAGATCTCGTAGCTCTCGCCCGCGGCGATCGCGCGCTGGCAGGACTCGATGAGTTCCAGGTAGGTCTCGCGGTCGTGGCGCAGCGCCAGCGGTGCGTCGATCGGCTCCTGTTCCGGTATCGCGGAGAGACCAACATCGGCCATGGCCTGGATGCGCGCGCGGGCGTTCGCCAGCCAGCTCCGCGCGGGGGTTTCGTCCCCGGTGTGCAGCGCGAGCAGGTAGGTCGTGGACGTGCTGTGGTCGAAGACCACACACCGGTCCGCGAACAGCAACGACGCGTCCGGGCCTTCGGCGCGGTGGCGCAGGGGGCTGCCGCACTGGGCTTTCAGTTCGTAGCCCAGATAGCCGACCCAGCCGCCACGGAAGTCGAAGGGAAGCTCCTCGCCGCCGACGACCTCAGCGCCGCGCAGACGATCGTCCAACCAGTCCAGGAGCGGCCGGACTTCGGTGTGGGCCAGCGCACCGGATCGCACGGTGACCGTGCCGTCGGCGACGTCGGCGGTGGCCACCTCCGACAGCGGGCCCTCGGCGGAGCCCATCATCGAGAAGCGACCCAGCCGCGGATCGGGGCGGCTGCTGTCCAGCCAGAACGAGAAAGGGTGGTCGAGGAACAGCGCCTGGTAGACCTGTTCCGCGTCACACGTCGTCGGAAGCTCCTCCACCACAAGGTGGTAGGTCAGCCGGTCCGTGACGTCCGGGCGGTCCAGGTGGGCCTGCCGCGCCGGCCGCGATGGGATTCGCCTGCCCTGCCGCGCGTTCCACTCCGCGCTCAGCGTGGCGAAGTTGGCCAGCACCCGGTGCCCGTGCTCGGTCGAGATCGACTCGGGATGGAACTGCACTCCCCACTGCGGACGCTCGCGATGCCGCAGCGCCATCAGTATCCCGTCCGGTGTCCAGGCGAGCGCCTCGAGTTCGTCCGGGAGGCGGTCGACCGTCCACGAGTGGTAGCGCACCACCTCCTGCGGTGACGGTATGCCCGCGAACAACCCCGTGCCGCCGTGCAGAACCGGCGAGGTGCGGCCGTGCCGGGGTTCCGGGGCCAGCGCTATCGATCCCCCGGCCAGCATCGCGATGCCCTGGTGTCCAAGGCAGACACCCAGCAACGGGATACGGGCCGTCGCGATGACGTCGCGGCAGATGCCGAAGTCGCCCGGAACACCCGGTGTTCCCGGTCCCGGAGAGATGACGACGTTGTCGAACTCGTCGAGCTGCTCCAGGCGCCACCCTGGCTCGTCGTTGCGGATGACCGTGGGCTCGGTTCCGTTGATCTCACCGAGGTAGTGGGCCAGGTTGTAGGAGAAGGAGTCGTAGTTGTCGATGAGCAGAGTTCTCACACGCGCCCCTCATGGTGTGGTGTGGGTGGCCAGGGTTGCGCCCACGGCATCGCCGCTCGACTGCCTGCGGCGGGTGAGCAACGACACCCGGGCCGGACGCCCGGCGTCCTGGACGAGGTCGATCCACTCCTCGGCGATGCGCAAGACCGCCGAGGTCAGGACCTGGTCGATCGGGACTTCGCCCGGTGCCAGCACCTCCCACCGCACGAGGCTGTTGATCGTGTGGGGATCGAAGGCGGTCCAGACTCCGTCGAGCCGGATCTCGGGCCAGAAGTGCTGCGCCGAGTACGGGCTGGACAGCAGCAGCCCGAAGCTGCGCCGAGCTTCCCATCCGTCCTCGGTCGCGCGGCGGGTCAGGTAGCGGCTGGCCAGTTCGCAGTTGGCCAGCGAGGTCTCCGCCAGGAAGGACAGATCGCCGTACAGGTCAACGGGCAGGATGTGGAAGTGGAACCCGGACACCTCGGCGAACAGCCGCCGCAGTTCGGACGGAACCTCCCAGGTACGGCTGCCCGCTCCGACCTCGCGGTACAACGTGAAGCGCCGCGCCCGCCGCGGGCCCGCGCCGAGGGCCAGCACTTCCTCGGGCAGGCGGAAGTCACACGTGTGACCGGCCTGCGCGCCATCGCATTCGCCGGAGACCTCGACCTCGTAGCGGACCGGCCGATCGTCGGCCATCGCGCGGAAGACCTGTGGCCACCGTCGCATGGCGAGGTAGCGGGGCGAGGGCAGCCGCAGGGCGAGTGAGGCGTTGGCCAGGTCCAGCTCGTCGAAGTACCGCTCCCCGCCCGACAATCGGTGCGGGAACCCGAGATCCAGCAGCTCGGACAGGACCGGCGAGCCGATCCCGAAGATCCTGGTGGCGGTCGGCGCGTCCTGGTCGAAAACGCGGTACCGGTCAGGAACCCGCCGCACCCGGTCCACGATGCCCCGAAGTGGTTCAGCGTCCATCCGATGCCTCCAGGAGGCCGGCGATGACGTTCCACAGAACGCCGGGCGAGGAGAAGATCTCGAAGGAGATGGACTCGTCCGGGATCACGACCCCGAAGGTCTCCTCGATGGTCACCAGGAGCCGGACGACGGTGAGCGAGTCGATGCCGACCTCGGTCAGGTCACTGTCCGGCAGCAGCGGCGCGTCCGGGCTGATCAGACCGTCCAGACACGAGCGCAACACGGCCTCGAACTCCGGGCTCAGCGCGATGGCCTCCTGTGACACGTGATTCTCCTTTGGCAGTACGGAAGCTGTGGTGTGCTGATCAGTCCGCCGCGGCGACGCGGTCCGGGCTGATCTGGGCGAGATAGCGGTGTACCGAGCGCGCCGAGTTCAGCATCGTCGCGACATCGCCGTCGGGCGGCTCCAGTTCGAAGCCGTAGCGCTCGGCCAGCACGTGCTGGAGCCAGACGAAGCTGAAGGAGTCGATGAGTATTTCGGTGTCGTAATCGGTGCGGGCGTCGGCCAGCTGGAGTGCCATGCATTCGGCGATGATCGACGTTATTTCCTCGCGCGTTATCATTGTTTCTTCACGTCCCCAGACCCCATTTCGGCAGGACCACCGTCGGCCGGTCGCAGACCGGTGAACAAACCACTCGGACGGCGAAGCTCAAGCGCCGCCACAAAGCCGCCCAGGTCGAACATGAGATCGACCGCTGCGCACGCGAAACGTTCGGCGGCGCCACCCGGCGAGCGGTCGTCACCGCGCAGCCGGCGGGCGCGCAGGCCCACCAGGGCGCCGAGGCACACCGGCACCGCGAGCAAGCTTCGGCCGCCGGTGCGCCGCGCCAGCGCCAGGCCTGCCGCGGCCGTCACCGTCGCGACGGTGACGGCGTTCACCACCGGCCTGCGGTGGTGAGGATGGACGGTGCACACCCACTGTTCCGAGCGGCCGTAGCCGTAGAGCCGGCGGCCTGCTGTCGCGAGCGAACCGGCAATAGCCTGGTCGTGCACGACGACCGTATCCGGATCGCACACGATCGTGTAGCCGGCATCGGAGATCTTGAGGCCGAGATCGCAGTCCTCACCACCGACGATATCGAGGCTTTCGGCGGGAAAACCCCCGACTTCCTGGAAAACCTTCCTGCGCACCGCGAGGTTCGTTGTCGTCGCCCAGGTGACCGTCGCGCAGCGCGCAGGCCGTTCCAGGTCGTCGTTGAGCAGCGTGGACCAGCGCATGATGCGGTTCGCCGGTGTCCGGCCATGCTCGACAAAGGTGGGCCCCGCGACCCCGCCGACCGCCTCGCCCGCGCTGCGCAGCGTCTTGACATGACGTTCGAAGATGTCCTGGGGTACTCGGCAGTCGGAGTCCGTGAACAGAATCAGGTCGTACCTGGCCACCTCGACGCCCAGATTGCGTTTGGCGCCAACGTGACCGGGACCGGCGACGTAGCGGGCGCCGAACTCGCGGCAGTTCGCCTGATGGAGGGCGGCATCGGCCGGTTCCGAGTCGTCGACGACGATGACCTCCACCGGTTCAAGACTGCGGTCCATGGCGGCGCGCAACGAGGCCAGTTGCGAACGCATCACCGATACCCGGCCCTTGACCGGGACGACGACGGACATTCCCTGTTGTATTGCCACTGTGGACATACCTTCCTCGGGCCGATGAGAAATCGGGCAGCGACGACGGCCCAGCGGATAGCGCTTACTCGCTATTCCCAGAAAAAAGAACCCGCCCTTGTTCGATCAAGCGGATATCGAAATATCGTAGCCGGGCCCAGGGAATCCCGTAAGCCCTCCGGCGCTCAGGCGTCAGATCTTCTCTCCGGGCAGTGCCAGATAACCGCGAGTCAATTCCTCCAGCACGGCGGCCGAGGAGTCGTACCTGATCTCGTCAAGAGATTCGATGGCGCGCACCCCGACAGCGGCGTTCGTGGCGAACGCGATCGGAAAGCCGGCCGCTGCCGCGAGATCCAGCTCTCGTTCGGACGATTCCGCGACACCGAGCGAGCGCACCAGCTCCATCGTGACGCCGGGCAGTTGGTCGCCGGAGGGCCACACCAGCCGGGTGCCGTCGTGGAAACCGATGTTCCAGGTGGCGCCCTCAAGGACGCACGAGCGTTCGTCCACGAACAGCGCGTCGTCGAAACCCGCTCGCTGGGCGATTCGCCGCTGCCGGATCGTTTCGAACAGTCCGACGTGCTTGACGCTCGGGCTGTCGCGCCGATGGGCGACCGAGCACAGCCGCAGCGGCGGCAGCTGGTGCGAGGCCGCAGGCCGGGTCGTCACGAGAATGCGCGGCTCCAGGTTCGCGCCCGGCCGGGCCAGCTCCAATCCCGGTGCGTAGACCGTCACCCGAACCATGCGCGGTGTGTCGCCAAGGGCGCGGCGTACCAGCTCGCGTACCCGGTCGAGATCCAGCTCGGCATCGAACAGCGCGCGGCAGTCGCCGGCCAGCCGGCGCAGATGCAGCGAGAGGCCTCGCACGCCGCCGTCGCTCACCAGCATCGTGGTGAAATGCCCGTAGTTGCACAGAGCCAACCCGGCGAGATCTTCCGCCGTGGCCGGGCATCCATCGAGCTCGATCATGACGGCATTGCACCACATCCCACGTGCTCCGAGCGCCGGCTGACGCGCGCAGAGGCCAGCCCGGCGATGTCTGGTCGACAGTACGAAGCGCTTCGACTGGCCGCTGCGGCTCAGGGCTCGTCGTCCACGAGAGCGATTGCGCGCGCCTCGGGAACTCCCAGCATCAGCAGGCTGGTGATCGTCGCTGCCCGGGCGCCAATTTTCCCATTCGACAGGTCGCTGTCCGCGATGGCGAACACGACGCCGTAGGCGGTCTGGCTGAGCATGCCCGCCGGCAGGTGCCGTGCGAACACGTCACTGTCCTGGCCTCGTTTCACGAGGTCGGCCAGGAGCGAATCGACCGGCCCGAGCAGGCCGTGGATCGCCTCGCCGTACTCGCCACGGCGCAGCGCCAACAGCACCCGGTACCGGTGCGCCACCGGCCAGACGCGAGCGATGAACTCGACCCACATCGCATCGGCCTCCGCGTCGGAGGCGTTGATTTCGGTCAGCACCGCCGTCATCTCGGTGACGGCCCGTTCCGTGAGGATCCGAATCAGGTCGAGGCGCGAGGGGAAATGGCCATAGACGGTGCGACGGACGACGCCGGCCGCGGAGGCGATGTCGCCCATTCCGGCGTCCGGGTTCTCCCCCAGCACGTCGAGGGCGACGTCGAGGATGCGATCGCGGGTCTCGTTCATCGAGCGCACGCGGGAGGACTCGGTGGGCACGACACCATTGTTGCACACCAGTGTGCAATGAAGTAGATTGCACACTGGTGTGCAACGAAGAGTTGCGCCGCCCTTCGAAGCCCAGGAGAACAAGGCAATGACCGCACCGACCCCCACCTCGACCGTCGTCCGCCCGTTCACCGTCTCGATCCCGGATTCGGAGATCGACGACGTGAAGCAGCGGCTGGCCAGAACTCGATGGCCGGACCCGGAAACGGTGGGCGACTGGTCGCAAGGGGTTCGCGTGGAGAACGCCAGATCCCTGATCGACTACTGGCAGCACGGCTACGACTGGCGGCGCCTCGAGTCCCAGCTCAATCGCTTTCCCCAGTTCCTGACCGAGATCGATGGACTGGACATCCACTTCATCCACGTCAGATCCAACAATCCCAATGCGATGCCGCTAATACTCACCCACGGCTGGCCGGGCTCGATCGTCGAGTTCCTGAAGCTGATCGGCCCGCTGACCGATCCGGTTTCGTTCGGCGGAGACGCCGCCGATTCATTCGATGTCGTCGTCCCGTCGCTGCCCGGGTTCGGGTTCTCCCAGAAGCCCACGGAGACCGGGTGGACTGTGTCGCGCATCGCAAGCGCGTGGGCGGAGCTGATGAAGCGTCTCGGCTACTCGAGATGGGCCGCGCAGGGCGGCGATTGGGGTGCGGTCGTGACCACTGCCCTCGGAGCCATGCGACCTGAGGGGCTTCTCGGAATTCATCTGAACACCCAGTACGCCTTTCCCGCACAGATACCCGACACCCTGTCGCCCGAACAGCGCTACGCCGTGGAAACCCTCGCCATCTACACCGGCGAACTCGGTGGGTCGAGCCACCTTCAGGGCACGAAGCCGGAGACTGTCGGATTCGCCCTGGCCGACTCTCCCGCCGGTCAGGCCGCCTGGATCTACGAGAAGTTCCAGTCCAAGACCGACAACCACGGGCTCGCCGAGGACGCCATCAGCATCGACGACATGCTCGACGCGATATCCCTCTACTGGTTCACCAACAGCGCGGCGTCCTCCGGTCGCATCTACTGGGAGAACAAATCGGCCACCCTCGCCGGCCCGAAGCTGACGCTTCCGGTCGCGGTGACCGTCTTTCCAAGGGACATTCCACGCCTGCCGCGAAGCTGGATCGAAGACACCTACAGCAATCTGATCCACTACGGCGAGGCCCCGAAGGGCGGCCACTTCGCGGCCTTGGAACAGCCGGAAATCCTGGTCAGCGAGATCCGCACCGGCCTGCGCACCCTTCGTTCCTGACAACGTTTGCCGGCCCGCGACGCTATTTGTTGACGGAAGCGTTCCTCAGGCCTGCTCATCTCCGGGCCAGATCGGAAAGAGCGGAGGAATCTCGCCGCCGAGCGCTCCGGCGAACCGACGGTGACGATTCTGTCAGAAGTCGGGGCTCGCTTGACCTCGACCAAGGTCGAAGTTCAATGATGGGCGATGCCGGTCAGAGCTGTCGTGATCACGAACGGAGAGAGCACATGCCGAGGTTCCTGATCATCTTCCGCAGCCACAAGGACACCTTCGACACCATGGCATCCGAGCAGATCCAGCACTTCAATCAGAAATGGCAGGACTGGTGGGCCAAAGGGACGCGGGAAGGCTGGCTGCTCGACGCCAGCAAGGCCCTGAAGACGGAGGGACGCGTCATCAACGCGGACAACACCATCAGCGACGGGCCGCTGGTGGAAGGCGCGGACGTGGTTCGCGGCTACATGAGCGTGCGAGCCGACACGCTCGACGCCGCTGTTGTTCTGGCCAAAGACTGCCCTGTCCTACAGCACGGCGGCCGAGTCGAGGTGCGGCCGTTCTTCGAGACTCATCCGGGCGAATGAGCCCGCTAGCCGGCACTCGAAGCTGGTGGAAGCGCCAAGGAAAACCGGTCGAGAATGCCCTGGTGGGGCTGTCATCCTGACGACATGCTGCTCAAGCTGACCGGATCCAGCTGTTCCGGCAAGTCCACGCTGGCTTTCGCCGTGGCTGACCGGCTCAAGCGGGTCGCCGTGCATGACTTCGACGAGGTCGGTGTGCCGGAGCGTCCCGATCGTCACTGGCGACATCGCATGACCGAACACTGGGTGCGCCGCGCGCTGGAGTATCAGGATCGCGGGATCGACCTCCTGTTGACCGGGCAGTCCCCGCTCGGCGAGGTCCTGGCGGTCCCCTCTGCCCCGCTGCTGGACGGGATCGCGGTGTGTCTGGTCGACGTCGCCGACGAGGTCCGCCGTGACCGGCTCACCACGCGTGACGCGGGCCGGTGGGACGCTTCCGCCGTCGGTGCCTTCCTCGGCTGGGCTGCCTGGCACCGCGGGCATGCGCGCGATCCCCAGTACCGGCCCGGCGTCATCATCAAAGGAAGCGGGTCGGCAATGGCCTGGCATCGCTGGACAGAGTGGACCGCCGAGGATCCGCGGTGGCGCACCCACCTGGTCGACACGACCGGTCAATCCGTAGCGACGTCCGTGGATCAGGTGGAGCGATGGGTGACCGAGCAGCGCGACGCCTGCCGAGCCGGCCGGCTGGCACTGGGCCGTGACTGGACTATGACCTAGGGCGTATCAATGGCCACCAATTTGGTCTTTGTGTAGGGCACAATCTCGACCTAGCCTCGATGCGTGGACTCCTCGGCGTTGACGATGGTGTGGCTGACCGATCCCGCGCCGCGGCGGCCCTTGCTGGTGCTCGGGCCCAGTCTCGGTACCTGTGCCCGGGGACTGTGGGGGCGGTGCGCGGCGTTGTTGAGCGACGAGTTCGAGATCGTCGGGTGGGAGCTGCCCGGTCACGGGGACGGCTCGCCGGCGACCGAGGCGTTCAGCATCGCCGACCTCGCCGACTGGGTTGCCGCCGGTGTCGACGCGCTCCGGCCGGGCAGCGCGTTCGCGTATGCGGGCGATTCGATCGGCGGCGCGGTCGGGTTGAACCTGTTGCTGGGGCACGAGGAACGCGTGACGTCGGCAACTCTCGCCTGCACCGGCGCGCGGATCGGCAGCCCGCAGGGATGGCGTGAGCGTTGCGAACTCGTCCGGACACAAGGGACGGACGCGGTGGTCGGCACCTCGATCACGCGGTGGTTCTCGCCCGGCTTTCCCGCTCGGCAGCCCAGCACCGTCGCCGAGTTCGTCGCGACGTTGCGTGCTGTCGACGCGGAGAGCTACGCGCTGACCTGTGCGGCGCTGGCGGGGTTCGACGTGCGCGAGCGGTTGTCGTCGATCGGTCGACCGGTCGCGGTGATCGCCGGAGCTGACGACGTGGCCACCCCGGTGGCCGCCGGGCAGGAGATCGTCGACGGGGTTGCCGGGGCCTGGTTGAGCGTGCTGGACGGCGTCGGGCACCTCGCCCCCGTCGAGGCGCCCGAGCGCGTCGCGGGTGTGGTCAGGGCAACCGCCGGACTGGAGCGGACCGCATGAGCTGGGCACAGGTCATGCGGGACGCCGACGAAGCGGTCGCCGGGATCGACGACGGCGCAACCGTTCTGATCGGCGGATTCGGCACGGCGGGCCAGCCGATGGATCTCATCGACGCCTTGCGCCGCACCGGCGCGCGCGAGCTGACCGTGGTGAACAACAACGCGGGCAACGGTGACGTGGGCCTCGCCGCGCTGCTCAAGGCGGGGCAGGTCCGCAAGATCATCTGCTCGTACCCGCGCCAGACCGACTCCTGGGTTTTCGACGACCTCTACCGGTCCGGGCGCATCGAACTGGAACTCGTGCCGCAGGGCAACCTCGCCGAACGCCTCCGAGCGGCGGGCGCAGGCATCGGTGCCTTCTTCTGCCCGACCGGCGTTGGCACGCCGCTGGCCGCGGGCAAGGAAACCCGCACCATCGAGGGCCGTGACTACGTGCTGGAGTACCCGATCCACGGCGACGTCGCCCTGATCAAGGCACACCGCGCCGACACCCACGGCAACCTGGTGTACCGCAAGACCGCGCGCAACTTCGGCCCGGTGATGGTGACCGCGGCCAAGATCACGATCGTTCAGGTCGACGAGGTCTGTCCGGTGGGCGGCATCGATCCGGAGAACGTCGTGACGCCGGGCATTTTCGTCGACCGCATCGTTCGCATCCCCGAGGGAGCGCGAGGCACGCCATGACCATCGAATTCCTCGACCGTGGCCCGCTGGGCCGCGACGAGATCCCGGCCCGCGTCGCCCGTGACATCCCGGCGGGCGCCTACGTCAACCTGGGTATCGGTCAGCCGACGGCGGTGGCCGACCACCTCGATCCGCGTGCCGGTATCACGCTGCACACCGAGAACGGCATGCTCGGCATGGGCCGGGCCGCGCGGGGTGACGAGATCGACCCGGATCTGATCAACGCGGGCAAGATCCCGGTCACCGAGAACCCCGGCGCCAGCTATTTCCACCACGCCGACAGCTTCGCCATGATGCGCGGCGGTCACCTCGACGTGTGCGTGCTGGGGGCCTTCCAGGTGAGCGCGGCCGGTGATCTGGCCAACTGGCACACCGGAGCGCCGGACGCGATACCGGCCGTCGGCGGCGCGATGGATCTGGCCATCGGCGCGCGCGACGTGTACGTGATCATGACGTTGTTCGCCAAGGACGGCAGCCCGAAGCTGGTTCCCCGGTGTACCTATCCGTTGACCGGGCTGGCCTGCGTGACGCGGGTCTACACCGAGCACGCCGTGTTCGCGCTGACCGACGGCCAGGTGCACGTGGTGGAGACCTACGGCAGCACCGTGGCCGCGCTCGCGCGGCGCCTGGACGTCGCGATGTCGGACGGGTGCTGAGCCAGCGGGGTGATCTCGATGGTCATGTAGCGGAACAGCGGCAGGTTCCAGAGGATGTCGTGCAGTTCGTCGGTGCTGTCCACGTCGAAGATGCTGATGTTGGAGTATTTGCCGACGACGCGCCAGATGTGCGGCCACTTGCCTGCGCGCTGCAGCCGTTGGCTGTAAGCCTTTTCCCGGGCGATGGTGTCCTCCCGCACGACCGGGTCCAGGTCGTGCGGGAGGTTGACGTGCATGGTGACGGCGAACAGCATCGGTCAGGCCGGGTCGAGGACGAAGTCGTATTCGACGTCGATGCCGCCGCCCGACTGCTTCGGGTCGAGCATCAGTTCTGGCTTGACCGCGGCGGCGATGTCGTCGTCGTTGTGCGGGTCGCCGGGGAAGTACAGCTGGGTGGTGATCAGCTGGTGGCCCTGCGCCGAGACCTTCAGGTGCAGGTGGGCCGGGCGCCAGGCGTGCCAGTTCGCTGCGCGGATCAGGCCGCCGGTCGCGCCGTCGGTCGGGATTTGGTAGGGCGCGGGCCGGATGGTGTGGATGGTGAAGTTGCCGTTGTCATCGGCGGTGATCGTGCCGCGCAGGTTCCAGGTGGGCGGGCTCGGCGCGAACTGCGAGTAGAAACCGTCGTCGTCGCAGTGCCAGATGTCGACGGTGGCGCCGCCGAGCGGGGTGCCGTCCACGGAGCGGACCTGGCCGTGGAAGGTGAGTGGGGTGCCTTTTTCGCCGTCGCGCATGGGGAGGGTGGCTTCGGCGGGGAGCTGGGGTGATCCGGGCACGTAGAACGGTCCCTCGATGGTGCCCTTGCTGCCTTCTCGGTCGGCGCTGGCGACCTCCTCCACCACGTGCTCGACGAACACGTCCAGGAACAGTGGCCATTCGCCATCGGTACCGACCTGGATCAGCCATGCCTTGAGCGCGTCGAACTCGGCGTAGGTGACCTTGTTCGCCCTGATCGTCTCGTGCACGGCTTCGAGGACTTGGCGGGCGAGCGTACTGACCCGTTCCGGCGGGGTGTCGGTGGCGACGGCCTTGTCGGTGCGGAAGCGCTCGGTCGCGGACGCACCGGTCGCGGCGGCGGTCGCCGTGTTCTCTGTTGTGGTCATGTCGTTCCCTTCATCGGGTCGTCTGTTCGGTAGTGGGCGAGCTTGCCCGGATCGATGTCGATGCCCAGGCCCGGCGCCTCGCGCACGCGCACCGTGCCGCCGCGGATCTGGAGGGGTTCGGTGAGCAGGTCGTCGGTCATGTCGAGAAAGTTGGACAGTTCACCGGCCCGGCGCGAGGTGGCCTCGAACGCGGCGCCGAACGCGAGGCTGCACAGCGACCCGATCTGTCCGTCGATCTGGTTGCCCAGCACCACGTCCACGCCCAGCCCCTCGCACTGGGCGAGGATGCGGTGCGAGTCGGTGAACCCGGTGCGCGCGGTCTTGATGCTGATCCCGTTGGCCGAGCCGCCCAGCAGTTCTCTGGTCACCTCGCCCGCGGTCGCCGCGCTTTCGTCGGCGAACAGCGGGATGCCGCTCTGCCCGGCCAGCCAGCGGCGGCCGAGCACGTCGTCGGCCGGGCACAGCTCCTCGGCGAACTGCAGGTCGAGGTCGGCCAGGGCGCGCAGCGCGCGGGCGGAGTCGGTGGCGCTCCAGCCGCGGTTGCCGTCGATGTACAGCTCGGCGTCGGGCATGGCCTCGCGCAACGCCCGGCACGCGGCGACGTCCAGTTCGATCGGACGCCGCCCGACCTTGACCTTGAACGTGGTGATGCCGTACCGCTCGCGCACCCGACCGGCCTCGGCGACCATCTCCGCGGGCTCGGCGAAGCCGACCATGTGCGCGACCCGCATCCGGTTGCCGTAGCCGCCGAGCAGTTCGGTGACCGGGACGCCCAGGGACTGGCCGATGATGTCCCACAGCGCCATGTCGATCGCGGACTTGGCGGTCGGGTTGCCCACGGTCCGGTTGAGACGGACGCGGACCTGTTCGCGTTCCAGCGGTGACAGGCCGATGATCTGGCTGGCGAACAGGCCGGTGACGATGGCGACGATCGATTCCTGGGTCTCGCCGTAGGTGTAGGTGCGCGGTGGTGCTTCCGCCGTCCCGACCAGTCCGTCGTCGGTGTGCACGCGGACCAGGACGTGCTCGGCGGTGCTCACCTCCCCCGAGGCGAACCGCAGCGGTTTGCGATACGGGATCGCGAACGGGATCGCCTCGATCTTGCTGATCTTCATTGGTTGCCTTCCTGCCGTAAGGGGTCGCCTCAGCGGCGGATGAGCGGGCTGCGCACGACGTTGGTCCCGGCCGCGCGGTCCGCCGAGTCGAAGAAGTCCTCGCGGTAGATGTCGCGCGGGAACAGCCGCGCCTTCATCAGTGCCTTCATGGTGTCGGCGACGAACTCCGGGCTGCCGCAGATGTAGGCGACTTTGCCTGCCGCGCGCGGGTAGTCCTCGGCGAGCAGCGCGGGCACCCGCCCGGTGCGGCCGTCGTATTCCGCGCGGGAGAGTGCGGGCCGGTAGGTGAACCAGTCGTGCGTGTCGGCGAAGGCGAGCAGCCACTGGTGTTCGTAGAGGTCGTCCTCGGTCGGGACGCCGTGGTAGAGCACGACCTCGTGGCCGCTGCCGGTGCGCTCGATGTGCCGCAGGATCGAGCACATCGGCGCCAGACCGGTGCCGCCGGCTAGCAGCAGCACCGGCTCGGTGCGGGCGGGCCGGAAGGAAAACTGCCCGTACGGCCCCGACACCGGTACCTCGTCGCCGACGGCGAGATGCTTGAAGATCCAGCCGTCGGTGGCCGCCCCGTCCGCCGAACGTTTGACGTGCAACTCGATCGTTGGCGAGTCGCCTGGTGCGCAGGCCAGCGAGTACGGGCGGGTCTCGCCCTCGGGCGTGCTCAACTGGACGTACTGGCCCGGGTTGAACGGCATCGGCTCGTTGAGCGTCAGCCGCAGCCGCCGTACGCCGGGCGCGACCTCGGCGAGCTCGGTGACGGTCCCGGTGTAGTCACGCACCAGGTGGATGTCGACGCCCTCCTCGACGTCGACCTCGCCTTCGACGGTCACGTCGCTCCTCGGTTTCGCGACGCACAGCAGCGCGGCGCCATCCTCGCGTTCGCTGTCCAGCAGCGCGTACGGCGAGGCGTCACCGAGGTCGAGTTCGCCGTCGAGCACCTGCGCCTTGCAGGTGCCGCAGGTGCCGTGCGTGCACGCGTGCGGCAGCCACACCCCCTCACGCAGGCACGCGTCCAGCACGGTCTGATCTTCGCGGCACTCGACCTCGGCGCCGATCGGTTCAACGGTGACGGTGTAGGTCCGCATCGCCATCCCTCACGCCGAGAAGTGCAACAGTGCCTTGTGCCCGATGCCCAGTTCGGCCAGGGACGCCTCCGGCGTGGGGTTGAGCGCGGTGTCGAACAGCCGCCAGTCGCGCACGGCCGAGAAGTCGAAGTCCGGGTCGGACCCGGCCCACGGGCCGACGATCGCGGACATGAACTCGCCGAAGGGCATCGCCTTGGGCACCCGGAAGCACGCCGCCGAGCAGAACAGCGGATTGCCGTCCCAGTGCACGTACACCAGCTGGTCGTCGCCGAACAGCTCGGCGCGGTCGGACGAGGGGAACTCGTAGTCGTAGAGTGCCTTGACCGGCATGACTCACACTCCCTGCTTCGGTGCGCTCGCGTGCCAGCGTGCCCAGGACAGCGCGTCTGGTGAGCCCTTGTACTCGCCGTTGTCGCCGTCCTGGATGCCGTACCAGGCCAGCACATCCGGCACGGTCGGGCCGCCGCAGTTGCCCTGGTAGATCTGGTGCACCGGCAGCCACGCCTGCACGAACTTCTCCGGCTCCCGCTCGAAGACCCACTGGCAGCCATCCGAACAGGTGTGGAAGGTCTCGCCGCGGAACTCGCTGTGCCGGAAGGATGTCCGAGTCGGGTCGTCGGGTTCGGTGAACACCATCGGGATCTGACACACCTGGCACAGTTGCGGCAGCCCCTGGAAGAACATCCGCCCGCCGTCGGCCTCGATCCTGGTGTGCTTGTCCCAGACCGGTTTGTACAGCTGCGGGTAGGTGTCCGGGTACTGCTCGGCCAGCCATGCCGAGTGCTCCTCGCCCGGCGTCTGGGTGGTGAACGACGCGGCGAAGGAGAAGTTGTGCAGGATCTTGTAGACCTGGTGGGAGAGATGGTCCTTCTCGGCGATCGCGTCCTCGACATGACGCGGCGGCCGGATGCCGTAGAACTCCAGATCGGGGAACAGGCCGCCGAGCATCTGGTCCTCGAAGTACATCTCGAACGCTTCCTTCCAGCTCATCACCGGCTTCGGCAGCATGTAGTCCATCATCGCGGCGACCAGCGCGGACATCCGGTACGCGCGCCAGAACCACTTGTCGATCCAGCCCTGGATGATCGGCACGTTGCCTTCGTCCTGCTCCAGCAGGAACTTGATCGCCTCAAGGCCAAGCGTCATGTGCCTGCTCTCGTCGGACTGCGCCGAGAACCCGAAGGACATCGTCGGCATGTCGCCGTTGAAGCTCGCGCCGCTCATGAACGGCACGAACAGCAGGTTGGTCAGCAGGTACTCGAAACTGAACGAGATCGAGATCAGGAACTCGAACGGGCCAGCCGACATCGCGTCGTCGAACAGCGACTTGGGCACCGAGAGGTACCAGACCCGGTCGTGCATCTTCGACCAGCTGTGGAAGCCGCCGTAGTACTTGTTGTAGTTGCTGATCGTGTGGATCTGCGTCTGGCAGTGCCGCAGCTCGTCCACGCTCTGGCACAGCGCGGCGAACCGGGGGGCGGGGCCTTCCAGGTACCGGGCCAGATAGGCGAAGTGCCGGTGCGCCGCGTACTCCAGCGGCGTAACGCCCTGGATGAACAGCTTGATCGCGTTGAGGTAGGACGCGTCGGACAGGCCGAGATGCCCTTGGCTCTGGGCGAAACCGTCGAGCACCGCGTAAAGCCGTTTGTCCTTTTCGGCCTGGTACTTGTAGTAGGCGTCGACGGTCAGCCGGAACGGGTCCTGCCAGCCGTTCCAGTCGTGGACCTTGATGCCTTCGTAGCGGGTGTAGGGGAACAGTCGCTCCTTGCTGACGTAGCTCGGCTCCCAGTCGAGGTCTCGGGTCAGCAGCGCGTAGCGCTGTTTCAACGGGAGCTTCTTCGCGCGCGGCTTGGCCTGGGTCATGGTCAGTGCTCCCAACTCACGATGATCTGGTCGTCGTCCCATTCGGAGAAGTTGCCGGCGTAGGACACGATCGCCAGCTGGAACTCGCCGGTGTCCCATTCGCGGCCCAGTTGCGACTCGACCGTTTCCCGGTTGATCACGATGCGACCGGCGGCTTGCAGTTTCAGCAGTCCGGGCAGGTGGCGGATGGTCAGTTCCGGGTTGTCGGCCTTGATCGCGTCGACCAGTGGGCGGTTCTCCTCCGCGTCCTGGATGTCGATGCCGACCTGGCGCAGTGTCGAGGTCATGCGCTCGCTCCGTTCAGTCGCTTGTCGATGACCGCCTGCAGGGCGTCGACGGCATGGGCGGCGCGTGGCTGCCAGGTTTCGGCGATGCGGGTCAGGTGCTCGGTGTTGGCCGCGCCGTGTTCGGGATCGCCGCGCCAGGCGGAAACCAGGGCGTCCAGCCACTTGCGCTGGTCGGCGAACCAGCCGCTGAGGTGCTGGGCGAACAGGCTGTAGGCGCCCGCTCCGCCCAGCAGTGCCGGCTCGTCAAGTCCGGCGTAGACCAGCGGATAGAGCAGCGCGTCGATGTGGTCGATGGCCAGCAGGCCCTCGGCCCAGTCCTCGACGACCATGATCTCCTCGACCAGGCGCCGCATCGGTTGCAGGTGTCCGGCGTCCAGCCATTCCCGCTTGGCCGTCGTGAGCACGTCGCCGGTGCCCGCGCCGAGCGCGATGCCGACCCGGGAGAGCATCTGGGCGTTGCCGATGCGGTCGAACGCGGCGAACGTGCAGCACTGTTCCAGCGAGGTGCCGTAGGCGAACCGCGCACCGCCGACCGACACCAGCTGGGCGGCGGATTCGTAGTGCCGCAACGGGATCACCACCGAGCCGAGCACTCCGCGCCACGCCTCCGGCAGCCGCACCAGCAGTTCGCGGTCCTCCAGGTAGGCCAGCGTGCGTCCGAAGTCGTCGTGCAGCGCGGCCCGGCTGGTGACGTAGGGCGTGTAGTAGAAGTTGCGCGGGTCGGTGTAGGCGTACGGGTCGCTCAGCCGCAGCACGGAGTAGCGCGGGTCGTACAGTTCGCGGTCGCGGGCCCAGGTCGGCCGGTAGTGGAAGTTCTCCCGAGGCTCGACGTCGAGCGTGGCCTCCTGGTAGCGGGTGGCCGGCTGGTCTCCGAACCGGTCGATCACGTTCTGGTAGCTGTTCCGTTTGGGCTCGATGACCTGATAGCGCAACTCGTACTGCACGGATGGCTCCTGACGGTGTTGGAGGGGCTAGCTCGCCGCGATGAGGCCGAGCACGAGGGCCTGGAGTTCGTCCTCGCCGCTCAGCCGACGGGGCCGCGGTTCGGGTTGCCCGGCGACGACGAGGCTGACCAGCGCCGAGCGGCCGGACATGACCGTCTGCACGCGGACCGCGCGGTCCCGGTAGCCCAGGGTGAACGCGAGTTCGCCTGGTCCGACCGTGTCGATGAGACTGATCACGTCGCCGTGCTCGCGCAGGATCGCGTTGGCTTCGCTGACCAGCTGTTCGGCCAGCGAGCGCACGATGACCTGGGTGTCGGTGGCGACCGGAACCGGGACGGGCGCGCTGTCCTCGGTCAGCGCGACCGGTGCGGACTCACCGTCGAGCAGTGCCGCAACGCTGTGCATGAACGGCGTCATGCGACGAGTGTCACTCCGCTGGGTAGGTCATGTGAAATACAAGAAACGTCCCCATTGATACGGGCAACGTCTCAATGCTGTCTCAACGCCGGCCTGCACGCACCTTGCGACCTCCGCCGATCAACGCTTCCGCCCGCGCGCGCACCCTCGCGACCAGCGGAGACGGCTCGTCGACCCGGGTGGCGAGCGCCAGTTCGACCTCCTGCGTCGTGCCCGCCAGCGGCAGGTAACTGGCGCCGGTGATCTGCAGATGCCGCACCGACGCGGGCACCAGCGCGACGCCCAGCCCAGCGGCCACAAAGGACACCAGGGTCGAGGTCTCGGAGACCTCGTTGATCGAGGAGGGCACGAACCCGGCGTGCTGGCAGGCGTCGAGCACCGCCTCGTAGACAACCGAGCGGTTGTGCGAGGGGTAGGTGATGAATGCTTCGTCGGCCAGATCGGCGAGGCGCACCGAGCTGTGCTCGGCCAGTGGATGCTGCGCGGGCAGCACCGCGATCAGCGGCTCGCGGCGCAGCACCCGAACCTCCACTTTGGCGCTGCGTACCGGCGGGCGCAGGAACGCCAGGTCGAGCGTGCCCTCGATGAGCGAGGCGACCTGGTGCGGGGTCAGCATCTCGCCGCGGATGTTCAACTCGATCCCGGGCAGGTCCGCCCGCAGCACCCGCACCAGCGAGGGCAAGAGATCGTAGGTGGCCGACCCGGTGAACCCGATCGAGATGTGCCCGAGCGTGCCCTCGGCGACCTGCCCGGCCTCGCTGACCGCGTTGTCCACCGCGGCGAGGATTTCCCGTGCGCGTTGCAGGAAGCGTTGCCCGGCCGGGGTGATCTCGACCCTGCGGGTGGTGCGCCGGAACAACCGCACGCCCATCTCGGCTTCCAGCGACTTGATCTGCTGCGACAACGGCGGCTGCGCCATCCGCAACCGCTGCGCGGCCCGCCCGAAATGAGCTTCCTCGGCGACCGCGACGAAGTACTGGATCCTGCGCAGCTCCATCAGCGGAGCGTAGTCCGTTGCCGGGGAGATTGAGACTCTCAGGCTACCAATCGTGCCGGTTCTTGTATTGGACAGGCATAGCGATCGGACACACACTGCTGTGCGTGATGAGCGCCGTCACCGAGCCGAGCAGGCCGCGTGAGCTGCTGATCGAACTCGACCGCAGCAGCGCCGCCTCCCTGCGGCACCAGCTCGAGAGCAACATCCGCGCGGGCATCCGCGCCGGCCGGCTCGGGCCAGGCACGTGCCTGCCTTCGACGCGCGCGCTCGCCATTCAGCTCGGCGTCTCGCGCGGTGTCGTTGTCGATGCCTACGACCAACTCGCCACGGAAGGGCTGCTGACGACCAGAAAACGCCGGCCTCCACTGGTCCTGGCGCCGCGCCCGCCGGTCAGACGCACGACCGAACCGCAAGCGCCGCGGTTCCGCTGCGACCTCACGCCGGGTATCCCGGACTTGTCGCTGTTTCCCCGCGTCGAGTGGTGCAGAGCGATCTCCGATGCGGCCCGGGTGATGCCCGCCGGCGCCCTCGGCTACCCCGATCCGTGCGGGGAGTGGGTGCTGCGGGAGGAGTTGGCCGAGTACCTGTGCCGGACGCGGGGCGTGGCCGCGCACGCCGACGACATCCTGATCACCCAGGGCTATACACAGGCACTGCGCCTGGTGTGCGAGGCGTTGCGCCGCAACGGGGCCGGCCGGATCGGCGTGGAGGATCCCTCGTTCGACCGGCAGTGGGACATCGTGCGCAGCGCGGGACTCACCGTCGTGCCGATTCCGGTGGACGCCGACGGTCTCCGCGTCGACGCGCTCGCGCGAGCCGGCGTCCGCGCGGCGATCGTGACACCGGCCCACCAGTTCCCGACCGGTGTCACGCTCAGCCCGGCCCGACGCACGGCGCTCATCGAGTGGGCGAGATCGAACGACGCGTTGGTCATCGAAGACGACTATGACGCGGAGTTCCGCTACGACCGCAGCCCGCTCTCCGCGTTGCAGGGCGCGGCCTGCGATCATGTCGCGTTCGTCGGTACCGCGAGCAAAATGCTCGCACCGGCACTGCGACTGGCCTGGCTCATCGCGCCGCGGCAGCTGCGTGACGCCGTCGTGTCGGCCAAGACCTGCATGGATGCCGGCTCTCCGGTACTCGAACAACATGCGCTGGCGACAATGCTCTCGCACGGCCTGATCGATCGTCATGTCCGCACCGCCCGCAACTCCTACCGTCATCGGCGAGATACGTTCCTGGCTGACCTGACCACCCAGCTGCCCGGCGCGACCGTCTCGGGTGTGTCCGCGGGACTGTTCGTGACCCTGACCTTCGCCGATCCGCTGGACGAGCCGACGCTCGTCGCGGAGGCGGCGCGTTCCGGACTGGCGGTGATACCCCTCGGCGCGTTCCGGTTGCGGGACCTGGGGCCACCCGGTCTGGTACTCGGTTATGGGACGGTCTCCGCGTCGTCCTCCGCCTGCATCGTCACGCTGCTGCGCCACGCAGTGCATCGAGCGCAAGCGCCCGGTGCACTGAGGACGGCCACCGTTGGGTGATCACGGCTCCTGTCCACCGAGCACGTCGACGACGGGCGTGAGCGTCTTCGCTCGATATCGGACGGTCGCGGCGCCGCCATAGTAGAGGCCTGCGGCCAGGACGGCCGTGATCACCGGTCCGAGTTGGGCCAGACCCGGCAGCGCCGTCTGCTGGATCAGGAACAGGCCGATTCCGGAGGCGACCAGCCAGGCCAGCGTGCCCCAGGTCAGCTTCCTGCCCGTGACCGTGTCCATGGCGGCCACGATGTCGGCCGACTCACTCCTGCGGTGCAGCACGATGTGCACAAGGGCGATCGCCACCCACGCCGTCACGAACACACCCTGCCAGGCCAATGCCGTGAGCAGGTAGCTCAGTACGTTCGTGAGCATGAACAGATAGGCGAGCACCCCGCAGACCACCACCCAGATGATCCGTGGCGCCCGCAGCCGCAGCATTCTGGCCGCGAAGGATTCGAGATTCACCGACGCCATGTAGTAGTTCGCCGTGTTGATTCTGGTCTGGCTGATCAGGACGAGCGCGACGCCGAACCCGCCGAGTGAGCTGATGATCGCCTGTACGACACCGATTTCGGTATTCGCGATGTGCCACACCGACATGATGTAGATGCTCACCAGACCGTTGAGGCCGAAGGTGAACAGGTAGAAGATCCAGCCGAAACTGATCCGGCCGAGGAACTTGGCATCACTGGGCTTGCCAAGGCGGGCGAAGTCGTAGGTGTACATGACCATGACCCACAGGCCCATGTAGATGAGGTAGCAGCTGAGCCAACCGGGCAGCGGCCCGGCGGAGTGGGCCGTCGCGCTGAGCCAGCCCACCGGATAACCGTGCCGGACGGTGGCCGCGACGACGACGGCCACCAGGCCGGCAAGATAGAACGGCAGCAGAAACCCGTTGAGCCGGTCGAGCCAGTGGCGGACACCCCGTGCCACCAAGGGAAGCGCGTAGAGCACAACGACCAGGTACCAGAGCCGGAGGCTGCCGCCGAAATAGGATTTCAGCGTCTCGGCGATGATCGAGCCCTCGAAAACGCCGTAGTACAGGGCGGTCGCGGCGAAGATCAGCGGCGCCAGCAGCGAACCGACCAGCCCGAAGAGCCTGCGCGAGAGTAATTCGACCGACAGCCCGGTACGCGTCGCGTGGTGCGCGAACACCGTGTTGATGACACCGAAGCTGACCACCGACAGTGCCATCCCGATGATGGTGCCGCGCACACCAACCGATTCGGCCGTCGCCGAGGCGAGCACCATCCAGAACACCGCGCTGAACATCGCCCAGTACGCCATGGTCACGGACCATTTGCCGAGCCGGGCTTGCGCCGGCACTGGGCGATCGATGAAGTCGTCGGTCGATCGACGAGATTTCTCTGACGAGGTCATCATTGCCCTCTTATCTGTCGGGGAAGTTGATCGAAGGGTAAGAGCTGGACGGCCGTTCACACAGGTCCAGTCGGCGTGCTGGGAATGAGTCCACCGGCCAAAGTGGTCCCTGAACCGGAATTGCAGGTGGTCCCAGGTTTGGTACCGAAACGGCATTAGCATCGGGTCCAGTCTCACCTGAACGAGTCGCGGTAGGAGAAACATATGTTGGCAGTCGGAAACACGAAGATCACTGATCTGCTCTGCGTCACTCCGCCGCCGATCCCCGAGGGCTCGCACGCCATGACCCAACTCGTCGAACTCCCGCCCGCCGACGCCGGACTGGAACCGCATCGGCACAGCGGCCCGGTGTTCGGTTACGTGCTCCAGGGCCGGATCCTGTTCGAACTGGAGGGTGAGGCGCCGCGCGAAATCAGCGCGGGCGAGGCATTCTGGGAACCGGGCGGGGACGTGGTCCACTACCAGGTCGCCAACCTGGAACCGGAAACGCCGAGCCGATTCCTGGCCGTGTGCGTCTGCGCGCCGGGCGTCGACATGATCACCATGCTCGGACCCGAGGAGATCGCGGCACGCGACCACCTCCGCCACCCCAGCGCCCGCCAGCATTCGAAATGACCCAGCCGCTAGGAGGATCGAGCATGCGAGCCATCACCGTGGTTGACCAGGCCGCCGGCCTCGACGGTCTCACCCTGACCGACCGTCCTCACCCGCACGCCGCCGAGAACGACGTCATCGTGCGCGTGCACGCCGCCGGTTTCACTCGAGGCGAACTCGACTGGCCCGGCACGTGGACCGACCGTGCCGGCCACGATCGCAGGCCCAGTGTGCCCGGCCACGAGCTGTCCGGTGTGGTCGCCGAACTCGGCTACGGCACCACCGGCCTGACCGTCGGCCAGCGGGTGTTCGGCCTCGCCGACTGGACCCGCGACGGCACCCTGGCCGAATACACCGCGGTGGAGGCACGCAACCTCGCCCCGTTGCCTGGCGACATCGACCACATCACCGGCGCAGCGTTGCCGATCTCCGGGCTGACCGCCCTGCAGGCCCTGGTCGAGCACGCCCGTCTCGGGCCGGGTCAGACCGCGTTGATCCACGGTGCTGCGGGCGGTGTCGGCTCGATCGCGGTGCAGCTCGCGCGGGAGATCGGGGCTCGCGTCATCGGCACCGGCCGGGCCGCCGACCGCGACACCGTGCTCGAACTGGGCGCCGAGTCGTTTGTAGACCTCGATGCCGATCGGTTCGAAGACTTCGGCGAGGTCGACGTGGTCCTCGACGTGGTCGGCGGCGAGGTCCTGGAACGCTCGGCCGCGGTGGTTCGCGCCGGAGGCACCCTGGTGACCATCGCCGAGCCGCCCAAGGTGTGCCCCACCGAGGGCCGCGCGGTGTTCTTCGTGGTCGAACCGGACCGTGCCCAACTGGTCGACCTGGCCCAGCGGGTCCGTGACGGCCGTTTGCGCGTACGGGTCGGCTCGGTGTACCCGCTCACGGAGGCCGCCACCGCCTTCCAACCGGGACGACGCGCACACGGCAAGACGATCATCCGGGTCGGGAACTGACTGTCAGCGTGCGACGTAGCCGCCGTCAACGGGCAGGGCGACTCCGACGACGAAGCTGGCCGCCGGGCTGCACAGCCACAGGACCGCGCCGGCGATTTCCTCGGCGGTGCCGAGCCGGTTGATGGGCTGGCTGGCGTGGGCCTCGGCGCGGTCGAGGTCGCCGTTGGCGATCATGTCGTGGACCATCGGGGTGTCGATGATGCCGGGACAGACGGCGTTGACGCGGATGCCGCGCGGGGCGTATTCGAGCGCGGCACTGGTGGTCAGTCCGATCACGCCGTGCTTGGCGGCGTGATAGGAGGCGCGGCCGGGAAGACCGACCAGGCCACCAAGGGACGAGCAGTTGACGATCGCTCCGCTCCCTTGGTCGCGCATGTGCCGCAGTTCGTGTTTCATGCTGGCCCACACGCCGCGCAGGTTGATGGAGTTGACGCGGTCGAACCGTTCGGCCGGTTCGTCGGCGGCGTCGCTGGGCGGGATCTGGATGCCGGCGTTGTTGTAGGCCATGTCCAAGCGCCCGAAGGTAGCGACGGTGCGGTCGAGGGCGGCGGCGACTTGCTCCTCGTCGCTGACATCGCACGGAAGCGCGAGCGCCTGTCCGCCGGCCTCGGTGAGTTCGCGCGCGACCGCGCCGAGGCCGGCGCCGTCGATGTCGGCCAGCGCTACGGCCGCCCCGGCGGCGGCGAACGCGCGTGCGGTGGCCAGGCCCATGCCGGAGCCGGCGCCGGTGACGAACGCGACCTGGCCGGTGAAGTCGTAGCTGGGGTTCATGTCGGACTGTCCGTTCGGGTGCTGGTTCGGGGGCCGGTGTATTCGGCGTCGGTGACGTGGTCGAGCCAGGAGACGTCGTCGGTCTCCCACAGAGCCAGGTGGGTCATGAATCTCTCGGGTGCGGCGCCGTGCCAGTGCTGCTCGCCCGGCGGTGTCCAGATCACGTCGCCGGGGTGGGCCTGGATGATGTCGCCGCCGCGCGACTGGATCAGCGCGACACCCTCGACGATGTAGAGGGTTTGGCCCAGGCCATGGGCATGCCAGGCGGTGCGGGCACCAGGCGCGAAGCGGACCAGGTTCGCCCGCAGGCGGGAGGGGTCCTCGCCCCGGTGGATCACATCGGCCCACGCGTCGCCGGTGAACCACTGTGCGGGCAGTTTCGTGGTGGCCGGCTGGGTGACGATCTTCATCTCGTTCCTCCTAGACGTGGAGCAGGGTTTTGATGGCGCGGCGCTCGTCCATGGCCCGGTAGCCCTCGGCGACCTGCTCCAGGGGCAGCGTCAGATCGAAGACCTTGCCCGGGTCGATCCGGCCCGACAGGACCCGCTCGATCAACTCGGGCAGGTAGCGGCGCACGGGAGCCGGGCCGCCGCGCAGGCCGACATGGGAGAAGAACAGCTCCGCCGCATCGATCGACACCTCGTGCGGGACGCCGACGAAGCCAACGTTGCCGCCGGGGCGAGCCGAGTGCAGCGCCTGCCGCATGGCCTCGGGAGTGCCGACGCACTCCAGTACCGCGTCCGCGCCGATCCCGTCGGTGAGGTCGAGGATGCGGGCGACTCCGTCCGCACCACGCTCGGCGATGATGTCGGTGGCGCCGAATTCGCGGGCGAGTTGCTGGCGGGACTGGTGGCGGCTCATCGCGATGATCCGCTCGGCGCCGAGTTCTTTCGCCGCGATCACACCGCACAGGCCGACCGCGCCGTCGCCGACCACGACCGCGGTCGAGCCCGGTGTGACCTCGGCGGCCAGCGCGGCGTACCAGCCGGTGCCCATCACGTCCGACACGGCAAGCAGGCCAGGCACGAATTCCTCGGCCGGGTGCTCGTCGGTGGCGACGAGGGTGCCCTGGGCGTTGGGGATGCGGACGTAGTCGGCCTGGCAGGTGGACATGAACTCACGATTGAGGCAGGAGGACTGCCAGCCGTTGCGGCAGTTCACGCAGGTGTTGTCGGAGGTGGCGAACGAACCGATCACGAACTGGCCGGGCTTGACCGCGGTGACCGCGTCGCCGGTTTCTTCGACGATGCCGACGTATTCGTGGCCCATCGGATGTGGCTCGGTGACGGGCTCGGCTCCACGGTAGGGCCACAGGTCCGACCCGCACACGCAGGTGGCGACGGTGCGGATGATCGCGTCGGTCGGATGCTGGATCTTGGGGTCGTCGAGCTGTTCGAACCGGACGTCGCCGGGAGCGTGGATGACAGCTCCGCGCATGAGGACTCCTCGGATGGGTGATGCTGGCGGGGGACGTCATCCAGGAAAGCCGCTGTCGGTGAGGTCAGCGAGTCACTGACGAAGGGTGTATTGGCAGTACACCCCTGCTGGCGGCGGCGGGGCGTACGGTCGATGCGTGGACAATCGCGCCGAAGTCCGCGAGTTCCTCGTCTCGCGGCGAGCCAAGATCACGCCGGAGCAGGCCGGCCTGCCGGGTGGCAGCAGGCGGCGCGTGCCGGGGTTGCGCCGCAGCGAGGTCGCCGCGCTGGCCGATGTCAGCGTCGAGTACTACGCCAAGCTGGAACGCGGCAACCTCGCCGGCGTCTCACCCGGCGTGCTGGAGGCCGTCGCCCGCGCGCTGCACCTCGACGATGCCGAACGGGCCCACCTGCTACTCCTGGCCCAGGCCGCCGACGGCTCCGACGCGCTCACCCGGCCCCGGCGCCGCGCCAGCAAGCAGTGGACGCCGCATCCGGGTCTGCAATGGACGCTGGACGCGATCACCGCCGGTCCCGCTTTCGTCCGCAATGGACGGATGGACCTGCTCGCCGCGAACCGTCTTGCCCGAGCGTTCTACCACGACGTCTACGCTCAGCAGCCGCCGAACCTGGCCCGGTTCCAGTTTCTCGACCCGGCCTCGCACCGCTTCTACCCGGACTGGGATCAGGCCGCTGACATCACCGTCGCGATTCTGCGGACCGAGGCCGGACGGGCCCCGCACGACAAGGACTTGCATGACCTCGTCGGTGAGCTGTCCACCCGCAGCGACGAGTTCCGTACCCGCTGGGGTGCGCACAACGTGCGCCACCACGGCAGCGGCGTGAAACGGTTTCACCATGCCGTGGTCGGCGACCTCACGCTGGCCTACGAAGGCTTGGAGATGGCCGCCGAGCGTGGCCTGAGCCTGACCATCTACAGCGCCGAGCCTGGCTCGGCGTCCGAGGAGGGCCTGCGCCTGCTCGCTTCCTGGGCCGCCACCGACAACCTTGAGGTCCGAACTCAGCCACAGACCGCGAGTTGACGCCGCCGGGGAGCATGACGACGAGTAGGTCCTGATCACCACTCATGGTCGTGACCTGGCCATACTCGGCAGAGCTAGGCCAAACGGGTTACCGTCAGAGGACGACAGAACGGTGACGGGCAAGCCAGAGACAGCCCGAGACGGAGGTCGCGATGGCCACCACCTCGCGCCACGAGCCCTCCGGTGTACCCGCGTGGGTGGAACCGATGCTGGCCAAGCCGAACGAGGGTCCGCTGCCGTCCGGGTCGCAATGGTCCTATGAAGACAAGCTCGACGGATTCCGGTGCTGTGCCAGGGTTTCCGCCGATGGCGCCGTCATTCTGACGAGCAGGGCCGGGCAGGACTTCACCCCGGAGTTCGCAGCGTTGACGGAGCCACTCGCCGAGATCTTCCACGGGCGCCCCGGCGTCCTCGACGGCGAGATCGTCGCGTACAACGCCGCCGGTGAGATCGATTTCCAACTGCTCGGCGAGACCCGAGGACGTCACCAGGGACGCCACCGAACCCCGACGGACGCTGACATCGACCTGCGGTTCATGGCCTTCGACCTGCTGCGTCTGGGCACGACCGACCTGGTGCGGCTCCATCTGTCCTACGACGAGCGCCGCCACCACCTGGCCGAGCTGCCGATGCCCGACCCGTTCCGGGTCAGCATCGTCCGATCGGTCACCTATGACCGCCTGCGCACGGACCGGCTCACCCCGGAGATGCTGCTCCAGCGCACCGGCGCGGCCGGTTTCGAGGGCCTGGTCGCGAAGACGCGGAGATCGCCCTACCGCCCGGGGACCCGGTCGGACGCGTGGCTGAAACACCCGCTGAAATCCCGGGCGGAGGTGCTGATCTGCGGTTACCGGCCAGGGCAGCGGGGCCTGACCGGGTCGCTCGGAAGCCTGGTGCTCGGCGCCCACGACCCGATCGCCGGCGACCTGGTCTACGTCGGCAATGTCGGAACCGGCTGGACCACGGCCCAGCGGGCGGCGTTGCTGGCCATGCTGCGACCGCTCGAACGCCGACACCACCCGTTCGCCGCGGCGCCGCCGCGCGAGGACGTGCCCAACGCGGTGTGGGTCGAGCCACGCCTGGTCGGCGAGGTCGAATATCGCAAGTACACCCGCCTGGGCCGGCTGCGGCACGCGTCGTGGCGCGGACTGCGGGACGACGTCGCCGCCGACGACGTTGTCGTGCCCGAGGTCACCAGCCCCGCCACCACGGCCGATCCCACCTCGCTCCCCGCCCCGGCCGGACACGACGAACAGCGAATGACCGTGCAGGTCAACGACAAACGCGTGACGCTGTCCAATCTGGACAAAGTACTGTATCCGGCGGACGGCTACACCAAGGGCGAGGTGATCAGCTACTACACCCACGTGGCCGACGTCCTGCTGCCGCACCTGCGCGACCGGCCGATCACCGTCGTGCGCTGGCCGGACGGCGTGGAAGGACAGGGCTGGTTCGCGAAGAACACCCCGCCCGGCGCGCCGGACTGGCTGCGGACCGCGCGGTTGAGCGGCGCGGGTTCACGCGGGTCCGGCGATCCGGTCGACTACCCGCTGGTCGACGATCTCGCGGCGCTGGTGTGGCTGGCCAACCTCGCTGCCCTGGAGCTGCACGTACCGCAGTGGACCGTTGACGCCGCCGGGAACCCGCACCTGCCGGATCGGCTCGTGCTCGACCTGGATCCGGGTGAGGGCACCTCGATCGTGGAATGCTGCCGCGTCGCGGAACGCCTGCGTGACCTGCTCGTCGCCGACGGGTTCACCACCTTCGCCACCACCAGCGGCTCGAAAGGCATGCAGCTGTACGCGAGCATTGCTCCCACCAGCGCGGATGCCCCATCCGTCTACGCGAAACGACTTGCCGTGCAACTGGCCCGCGAGACCCCGGACCTGGTCACGGCGGTCATGGCCAAGGCCCGCCGCCAGGGCCGGGTGTTCGTTGACTGGTCGCAGAACAGCCTGGCCAAGACCACCATCGCGCCCTATTCGCTGCGCGGCCGCGAGCACCCGACCGTGGCAACCCCGGTCACCTGGGACGAGGTCGCCCGCTGCCGCCGCGCCACCCAGCTGGTGTTCACCGCCGACGATGTCCTGGCTCGGATCGTCCGGCTCGGAGACCTGCTCGCCGAGCTGAACTCGACCCGCGCACCGCTGAGCTCAGCGCTCGGCCCATGACCGCTTCCTACCGCGATGGCACTCGGATCGGCGTGTCGCCGCGGGCTCTCGTTCGTCGTGCCGCGCCGATCGGCTCGTCCGCAACGTCCGGCGCCGACCCGACGCGAACGCGAGGCCAATGCCAAGCGCCACCGACACGATCACGAACGCGACCCCGCCGTGCCAGCGCTGACCGATCGGCCCCGCGACCGCCGACCCGATCGCCCCACCGACCTGGCCCAACGTTGTCAGCCAGCCGTACATCTCCGCGCTGCGCCGCTGCCCGACCGAGACCACGACCAGCTCGTCGGCGGCCGCCAACCACGGCGCGAGCGGCAACCCGAAGATGCCGACGGCCAGTGCCATCGTCCAGATCGTGTTCGGTAGCAACAGAAAAACCGATGTCCCGGTGAGCATCGCCAGCAAGGTCAGGTACCGGGCCGACAGCGACATTCGGACCCGCATGGTCGCGACCAGCACGCCGCCGATCAGGCTGCCCGCCGACCAGATCGCCACCAGCACCCCGGTCGTGCCCGACTGAACCAGGTGCGTGGCGAAGGCCGGCAGCAGCACCCACATCGCGCCCATGCAGATCCAGTAGGCCAGGTAGGTGCCACCCAACGTGATCGCGGCGGGCACCATCAGCCCTCGGTACGTGCCAACGGCTCCGGACCGAGCCGATCGCGGGTGGAAGATCGCGAGGCTCGCGGCGGTCGCGACCGCGCCACACAACGCGCTCGCCAGCAGGGCGGCCGAAGGGCCAGCGAGACCCATCCAGCCCGCCACCCACAACGGGCCGCCGATGTAGACCGCTTCCTGGCCGATGGCATTCACGCCATATCCCCTGGTCAGCTCGTGTCGCGGCAGCAGTGTGGGCAACTGCGCGCGCATGCTGGCGGCCACCGGGGGCGTACACAGCCCGGCCAGGGCGGACATCACCAGCAACGCCACCACGCCGGGCGTACAGACCAACGCGACCTGTGCCGCGACGAACAGCGTTCCCGAGACCACCAGCACGCGGGTGTCCCCGAAGCGGCCGAGCGCGCGAGACCACCACGGTGCGCTGACCGCCATCCCGGCCGCGGTGATCCCTGCCGCGATACCGGCCATGGCGAAGTTCCCGGTGCGCTGCTCGGCCAGCAACGTGATCAGCAACGGACGCATCGCGATCGGCAGCTGAGCCAGGTTGAGGCCGGCGATCCACACCACAACGCGTACATTCATAACTTATGAATGACACCAGAGCGGAGTCGGCAAACCTCCTGGGAGCGGTCGCGCTGCTGGCAGGAAGTGCCACCCACGGGGCCGTTGCCGAGGCGGTCGGCGCCGGCGGGGTGCTGGGTGAGGCGCTGGTCGCGATCAAGGACCAACCTGACCGCACCGCGGACTGGCTGGCGCAGGTGCTGCACATTTCGCAACCGGGCTCGGCCCATCTGGTCCGCAAGCTGACCGAGCAGGGCTGGGTGCGCAGGAGCGATCAGGGACGGACACGCCCGTTGCGACTGACCAAGGCAGGCGAACGCGCCGCCGACGCGGCACTGTCCGCACGAGCCGAGGTGTTGGAGCGACTGGTCGACCGGCTCTCCGTCAAACAACGCGCTCAGCTGATCGAGATCGCGGGCGCGTTGCTGGCTCCCGAGGCGCGCACCGAACAGTTGCTCGCCGAGTTGTGCCGGCTCTGCGATCGAGGATCCTGTCCACGCTGCCCCGTTCACGAGGGCTGGCAAGGTGGCGTGACCACCTGACGTCCGTCCTCGCGCCAAGACACAGGAGATGCCGGCCGATGCCGCACCCACAGGCCACAATCCACCGCATGTCCCAGCTCGTCGAGCCGATCGCCACCGTCTGCTTCTCCGAGGTGGTGACCGAGGCGTTCCTGGCCCTGGGCATGCGCAACTACTGGGACGGGTACTTCGCGGGCCGGGCCGCACCGCTGGGGCCGGCACCGGCCGAGGTGGTGCACGCGGTCTTCTACAACTTCGCCGAGGGCGAGGTGGCGCGCCACATCCCGTGGGTCTGGGTGAGGACCACCCCGCAGGAGGCGATCGCCATACGCGAGCGGAGCAGCGCCATGGAACTGCGGCAGAGGACCGGGCGGCTCGCCGACTCCCCCGATCTGGTGCGGGTCGCCGACCTCGCCACCCGAGCAGCGCTCAGCGCGCCGACCGAGGGCCGGGCGCTCTACGCCGGGCTCCGGGCACTCGACGTGCCTGAAGAACCGGTGGCCAGGCTCTGGCACGCGGCGACGCTGCTGCGGGAGCACCGCGGGGACGGCCACAACGCCGCTCTCCTCGCCCACAGCATCGGCGGCACCGAGGCCCACGTCCTGATGGCGCTCCGCTTCGAGATGAAGGCGGAGGAGTTCTCCCGGACTCACCACCTGCCCCGGGCACAGCTGGCCGACGTCGTCGACGGGCTGCGCCGCCGCGGCCTCGTGGACGCCGCCGGCGGGTTCACCGAGGCCGGCCGGGAGATCAGGCAGCGGATCGAGGACCTCACCGACGAGCTGGCGGCTCCCGTGTACGACGTGCTCAGCCCGGACGAACTCGACGAGCTGGTCGCGGGGCTCGAGCCGATCGCCGCCGCCGTATCGGCCGACCACGACTGAGTGGGCGCATCCGATGATCCGCTGGTCGTCACCGAGCAGGGACGCCGGCACCGGGGACCTGGTTCGCGCGGCGAATAGGGGGTATCGCGTTGACTGTCGGCAACCAGCTCCGGAGGGCCACGAGGTGATGCGGTGCGCACAGCGAGAACACCACGGCAGATCGAACGTGTGGGCGGCAGGCGATCGGCGTGACCGGCGCGGAGCAGGTGAGAGGGATGCTGCGGCCGCTCACTTCGCCACCGCCGTCGAGCACCCTGGCCCTTGTGATCGCCCGCGAACCCGGCGGGCGCGGGCAACCGTGACGGTACGGACCGCATCGTGCAGCACACGTCCTCCGATTCGACGGCCCGCGGGCTCTGGCGACGGCTGACCGATCCGCTGCGTGCCGCGTTGGGCGGTCCGGCCCAGCTGCGTGCGGTATTCCTGCTCGCCGGGGTGCTGGCGGTCGCCAGCGCGGACAGTGCGACCGTCGGCGCGATCGGATCGAACCTCGAACAAGCCCTGCGGATCGGCAACGGCCAGATCGGACTACTGGTGTCGGTCTCGACCGGAGTCGGTGCGCTCGCCACGCTGCCGGTGGGTGTCCTGGTCGACCGGGTCAGCCGCACCCGCCTGCTCGCCGTGAGCCTGGTGCTCTGGTGCGCCGCGATGATCGCCAGCGGCGCCTCGGTGTCCTATCCGATGTTGCTGGTCAGCCGTCTCGCCCTCGGCGCCGTCGTGGCCACTGCCATGCCGGCCGTCGCCTCGATCATCGGTGACCTGTTCCCCGCGGCAGATCGCGGCCGCGCCTACGGATTCGTGCTGGCCGGTGAGCTGCTCGGCGCCGGAGCGGGTCTGCTCGCCGGCGGCGACATCGCCGCCGTGCTGGGCTGGCGCGCGGCCTTCTGGGCCCTTGCCGTCCCGAGTCTGATCCTGGCGGCCGTCATCCACTACCGGTTCGCCGAACCAATCCGCCACCAGCACGACACATCCGGCGACAACTCGGCGGACGCGACCGCGAAGAAGGAGGCGATGCGCCAGCGAATCAGGCCGCGCCCGCGCCTGGTACTGCGGAACGATCCGACCAGACGACCGCTGTGGTGGGTCGTCCGCTATGTACTGTCCATTCCGACCAATGTCGCGCTGATCCTGGCATCGGGCATCGGCTACTTCTTCTTCGCCGGGCTGCGCACGTTCGCCGTGGTCTTCCTCCAGCAACGGTTCGGTTTCGGGCAAGCCGCAGCCAGCAGCCTGATCGTGATCATCGGGGCGGGCGCGATCATCGGAGTGCTCGTCTCCGGTCGGCTCAGCGACCGGGCGATCCGCCGCCACCGCATGACCGCCCGACCGGTCGTGTCCGGTGTCGCGTTCATCGTCGTCGCCGCGTTGTTCGTGCCGGCGCTGCTGGTCGGCACCTTCGCCGTCGCCGGGGTGTTGCTGTTCCTCGGCGCAGGGGCGCTGGGAGCCACCAACCCGCCACTGGACGCCGCGCGGCTGGACATCATGCACTCGCGCCTGTGGGGGCGGGCGGAGAGCGTGCGGACCGTGCTGCGATCGGCGCTACAGGCTCTGGCTCCGGTTCTGTTCGGCTACCTCTCCACGGTGCTGGCCGCCGGAGGGCACGGGGCGGCAGCGGGCCTGGATCGGACGTTCCTGATCATGCTGGTGCCCGTGGTCCTTGCCGGATTGATCCTGCTGCTCGTCGCCCGCCGCACCTACCCACGCGACGTCGCCACCGCTGCGGCGTCCGAACATGCCACGAGCGCGGTCACGCACGGGTAGCGCGTGCGCGCCCCGAGCGACGAGCCGCCGGACCGACTGGCCTGCGGCTCGTCGCTGCCTCGCTAGCCCACCGACAACGGCAACGACTTCAGGGAACGGAATTCGAGGTTCGTGTTCCAGACGGGCTCGCCGGCCACCCTGATCATCGGGAAGCGCTCGAACAGGGCGGTGTAGAACCATTTGAGCTGGAGCGTGGCGATCTGCCTGCCCAGACACGCGTGCGGCCCGACGCCGAAGGACAGGTGCTTGCCGCTGTTCGGGCGGGACAGGTCGAATTCGTCAGGCCGCTCGAACACCCGGTGATCGCGGTTGGCCGCCCCGAGGAACAGCGCGACGCACTGGCCCTTGTCGATCACGACGTCGCCCAGGGCGAGCGACGTGTCGGCGAGCCGCCAGGTGAACTGGTTCGAGGCGTTGTACCGGACGACCTCATTGGCCGCGTTGTCGGCGCAGGCCTGATCCTGACGGAAACGGTCGATCTGCTTCGGGTTGGTGGCGAAGGCCAGCATGCCGCTGCTGAGCGAGCCGGGGGTGGTCGGCGCGAACAGCGCGATCAACAACAGCACGAGCTGGTGGATGGTCTGCTCGAAGGTGGAGTCGACGTTGGTCGCCTGGCTAGCGGCCAGGCGGGCGATCACCGTGTCCGGCAGGACCTTGCCCCGCTTGCCCTCAACCAGTTCGACCGAGTACGTGTGCAGGTCGGTGAGGTATTCGAGCAGGTGATCGAAGTCGACCGGCTGATCCTGCGGACCGGACCAGTAGGTCATCAGCGTGTTCACCCGTGGCACGATGAAGCCGAGATCTTCTTCCGGTACACCGAAGGCGTGCACCGCGGAGCGGGCCGGAAGCTGTAGTGCCAGGTCCGCGACGGCGTCGATCTCCTTGCGTCCCTGCGGGATCGATGCCACCAGCTCGGCTGCGACGCGTTTGATGACGGTGCTGTAGTGCTCGTGCGCCTCGCGGGTGAACCCGGCATGCGTCGAGCGCCGCAACGCGTCGTGGACCGGCGGGTCGGTGTACATCATGACGTTCTTGGTGAACTGGTAGTAGATGTTGTCCGGCGCGACCGAACGGCCTTCGAACTTCGCCTGGAGCACCTCCTCCATGCGGTCGGCCTTCAACTGCGGATCCTTCAATGCCTTGGCGCAGTCCTCGTAGCGCAGGACCGCCCAGGCGTTCAGTCCTTCGCACCAGTGCACGGGACTGTGTTCGGACAGATCGGCGTAGACGGGGTAGGGGTCCGGCACGATACTCGGGTCGGACAGTCGCGACGTGTAGGTGGTCATCGGTTGCTCCATCTCATGCTGCGGCCGGAATCCAATGTGGAATGAGGTTGTGCGCAGTCTTGTCCGCCGGGGCAACTCGACATGGTCGGCAGCGATGCGGTCAGTTCGCTCTGTCACCTGACATGGCGGCGATCAAGCTGGCCGGCCGCATGTCCGTCCAGGACTCCTCGACGTAGTCGAGGCACGGCTGTCTGCCGTCCGGACCGAAGACCGTCCGCCAGCCCGCTGGGACCTCGGCAAAGGTCGGCCACAGGGAATGCTGGTTTTCCTCGTTGACCAGAACGACGAACTCTCCCTCGTCGTCGTCGAACGGATTGCTCATGGTGCGTCCTTTCCCGGCGAGACGCTGCGACCATTCGATCGTCCACTACGGTCACTGCGCCGAACAGGTTGTTGCGTTGAGGCCGAAACACTGGGGTCACCGCGTTGTTTCCGCGACCAGCGGGCGCCCGCCGACCAGTGTTTCGGCGTAGGAGAACACGTAGCCCGTGCCGACTTCGAGTGGTGCGAGGGTGTCCAGGTCGTCGCCGGGCTCGGCGAACCAGCGCAGTCGCGCATCGCCTTGACAGACCTCGGAAAACTCGACGCCGGTGACCTCCGAGGCGACCAGGGTTGCCGACGGCGACTCACCCGGCAACCAGGCCGGAGCCATCCTGGTGTGCGCCATGGGCAGGGTGTGCAGCAGCGGCGGTTGTGCCGCGCGGGATGTCAGTGCCACGTCGGCCTCGACCATTCTCCGGCCGAAAGTGGACAGTCCGGCGGCGAACCGGCTGCCTGCGGCGATCGGCGAACCGGCCCGGCCAAGGGGAATCGGCCGGGTCTGGTGGATGGCACCGAACTGTTTGGGCATGCCCTGCACCCAGCCGCGCACCATCGGCACTGCCGCGTCGACCCAGGCGTACGGACAGCGAACCATGGGCGCGCCCTGGAATTCGCAGGCCAGCATGATCAGGAATTCGCCGAACTGGCAGCGCTGCGGATCGGACAGCTCGGCGCCCGAGTCGGAACACCACTGCCATTCGGCGAACACCGCTGCCGCCGCGCCGGGGTCGGCGCCCGGATCCAGGCCGGGCGGCAGGAATGCCGCTGCCGCGTCCGGGTCGACCCGGTAGTCGACCATGATCACGTTGCCGGAGAAGTGCCACGGTGGTGGGGTGAGCATGGCGGAGGTGCCGGAGGGGGACAGCGGCAGGCTGTATCCGGTCGGCTCGCCGAGGGTGCGCCGGGTGTTCGCGGTGATCGACATGGTTGCTCCGTTGCCGGTCGTCATTGGTGGACGACGCCGTTGAGGTCGCTGGGTTTGCCGGTCAGGGCCGCCGCCAGCGCGGTCGCACCCGCGGCCAGCCGATCCGGCGGGTTGAAGCTGTAGGCCAGCCGGATCGATGGCGTTGTCGCGGTGCCGAACCGGGATCCCGCCGCGACCCGCACGCCCGCGTCGGCCGCCGCGTCCAGGAGATCCTGCTCGGTGTGACTGCCCCGGGAACGCAGCCAGACGAAGAAGCCACCGGCGGGTGCCGCGAAGTCCACGTCCGCGAGCGCCGCGTCGTCCAGAGCGGCGACCAGGGCGTCCCGCCGGTCCCGGAGCCGCGCTCGCAGCCAGCCGACGTGGCGGTCGTACCCTCCATCGCGGACCAGACCGGACACGGCCAGCGCGGTAGTGTGATTCGGCGAGCCACCGCTGAGCAGCAGGCCGTGCGTTGCCAGTTGCTCGGTCACCTCGGGTGCGGCGACCAGCCAGCCCAGACGCAGGCCGGGCGCGAGCGTCTTGGCGAAGGTGCCCAGCTGGATCACGCCCCGGTACCCGGCCAGCGCACCGAGCGCGGGCGGCACGCCGAGGCCGTCGAGATCGAGTTCGTCGTAGGCGGAGTCCTCGACGGCCGCGACGCGGTGCCGGGCGAGCACGTCGAGTACGCGTTCCCGGTGCCGCAGCGGCATGGTGGTGCCGGTCGGGTTGTGGAAGGTCGGGTTCAGATAGACGAAGGCGACCTGCTCGCCGCCCGCCTTGGCGCGGCGCAGGGCCTCGTCCAGTTCATCCGGGCCGTCACCGAACTCCCGCACGCGCAGGCCGCAGTCGAGCAGAATCCGTCTGCCGAAGTCGTAGCTGAGCGCTTCGACCAGCACCACCTGGCCAGGAGCGGCGAGCGTGGTGCCGATCAGGTGCAGGGCCTGCGAGGTCCCGCCGGTCAGCAGCAGGTGCTCGCCGTTGGTGCCGAGCCGCTGGGCCAGCAGGTCGCGCAGTTCGGTCACGCCCCGGTTCTCGCCATAGCTGAGCGCGGCGGCGCCGAAGCGGGCCAGTTCGGTGCTGTAGGCGGCGCGGACCAGATCGACCGGCAGCAGCGCGGGTTCGAGATAACCGGGGCTGAGGTCGATCACGTTGGGCGGGGCGACGTCCTGGACGACACCCCGCTGCCAGCGCAGCGCGTGGGACAGTGGGCCCGCTCGGTCGGCGATGCCGGTCATTTCTCGCCGAGCAGGACCGATCGCAGGGTCGCGGTCGCCGCCGAGACCGAGGCGGCCGACCGGGACAGCGCGAGGCGCAGCGTGTGGTCGCCCCGGCTCGGCTCGGCCCAGTGGAACTGCTGGCAGGGCAGGGCGAACACGCGCTGCTCCCGCAACGCCGACCACACCTGGGCGCTGGAGCGCGCACCCACGTCGACCCGCTCGACGCTGGCGTGACTGTCCGGGTCCGGGAAGCTCACCTCCGGCACGCCGGCCAGTCCGTTCCTGACCGTCGCGCGGTTCTCGGCGATGAACCGGTGCAGTTTGATGAGCCCGCCGTCGGCGGCGTCGAGGGAGAACTGTTCCACCAGCGCCAGTACCAGCGGCGAGACACCGAGCAGGATGTCGGAGTGCACCTTGGTGATCGGCAGGCCGACATTGCGCGCGACGGCGAGCCAGCCGATCTTCAGTTCGAGCGTTGGCCAGAGCTTTCCGGTGTCCTCGATGACGACCCAGCGGCAGCCGCTGTTCTCCAGCACCGCGTAGTAGTCGTACTGGGCGGCGGGTTCGAACCCGCGGAAGGAGGTGTCCAGGGCCAGCACGACGTCGCGCTCCGCGCACTGCCGGGCCAGCACGGACAGCCGCTCCCGGGACAATGCCCTGCCGGTCGGGTTGTTCGGCGTTGTCACGAACACGCATCCGACCGAGGTCAGCAGCTCGGCGACGGCGTCCTCGTCGGGTAGCTGGTCCTCCTCCAGCGGGACGAGCCGCAGGCCGACGCCGCGCAGGATGTCGGGGATGTTGTCGAAGGTGGGGTGTAGCAACGCGATCGAGTCCGTCCGGGTGGCCAGCGCCCGGGCGAAGATCTCCATCGCCACCGAGGAGGAGTAGCAACTGAGCACGCGGCCTTCGGCCCTCGGATAGCTGTGCTGGCCGACGAGCTGGAAGTAGGCGTGCCGGGCGTCCCGCTCGACTTCTTCCACCGGGCGCTTCGCCGAGGCCGCCCACAACTGCGGCAGTTCGTCGATGATCCGGCTCTGGTTCGGGGTGAGTTCCTGGCGGGCGTGCCCGTCGGCCAGGTTCAGCGAGCTGTTCAGGGCGAGCAGTTCGAATTGGGTGAGATTACCGGCGATGTCATCAATGGCGAAATCGCGTTGCGTGTGCACCACGGCCATCACAAGCACCTTTCGTAGGAAAAGCAGGACGAGTCCGTGCTTGGAGCCGCCGGCCGCCCGAACAGGATCGCTGCGTTGTCGGCAAAGGAGAAACCGGCGCCTCACCGATGGCCTGGTCGCCACCGGGACAACTGAATGCTAAACATGAAATCGGCCCACCGTCGAGAAGATCGACGGGTACGTTTTCCACGCGTACGAGCGGCCTGCGTATTTTCCCCACAATTCAAGTGAATTGCTGACGAAGACGCGGCCGACCGACCATTGCGCGGTGAATGGAACCGACAGCGAGGCCGACCGGCGGATGGCGATCGGCTGGCAATGGGTCACCGAACACACCCCCAACCCGAACCCGGAGCTCGGGCGCAGCGGCGTCGTGTGTCCATACATGATTCGGGCCCTGCGCAGGAACTACGTGCACATGGAAGCGTTCGACGCGACCCGGGGCAAGCCTGCGCTGATCGAACGGGCGCGCCGGTTGCGCGAGGACATGCACCAGCGCGGGGCGAGCATGGGTCCCGACCGGATGTACCTGGTGTCCATTGTGGTCCCGCACGGCCTGCCCGAGGCCGAGCTGCGGTCGATGGTGATGCAGGCCCACGACGAGGTACGCCTCGAGTTCGCCCGCGCCGGTTATGTGCCCGGTGACTTCTGGCCCGAGCACGACACCGTCGGCCTGCACAGCGACACGTTCCGGCCGTTCAACAGCCCGATCCCGATGCTGGGCATGCGCAACATGGTTCCGGCCGATCTCGCCTTCTTCACCAAGCAGGAGCCCTCGCCGCAGCGGCGGATGACGTATCTGCGGGTCTACCGCGAGGTTTTCGACGGCCAGCTCAACGAGTACTGGGCCGACATGCTGGACGAGGCCGAGATCAAGACCCGCGAACAGCTGGCCGCGGCCGGATCGCACTGAGCGAGCCGATCACCGGTTCGGCGCCTGGCCGAACCGGCGCAGGGTCGGGCTGAGCGTGGTGCCCACGGCGACCACGGCGAGCACGGCGGCACCGGCCAGCAGACTGGTGGTGGCACCCCCGGCCATGGCGAAACCGGCCACAGCCGGGCCCAAGGCGCTCGCCCCGCCGGTGCACAGGCCGACGGCTCCGCTGAGCCTGCCGCGCAGCCGATCCGGGGTCCGTTCCAGCTGGTAGGTCATGACGGTCGTCATCACGACCGGAACGAAGAACGCGAGGCAGCCGAGCACGAGACCGATCGGCAGCCCGACCGGAACGAAGGCCATCGCCAGCGTGAGCGCGGGCGCGATCCAGGCGAACCCCAGCACGATGGTGGCGGGCCGGAGCTTGGCGTGAATCCGGGCGGCGCAGGCCGCGCCGAGCAGTCCGCCCGCGCCGACACAGGTCATCATCAGGCCGATCTTGGTGGGTGGCAGGTTCCCTTCGCCGGACGCGGCCAGGATCACCACGATCAACGCGGTGAACACGAGTTGGGAGACCATCAGCCACACCAGCGTAGTCCTGATCAGCCGGTTCCCCAGCACCCAGCGCAGCCCCTCCCCGGCCTGTCGCGCCAGCCGTTCCCCCGGTGCGGGTTGGGCCTGCACCGAAGCCGGGATGCGCAGGGCCAGCAGGCAGCCGAACGAGATCACCAGCAGCCCGGTGGTGACAGCGAAAGGCAGCATCCGCATCGTGGCGAACAGGACACCGGCGACGGCCGGGCCGACCAGGGTGGCCGCGTAGGGCCGGGCGGCGTTGCGGGCCAGGGCCTGGGACAACTGCTCGGGCGGGACGATCTGGGTCAGCGCGGCGTGCTCGACCGGCTCGAACGCCGAGCTGAACAACCCTTCCACGGCCGCCACGACGAGCAGGAGCGCCAGGGAGAACGAGCCGGAGTACAGCGCGATCGCGAGGCTGCCCATGGCCAGCACGCGCGCGAGTTGACAGAAAAGCATGAGCCTGCGGCGGTTTCCCCGGTCGGCGAGAAGCCCGGCCGGGAGGGTCGCGACCATCCGCGCGATCGCCGTCGTCGACACGATCAGCCCGGTCTCGACCGGAGATCTGACGGTGAACAGGACCAGCAACGGGAAGGAGATGAACGCGATCTCACCGCCCAGTTCGGACAACAACTCGCCGATCCACAACAGGGTGAAGTTTCGGTTGCGCGACAAAGGGATCACGTTGCGGTCCGTGGCTGACGCCGCTGCCGAGGGTACTTGTCCCATACCGGCCTCTCTCGTTCCGTTCAGCGTGCGCGCACGGCCAGCTGGCCGAACACCTGGATGTGGTCGATCGCCGCGTTGTCCTTGCCCCGCAGGAACCGGCCGAGGAACGCGTCCGGTCGTCCGGTGCCGTCCGCAACGCCGAACTCCAGGCCAGGACGGCAGGTCAACGCGGCAGGCGGGGACCCGTCGACCGAGAGCAGCAGGCCACCGTCCAGCGCACTGTCCACTGTGAACACGGAGTCGCCATTGCGGTAGCGGCCGATGGCGTCGGCAGGGCCCGGCACCGGCGGGCCGGGATCGGGACCTTTTCCATCGAACTCGGCGCGTAATCGTTCCCACAGCGCTCGGCCGCTGCTGGCGTTGGTGGTCAACGCGATCACCGTCGCGCTCGCCGGTTCGAAGCGCAGGTGGCAGGACGCGCCCGCGGCGGCTCCGTCATGACCGAACCAGACGGTGCCGTCGTTGTGGTAGCGCGCCCAGCCCAGGCCCCAGCCGTCGGCCATGCCGAACGGACCTGCCGCGTCGCCGGGAACTTGCTCGCGCAGCATCTCGGCGACCCAGGCGGCATCCAGCGCGCCCGGTGCCGCGGGCGCGGCGAGCTGGGCGCGGACGAACGCGACGAGGTCGGCGCTGCTGAGCGCCAGCGCTCCTTCCGGCGCGTCCACGCCGGCCAGCGTCGATCCGGCGACCGGCAGGATCGCGCCGCTGCCCGGATGCACGGTGTGACCGGTGGCGTCGGGCCGGGCCATGGCCAGTCCGACCACAAAGGACGGTGTGATGCCGATGGGGCGCAACAGCATCTGCTCGATCGCCTGCTGCCAGCTCATCCCGGTCAGCACCTCGATGAGGTGCCCGGCGAGCACGTAGCCCACGCCCGAATAGGAGAACGCGGTACCTGCCGGGTGGCTGAGATCGGCTTCGCGGCAGTTCGCCGCGACCCAGGCCGCGCGCAGCACCGTCCGGTACGCCTCGTCAGCGACCCCGGAGGCCAGGCCGCTGGTGTGGCTGAGTACCTGGCGCAGGGTCATCCGCGTCACCGCATCCCGTGCGGCCTGCCCGAGTTCAGGCAGGTATTCGACCAGCGGCGCGTCCAGTTCGACGTCGCCCGCGGCCACCAGCATCATGGCCAGGGTCGCGGTGAAGGGCTTGGTGATCGAGCCGATCGGGAAGGCCGACCGGTCGGTGACCGGTTCGCCGGTGCCGATGGTCAGTTCGCCCGCGTGCACCGTCCGCACGTCCCCGCCCGTGGCCACGGTCAGCTGTGCCCCGGGCACGCGGTACTCGTGGATGAGATCGGCCAGCTCCTCCGGTGTCATGCCGCACCGGCGATCGGGCCGAGCGTGCGCACGAGATCGTGCAGGGCTTCGCGGAACGCGTTGGCCAGCTGGCTGAGGTCGGCGGGCCAGTGGACTTCCAGCCTGCCGTCCACCAGCGTGCCGATCACCGTGGGCGTTCCGCCGGCCGGTCGGCCGTGTTCCTGCCCGATGGCGCCGTGGAAGGCGCGGTAGAACTCGCCGTGTGCGGTCAGCAGGCCGGTGTCGGCGCCGTCCCGGTAGGCGAGGACGAGGTCGGGTTCGGCCGGCACGGTGGTCCTGAGCTGGCGGCGCACCGACTGGATCAGCGCCGTCCAGTCGTTGTCGGCTACGTCCACGGCGACCGTCGAGATGCCGGTGAGCGCACCGATCGTGCCGGACACGTCCAAGTCCGGCACGGCCGCGCCACGAACTCGGTCGGGCAGGCCGAGCAACACCCGCGTCCGTCCGGTGTCCCGGGCGAGGACCTGCGCCGTCACCGCGGCGAGCACCACGTCGATCCCGGTGCGGAACAGCGGCGGGACGGCGCGCAGCAGGATGTCGCTGTCCCTGCGGTGCAGGCGCACCACCAGCTCGGCGGGTGCGGGCGGTGCGGCCGCGACCTCCGCCGCCACCGGGTCCGGTTCATCGGCCAGTCGCCGGGCCCAGTCGGCGAACGCGACCGGTGCCGCGCCGGGCAACGGTGCTTCGCCCGCGCAGGCGGACCGGTAGGCGCGGGCCAGCTCGTCGAGCAGCAGCGGCCACGAGGCCGCGTCGGCGGCGAGCGGGTGCACCGCAAGCCACAACCACGGATTGTCGGCCCCTTCGAACTCCACCAACGTCGCCAGCAGCAGCGTGCCGCCGGCCAGATCGGCCCGCGCTCGCCCGACCAGTCCGGCGACGGCCCGGCGCCGCTGCCCGGCCGGGGTCGGCGCAAGCGTGTGCCGGACGAGCGGGTCAGGACGGTCGGCGGGCGCGGGCGACTGGCGCCAGCCCGTCGCCGTGCGCTCGAACCGCATCCGCAACGCGTCATGCCGCCCGGCCAACGCGATCAGGGCGGCACCCAGTGCGCCGGTGTCGATGCCGGGTGCCAGTTCGAGCAGGCTGGTGTGCAGGAACCCGGGTGCTCCGTCCGGCCAGCGCCGCAACAGCGCGCGTTGCGCAGACGCCAGGGGCAATTCACCAATTGCGGGCTCGGGTCGCGCCGGAGCGGCGGTCTGGGCGAGCGCGGCGATGGTGCGGCGGCCGAGCAGGTCCCGCATGGTCAGGTCGAAGCCTTCCCCTCGGGCCCGGTGCAGTACCTGGATGCTCAGCAGCGAGTTGCCACCGATGGCGAAGAAGTCGTCGGACACGCCGATCCGCTCGACCGGGAGGTCGAGCACCTCGGCCCAGATCCGCGCAAGCGCTTGCTCCGCTTCGGTGCCGGGCGCGACGTGCTCGGTCGCGCCGCCCCGGGTGAAGTCCGGTGCGGGCAGCGCCCGGCGATCCAGTTTTCCGCTGGGCGTGGTCGGCAACGCCGGGAGCGACACGAAGGCCGACGGCACCAGGTGCGCGGGCAACCGGGCGGCCAGGAACGCGCGCAGCTGAGCGTCATCAGGCGCCGCTGACGGTCGCGCGACAACGTAGGCGACCAGGCGGAGGTCACCGGGCCGCGCTTCGCGCGCGATCGCGGTCACCGCCGCGATGTCCGGGTGGGCCGCCAACGCGGCCTCCACCTCACCCAGTTCGATCCGGACACCGCGGATCTTCACCTGGTGGTCAGTGCGGCCCAGGTACTCCAGGTTCCCGTCGGGCAACCAGCGCACCAGGTCGCCGGTGCGGTACATCCGCTCCCCCGGCGCACCGTGCGGCGCGGCCACGAACCGCTGCGCGGTGAGGCCGGGCCGGGCGTGGTAGCCCCTGGCCAGCTGGGTGCCGAGCAGGTACAGCTCACCGGGCACGCCGGGTGGGACGGGGCGCAGCGCGGCGTCCAGCACCTGGACCTTCGTGTTCCACACCGGGCTGCCGATCGGTACCCGCTCGGCGCCGGGACGGCACGACCAGTAGGTCACGTCGACCGCGGCCTCGGTCGGACCGTAGAGGTTGTGCAGCGGCGCGGTCAGCGTCTGGAAGTACTGCTCGCAAAGCGCGGCGGGCAGTGCCTCCCCGCTGCAGAACACCCTGCGTAGTTCGGTGCACTGGGCGACCGCCGGTTCGGCGAGGAACTCCCTGAGCATCGATGGTACGAAGTGGACGGTGGTGATCCGCTCGTCCCGGATCACCGTGGCCAGGTAGTCGGGCTCGCGGTGACCACCGGGCCGGGCCATGACCAGTGTCGCTCCGGTCAGCAGCGGCCAGAAGAACTCCCACACCGAGACGTCGAAGCTGAACGGCGTCTTCTGCAGCACCCGGTCCTCAGGCGACAACCGGTAGCGCGACTGCATCCAGGCCAGGCGATTGACGATCGCCCGGTGCGACACGAGCACGCCTTTGGGGCGCCCGGTCGTTCCCGAGGTGTAGATCGCGTAGGCGACGGTTTCCGGACGGGTCGGTGCGGTGGGGACGGGCAAAGGCGTCGCGGGCCAGTCCGCGTCCACCCGGAGCACCGGCACACCCGGCTCCGGCAGCCGTTGCGCCAGGTGTTGCTGGGTGAGGATCACGGCGGGGGTGGCGTCGGCGACCATCATGGCCAGCCGTTCACCCGGATAGCCGGGATCCAGCGGCAGATAACCGCCGCCTGCCCGCAACACGCCGAGCAGCATCACGACGAGGTCGATGCCGCGCTCCGCGCACACGCCGACCAGCACATCGGGACCGACTCCCTGGCCGGCCAGGTATCCGGCCAGGATGCCGGTGCGGTCGGCCAGCTCCCGGTAGGTCAGTGACTCGGTGCCGGAGGCCACCGCGATCGCGTCCGGGCTGCGCTCGGCCTGCTCCATGATCAGTTCGTGCAGGCCGCGTGCCGGTACCTGGGCCAGAGTGTCGTTCCACTCGGTCAGGACCAGCTGCCGCTCGGCCGAGGTCAGCACCGACAGGTCGCGAAGCTGGATGTCCGGATCGGCGAGCACCGCGTCGAACAGGGTGTCCAGGTGTGCAATCAGGCGCCGCACGGTGGACTCGTCGAAGCGCGCCGGGTCGTACTCCAGCGACAGTTCCAACTCGGCACCGATGTCGGCCAGCAGCGTGAGCGGATAGTTGGTGCGCATCTCGTCGGCGCTGCCGACCACCCGGGGACCGGCCGGGTCGCTGGTGTCCACGTCCTCGGGGAACTGCTCCAGCACCACGATGCTGTCGAACAGGCTGGCATCGCTGGGCACGTCGCTGAAACTCTTGATGCGGGCCAGCGAGGTGTACTGGTGGTGCTGGCCGTTCGCCTGGGCGGTTTGCAGTTCGCGCAGCCACGACGCCAGGCTCACCCGCTCGTCGCCGAACGAGGCGCGCACCGGCACGGTGTTGATGAACAGGCCGATCATGTCTTCCGCACCGGCCAGTTCGGCGGGGCGACCGGAGACGGTCAAGCCGAAGATCACGTCGTCGGTGCCGCCGTGCCGGGCCAGCAGGATGGCCCACGCACCCTGGACCAGCGTCGCCGCGGTGATCCGGAGTTCGCGGCAGCGGTGGAACAGGCGAGCGGCGCGGTCGGCGGGCAGGTGCAGCGAAATCGTGCGCACGCCTTGAGATTCCTGCGACGGCCGGTCGTAGGGCAGCGGTGTCGGTGCCGCGAACCCGGCGACCACCTGCCGCCAGTGCCGCTCGGCCGCTTCATGGTCCTGTGTGGACAACCAGCGCACGTAGTCACCGAAGGGCGGCCGAACCGGCGGCGTCCGGTTCGCGTAGCAGGCAAATACGTCAGCCCACAGGTTGGCCCTGCTCCACCCGTCCAGCAGGATGTGGTGGGCGGACCAGAAGATCTCGACGCGCTCGGCGGACAGCCGCAGTAGCGTGAGCCGCAGCAACGGCGCCGTGCCGAGGTCCACGGTGCATCGGGTCTGCTCGGCCCACAGGCGTTCCGCCTCCGCCCGCGCTGCCGCCTCGGGCAGGCCGGTCAGGTCGTGCCTGCTGACCGGGAGCGCGACGTTCTGATACACGACCTGTACCGGCTGGCCGGTCTCGTCCCAGTCGATGGCGGTGCGCAACACGGGCGTGCGCTCGGCAACGGTCTGCCAGGCGCGGATCAGCGCGTCCGGATCGGTGACCCCGTCGAGCACCAGCCGCGAATGGCCGAGATACACGTCATGCTCGTCAGTCGCGAGCGAGTGGAACAGCATGCCGCTCTGCATCGGCGTGAGCGGATAGATGTCCTCGACCCCCGCTCCGGCGCGGACCGGCGCGACCTGCTTGGCCGGGCTCGGCGTTGCCGGGCTCGGTGCGTCGTCCTCGGCCAGGGCCGTGGCCAGTTCGGCGATGGTCTGGTTGAGGAACAGCTGCCGGGACTCCAGCGGCAGACCGGCGGACCGAGCCCGGGACACCACCTTCATGCTGAGCAACGAGTCGCCGCCGAGCATGAAGAAGTTGTCGGTCACGCCGACCGAAGCCGCCTCGACACCCAGCGCTTCCGCCCAGATTCCGGCGAGCACCCGCTCGGTTTCGTCGCGGGGCGGCACGTGTTCCTCGGCCGTACCGGTGTCGTCGATGTCCCTGGCGCCCAGCGCGGCCCGGTCCACCTTGCCGCTCGGATTGAGCGGGAACTCGGCCAGCGTCGCGAAGTGCGCGGGCACCATGTATCCGGGCAGCCGTTCCCTGGCGAACCGGATCAGGTCCGCAGTGGACGGTGGATCGTCGGCGGGCACGACGTAGGCGACCAGACGTTCGGCGCGGACCACGACGGTGGCGGCGCGCACGCCAGGATGCGTGGCCAGCACCGCCTCGATCTCCCCCAGTTCGATCCGGAAGCCACGGATCTTGACCTGGTGGTCGGAACGACCCAGGTACTCCAGGGCGCCGCCGTCCAGCCAGCGGACCACGTCGCCGGTTCGGTACATCCGGCCGCCTCCGGCCGTGAAGGGATCCGCCACGAACCGAGCGGCGGTCAGCGCGCCCCGGCCCAGGTAGCCCCGGGCGACGCCGTCTCCCGCGATGTACAGCTCGCCGTGCACGCCCTGCGGCACCGGTCGCAGCCTGGCGTCGAGCACGTAGACGCTGGTGTTGCTGATCGGGGCGCCGATCGGCGGCGACGCGGTCCGCGTCGCGAGCACCGGCGCCGTTGTCGAGTAGATCGTCGTCTCGGTCGGCCCGTACACGTTGAGCGCGGAGGCGGCGTTGCGGGCCAGCGTGTCGGCCAGGTCGGGAGCGAGGGCCTCGCCGCCGACCAGCACCCGCAGGCCCGCGATGGCACGCTCGGACTCATCGACGACCGCGCGCCACAAGCTTGGCGTCGCCTGCATGATCGTCGTGCCGGTGGCCCCGATCGCCATGCCGAGCGCCTGCGGATCGTGGGTGAGGGCCTGGTCGGCGATGGCGACGGTCGCACCGGCGACGACGGGCGCCAGCAGCTCCAGGTTGGCGATGTCGAAACCGGCCGTGGTGACCGCGAGCAGCCGGTCGCACTCGGTGAGCGGGAGCCGGTCGATCATGTCCACCAGGAAGTTGGCCAGGTTGTGCCGGGGGACGAGAACTCCCTTGGGTGCGCCGGTCGAGCCGGAGGTGTAGATCAGGTAGGCGGCGTTGCCAGGGTGAACCGGTCGCACCGGCGCGATCGGGGTGGCCGGGAGGGCGGCGAGGTCCGCGATCGTCCGGGGATCGTCGAGCAGGAGGCAGTCGGTTCCCTGCGGCAGGGCCGCGGCGATCGCGGCGGTCGGTGCGCAGGCCAGTACCAGGGCGGGTTGCGCGTCCGCGACCACATAGCGCAGCCGCTCGGCGGGATGGTCGACGTCCAGCGGCAGGAAGGCGGCTCCGGCCTTGAGCACGGCGAGCATGGCGACCACGAGATCGGCGGTGCGCGGGCAGGCCACGCCGACCACTCGCTCCGGGCCGACTCCCCTGGCGGCCAGGTGGTGCGCGAGCCGGTTGGCCCGCGCGTGCAGTTCGGCGAAATCCAGCCTGCCTGCGTCATTGGTTGCGCTGGTCACCGCGGTCCGATGCTGGGCCTCGGCGGGTGGCCGGGCGATCAGCTCGGCCAGTTCGGGCACGGGTGCGCCGCCCGCCGTGTCGTTCCAGCCCACGAGAATGTTGTCGCGTTCGGTCGCGGTGAGCAGCGGCAGCTCGCGCACCGGCCGGGCGGCATCGGCGGTGATGGCTTCGAGCAGGCAGAGCAGTTGACCGGCCATTCGGTCCATAGTGGACTCGTCGAACAACGCGGTGCTGTAGCGCAGGGTCACCGAGAACTGACCCGCCTGCTCGATGAATTCGAGGTTCAGGTCGTAGCCGACATCACCACCGCCGACGGTGACCGGCTCGGCCCGCAGGCCCGGCATCTCCACCTCGGGGTCCGGCGTGTTCTGCATGACCACCATGACCTCGACCAGCGGCGTCCGGCTGGGGTCACGCGCGGGACGCATCAGCTCGACCAGCTGCTCGAAGGGCAGCTGCTCGTGGGCGGCGGCCTCCAGCACCGTGGACCGCACCTGGGCCAGGAAGTCCGCAAAGGTCAGATCGTCGTCCACTGTGGAACGGAGAACCACCGTGTTGACGAAGAAGCCGACCAGGCCCTCGATCTCGGCCCGGTCCCGGCCCGCGCTGGCCGCGCCGACGGCGATGTCACGCTGCCCGGTGTAGCGGGCGAGCAGGATCTTGGTCGCCGCCAGCAGCACCATGAACAGCGACGCGTCGCCCTGCCGGGCCACCGCGTGCAAGCCACGCAACAGCGAGTCGGGCGCGCGCACAGTCCAGGTGGCGCCTGCCGAGGAACGCACGGCGGGCCGGGGCCGGTCGGTCGGCAGATCGAGCTGACCCAGTCCGGCCAGCCGGTCCTGCCAGTAGCTCGCGTGCTCGGTCAGGTCCGGGCCGGATTCGGAATCGCGCTGCCAGAGCGCATAGTCGGCGTAACGCACGGGCAGCTCGGTGAGCCGCGCCTGCTCGCCCCGCAGGGCCGCCGCGTAGCAGGGGCCCAGTTCGCCCGCGAGCACGCCCATCGACCAGCCGTCGGTCACGATGTGGTGCATGAGCAGGGCCAGCACATGGTCGTCCTGGTCGAGGCGGATCAGCAGGGCGCGGCACAACGGTCCGGCCGAGAGGTCGAAGGGCTGCGACAACTCCTGGCGTAGCACCGCCTCCAGGGCAGCCTCGGGTTGCCCGGAGAGGTCGATCGTGGTGCTGGGCATGCTGCCCGGTGCGTGCACGATCTGCACCGGCTGGCCGTCGGCTGTGCCGAAGGTGGTCCGCAACGACTCGTGCCGGGCCAGGAGCTGGTCCAACGCAGAGTGCAGCGCGCCTACGTCCAGCTCGCCGCGCAGGCGCAGGCCAAGACCGGAGTGGTACTCGGTGCCGTTCGGCGCGAAGTCGTGCAGGAACCACAGCCGCTGCTGGGCGAACGACAGCGGCGCTGGTCCGTCCACATCGGACCTCGGGATGACCGCGGCCCCGGCCGATTCCGAAGACCGCGCGATCAACTCGGCGAGTTCGACGACGGTGGGCGCGTCGAACAGGTGCCGGGGCGAGAGGGCGACGTCGAATCGGGCGCGGATCCGGGAAATCACCCGCAGCGACAGGATCGAGTCGCCGCCCAGCTCGAAGAAGTTGTCCAGCGCGCCGACCCGGGCCACGGGCACGCCGAGGACCTCGGCCCAGATACCGGCCAGCGCCGCTTCGGTTTCGGTACCGGGGGCGCGATAGTCCTGGGTCAGTTGGGCGGCCCAGTCGGGTTCGGGCAGCGATCGGCGGTTGAGGGTCCCGGCCGGGCTGAGCGGCAGCGCGTCCAGCAGCACGAATGCCGATGGCACGGCGTGCGCGGGCAGGCGGGTGCGCAGGAACGCGCGCAGTCCGGCGACGTCGAAACCGCCCGGCTCGGTGACCTCGCAGTAGGCGACCAGGCGGAGGTGCCCGGCATCATCCGGCCGCGTGGTGGCGGCCGCGGCGGTCACGGCGGGATGTTCGGTGAGCGCGGCCTCCACCTCGCCGAGTTCGACGCGGAATCCGCGGATCTTGACCTGGTCGTCGACCCGGCCGAGAAATTCCAGAGCGCCGTCACGCCGCCTGCGGGCCAGGTCACCGGTCCGGTACATCCGGTGGCCGGGTTCGGACATGAACGGGTCGGCCAGGAATCGTTGCTCGCTGAGTTCCGGGAGGTTCCAGTAGCCGCGCGCGATGCCCGCACCACCGATGTACACCTCGCCCGCCACGCCGAACGGCACCGGGCGGCCCAGGCTGTCCAGCAGGTAGACCCGGGTGTTGGCCAGCGGATGGCCGATCGGCACGTAAGGCCCGGCGCCGAGTTCGCCGTCGACCGCGAAGACCGTGGAGTCCACTGTGGTCTCGGTGGCGCCGTAGGCGTTGACCACCAGCGTGTCCGGCCCGACCCGCTCCAGCACCGGGCCGACATCGGCGATCGGCCAGCCCTCCGAGCCGACCGCCAGCACGCGCAACGATTCCAGCCGACGGCCCCGCCAGGCCATTTCCTCGGCCAGCGCCCTGGCCAGCGACGGCACGGTGACCAGAAGGCTCGCCTCGGTGCGTTCGATCAGGTTAGCCAGCTCGACCGGGTCACCGACCGCCTTGGCCGGGCAGACCACGATCGTGCCGCCCAACAGCGCCGACATCAGGAAGTCGGCGAAGAACAGGTCGACGCCGAGGCTGGACACGCACAGGCTGCGCGGCCGGGTGCCGGCCAGGCCGTAGCGGGCGTCCCAGGCGTGCACCATGTGGTGGACGTTGCGGTGTTCGACCATCACGCCCTTGGGGCGGCCGGTCGAGCCGGACGTGTACACCACGTAGGCGAGATCGGCCGGCGTCACCGCGGTTTCCGGTGCCGTGATCGGTTCGCGGTCGATCAGTGCCGCGTCGCGGTCCAGGCACAGCACGCTGGTGTCGCCGGCCGGGAGCCGCTCGACGAGGTGTTGCTGGGTGAGCAGGACCGGCGCGGCCGCGTCGGTCAGCATGCCGGCCAGCTGGTGGGCTGGATAGTCGGGATCCAGCGGCACGAACGCGCCGCCCGCCTTCAGCACGGCGAGCAGCGCGACGACCACCGCGCTGCTCCGCTCGGCACACACGCCGACCAGCACGCCCGGCCGCACGCCGAGGCCGATCAGGTGATGGGCCAACTGGTTGGCTCTGCGGTCCAGTTCGGCGAAGGTGATCGTGCCGGACTCGTCGATGACCGCAGGTTCGTCCGGAGTGGACAGTGCCTGTCCGGCGAAGACCTCGTGCACGCACCGGGGTTCGCCGAAGCCGATCCGCTCGCCCGTGCCTGCGGCGAGAAGATAGCGCAGTTCGTTGCGCGAGAGCATGGTCAGCTTGGACATCGGCCGCTCGGGCTCGTCCGCGATGCCGGTCAGCAGGGTGACCAGGTGCCGGGACAGCCAGCGCATGGTCTCCTCGTCGAACAGCGCCGTGCTGTACTCGATGTAGCCGACCAGCGCGCCGGCCTGTTCGGCGAAGTCGATGGTGACGTCCAGGCTCGCCACCCGCGCGGGCGGCATCAGCTCCTCGACCGACAGACCCGGCAACCGCACCTGCCCACCGGGGGCGTTCTGCAGGTTGACCATCACCTGGACCAGCGGCGGCCGCCCCTGGTCCCTCGGTGGCGCGAGCCGGTCCACCAGCCGCTGGAACGGCACCTCCTGATGAGCGAACGCATCCAGCACGGTGGACCGCACGGCGCGGAGGAGGTCGGCGAAGGGCAGCGACTCGTCGACCTGAGAGCGCAGCACCAGCGTGTTGACGAAGAACCCGATCAGCCGTTCCAGTTCGGGCCGGTCGCGTCCTGAGGTCAGGGTGGCCACCGCGACGTCGCGCTCACCGGTGTAGCGGGCGAACAGCAGCTGGGTCGCGGCCACCAGGGTCATGAACAGCGTGGCATCCGCGTCCCGGCTCACCACCTTGAGCCCGGACACGACCTCGGCGGGAACCTCGAACACGTACAACGCGCCCTCGGTGTCGCGCACGGTCGGTCGCGGCCGGTCGGTCGGCAGTTCCAGCGGGGTCAGCCCGTCGAGCTGGCCCAGCCAGTAGCCCAGTTGATCGTCGTTCTGCTGGTCGCGCAGCCAGCTCGCCACGTCGGCGTACTGCACCGGCAACGCGGGCAGCTCCGCCGCTTCGCCGCGTACTTCGGCCGCGTAGCAGCGGTTCAGCTCCTCCACGAGCACGCCCACCGACCAGCCGTCGCTGACGATGTGGTGCATGCTCAGCCCGAGCACGTGCTCGTCGGCCGCCAGGCGGACCAGCACCAGCCGCAGCACCGGGCCAGTGCGCAGGTCGAACGGGGTCAGCGCCTCGTCAAGCAGGCACCGTTGCAGTTCGGCGTCGCGTTCGACGGTGGGCACCTGCGTCAGGTCGATCCTGGTCATCGGCACGTCGGCGTTCGCGGTCACCCGCTGCCTGCCCTCGCCGTCGACCGTCTCGAACACGGTGCGCAGCGACTCGTGCCGCCGCACGACCGAGGTCACCGCGCCCGCCAGCGCGCGTTCGTCGAGCGTGCCGGAAAGGCGCAGCACCTTCAGCGCGTTGTACTCGACGCCCCGCGGCTCGTACTCGTAAAGGAACCACAGCCGTTCCTGGGCGGGCGAGAGCGGCAGCGGGTTGTCCCGGGACAGGACCGGGATCGAGTCGTCGGCTGCCGCCGCGCCGGCCAATTGCTGGCGGGCCAGTGCCCGCAGGTGCTCGGGCAGGGCCGCGATCCGGTCCTCCAGCGAGTGGGGAGTGCCCATGACGTTCTCCTGGTTCAGGCCGGCCCGGCGACGGCCTGCGCGGCACGCTCCAGCTTGGTGAGGATCTTCAGCTGGATGCGCTCGGCGAGGCCGGCGACGGTCGGCGCGTCGAACAGTTCCCGGGGCGAGAGGTCGACGTCGAAGGCCCGCCGGATGCGCGAGGCCAGCCGGAGGCTGACGATCGAGTCGCCGCCGAGTTCGAAGAACTCGTCCAGCACCCCGACCTCCGGCAGTTCGAGGACCTCGGCCCAGATCGCGGCCAGCGCCACTTCGGTCGGGTTGCGTGGCGCGACACTGTCCACACCGGACTCGACTGGGCGGTCCGGCGCGGGTAGCGCTGCTCGGTCGAGCTTCCCGTTGGGCGTCAACGGAAGCGCGGGCAGCGAGACGAACACCGACGGGACCAGGTAATCCGGCAGCAGCGCGGACAGGTGCTCGCGCAGCTCATCCCGGGTCGGGCTGGGCTCGTCCGGCGCGGGCACCACGTACGCGACCAGCCTGCGGTGGCCGGTCTCGCCCCGGGGAGCGAGCACGGCCGCCTCGGCGACACCGGTGTGCGTACGCAGGGCGCTCTCGACGTCGGCCGGGTCGACCCGGTAACCGCGAACCTTCACCTGGCCGTCCGTGCGCCCGACGAACTCCAGCTGACCGGAGGGGTTCCACCGGACCACGTCACCGGTCCGGTAGACGCGCGCGCCGGGTGGCCCGAACGGGTCGGCCACGAACCGCTGCGCGGTCAGGCCGGGACGGTCGCGGTAGCCGCGCGTCACGCCCGTCCCGCCGACGTACAGCTCACCGGCCACCCCGGTCGGCACCGGGGACAGGCTGTCGTCCAGCACGTAGGCCCGCACATTGGGGATGGGCGGGCCGAGCGGCACCGTCCGGTAACTGGTGCCGGGCTCGACCCGGAACAGGCTCACCGCGAGGGTGGTCTCGCTCGGTCCGTAGATGTTCACCAGGCGCCGCTGCCGGGACCAGGTGCCGGCCAGGTCGGTACCGCACACGTCGCCGCCGGTGCCGACCGTGCGCAGTTCCGGCACGGCCTCGGCGTCCAGCGCGGCGAGCATGGCGGGCGGCAGCGAGGCCATGGTGATCGACTCGGCCCGCAGCTGCCCGGCCAGGCTCGGCACGTCCTGAACGTCCTGCAGCCTGGCGAAAACCAGCGTGGCACCGGCCGCCAGCGTGGTGAACAGCTCCTGCACGCCCCCGTCGAAGCTGGTGGAGACGCACAGCATCACCCGGCTGCCGGGACCGAGCGCGAAACGCTCGATGGCCTCGACGACCACGTTGCCCAGCGCGCCGTGCTCGGCCTGCACGCACTTGGGTAATCCGGTCGAGCCCGAGGTGAACACGAGATAGGCGAGGTTTCGCCCGCCGACCGCGATCTCGGGCGCGGAGCGTGGCAACTCGGCGAGCACGGATCGGTCGGTGTCCAGGCACAGCACCGTGCCCGCGAACCGGTCGCGGTGGCCTTCCTCGGTCACCACCACCAGCGGGCGGGCCTGCGCCAGCATGGCCGTCAGCCGATCGGCCGGGTAGTCCGGGTCCAGCGGCAGGTAGGCACCGCCCGCCTTGAGCACGGCGATGGCGGCGACGGCCAGCTCGACGCCGCGCGGCAGGGCGACCCCGACGGGGTCCTCCGGCCCGGCGCCGAGCGCGATCAGCCGGTGCGCCAACTGGTTCGCCCGCGCGTCGAGTTCGGCGAAGGTCAGCGTGTCGCTGCCGTAGGACACCGCGACGGTGTCCGGATGGTGCCGGGCGTGCGCGGCGACGAGGTCGTGCACCCGGTTCTCGGTGGCGTGCGGCAGCTCTGTTCCGCTCCACTCACGCAGGATCGTGTCGCGCTCGGTCGCGGACATCAGCGGCAACTCGCGCAGCCGCTGGCCGGAATCGGCCGCGATGCCCGCGAACAGCGCGCGCAGGTGCTCGCCGAGCCGCTCGATCGTGGCCGCGTCGAAGACGTTCGCGTCGTAGCGGAACAGCACGGACAGCTCGTCGCCGGGGTAGACGACCAGGTTGAGCGGATAGTTGGTGGCGCCCTCGGCGCTGATGGCGAGCACCTCGGGCTCGCCCGGCCCGGCGGCGCGTCGCTCCAGCGGGTAGTTCTCGAAGACGATCACGCTGTCAAAGGCCGACGTGCCCTGGTCCAGTTGACTCCACTGCCGCACCTTCGGCAGCGGCACGTGTTCGAACTCGCGGGCCAGCGCCTGATCCTCCTGCAACCGCCGCAGCCACCCGGGCAGCGAAGCGTGCGGGTCGACGTCCACCCGCACCGGCAGGGTGTTGATGAACAACCCGATCATCTGATCGGAACCGGCCAGGTCGGCGGGACGGCCGGCGACCGTGGCGCCGAGACAGACATCGCGTTCTCCGCTGTAGCGCGACAACAGGATCGCCCACGCGCCCTGCACCAGCGTGTTGCTGGTGACCCGGGCGCGCCGGGCGGCCGTGTTGAGTCCCGCGCTCACCTCGGGCCCCAGTTCCAGCCGCCATTCGGCGGAGGCCGACGAGCGGTGCAGGCCGACCGGCGGCCGGTCGTAGGGCAGCGGGGTCGGGGAGTCGAACCCGGCCAGCGCGGCCCGCCAGTAGGACTCGGCGGCGGACTCGTCCTGCTCGCCCAGCCACTTGACGTAATCGCGGTAGGGCCTGCGCCGCCGGGGCGACGACGGCGCCGCGCCGGAGAGGCTCGCGTATTCGGCGAAGACCTCGGCGAGCACCTGCATGCCGCTCCAGCCGTCCAGCAACGCGTGATGGAAGGTCCAAATCAGACGGACGCGGGTGTCGGTGAGCCGGGCGATGGCCACCCGCATCAGCGGGGCGGTGGCGAGATCGAAGCCCCGTTCCCGGTCGGCATCCAGGTACTGCCGGGTCGCCTCCTCCAGCACGGACTCGCTGTGGCCGCGCCAGTCCAGGTGGGTCACCGGGACGGTCAGCCCGGTGCGCACCACCTGGACCGGCTGGGCCAGCCCGTCCCAGACCAGTGCGGTGCGCAGCACCTGGGTGCGATCGAGGAGCCGTTGCCAGGCCCGGCCGAGCAGGTCCGGTTCGCCGACGCCCTCCAGTTCCAGGCAGGTCTGCTCGAAGTACTGGCTCGCGCCCTCGTCCAGCACCGAGTGGAAGACCATGCCGAGCTGGGTCGGCGTCATCGGGTAGATGTCCTCGACATCGCGGCCGGTGCCGACCAGTTGGTCCAGGGTTGCCTGGTCGAGGTTGACCAGCGGGAAGTCGGCCGGGGTGCGCGCGCCCGTGGCGGGTTGCGCGCAGTGCGCCACGATCGCGCGCAGCATCGCGGCGAACGTGTCGGCAAGGCGGCGCACGGTGGCCGGGAGGTGCAGGTTCTCCGAGTACTGCCAGGTGAACGCGAACCGACCGGACTCGACCGCGCCGATCACGTCGAGCACGTGCGCGCGGTGATCATCGGGGGCCTGGTGCAGCGCGATCGGGGACACCGACCGGAACAGCCCCTCGGCGTCGCCGGGAAGGTCGAACCGGCCGAGGTAGTTGAGGGCCACCTTGGGCCGGGGGTCGCCGGCCAGTTCGGGGGCACGGCCGGAATAGCGCAACGCCCCGTAGCCAAGACCGCGCCCGGGCACCTCTCGCAAGGTCTGCTTCACCGCAGGCAGCAGCCGGGCCCAGTCCTGACCGGACGAGACGTCGAGCGCGACCGGGAAGTAGGAGGTGAACCAGCCGACCGTGCGCGAGAGGTCGACGTCGTCGAACAACTCCTCGCGGCCGTGCCCTTCCATGCCGAGCACGATGCGGTCGTGCCCGGTCCAACCGGCCAGCGTGACGCCGAGTGCGGCCGCCAGCACGTCGTTGATCTCCGTCCGGTACGCCCTGGGCACCTCGCGCAGCAGGGCCTCGGCGGTCGCCGGGTCCAGTTCGATCCGCACGGTGTGGGTGCTTTCCACCGTGTTCTCGCCGTCCCGGTCCAGCGGCAGGTCGAGCGGGGCGGAGCCGGTCACCGCCGCCCAGTGGGCGCGCTCGTGGTCGAAACCACCGGCGAGGGTGTGCGCGGCCAGCCTGCGCGCCCAGCGCGTCATCGGACTGGTCTTCGGGCCGAGATCGATCTCGTCGCCCGCGCTGGCCTGCTGGTAGGCGGTGTGCAGGTCGTCGAGCAGAATGCGCCAGGACACGCCGTCGACGACGAGGTGGTGCACGACCAGGACCAGCCACGCGTCCGTGCCGTTGCCTGGCAGTACCAGCGTGGCCTGCCACAGCTTTCCGGTCGCGAAGTCTACTTCGGACAGAGTGTCGGCGATCGCGGCGTCGAGATCGTCGGTCGCGACCGTGCGCAGGGGAAGGTCTTCGTTGCCGGTGCGATGTTGTGACACTCGGGTGAACCGGTAGCCCAGTGCTTCGTGCTGGGCCCGCACGGCGGTCAGCGCGGTACGCAGGGCTTCCCGGTCCACATCGGACGGCAGATCGATGACGACGTACTGGTGGAAGACGGCCGGGTCGGCGAGGCCGTCGAACAGGAACGCCTGGATCGGGGTGAGCGGCGCGGGCTCGGCGTCGCGCTCCCCCGGCCCGTCATTCTCGGTGACCGCCTCGGTGATCCGGCCGGCCAGTTCGGCGATGGTCTGCCACTGGAACATGTCCTTGGCGGACATCGCGAATCCGGCCCTGCGGGCCTTGGCGACCAGTTGCAGGCTCAGGATCGAGTCGCCGCCGAGGGCGAAGAAGTTGTCCTCGATGCCGACCCGTTCGACGTGCAGCACCTCGGCCCAGATCGCCGCCAGCCCGCGCTCGGCCGGCGTACGCGGGGCGACGTAGCTACCCTCGTCGGCGGAATCCCGGCCCCAGGCCGGCTCGGGGAGGGCCCGCCGGTCGACCTTTCCGTTGGGACCGAGCGGAAGCCGCTCCATCAGCACGAACGCGCTCGGCATCAGGTATTCGGGCAGGGTGCGGCCGAGTTGTTCACGCAGGGTCCGCTCGTCGGTGTCGATCGGGACGACGTAGGCCGCCAAACGTTTGCGGCCGGTGTGGTCGGGCCGGGCCAGCACGACGGCGGTGGCCACTCCGGGGCAATCCAGGACGGCCTTCTCGACCTCGCCGAGTTCGATCCGGAACCCGCGCACCTTGATCTGGTCGTCGGTGCGGCCGACGAATTCCAGGTCGCCGTTCGCACGCCAGCGCATCAGGTCGCCGGTGCGGTACATCCGGGCGCCGGGCCCGTCGAACGGGCAGGCCACGAACCGCGCCGCCGTCAGTCCTTTCCTGGCCAGGAATCCTCGGGCCAGACCGTCCCCGGCGATGTAGGCCTCGCCGGGCACACCGACCGGCACCGGGTTGAGGTCGCGATCGAGCAGGTAGATCCTGGTGTTCGGGTAGAGCTTGCCGATCGGCACCGGCAGCTCCGTTGGTGCCTGCGGGTCGAAACTGGCGTTGCAGCTGGCGACCGCGCACTCGGTCGGCCCGTAGGCGTTGATGATCTCCAGCCCGGGCAGGTGCCTCGCCACCTTGGCGCAATGGGTCGCCGACAGCGCCTCACCACCCACGACGATCTGGCGCAGCCCGTCGAGCACGCTCACGTCGGCGTCCACGATGCCGTGGAAGAAGCCGGTGGTGAAGACCATCATGGTGACGGCGTGCCCGGTCAGAAAGCGGCGCAGCGCGTCGATCGAGGGCGGACCGGCCGGATAGACCGCGAGGCAGCCGCCGTTGAGCAGCGTGTTCCACACCTCGAAGGCGGCGGCGTCGAACGACGCCGACGCGATCTGACCGACCACCTCACCGGGACCGAACACGGCCGTCCGGCCCGGCCGGGCCAGGCGCATCAACGCCTGGTGGGTGAGCATCGCGCCCTTGGGCGTGCCGGTCGAACCCGAGGTGTAGAGGATCACCGCGAGGTTGCCCGGCGCCGTGCGCACCTCGGGGGCGACCGCAGGCGCGGCGGCGATCCGGTCCGCCCAGTCTTCCAGCGGGACCACCGTTGCCGCGCCGAGATCCGCGCAGTTCGGCGCGAGTTCGCGATTGGTCAACAGGAGCGGCGTTTTCGTGTCGCCGACCATGAACGCGAGGCGCTCGGCCGGGTAGGCCGGATCGAAGGGCACGTAGGCGCCGCCGGCCTTGAGCACCGCCAGTGCGGTCACCCACAGGTCGGGACCGCGTTCGAGGCAGATGCCGACGCACACGTCGGGGCCGACGCCCGCCGCGATGAGCTGATGCGCCAACCGGTTCGCCGCCGTGTCGAGTTCGGCGTAGGACAGGCGAACGCCGTCGCCGAGCAGCGCGTCCGCGTCCGGCGTCGCGCGAGCCCAGTCGCCGAAGACCTCGTGCAGGCATTTGTCGGCCGGATACGGCGTCCTGGTGTCGTTCCACTCGCGACACACCAGGTCCCGTTGTGCGGGGCTGAGCATGGCCAGCTCGCGCAGTGGCCGCGCCGGGTCGGCGACCGCCGCGGCCAGCAGCGTGTGCAGGTGCTCGGCGAGACGCTCGATGGTGTTGTGGTCGAACAGGTCGGTGTTGTACTCGATCATCAGGTCGAGTTCGCCCGCCCGCTCGGTGAACTCGACGGTCAGGTCCAGTGCGGCCGAGACATGCGGCAGCACCACCGGTTCGGCCGCGACGCCGGCCAGTTCCAGCGGCTGGTGCGGGGTGTTCTGCAGGATGACCAGCGCCTGGACCAGCGGGGAGCGGCTCGGGTCGCGTTCGACCCGCAGCTCGTCGACCAGCGCCTCGAACGGGATGTCCTGGTTGCCGAACGCGCCGAGCACGGTACCGCGCACCTGCCGCGCCAGTTCCAGGAACGACATCGAGCCATCCACAGTGGACCGGAGCACGACGGTGTTGAGGAAGCAGCCGACGAGATCTTCGAGTTCCGGGCGGTCGCGGGTGGAGACGGCGGTGCCGACGGCGATGTCGCGCTGGCCGCTGTAGCGGGCGAACACGGCGTCGCAGGCGGAGAGCAGCGTCATGAACAGGGTGAGCCCGTTGGCCCGCCCGAACTCCCGCAGCCGGCCGGTCAGCTCGGCGGGCAGCGTGCCGCGCAGCTCGGCACCGGTTGAGGTGCGCGCCGGTGGCCGGGGGCGGTCGGTGGGTAGTTGCAGGGTTTCCAGGCCGGCCAGCCGTTCGCGCCAGTAGTCCAGCTGCGCCTGCCAGGCCGGTCCACCGACCCGTTCTCGTTGCCAGAGCGCGTAGTCCGGGTACTGCACCGCCAGGGCGGGCAGTTCGGCTCGAGTACCGGCCAGCGCGGCGGCGTAGCACGCGCTCAGCTCCTCGGCGATCAGGCCCATCGACCAGCCGTCGGTGACCGAGTGGTGCATGCTCAGCACCAGGACGTGTTCTTGTGGCGCCAGCCTGATCAGCAGCGTGCGGAACACCGGGCCGGTGCGCAGATCGAACGGCGTGGCCACCTCGGCGCGCAGCAGTTGCGCCAGCGCGGTGTCCCGGTCGGCGTGCGCCGACAGGTCTGACTCGGCCATCGGGACGGTGGCTTGCTCGACCGGCCGCACCACCTGGGCGGGCCCGGCCGCGTCGATGATCACCCGCAGCACCTCGTGCCGGGCCAGCAGAGCGGCACAGGCGCCGCGCAGCGCCGCGACGTCCAGTTCGCCGCGCAGCAGAAAGCCGCTCTGCACGTTGTATTCCACGGCGTCCGGGTCGAACTCATGGAAGAACCAGAACCGCTGCTGTTCGAAGGACAGCGGCAGGTCGCGACCGCGTGGGCCGGGCGTGACCGGGTCGTCCGCGCATTCGCCGCGCCGCGCGTCCACCTGCCCGGCCAGCGCGGCCACGGTCGGTCCGTCGAACACCTCGCGGGCGCTCAACAGGACCCCGAAGCGGGCCCGAACCCTGGCCAGCAATCGCAGCACCAGCAGCGAGTCGCCGCCGAGGTCGAAGAAGCCGTCCCGGGCGCCGACGGTGCCGATGCCGAGCAGCTGCGCGAAGATCGCGGCCAGGTCGCGCTCGGTCTCGGTCGCGGGCTCGACGTACGGTGTGCTGGTGCGGTCGGTGCGTCCCGGCGCCGGTAAGGCCCGGCGGTCCAGCTTGCCGTTGGCGGTCAGCGGCAGCCGCGCCAGCCGGACGAACGCGGCCGGGATCAGGTGGGACGGCAGGCTTTCGCCGAAATCCGCGCGCAGTTGGTCGGCCGAGGGCAGCTCGTCGCCCGACGCGACCAGGTAGGCGACCAGCCGCCGGTTGCCGTGCTCGTCCTCGGGCGCGGTCACCACGGCGTCCTCGATCGCCGGGTGGCGCAGCAGAGCCGCTTCGACCTCGCCCGGCTCGATCCGCACGCCCCGGATCTCGACCTGGTCGTCGGCCCGGCCGACGAAGGCGAGATCGCCACCCGGCAGCCACCGCACGACGTCGCCGGTGCGGTACATGCGCTCGCCCGGCGCCCCATAGGGGTTGGGCACGAACCGGACCGAGGTGAGGCCCGGCTGGTTCAGGTAGCCCAGCGCGGTGCCGGAACCAGCGAGGTACAGCTCACCGGCCATGCCGATCGGTACCGGAACCAGCCGGTGGTCGAGCACCAGGGTCGCGGTGTTGGCGACCGGCCTGCCGATCGGCGGCAGCGTGGCCGCGGCCGACGGCCCGATTTCGGCACCGGTGGCGACCACCGTGAACTCGGTCGGCCCGTACAGGTTGAACAGCCGGCACGGCAGTCCGGCGGGTGGCCTGCGCCGCAGCACATCGCCCGCGGTAAACAGCAGCCGGAGCCGGGTCTGGGCCAAGGCGGGCTCGTCCAACAGCAGCTCCAGCCGCGGCGTCGGCAACCAGCAGACGGTCAGCTCGCTGCACGCCAGCCAGTCCAGGAACGCCACGGTGTCCTCGACGACGCGCTGCGCGGGCAGGTGTACGGACGCACCGGCGCACAGGTAGGGCCAGGTTTCCCAGCCCGCCGCGTCGAAACCCTGCGCGGCCAGCTGGCTGGTCCGGTCGGCCGGGGTGATGTCGTAGCGGCGCGCGTGATCAAGACACATGTCGGTCAGCGACCGGTGCCGGATCACCACGCCCTTGGGGGTACCGGTGGAACCCGAGGTGTGGATGACATAGGCCGCGCCATCAGGGCTCGGGCCGACCGGCGGTGCGGTGTCCGGCACGGTGGTGAGCACGTCCGAGTCGAGATCCAGCAGGGCTGCCTGGTTCGGTGGCAGCACGGCCGCCAGGCTCGATCGGCTCACCACCACCGGCATCGCGGTATCGGCGACCAGCAGAGCCAGGCGAGCGGCCGGGTAGTGCGGGTCGAGCGGCACGTAGGCGGCACCGGCCTTGAGGATGCCCAGCCACCCGGCCACCAGCTCGACGCCGCGATCCAGGCAGATGCCGACCAGCATGCCCGGCCGCACGCCAAGGGCGATCAGCCCGTGCGCGATCCGGTTGGCCAGCGCGTCAAGCTCCGCATAGGACAGTCGTTCCTCGCCGCACGCCACGGCGAGTGCGGCCGGGTCGCGGCGGGCGTGCTCGGCGATCAGGTCCGGCACGCACTTCTCGGTCGGAAACGCGACCCGCTCGCCCCGCGCGCCGGCGAGCAGTTGGTCTCGCTCGGCCGTTGTCAGCAGGGGCAGGTCCCACATCGGTCGATCCGGCGCCGCGGTCGCCGCGTCCAGCAACAGGATCAGCCGGTCGGTGAACGCGGCATCGATGCCGGGACGGTGCCGGGCGATGATCGCATCGGCGGTGACGGTGATCGCGAGGTCGAAATCCTGCTGGCTTTCCGCTCCGTTCACCAGGATCCGGGCCGGACAGCCGGCAGCACTGTCCGGCCCGGACAGTTCGACGACCACGGGCGAACCGGCGAACCGCAGCCGCTCCGCGAGCGAGCGCAGCGTGTCCCCGGCGCCGATGGCGATCGAACACCGGTCGACGGTGACATCGTGCCGGCCGGAGTAGCGGGCCAGCAGCGTGGCCAGGCAGGCCAGTACCACGGCCGCCGGCTCGTCGAAGGCCGCGAGGCGCGCGGCCAGTCCGTCCGGCATGGCGGCCCGGTATTCGGCGGCCGGTGATGACAACTTCTCCACAGCCCTCTCCCGTGCTGGTTCCGCCCAGTCATTCAGCTCGGTCATTCACCCCAGTTCGAACACCACGGTGCCGGCCAGCGAGTCGCTGACGTGCGTGGTGATCCGCTCCCAGCCGCAGTCCTCGTCGAACACCTCGTGCCACTCCTCCAGCGTCGGCACGTAGACGCCCATCAGTGCGTGCCCCACCTCGAATCCGAGCGAGAAGATCGGCATCTCGGTGTCGGGCACGCCGACGACGCGGACGTTGTCGCCGAGCAGGAACCGTCGCACATTGGGGAAGGTCTCCCGCAACCGGCGCAGGGTGGCGACGCACTGCTCCCTCGGCCACATGTCGTGCCCCATCATGAAGCAGGTGAGCAGCTCGACCGACGCCAGTTCCGGCCGGGGTGCGAGGTCGCGCACATCCGCGCTGAGGAAGGAGATCCGGTCGGACAGGCCGTGCCGCTCGACCTCACCCATGGCCATGTCTATTGTGGACTGTGCGATGTCCAGTCCGAGCCCGTGGATCTCCGGATACCGCTCGGCGATCTTGATCAGTCGCTCGCCGCTGCCCGAGCCGAGATCGGCGACGGAGCTGAACCGGTCGCCGACGCTGTCCATGGCGTGCCAGAAAAGCGGATCGAAGAACAGCCGGTTCGCCTCCCGGCTGGCATAGCTGATCGCGGGCGCGTCGCGCTGGTAGAACTGGCCGACCCGGTTTCCGTTGCGCAGGATCTTCGGCATCTGCGAGAACAACGGCGCGGAACCCTGGCAGAGCCAGTAGAACACCGGTCGCGACCGGTACACGTCGGCGAACGCCGGTCCGGTGGTGATCTTCTCGCCGTCCCGTTCCACGATGCCCACGCTGGCCAGGGCGGCGAACATGGCCGAGGTGGCGCCGTGGTGCAGGTCTGTCCTGGTGGCGAAATCGTCGGCTTCCAGTACGCCGTGCGCGTTCAGTTCGTCGAGCGCGCCCAGTTCCCAGGCCGCGCCGATCGCGGAGGCGGCGACCGCGGAGTTGAAGATCTGGGCCGCCCGGTCCGTGACTGCCTCGTTCGGCTGCATCGTTGGCTCAGCTCTCCCGTCCGGCTCGCGAGGCGACCTGCCGCAACCGGTTCTGCGCCTCATCAAGGGTGTGCGGTGACTTGTTGAACGCGATCCGCACGAATCGCGCGCCGTCGCGGGGATCGGCGTAGAAGAACGTGCCGGGCGCGATCATCACCTTGGCCTGCGTGCGGAGCAGGTCGGCGAACCCGGCCGAGTCGGTGTCGGTCGCGGTGGAGAGGTCGGCCATGACGTAGCAGCCGCCTTCGGTGGTACCGCAGTCGAGGCCGAGGTCGCTGAAGATCCCGGCCGCCCGATCGCGCAGCCGCTGCATGTCCGCCGCCGGATTCCACGTCTCGCCGGACAGCACGCCCGCGGCCGCGATCGCGTGTTGCAGGGGCGCCGCGGCGCTGCCGCACACCGACACGTGCACCTGGCGCAGTGTTTGCGACACAAGCGGATCGGCCCGCAGGTAGCCCACCCGCCAGCCGCTGATCGCGTGGCTCTTGGAGAAGCTGCCCAGCACGATGGACCGCCGCGCGAGCGCCGGTACGTCCGAGACGGACAGATGCGCGCGGCCATCGAAGGTGTAGGCGGCGTAGACCTCGTCGCTGACCACGGTGACGTTCCACTTCTCGCACAGTTGCGCGATCAGCTCGGCCTCGCCGCGATCCAGCATCTTGCCGGTCGGGTTGTTGGGCGTGTTGAGCAGAATCGCCTTGGTGCGTGGGCCGAACGCGGCCGCCAGCTCCTCGGCGTCGAAGCGCCAGTCCGGCGCGCGCATCTGGACGAAGCGCGGCCGGCCACCGGCCAGCGCGATGGCACCGAGGAAGTTGTCGAAGAACGGTTCGAAGACGATCACCTCGTCACCAGGGTCCACAGTGGCCAGCAGAGCCACGGTCAGCGCCTCGGTGGCGCCGATGGTGACCGTGATCTCCGTGTCCGGATCGGCAGGCGTGCCCAGCGACCCGGCGATCTGGCCGCGCAGCTCGGGATTGCCGATCAGGTTGGCGTACTGGTTGACCCCGGCGCGCAGCGCCGCGCAGGCCTGCTCCAGCAAGGCCGGGGGTGGCTGCGGCGCGGCCGGCGTTCCGGTTGCCAGGTCCACCATGCCGGCCAGACCGCCGCGGAGCAGACCGGCCAGCCCGCTGACGGGCAGATTTCCCACTCGCTGGGCCGTTCGCACCGAACCGCCGTCGACTCGTATCGTTGTCATCCGCAACCTTTCAGCTCAGAAGATCACCCTGGACGCGGCGTCGAGCCGGTACTCGCGCGACTTGCGCAGGTCACGCGCGATGTTCAGCCTGCGCAGCCACCGGTCGGTGCCGTCGAACCGAGCCTGGAACGGCTTGCGTCCGTGTACGGCACGGAAATTGTCGATGAACACGATGTCGCCCGGATTGAGCACGACCCCGCCCATGGCGGTGTCGATGGCCGCACCGATGGCCTCCAGCGCACGCGCTTCCGCGCCGTGGTGTTGCCCCTGCATGTAGTACGGGTCGATCCGCAGGTACGGATCGGCCGGATCGCCGAAGAGCACCGGCACTGCTTGCGGGTCGGCCAGGGCGCTTTCCACCCGCTGCTGACCGCGTCGGCGCAGTTCGGTGATCCTCGGGTCCTCGTCGTTGTCCGGCCCGATCTGGTTCTCCGCCCGGTGCGAGTTGTCGGGCAGGATGTGGAACCGGTCCTCGCCGAGGATTTTCGCGGTGTCCGCGTCGATGCGCACGTCCGCGATGTCGGCGAGGGTGGTCTCCACCGCGTCCGGATTGCGCAGGCACATCAGGCCCAGGTAGTCGGTCCGCATCGGATGGAACGCGTCCTCGGTGTGCCAGGTCAGCAGTTCCTTGCTGCCCCAGCCGATCTGTTCGTCCTCGTGTTCCTTGATCGGGAACACGCTGTGCATGAGCCTGCCGTCCTGTTGCGTCGCCCACGCGATGGGGTCACCGAGCAACGCCGCGATCAACAGGAATGTCACGTCGTGACGCAGCGTTGGCGCGGGCTCCGGCCAGTCCTGCCAGCCCGATGGCGTCGGGCCGATCTCGTCGTCTCCGACGGGAAGTCCGGAGATCACGATCGCGGCCGAACTCTCGCCGATCCGGAACTCGTTGAGTTCGGCCCGCAAACGTCGCGGGAGTTCGGCCGCGTACACCTGGCAGTTGCGCTGCAACTCGGCGGACTCCACCGAGTCGTAGCGCTCGCACACCTCGTCGACGAGCCGGTCGATCGACGCGATGTCGTCATCCCGCAGTGTCAGAAGACGCATGAGCGACCTCCCCCATGGACGGTCCGATTGGTGCTGATTTCCCCAGCGAGATCAGCTTCGTCGTCGGAGTTCGGTTGTCTCTAGGTCATTGACGTGCGGGCTAAACAGCGCGGTCAGAGCGTCAGGCGGCGGCCGTGACCAACCCGCCACCGTCGACACCGCACCCGTTGCCAACCCTTGCCCTGCCGCGCAAGACCGCGACGCCGAGCGACGTGAGCGCGTGCATCGCCGTGTTGCGGTTGCGCGCGGTGGTGACCAGTCCGGCCTCGCGCAGGACGGTCAGGTGTTTGCTCGCGCCCGCCATGGAAATGCCGAGCCGTTCGGACAGTCCGCCGGTAGTGCAACTGCGTTCGGCGAGCGCCTGGAGAGCGGCGGCACGGGTGTGCCCCATCAGCGCCTCGAGCGTCCGCGAGTGCGGTGTCGGCAGGTCGAGGATGTCGGCCAGCACGTGCGGCGGGCACGGCACCGCGAACACCAGCGTCGGTGGTCCACTTGGTTGTGCCGACTCGATGACCGCGCACTTGCGGCCCATCAGGAAAAGCGACGGGCTCAGCATCATGCCTCTGCCGTCCAGGTACAGGTCGTCGTCGACGCCATCGGGTACCTGCAACACGGGCAACACCCAGTCGGCGTTCGGATGCACGCTGTCAAGCAGACGGTCGACACCATTGGTCATGGCGATGCGCCCGCGTGCTTCCTGTTCGATCGCGAGATAGTCGTTGATCCGGTTCCAGTGCGGCAGGATGGCGAACTGGCAGAACTCGAACACCGCGGTGATCATCCGCTGATCGGGCTCCCGCCCATCCTTGTCGCTCGCGTTGACCTGCGATCCGTTCACCAGCCCGGCGGCCCGGCGGAACAGCGACAACAACTCGGCGGTCGAGCGTTGTTCACCGACAAGCCGGTCGATGTCCCGCGTCCGTTCGCCGAGTTGTTCACGCACCTGCCTGCGCCACGCGTTGATCTGTGCGCCCGCCCCATGCCGGCCGAACAGATCCAGTGCGCACACGCTTTCCAGCACCGGCCCGAGACTCGGCGCCATACATAACCGGGCCAGATCCTCCATCGTCAAATGAATCCGCAAGACTCCACCTCCCAGGAGTAATCGGGCATATCACCCAGTCGTCGCCCCGCCCGTCCCGTGGCACGGCGACACTCGGCGAACACCCGCTGCCAGGCGCAGATATGCGCCCGGCCTGCTGAGAGCCGGGGTAATGTTAATGTTCACAGCTTTGTTGGCATCGAAACCATGACCTTGCGTAAGGGTTTCTCTCCTCGCCAACGCTTTCCTGTCTCTTTCCTTGAACAGTCAAAGACGTGTCCCGCCGGGAAAGTCGTCCTCGCTGTTCAGTTGACCCCAAGACCCCGGTCTCACCGCTCCAAGGCCACCGTAAACGGCGGTGTCCGGCAAGCTGTGATCACAACCGGACACGCTCGGACGCCACCGGCCGGGAGGGCAACGTATTCGGGGCGGGGGTGGGAAAACGAAGTGAAGGGGTATTAGGGTAGGAGCCAGACCGTGTCCGTCTAAACGCGGACGCGGTTAATGGGGAAGAAGTCGTCTGGGGACGAGAAGTGACTCAGTCTACGAGCGGCGCACCGGATCCGATGACCGCTGCGGCCGCGGGAGAGTTCATCGAGCGACTCATCGGTCTTCGGCGCTGGGCGGGCCAGCCGTCGTTGCGCGCGCTGCGGCGCTGGGCGGGGACCCGGCGGACCGAACGCGGCGACGACGTCGACGCGCTGCCGCCGAGCACCACATCGGACCTGCTCAACGGCAGCAGCTTGCCGGACCTGCCGCGACTGGCGTTCGTCGAAGCGTTCGTCGCCGCGTGTGCGCGCGCCGCCGGTCTGCCCGATGATCAGCTCGATGAACTGGTGCGCCGATGGCGCCACGCCTGGCGTTCGCTGGGCAGCCGCGCGGAGAGTCCGGCCGCGCAGGGCGTTGTGCTCGGCGCGCTCGCCGAACCCGGTTGGGCGCAACCGATCGGCGGCCGGCTGCTGCCGGTGCGTCCGGCCGTCCCAGCGGAATTGCCCGCTGACATCGCCACTTTTACCGGTAGACAACGAGAAGTCGACTATCTCAGCGCAGCGCTCACCGGCGGTGCGCAGCCCGGCCTCACCCCGATTCACGTGGTGAGCGGGCAGGCCGGCATCGGCAAGACCGCACTGGCCGTGCACGTGGCGCACCGGGTGTCGGCCGATTTTCCCGACGGGCAGCTCTACGTCGACCTGCGCGGAACCAATGAGGACCATCCGCCACGCAGACCCGCCGACGTGCTGGCCCGGTGGCTGCGGGCGCTCACCGGTACCGATGCGGCGCCTGCCGACCCAGAGGAGGCCGTCGGCTGGTTCCGCTCCCTTGTCGCCGGTCGGCGCATCCTGTTCCTGCTGGACAACGCGTTCAGCGGTGCTCAGGTCCGCCCGCTCGTGCCGGCCAGCCCAGGCTGCGCCGTGCTGGTCACCAGTCGCGGCGTGCTGGCCGCTCTGGACGGTGCCACTCACCTTGACCTGGGCGCGCTGAGCGAGTCCGAGTCGATCGAACTGCTCGGCAAGGTCGTCGGCGAGGACCGGGTCGCGGCCGAACCGGCCGCGGCGGCCCGGGTGGCGGCGCTGTGCGCGCACCTGCCTCAGACGATCCGGATCGCGGGCGGCCATCTGGTCGCCCGGCCCGACGAGCCGCTGGCCGGCCTGGTGACCGAGCTGACCGACCTCAGCTCGCGCCGCGGCCCACTGCGCTACGGCGACCTCGCGGTCGAGCCCGGTCTGAGCGCCAGCTATCAGGAGCTGGGCTCCGACGACGCGTCCTCGGCCCGGATCTTTCGGATGCTCGGCCTGCTCGACGTCGGCGAGCTTGACCTGCCTGCCATCGCGGCGCTGGCCGACGCGGCCCCCGCGGACACCGTCCCGGCGCTGGAACGGCTCACCGATACCGGGCTGCTGCGGCCCGTCGGCCGAGGCCGGTACCGGATGGACGAGCCGACCAGGCACTACGCCAAGGAAATCGACAGCGGCAGACAGTACAGCGGCGAATACCGCGCCGCGCTCGGCAATCTGCTCGACCGCTATGTGGCGGGCGCCGAGCTGGCCAGCGTGGTGCTGCGTCCCACCGACCTGCGCCGGATCACCGGCGGCGGCGCGCAGCGGGCCGAGCCCGACACGGTTTCCCTGCGCACCCCGGCCGACGCCATCGCCTGGGTGGACGCCGAAGTGGCGAGCATGATCTCGGTGATCGAGCAGACCTTGACCGTTCCCGGCCCGCTGCCGGCATCGGCGGGCCGGCTCGCTCTCGCGCTCTACCAGCCGCTCACCAATCGCGGCCGGTTCCAGGAGCGCATCCAGGTCGGCCAGATCGCCGTCGACGCGGCCCGCGCCGCTGGCGATCAGCTGCGCGAGGCCCAGGCCATCGAGGACCTCAGCTACATCTACGCCACGACCGGCCTGATCTCCGAGGCGGCCGAGCACGCGTACCAGGCCCTTGACCTGTGGCGGGGGATGAAGCACCGGCACGGTCAGATGATGGCCATCCTCAAGCTCGGCTTCATCTACCGCCTCCAGCGCAAGTTCGACCTGGCGCTGGTCTACCTGCAGAAGGGCATGCAGATCGGCCGGGAGATCAATTCCGGAAATGGCCTGGGATTCGCGCTCAACAACCTTGGCCTGGTGTATCAGCACACCGGGCAGGTCGACCAGGCTGTGCTGTGCCATCGGCAGGCCATGGTGGTGCACCAGGAGATCGGCGACGAGCACGGAGCAGCGATCTCCGAGGCGAACCTCGGCTGGGCCTATCAACGCCGGGGCGATGTCGATCAGGCGGAGGGCTGCCACCGCAACAGCCTTGCCGTGTTCCGTGCGGTCGAGGATCGCTACAACGAGGCTGAACAGTTGTGGGGTCTGGGAAACGTGCACCAGAAAATGGGCAACGATCCCCGGGCGATCTCCTTGCGGCGGGAGACGATATCGGTCCTGGACGAGATCGGCTGCATCGGTCCCGAAGAGACGCAACGCTTCAACGAACGGTCCACGCGCTATGTCCCGCAGGTCATCCGGATCAACACCTGACACCGCGATCAGCTCCGGTCAGGCGCCGCGGTGCGGGTCCACAGCGCGAAGACCGCCAGGATCACGATGTCCAGCACGACCATCAGCCGCTCGACAAGGCCGGTCGGCACGATCACGAACTGGACGCCGTGCGAGAGCCGGAGCACCACGAACGAGACCAGGAACGGCAGGAAGCACGGTACCGAAGCCAGTCCGAAAAGACGCGCCTTCCTGGCAAACCGACGGTGCCACAGGTGATCGCGATACCGCCAGCCCAGCAGCAACGCGGCGAACGGGAGGCTGGCGCAGGCGGCCGCGGTGAACGCGAGGTGCAACGTGCCGCGCAAGGTCTGAGCGCCCGCGTTCGGGTCCTTGGCACAGGTGCCGACCCCGATGACACACACGCACCAGCTGATCATCAACGCCAACTCCGGGCCACGACGCAACAATCCGCGCCGCCACATCACCACCACCAGCGCGGCCGACCCGGCACCGATCAGGTCCATCGCGGAGTCGAACACCCAGCCCAGCGAGCCAGTACCATAGTCGCTGAGCATTCCGGTGATCGGGTTCACCCCGCCCCAGCCGGGCCGGGCGTGCAGCCAGATCACCAGCAGCGCGCCGATGGCGATGAACGCCAACCCGAAAGGAAGCAGGAGCTTGCCGGTAGCGATCTCGACGATCCGGGTCTTCGGCCGATCGATCACCACCGGCCTGATCGTCTCCGCCAGAGCCACATCTGCCCGCACCTGCGTCCTCCCAGTCGACGTCGATCGCCTGTACCGTCGATCTCAACAACATCATCGATGCGGCCCCGAGTCACTACGGGCAGCCACCGACCTCGGGGTACGGCCTGCACTACCACCCGGCGTCCGTGGCCCGGCTCGGTGAACCGGTCAGCAGCGCCGGTCGCGCCGGGCCGCAGCGAGCAACCAGCGCCGATGACCGTGCTGGAGTCGTTGTCCGGCAAGCGATTCCTGCTCAGCGCATGGCCCTGGCGCACCATCCGCTACCTGCTGGGCGGTGTGGCGACCATGGCGGTTGCCCTGCCGCTGGCCGCGTTCGTCGTTCCCGTCGTGATCGCCGCGATCGACGTCGCCCACGGGCACGCCGCGTCACCGCTGGAGGTGATGTCCTCGGCGCTCGCCTCGGCCGCCCTGATCGCGGTGCTCGGTCCGCTGCTGTGTGCTCCCCTGGCCGAGTGGGAGCGGCGACGGCTCCGGCTGGTCGACGCGCGTCCGGCGCTGTCCCGCCACCAGCGGCCCCGCGTTCCCGGCCTGCGGTCGTGGCTGTGGACCCGCTACACCGACGCGTCGACCTGGCGGGAGGTCGGCTACGGCTACCTGCTCGTCACGGCGATCCTGGTGCTGTACGCGGTCGTGAGCTACGTGCTGCTGGTCGTCGCGGTCGGGCTCGTCAGCGTCGTTCTGCTCAACGTCGCGAAAGGCTCGATCTCGCTGGGTTTCGTTGTGTTCACCTCGGCAGGCCAGGCCCTGCCGTACATGCTGGTCAGCATCGCTCTGCTACCAGCGATCCCTTACCTGCTCGCCCTTCTGGCCGGCATCCACGCTTCGCTGGTGCGCGCGCTGGCCGTCGAGCGGCACGACGAACGGTGGCGCACCGAACTCGTCGAGATCACCCGATCGAGGGCCCGCCTCGTCGACGCGTTCGAGGCCGAACGCCGCCGCATCGAACGGGACCTGCACGACGGGGCGCAACAACGACTCGTCAGCCTGACCTTGCGGCTGGGTATGGTCCGGCTGCGACTCACGCCCGGCTCACCCGAGGACGTCGCCGTCGCGGAGGTGCACACCCAAGCCAAAGCACTCATGGCCGAGTTGCGCGAACTGATTCGCGGCATCCATCCGCGCACCCTCACCGAACTGGGATTGCCTGCCGCCCTGCGAGAACTCATCGCCCAGTCCGCCGTCCCGATCGCCTTGCGCTGCCACGAGTCCGGCCGGCTGCCCACCCAGGTCGAGTCCACGGCCTACTTCGTGGTCGCCGAGGCGCTGGCCAACATCGGCAAGCACAGCAAGGCAAGCCAGGCGACGGTGACGCTGCGCCGAAGCTCCGGTGCGCTGTGGATCGAAATCGACGACAACGGCTCGGGCGGAGCCGATCCCGCGGCAGGCAGCGGTTTGACCGGCTTGGCCGATCGAGTAGCCGCGATCGATGGCAGAATGTGGCTGTCCAGCCCCGTAGGAGGACCGACCCGGTTGCAGGTGGAGCTGCCATGCCATCCGACGCGCCCGTCCGAGTAGTCCTCGCCGAAGACGGGGCCCTGCTGCGCGAGGGCTTGCGTGAACTGCTCGCCCAACTCGGATTCACCGTCGTCGCGGTGCTTGCTGACGCCGAGAACCTGCGCACCGTGGTCGCCGAGCAGTCACCCGATCTGGTGATCACCGACATCCGCATGCCGCCGACCTTCACCGACGAGGGCCTGCGCGCCGCTATCGAGTTGCGCGCCGAACACCCCGGCCTCGCGGTCGTCGCGCTGAGCCAGTACGTACGCCAGGAATACGCCGCCGACCTGCTCGAGTCGGGCGTTGGCGGCCGCGTCGGCTACCTGTTGAAGGACCGAGTGGTCGACGTGGCCGAGTTCGTCACGACGTTGCGCAGGGTGCTGGACGGTGAGACCGTCGTCGACCCCGAGGTGGTCCGGGAACTGTTGCTGCGCCAGAAGGATCCGCTGTCCCGACTGTCCCCCCGGGAGCATGAGGTGCTGGCGCTGATCGCCCAGGGCCTGTCCAACACCGCGATCGCCGAGTCGCTGGTCGTCTCCGAGGCGGCGGTCAGCAAGCACGTCCGCAACATCTTCGCCAAACTCAGCCTCCCCCCGACCCTCGACGCCAGTCGCCGGGTCATGGCCGCCCTGACCTACCTGCGGCTGCGCTGACCGAGCCGACCTTCAGCCGGGAACAGCCAAATCACACCGTCGCGAAGTCAGGCGCATCGGGTGACGGCCGGCGCGGTTGGCGTGGCAATGCGTGCGACGCTGGAGGTGACCGCCCCGCTCGGCTGGTCCACCGGTTTGGCGGTGGCGATCCAGTTCGACGATCCGGCTACCGTGCCGGGCAAGTCAAAGCCTTTGCCGGTGGTCACGTCGAGCACAGCTGAATCTGTGCCGGTGTACCACAGCAGGTAGTGGCCGACGAGTTCGAGGAACTGGAACGGATGCTGACCGTCCTGGATGAACGTGCTGGTCTGCGCCGCACCGATGCGCCACACGGTCGCCGTGACATTGTCCTGGCTGCTCCACGCGAAGTAGCCCGGCGAACCGGCGAGGTATCCGATGGGAGCGGAGGGATGCAACGTGGCCGGCAGCACGACCGACCGCAGGGTGTGCGCGTCGACCGCCTGGAAGCCGTATCCGCCCGCGGCGTTGATCACCGCCCAGATCAGGTACGGGCCAGCGTAGACCGGCGAGCTGACCCGACCGGCGGCCAGCGTGCGCTCCCGCCCCGTAATCAAGTCCCGCACCCGGATTTCCGCCTGGTTGTAGCCGCCCCTGGCGGTCACCGGTTGTGCCCATGCGACCGTCCCGTTGGCGATCACGGGAAGCGGCTGCGCTCCACGAGCCGAATCGGAGGTGGCCACCACCTGTTGATGGCCGGTCCTGGTGTTTACCGCGTGGATACTCCACGCGCTCAGGTCGGTGTTCGAGTCCAGCTGCTCCCACACCACCCATGGCGACTGAACCGCCATAGCGCCGACACCGCCCACGTTCGCACCGAACCGCTCGATCTCGGTCAGCCGCCCGGTGGACAGGTCCAGCGCGCCGATCCCGTCCCCGGTCGGCGCGTCGAACTGGCCGAACGCGGTGTCGTCGGCGATCGCGTTGAGCCCGAACGTCATCCCGGAGGGGAGGGTGGTCAGGTGGGCGGCGAACCTGTCGGCCCAGTTCGACGGGGTCGCGCCGAAGCACGCCCGCACGGATGCGACGGCGGCGGGAGCGGGGGGTGTGGAGCAGGAGCTGCCCCACACCGCCACCGCTACCAGGGCGGCCGCCAACGCGAGCGACCTACCAGACATAGCCGCGACCGCCGAGAATGGTCACCAATGTGTAGGTGTTGAACCACGAGAAATCTGGCACCGAACTCCACACCGTGTTGGCCGAATCGGAGTAGTAGACCTGCGAGCTGTCGGTGTTGTAGCCGCCGATCTGGAAGAAGTGGAAGATCTCCTCGTTGGCCGGGTGGCCGACCAGGTGCGGGCCGCCCGGCACCTCCCAACCGTTGCCCGCGACCGGCGAGTACACCCCGATGTCCGTGTGCAGATCGTTGATGAACGAGCTCCGCTCGGCGCTGGTGGGAGTATCGCTCACCCAGACGAAGGCGTAGAAGTTCCGGTTGAAGTCCGGTTGGCCCACGAAGTAGTTCAGCCCGTTGACCATGGCCGCATCCGTGGTCCCGTCGGCCTGGGTGGTACCCATGTAGCTGGCCGCCGTGTTCTGGCTCAGGTGGCCGGAGCTCGGCCCGGGAACCGACCCGGACATCTCCGACACCGTTGCCGGGCCACAGAACCAGTTGGTGATCTGTCCCCAGTGGACCAACCCGCCGATGACCGTGTCCTGCGGCGCCACGTTCTGTTGTGCGGCCGTCCCGGCGCATCGCGAACTCGCCGAACGGTAGTCGCCTGCGCGCATGCCGGCGAGCTTCTGCTCCCGGCCGGCGGCCGCACCGGCGCCGAGCTGGCGTAGCTGTGCCTCCTGGGCGTTGTGCCGGGCCTTGTACTGACCGACCGCGGCCGCCTCGGCCACGCTCACCGGCGTCGCGGACTCGGCGGTGTGCGGTGCGACCGGTTGCGCGGTCGACAGGCCGGCGCAGGCGGTTTTTCCTACCGTGGCTGTGTTGGTGGCGGGGTTGGCCTGCGTAGCGTGCGCCGCCGTCCCGCCACCGCTCAGTGCGGCCGCAGCCGCCAACGTGGTCAGCGCCAAAGCTGTTTTGGTGAACATCGGGTGATTTCCTTTCAGTTCCAGTTCATCGCATCTCGCAGGCCGATTTGGCCGGCGTTGCCGGGCAAACGGTCTCAACGCCGGCCGCTGGTCGGGACCCGGCCGGACCAGTCCCGTTCCAGCTTCGGACCGCGTTGTGGTTCGACGGTGGTCCGCACGCGGATCGAGATCGGTCGGCGCTCTGGTGACCGCTGCCGTCCTCGGGTCGACTGGCTGTGGGTGCCGTCGAGGGGTCGGCACCCACCCAACGTCGATCGTCAGGCGAGATCCGAACGGAAGGGATCAGGTGGCAATGGCTTTACCCACCAGAAGCTCACGCGGCTGGTTGCGCGTGGCGGCGGCGACCGCGCTGACCGGCTCGCTCACTGCGCTGGGCGCGGCCGGCGCGCAGGCGGCACCGGCCGATCAGCCGGCCGCCATCGCCGGAACAGCAGGTGAACTCGACTATTACGTGTCGGCGGCCAGCGGCAGTGACTCGGGCGGTGACGGGTCGGCCCAGCATCCGTGGGCGAGCATCGGGAAGGCGGCCGGGTCGGTGTCGCTGGGCGCGGCCGGCACGGTCGTGCACGTGGCCCCGGGCACCTACACCTCGATCGTGCACAACACCAAGAGCGGCGCACCCGGCGCTTACCTGACCTTCCAGGCCGACACCGAGGGCCGGCCGTGGTCGGTGAAGGTCGCGACCGGCGGCGGGCTACGCGACTTCCCGTTCCGCAATGACGGCAGTTACGTGCGGGTCATCGGCTTCGACGTGACCAGTACGACCGCGTGGAGCGGCATCCTGTCCTACGGCACGCACAACGTCTTCGCGGGCAACCATGTGCACAACATCAACCCGCCGTGTTCGGGCAGCCCGGGCGGCCAGGGCATCGGCGATGACGCCTCGTCCTCGGACAACACCTTCATCGGGAACCTGGTCAACAACATCGGCCCGTACCCGAAGGCGTGCCAGTACATTCACGGCATCTATCCCTCCGGCGCCGGCGACGTCGTGCAGAACAACATCGCCGACGACAACGCCGGTTCGGGCATCCTGTTCAACCACAACGACACCGGCGCGACCATCGCCAACAACCTGTCCTTCGCCAACAAGAACCACGGTATCTCGATCTCCAGCGGCGGTGGCAGCGGGGACGGCTTCGTGATCACCAACAACATCGTCTACGGCAACGCGATGTTCGGTATCAACGTGCACTCCGACGCCAACGGCGCGGACAACCAATACCGGAACAACCTGTTCTACGCCAACGGGAAGGGCGAGTACGGCCTGGACAACAGCGCGGGCCCGATGTGGACGCCGCCGAACACCTCAGGCACCGTGAATGCCGATCCCCGGTTCGTTGACTACCAGTCCGACGGCTCCGGCGACTACCACCTCACCGCAGGCAGCCCAGCCGTCGACGCGGGCACCACACTGGGTGCGCCGGACACCGACTACGACGGCACACCACGCCCGCAGGGCAACGCCGCCGACATCGGCCCCTACGAGTATCACTGACCCAGCCCGCGCGCCGGTCCCGATCGACATCCGGGACCGGCGCGCACACTCCGGTCACCAGTTGATCGCGTCCAGCCCGACGATGACCGGGGTGTCGTACTCGGTCCACACCTGCATCCCGATCGAGAGCACGTGATCGACCCCGGGGAACCGTCCAGGTCACCGTGGACCAGCCCGCTGTGGTCGGCAGGTGCTGCTCCGTCATCGCGGTCTCCGGAGCCCAGAACGCCTGGTAATGCGAGTCCTGTGCGAAGAACCGGATCCCGCCGTCCTGCGGTCCGGGCACCCACAGGTGGAACACCACCCGCATGCCCGGACGTAGTCCGGCCAGCCCGTGCGTGGTGCCCACCGCCGAATAGCCTCGCCGCGCGGACGCCCCGGTCACCGTCATGAGCAGCGAATGCGTGCCCTGGTAGGCGGTTCCGGTCATCAGCCGCAGTTGTGCCACCTGCTCGCCGTAGAGGATCACCCAGTCGTCGGACGGCCGCTCGAACCCGACCCGTACCGAAGCGGTGGACGCCGTCTGGGCCGAGGCATTCGGCGCGGCCGGCCACCCGAGACCGCGGCTCAATCCGAACCCGGCGACCAGGATGACCAGCACGACCGCCACGATCCAGGTGCTGCGGCCGGGCGCAGGCAGGGTGATCACCCGCCGGCCCGCGTCGCCGCGGGGTGTGGCGTGGTCCGGAGTCTTGAGCAGCACCGCGGCCTGCTGCCCGGCCCGCTCGGCCAGCGCCTGCCTGCGCAGTTCGCGCAGCCGGCCGTCGGACAGGCCCAGCACACGCTCACAGGCGATCACCAGATCTTCCGGGGGAATTCGGCGGCCGTGCTCGTAGTCCACCAGCGTGCCGTGGCCACTGAGCCGCAACTGGGCGGCCAAGGCGCGCAAGGACATTCCGCGCGCCATTCGCTGACTGCGCAGCGCGGCCCCGAGCTGCCGCATGGACATGTTGTCGCCGGTCTTTGGTGAATCTGTCATGGCGCCCAGATTCGTGACCCGACGCGCGGCTGGGAACGGGTTACCCCGATTTCCGATCAAACCCCGATCAAACAATCAGTGCCTTCCCCGAACGCACCGCGCTGAGCTGCCCGAACAAACATTGTTTGACTGCCGGTGGCCAGCCGAGAAAGGTGGACGTGTTCGTGCCGTCGACGAAGGCGGGCGCTGGGGCCAGGAAAAGGGAATGGCCGCCCGTCCGGTGAGGGATGGGTAATGGGCAGGCGGGAAGCACCGGTTCCGGACGGGCCGCTACACGACTTCGCCGAGGGACTGCGCGAACTCCGCGCGAACGCACCGGACCGGCCCACCTACCGGGAACTGGCTCGCGTGGCGTGCTTCTCGCAGTCCGTGCTGTCCGTGGCAGCCTCCGGCCGCGTCCTGCCGACCTGGGAGGTCACTCTCGCCTATGTGGCGGCGTGCGGCGGCAACGTCGAGCAGTGGCGAGAGACCTGGGTAGCGCTCCACGACCGCCTGCGCTCCACTGATCCAGGGCTGATCACCGAGCCGGAGCCGCGCCCCGGACCGAACGCGGACCGGGACAACACACCGGGCGAACCGGCCGCCGCGCAGCCCGACGAGCCGGAGCTACCGCCCTCTGTCAACCCACTGCGCCGCTCGGACCCGCGCGCCATCGGGCCGTTCCGGCTGCTCGGCCGGTTGGGCGGCGGCGCCATGGGGCAGGTGTATCTCGGGATGTCGAAAGCCGGGCGGCCGGTCTCGGTGAAGGTGGTGCATCCGCATCTGGCCGAGGACCAGCATTTCCGGCGGCGGTTCGCGGCCGAGGTCGGCGCGGTGCGCCGGGTGCACGGCATCTACACGCCAGCCGTGGTGGACTCCGATCCCGGCGCCGAACTGCCGTGGATGGCCACCGCCTACGTCGCGGGCCCGTCGCTGAGCGACCTCGTGGAGAACGACGGCCCGCTGCCATCGGACACGGTGTTGCGGCTCGCGGCCGGCATCGCCGAAGCACTCGCGAACATTCACGGCGCAGGCTTGCTGCACCGGGACCTCAAGCCGGCCAACGTGCTGCTGAGCACCGACGGCCCCAGCGTCATCGACTTCGGCGTCTCGTTCGTCGCCGGAGGCACCTCGCTGACGCAGACCGGCACTCAGGTGGGCACCGCCCCATTCCTGGCCCCGGAACAAGTCAACGGCACACCACTGACCGGCGCGGCGGATGTGTTCTCCCTCGGCTCGCTGCTCGCCTACGCGGCCACCGGTATCCCCCCGTTCGGCGACGGCTCGCCCGGCGAGGTGCTGTACCGGATCGTGCATTCCCCACCCGATCCGAAAGCACTGGACGGCACGTCCAGCACCCTGCGCGAGGTGATCGTCCGTTGCCTGGACAAGGATCCCGACCGCCGGCCCACCCCGGAGCAGATCGTCGAGGCATGCTCGGCCGACCGACCGCCCTTACGCTGGCTGCCCGCCATGACCGCGGACCGGATCACCCGCTCGCGAGCTGCCACCACCGCGCTGGTCAGCAAGGCCCGCACCCGTCGGCGCACCGCCACGCGATGGCGCCGCGCCGGGCTGCCGGTACTGGCCCTCGCCATGGTTGCCGCCGCCACCGTGATCCTGGTCCCACGCTGGTCCGGCGGCACGCCGCAGGCGACGGCACCACTCCCGTCGACCCGATCGTCCCCGCCGCGCTCGACCGCGCCGCCCGTTCCCGCGCCGTACACGCTCGTCTACCACAACCGGCGACTGAACCTGCCGAACTACAGCGAGTACATCGACCTGAAAGCCGGCACGGTCGTGGAGGGCCACAACGCCTGGACGATGAGCAGCGACTCCGGCGGAGATTCCCGAGGGGCGTTCGAAATACCCGACGCCACCAGCGCCTACCTCCCGTCTCCGGCCCGCCCGACCCTGACCGCCGCCGAATGCGCCGCAGGCGTCGCCACCCATCCGGCCGCGACCGGCACGCTCGGCAGCGACGTGATCCTGCGTTTCGACTGGGTTCCCCCCGGCTCCAGTTTTTGCCTGCGGTTCAACCAAACCGGCGACCTCGCGGTGATCCGGGTCGTCGACACCGACAACGGCAACTACAGCGCAAAACTCGACGTCGACTTCTACCAACACCTTGAGTAAGCCAGGTCCGTCTCGTGGTCACCGCATTCGCAAGAGTCAACCAGGCTCGGACGACCGAACTTCGTGAGAAAGAGAGCCCTGAATGGCCAGACGCTTGTCCCACTACCTCGCAACCGCCGTACTCGTCTTCACCACCTCCACTGGTGCCGCATTGACCAGTGTCGGCAGCGCCAATGCCGACACCATCGTGCTGTCCTCGCCCGGAGCGGTGCCGACCACCTCGGCGGAACTGGTCGACGCCGGATTCCTCATACCCGAGTTCAAGGCCGTGCCCGAACATCCGGCCCAGAGCCAATATTTCTACGGGCACGACCAGGGAGCGGCGCAGCCCTCCCAACCCAGCTACATCACCGCCCAGTGGCACGACCTGCCCCCGATCAGCCCGAACGCGCCGGATGGCTCCGCGATCCTGTCGAACGTGTCCATGATCGCGCCACAGCTGTCGATCGACCAGTTCGAAGGTCTGACCATCCCCGGCCAGGACTACCTCATCGGCGACAACCCGCAACTGCCGAACCCGTTCCCCTACGTCGAGCCGGACGTCACCTACCCACTGATGTGGCAGTTCAAGGGACAGGGCAGCCTGGCGCAGTGCGGCACGATGGCCGCGAACGTGGTCAGCCAGGCATTCAACGACTACAGCGGCAGCAACCCGTGGCGACTGGCCGCGCAGGACGTGCCCACCCTGTACTACGCCGGTGCGGGTGACAGCGCTGACCCCGGTCAGCCCATCAGCTTCACGGCCACCCAGAATTTCACCGCCACTCAACAGGTCTCGGCGACCGTGAAGAGCCCGAACGAGATCAGCGGGCAAGGCGCGGGCGCGGGCGGCAGCATCCCGCTGCCCACCATCTCCGGTACGGGCACTGCCGGGATCAGCGAAGAGGAAAGCACCGCGACCACCTACAGCTACACCAACCAGAGCTCGACCGACGAAGACTACGTCTGGTTGAGCACCCAGGCCGACTACTACACCACCGTCGGCATGCCCTACGTGTTCTACAAGCCCGCCACCGGCGGCGTACTGGCCGAATATCCGGACGGTCTGGGACCCTGGTTCAACTCGGGCCCGCTGCCTTCCGGGTGGAACGGCAACCTTGGCTCCTGGCAGGGCGCCGAGAGCGATCCCGGTGCCGCGAACGCATCGGACACGTCCTTGTCCTTCCCGTGGCTGTCGGCGGGGACCTGCTACGTCGGCGAGTCGCTGACCCTGGCTCGAATCCTGCATCCCAACGAGGCCGGGCTGCACCTCATCGCCCAGGCACCGTTCGCGGCCGGATCCAGCCGCCGCTGACGCTCGCGACTGGTTGACTCACGCCGGGCCCACGCCCACGGGCCCGGCGTGAGCCGGTGCGGCATTCGTTGCCGCAAGCCAGGCTGTCGATTCCTCCGGTTGTGGATCGTCAGGCGAAGTAGTGCCCCGCTTCGATGTCGTCGATGAGGCCGGGGTGCGTGGGTTTCCACCCCAGCAGTTGCTGGGTGATCGTGCTCGAGGCGGGCATGTCGGTGCCCAGCAGCGCTCCGAGGGGCAGGCCGAATTCCTCGGCGGGGCGGGACTGCGCGGGAACGCCGACGCCGCGCGCGATCGCTTCGGCGATGTCGCGGAAGGCCACCCCCTCGTCACCCACGGCGTGCAGGACCGATCCCGCGGGTGCTTTCTCGATCGCGAGCCGGTAGAGGGTCGCGGCGTCCTTGACGTGCACGGCGGGCCAGCGGTTCGTCCCGTCGCCCACGTACGCCGAGACTCCGGTCGTTCTTGCCCGGGCGATGAGCTGGGGGATGAAGCCGTGCCGCTCGCCCTTGCCATGTGCGGATCGCGGGATCATGACGAGGCTCACGCGTACTCCGCGATCGGCGGCGGCGAGGGCGGCCCGCATGTTCTTGATGCGCGCGGCAATGGGCCCCTCTGGTACCAGTTCGTCGTGCTCGGTGGCGGCTCTGTCCGGCACGGTGATGGTCGCGCCGGTGACGAGCAGCGGCTTGTCGGTGCCTTCGAGTGCACTCGTGAATGTGTCGATGGCGGCGGCGTCGGCCGGGGCGCCGCCGATCTGCCCGAGTTCGTGGGCGTAGGCGAGGTGGATGACGCCGTCGCTGTCTTCCGCCGCATCTCGGAGGGTGCTGAGATCGGCGAGTCCGCCGCGGCGGGCTTCGGCGCCCAGCTGCTCGATCGCGGCGGCGACGGTGTCGGAACGGGCCAGGCCGACGACCTCGTGGCCGGCGTCGATGAGTTCGGGGAGGACCGAGGATCCGATCCAGCCGGAGGCGCCGGTGACGAAGATGCGCATGTGATGCTCCCTGCGGGTGATGCGACTGTGTTGCATCAACCTAAGTGACGCGACTGAGTCGCGTCAATGGGGTGATGCGATTCTGTCGCGTCGTTTATCGTGTGAGCATGAGCAGATGGGCACCGGATGCGCGTGAGCGACTGGAGGATGCCGCGCTCGAACTGTTCTCCGGTCAGGGGTACGAGAACACGACGGTGGCGCAGATCGCCGAGCGAGCGGGCCTGAATCGAGCGACCTTCTTCCGGCACTTCGCCGACAAGCGGGAGATCCTCTTCGGCCGGGAGGACGCGCTCGCCATCCTGTTCTCCGACGCGATCCGCTCGGCACCGGCGGATGCCGATGTGCCCGCGTGTCTGCTGTCCGCCCTGCACGCGGCGGACGCGAGGATGACAGCTGACCAGCGCCCCAAAGCCGTCGCACGGCGCCGGATTGCCGACGCGAACACGGATGTGCAGGAACGCGGGTTGCTGAAGATCGCACGGACCACGACCGCGGTGGCCGACGCGCTCTCAGACCGGGGCGTCGATGAGCTGACCGCGCGCCTCGCCGCCGAGATGCTGATCCTGGCCTTCGGCGTCGCCCTCCGCGACTGGATCAACGCCGACGACCACGCCGAACCGTTCTCGTCCCACGCGGCGACAGCCCTCGACGCGATCCGCGACCGCGCCGGACTGCTCCGAGACCCGACGACCGCGAAGACGTGAACCAGGCAGCAGAAGCAGATCCGTTACCAGGAACCGGAACAAACCGATCGCGAGCACGCCAGGTCGACGGCGGCGGCGGTGTCACCGAGCGCGAGGAGCAGGTAGCCCGGGCCGTCCAGGGGGAGGACCGCGCTGCGCACACCGGCATCGACGTGTGCGGATTCGTCGAGTTTCGGCAGGTCCGGGCCGACGACGAGAACGCTGCCGAAAACGCGGAAGCCGGCGCTGCCGGCAGGGCCGGACAGTGCGGTGTCCGCGCCATCGAGCACGGTCTCGGTGTCCACCAGCGGGACGCCGGCCACGCGCACCGTCAGCCTGCCGCGATACCGGCCACCTTTCTCGCCCACGCGCCCGAGAATCACCTGTTCGCGGAGGATGAGGCGGGCGCCGGTGGCCAGGTCGACGGTCAGCCGGGCGCGGTAGTCGGCGTTCGCGCAGACCACGGTCGGTTCGGGCCACCAGCGCAGCGCGCCTGCGGTATCGGCCCGCATCGACCAGTGCGCGGGCTCGCCGTCCGGTCCCGGCTGTACCACGGTCGCTGCGGCCGAGCGCACCTCGATCTCGGCGTCTGCCGCGACGGCCAGGTCGAGACCGAGTTCGTCACCGCCGAGTGGCCCGCCTGCCGCCTGTATCAGGTGCACCTGGCCGGGACCGGTGGGGCGTAGCGCGATCGGCGCGCAGTCGTGCCAGCGCAGGCTCGCCGGTTCGACGTCGAGCGAGGCCTGGGCCTTCATGACCGGTGGGCGGCGAGCAGTGTTCGCACCCAGCCGGCCACCGGCGCGACGCCGTCCTCGGCGCGCAACGAGATCAGCACGAAGGGCCGATCGCCGCGCTGCGCGGCCGCGTCTCGGCGCATCACGTCGAGGTCGGCGCCGACCAGCTCGGCCAGGTCGGTCTTGTTGATGACCAGCAGGTCCGACCGGATGACGCCGGGGCCGCCCTTGCGCGGAACCTTGTCGCCACCTGCCACGTCGACGACGAAGATCTGCTTGTCGATCAGGCCGTAGCTGAACGTCGCGGTCAGGTTGTCGCCGCCGCTTTCCACCAGCACCAGATCGGGATCGTGCCGCCGTTCCAGTTCCTCGACCTCGTCGAGGTTGGCGGTGATGTCGTCGCGGATCGCGGTGTGCGGGCAGCAGCCGGTGCGCACGGCGCGGATCCGCTCGTCGGCCAGCACTCCGTTGCGGCGCAGGTAGTCCGCGTCCTCGGTGGTGTAGATGTCGTTGGTCACCACCACGACCGACAACTGGCCGGCCAGTTCCCGGCACAGGGCGGCGACCAGCGCGGTCTTGCCGCCGCCGACCGGTCCGCCGATGCCGATGCGCAGCGCCCGGCTTCGGGGACGCCCTGGCGGGATCAGGGTTTGGGTTTCCTCACGATGCAAAGAGGGTCACCTCCTGGTGTGCGTGCGCGGCGGCGAGCAGTTCGGTCATGGGCCCGCTCACCGCAGGCAGGCAGTCCGGGTCGTTCGCGGTCACCGCGATGTGCGCCGCTGCCACGGCGTCGCCGATGATCTCGGTGGCGTCGAGGCTGGCCTGAACCGCCGCGACGGCCAGCGGGTCGAGGCCGAGCAGGCGGACGGCCGCCGAACACGCGCCGCCGAGCAGGTGGTGCACGGCCAGCGCGGCCGCGTCGTTGGGGTCTCCCCCGCCTGCCCGAACCGCGGCACCGAGGACCAGCGGCTGGTGCGGACGACCGAGGGCGAGCAGCCCATTGGGCACTGGCCACATGCGGGCGACCGTGCGCAGCAACGCCGCGCCCTGCCGCCGGGACGCGGTGCGCAGCGCCGCCGAGGGTATGCGCGCGGACAGCGCCCGATCCCACTGGTCCCAGTCGTCGGCCAGCAGGGCGCCTGCCGCGCCGAACGCGGCCAGTACCGGTCCGGCGGTGCGCAACCGGCCACGGAGGAACAACTCCAGATCGTCCACAGTAGACACAAGCCCGGTCTCGACGGCCATCTCGACGCCGCCGGAGTGGGCGTGGCCGCCGTTGGGCAGCCGCGAATCGGCCAGCAGCAGGACGTTCAACGCGGTCATCAGAACAGGAAATAGCGTTGGGCCATGGGCAGTTCGGCCACGGGAGCGGGCGTGATCTGGTCGCCGTCGATGGTGACGGTGAAGGTGTTCGGGTCCACCTCGATCCGGGGCAGTGCGTCGTTCTGGGGCAGATCGGCCTTGGTGAGGGCGCGGGTGTTGCCGACCGGGACCAGCCTGCGGTTGACCGCCAGTCGATCGGCCAGTCCGTCCTCGATCGCGGCGGGCGCGACGAAATGCACGGAGGTGGCCGGCGTGGCGCCGCCGTAGGCACCGAACATCGGCCTGGGCAGCACCGGCTGCGGAGTGGGGATGGACGCGTTGGCGTCGCCCATCGCCGCGTAGGCGATCAGGCCGCCCTTGACCACGACGCTGGGCCGCACGCCGAAGAAGGCCGGATCCCACAGCACCAGGTCGGCGAGCTTGCCGGTTTCAATGGAGCCGACCTCGGCGTCCAGGCCGTGCGCGATGGCGGGGCAGATCGTGTACTTGGCGACGTAGCGGCGCGCGCGCAGGTTGTCCGCGCCGTGGTCGCCGGGCAGGAAGCCGCGACGGCGTTTCATCACGTGCGCGGTCTGCCAGGTTCGCATGATCACCTCACCGATCCGGCCCATGGCCTGCGAGTCCGAGGAGATGATCGACAGCGCGCCCAGGTCGTGCAGGATGTCCTCGGCGGCGATCGTCGCGGGCCGGATGCGGCTTTCCGCGAACGCGAGATCCTCCGGCACGGCCGGGTTCAGGTGGTGGCAGACCATCAGCATGTCGAGGTGTTCCTCGACGGTGTTGATCGTGTGCGGGCGGGTCGGGTTCGTCGACGAGGGCAGCACGTTGGGGTGGCCTGCGACGGTGATGATGTCCGGCGCGTGCCCGCCGCCCGCGCCCTCGGTGTGGTAGGTGTGGATGGTCCGGCCGGCGATCGCGGCCAGCGTGTCCTGCACGTAGCCGGCTTCGTTGAGGGTGTCGGTGTGGATGGCGACCTGCACGCCGTACTCGTCGGCCGCGCGCAGGCAGGCGTCGATCGCGGCGGGCGTGGTGCCCCAGTCCTCGTGCAGCTTGAACCCGCTGGCGCCGGCCAGCACCTGCTCGCGCAGCGCCGCCTGGCCGACCGTGTTGCCCTTGGCCAGCAGGCCGACGTTGACCGGGAACGCGTCCATCGATTCCAGCATCCTGGCCAGGTACCAGGCGCCGGGCGTGACGGTGGTGGCCTTGCTGCCCTCGGCCGGGCCGGTGCCGCCGCCGACCAGGGTGGTGATGCCCGCGGCGAGCGCCTCGGTGGCCAGTTGCGGGCAGATGAAGTGCACGTGCGCGTCGATCGCGCCCGCGGTGAGGATCTGGCCGTTGCCTGCGAGGATCTCGGTGCCGGGCCCGATCACCAGGTTCGGGTCGACGCCGTCCATGATGTCCGGGTTGCCGGCCTTGCCGATACCGGCGATGCGTCCGTCGCGCACGCCGACGTCGGCCTTGACCACACCCCAGTGATCGAGGATGAGCGCGCCGGTGATGACCAGGTCGGGCGCGCCATCCGCGCGGCTGGTGGTGGCCTGGCCCTGGGACTCGCGGATCACCTTGCCGCCGCCGAACACCACCTCGTCGGCCTGCTGCGGGCCGCGCGTGCGGTCCTGCGTGACCTCGATGAACAGATCGGTGTCGGCCAGGCGGACGCGGTCACCGGTGGTGGGGCCGTAGAGGCGCGCGTAGTGCGCCCGGTCGATCTCGGTCATCGCCGTCCGTCCAGTTCGCCCGCGTGTTCCGGCCGCAGCCCTGGCACGATTCGCCTGCCGCGCAACGGGATCAGCGCGACGACCCGGTCCACGCCCGGTTCGAAGCGCACCGAGGTGCCGGCCGGCACTGCCAGCCGGTGGCCCCAGGCGGCGGCGCGGTCGAAGTCGAGGGCCGGATTCGCGGCCGCGAAATGGTAGTGCGAGCCGACCTGGATCGGCCGGTCGCCGGTGTTCACCACCGTCACCTCGACCCGTTCGACCGCCGGCGCGATCCACAGTGGACTGTCACCGGCCACGATCTCGCCGGGGATCACTGGATCGGCCGATGCACGGTGACCAGCTTGGTGCCGTCCGCGAAGGTCGCCTCGACCTGCACGGAGGTGATCATCTCGGGCACGCCTTCCATGACGTCGTCCCGGGTGAGCACCTGCTGCCCGGCCGACATCAGCTCGGCGACGCCGCGCCCGTCGCGGGCGCCTTCCAGGATCCACGAGGAGATGATGGCGACCGCCTCGGGATAGTTCAGCTTCAGGCCGCGTGCCCTGCGCTGCTCGGCGAGTTGCGCGGCCACGTGCAGCAGCAGCTTCTCCTGTTCGTGCGGGGAGAGCAACACC
>DATFHN010000002.1:0-7867 GCA_035248365.1 Pseudonocardiaceae bacterium | reverse complement strand
GATGGCCTCGCAGGACGGGTAGTCCCAGCCGGTGATGATCGCGCCGTCGTCGCGCTGCCACAACGGGATGCAGTCCATCAGCGGCTGCGAGGACATGATCACCGCGCAGGCGTGCACGCCCGCGTTGCGGATCAGGCCCTCAAGGCCCCGCGCGGTGTCGAAGATCTTGGAGACTTCCGGGTCGGTCTCGATCAGCCCGCGCACCTCGGCCGCTTCCGCGTACCGCTCGTGCTTCGGGTCGACGATGCCGGAAAGCGGGATGTCCTTGGCCATGATCGGCGGCGGCAGCGCCTTGGAGATCCGGTCCGCGATGCTGAACCCGGGCTGGCCGTGCAGGACTCGGGCGGCGTCCTTGAGCGCGGCCTTGGTCTTGATCGTGCCGAACGTGATGACCTGGGCCACCTTGTCCGCGCCGTACTTGTTGGTCGCGTAGGTGATCATCTCGCCGCGCCTGCGGTCGTCGAAGTCCATGTCGACGTCGGGGGCGGAAGGGCGTTCCGGGTTCAGGAACCGCTCGAACAGCAGACCGTGCTCGATCGGGTCGACGTTGGTGATGCCCAGCGCGTAGGCGACCAGCGACCCGGCCGCCGAGCCACGGCCGGGACCGACCCGGATGCCGACCTCGTGGGCGTGCCGCACCAGGTCGGCGACCACGAGGAAGTAGGCCGGGAAGCCCTTCCCCACGATCACGCCCAGCTCGTACTCGGCGCGCTCGATGTAGTTCGGGGCGACCCCGTTCGGGAAGCGGCGCTCCAGCCCGGCGGTGACCTCCTTGGTCAGCCAGCTCTGCTGGGTCTCTCCCTCCGGCACCGGGAAGATCGGCATCCGGTCGACCATCGTGTACACCTCGGTGTACGGCTCGACGCGCTCCGCGACCAGCAGTGTGTTGCCTGCCGCGCCCGGGACCTCCTTGTCCCAGTAGGCGCGCATCTCATCGGCCGACTTCAGGTAGTAGCCGTCGCCGTCGAACTTGAACCGGTTCGGGTCGTTGAGCGTCTTGCCCGACTGGACGCACAGCAGCGCCGAGTGCGCCTCGGCCTGGTCCTTGGTGACGTAGTGGCTGTCGTTGGTGGCCAGCGGCGGGAGTTCGAGCTTCCGCGAGATCTCCAGCAGCCCCTCGCGAACCGAGCGTTCGATCGGCAGGCCGTGGTCCATCAGTTCGAGGAAGAAGTTCTCCCTGCCGAAAATGTCCCGATAGTCGCTCGCGGCCTGCAACGCCTCGGCGGGCTGGCCCAGCCGCAGCCGGGTCTGCACCTCGCCGGAGGGGCAGCCGGTCGTCGCGATGATGCCCTCGGCGTTCTCCGAGATCAGCTCGCGGTCCATCCGGCCCTTGCGGTAATAGCCTTCGATGCTGGCCAGCGAGGACAGTTTGAACAGGTTGCGCAGACCGGTGGTGTTCCGCGCGAGCATGGTCATGTGCGTGTAGGCACCGGCGCCGGAGACGTCACCGCCCTCGCCGGTCTCGTCGGACGAGCGCTGGCTCGACTGCCCCCAGAACACCGGCTTCTTGTGGAAGCGCGAGGTCGGCGCGATGTAGGCCTCGATGCCGATGATCGGCTTGATGCCGGTCTTCTCCGCCTGACGATAGAACTCGTCGGCCCCGTACATGTTGCCGTGGTCGGTCAGCCCGACCGCGGGCATGCCGAGCCGTTGAGCCTCGGCGAACAGCGGGGCCATCTTGGCCGCACCGTCGAGCATCGAGTACTCGGAGTGCACATGCAGATGGACGAAGGAGTCGTCAGACACCGACCGCAACCTCCCGGGGCGTTCACGAGCGGAGGTCCCAACAGTAGTCCGGCCCTCCGACGAAACTCACGGCCCCACGCCGCGACGGGCACAGGTCACATCCGCCCGGCGCAGCCGATGTGGACGCGCCGGGCCATCGGGGCGGCTCAGCCCATGTGCGGGTAGTTCGGGTCGGTGGCCGGGATGAACGTTTCCTTGATCGTCCTCGGGCTGGCCCAGCGAAGCAGGTTCAGCGCCGAGCCCGCCTTGTCGTTGGTGCCGGAGGCCCGCGAGCCGCCGAAGGGCTGGCGGGAGACGATCGCGCCGGTCGGCTTGTCGTTGATGTAGAAGTTGCCCGCCGCGAAGCGCAGCGCCTTGGACGCCTCGTCGATCGCGGCCCGCTCGGTGGCGAAGATCGAACCGGTCAGCGCGTACGGGGTCGACGTGTCGACCAGGTCGAGCACCTTGGCGTAGTCCTCGTCCGGGTAGACGTGGACCGACAGGATCGGGCCGAAGTACTCGGTGGTGAAGATGTCGTGGTGCGGGTCGTCGCCGACCAGGATGGTCGGCGAGACGAAGTAGCCGACCTTGTCGTCGGCGACGCCGCCGGTCAGGATGTCGACCAGCTTCTCGTTGCGTACCCGCTCGAACAGCTCGCTGTGCTTGGTGAACGCGCGCATGTCGATCACGGCGCCGCCGAAGTGGCTGAAGTCGGCCACGTCGCCGTAGCCGATCTGCTCGGTCAGCGCGACCAGCTGATCGCGCAGCCCGCCCTCCCACAGCGACCTCGGCAGATAGGCCCGGGAGGCTGCCGAGCACTTCTGCCCCTGGTATTCGAACGCGCCGCGCACCAGCGCGACGGCCAGCGAGGCCGGGTCGGCGGAGGGGTGGGCCAGCACGAAGTCCTTGCCGCCGGTCTCGCCGACGATGCGCGGGTAGCTGCGGTAGTGGTCCAGGTTGTTGGCGATGGTGCGCCAGAGCAGCTTGAACGTCTTGGTCGACCCGGTGAAGTGCAGGCCGGCGAAGTCCTGGTCGGACAGCGCGACCGAGCTGACCGCGGCACCGTCGCCGGTCACCAGGTTGATCACGCCGGGTGGCAGGCCGGCCGCTTCCAGCAGGCGCATCGTGTAGTGCGCGGCCAACTGCTGCGACGGGGTCGGCTTCCACACCACGGTGTTGCCCATCAGCGCGGGCGCGGTCGGCAGGTTGCCCGCGATGGCGGTGAAGTTGAACGGGGTGATCGCGGTGACGAACCCGTCCAGCGGCCGGTACTCCATCCGGTTCCACTCACCCGGCGCCGACTTGGGCTGGTCGGCGATGATCTTCCGGGCGTAGCCGACGTTGAACCGCCAGAAGTCGATCAGCTCGCAGGCCGCGTCGATCTCGGCCTGCTGCGCCGACTTGGACTGGCCCAGGATCGTCGCCGCGTTCAACGTGTCGCGCCACGGCCCGGAGAGCAGATCGGCGGCTCGCAGCAGCACGGCGGCGCGCTCGTCGAAGGGCAGCTCCCGCCAGGCCGGGGCGGCCAGTTTCGCGGCCTGCACCGCGTCGGCGACGTCCGAGTCGGTGGCCTGCGCGGACACCCCGAGCACGTGTGCGTGATCGTGCGGTGCGACCACGGTGAACGAGTCACCGCCCGCCATCCGTTTGATGCCGCCGATGGTCATGCTCAGCTCGTGCTGTTCACCGGCCAGTTCGGCGATCCTGCGCTGCAACGTTTCGCGTTCGCGGGTGGCGGGCGCGTAACCGTGCACGGGCTCGTTGGCGGGGACGGGAGTGGACGTGATGGCGTCCATGATCGCTGTTGCCTCCTGGTGTCGTCGGCGGAGCGGCGGTCGCTCTCAGCGGCTTGTGGCCGCCTGCCGTCCATCCTGACACGGAAGGCCGGCTACATCAGTTCGATCAGGAACGACAACTCCTGGGGTGCGTACCAGGCCAGCTCGTGATCCTCGGCGTCGCCGAGCGTGAACTCGGCGTCGGAGTCGCCCATGTCGGCGGCGTCGATCACCTCGGCCGCGCGGCGCACCGCGTCCTCGGCCGCCTCGTTGTCCACGTGCACCGCGGCGATCTTCTTCATGCTCACCGGCCCGGACAGTCGCACCACGGCGTAGTCGAGATCGGGACGCAGCGTGACGTCGTCCAGGTCGGCGGCGATCACCGCACGGCGCGGCCGGGCCTGCGGGTCGGCGTCGAGTTCGCCGGCCAGCAGCCGCAACGACGCGCGGGCCGCGTCCAGCATGGCCGCGTACTCCAGCTCCTCGGCGTCACCGGTGGAATAGGACTCGCGCAGCGCGGGCGTCAACGCGAACGCGGTCGAGTTCACCGCGGCCAGTTCACCGGTCTTGACCAGCGTGTTCAACATCGCCACCGTGGCCGGGATGTACACCCTCACCGAACCAGTCCTCTCACCGTGCGCGCGGTCACGGTGCCACCGTGGCCAGTAGTTCGTCGACCGCTTCCTCGACCATCCGGCCGAGGTTGTCCACGTCCGGCATGGCATCCCGGTCCGCGTTGAGTCCGAAGTAGACGCCACCATCGTAGGACGTGACCCCGATGGACACCGCCTGGTTGCGGGCCAGCGGCACCACCGGGAAGATCTCCAGCATTTTGGCCCCTGCCGCGTACAGCGAAACCTGGGGGCCGGGCACGTTGGTGACCAGGATGTTGAAGATGCGCTGCGAGAACGAACTCGCCGCGCGGGCTCCCAGCGCGTGCAACGTCGGCGGCGCGAACCCGCCGAGCCGCACCAGCGCGTCGGCGGCCACCGACTGCCCCGACTCGGCGTGCCCGCGCATGGCATGGCTGACCTGGTGCAACCGGACCACCGGATTCGGCTCCCCGACCGGCAGCTCGACCAGATGCGCACTGACCTTGTTCGTGGCGTCTTCGTCACGAACGGACAATGGCGCCATCGCCCGGATCGTCGTGTGCGAGGTGACCACCTCGCCCCGGGAGAGCAGCCAGCTGCGTAAGGCGCCCGCGACGATCGCCAGCACCACGTCGTTCACGGTCCCGCCGTGCGTGGTGCGCACCTTCTTCAGGTCGGCGAGCTGTGCCTTGGCCACCGCGAACCGCCGCGCCCGCGACACCCGCACGTTCAACGGCCCACTGCGCGCGGGCCGGACCGCGGTGGTCAGCAGGTCGGTCACCCCCGACACCACCCCGAACGCCCTGCGCGCCAGCGAGGCAACGTCCTCCACCGCCGAACGCACGTTCTCCAGCAGCTCGCCGGGCTGTCGCACCACCTCGGACACCGCGTCGGCGACCAGCCGAACCTGGCTCGGCTCGGGTTCGGGCATCCACAGCCGTTCGGGATCATCGGCCGGGTTCGCGGAAACATCCAGAATGACCTGGCCGATCTCGATCGCGCCGATCCCGTCGATCATCGCGTGATGCGTCTTGGTGACCAGCGCGAAGCGGTTGCGGGCCAAGCCTTCGACGAGGTACAGCTCCCATAATGGCCGGTTGTGGTCGAGCGGGCGCGACATCAGCCTGGCGACCAATTCGTTGAGCTGTTCCTGAGTACCCGGCCTGGGTAAGGCGGAGAGCCGGACGTGGTGCGTGATGTCGAAGTGCACATCGTCCGTCCACACCGGACGCGCGAGGTGGCCGGGTACGGTCGCCACCTTCTGCCGGTAGCGCGGCACCAGTGCCAGCCGTCGTTCGATCAGCTCGACCAGCCGCTCGTAGTCGAACCCGGAGCGAGGCCTGCGGAACACCGCGACGCCGCCGACGTGCATCGGCGTGGTCGCATCCTCCAGGTAGAGCAGGGACGCGTCGAGGGCCGAGAGGCGGTTGGCCATACCGCCGATACTGGCACACTCCGCCGCGCGTGCGATGCTGCTCGCTGTGCCCGATGCCTCACCCAAGGACCGCTTCGTCACCGTCTACGGCCGCAAGCCAGTGCTCGAAGTGCTGGACGACGCCGACCTCGAGGTCGACAAGGTGATCCTCGCCGACACCGCCCGCGGCCCCGCCGCGAACGAGATCCTGCGCGCCGCCCGCGAACGCGGCGTCGTCGTCCAGCGGGCCAGCGCACACCGGGTGAAGGTGCTCGCCGGCAACGGCAAACAGGACCAAGGCGTGCTCGCCGACGTGGTCGCGCCCAGGATGCGCCTGCTCACCGACGCACTGCGCGAGCGCGCCCCCCGGACCGTGCTGATCCTCGACGGCATCACCACGCCCGCGAACGTCGGCATGATCCTGCGCACCGCGACCGCAGCTGGAATCGGCGGCATCGTGCTGCCGCGGCGCGGGGTCGCGGGCATCGATCCCCTGGTCATCAAGGCCTCGGCCGGAGTCGCGTTCCGCGCCCCGGTGCTGCGGGTGCCGACCGCGACCGAGGCCGCGCAGACATTGCACGATTCCGGGTACCGGTTGTTCGGCCTGGCCGGGAACGCTCGCCGATCGGTGTTCACGGCCACGATCCCCGGCCGGGCCGCGTTCGTGCTCGGCGGCGAGACCGCCGGGGTCAGCGACGGGGTCAGGGCCCTCGTCGACGAGTGGCTGGCCATCCCGATGGCGGGCGACGTCGAGTCGTTGAACGTGGCCAGCGCCGCGGCGGTCGTCTGCTTCGAGCTGCTGCGCCGCCGCATCGACGAACAAGGTTCGTCCCGCTAGTGCGTGCCCGCTACACCGGCTCGTCGAACGGGAATCCGAACAAGATCGCCAGCTCGGCCAGCGTGCTCTCCACATCGGTGTGATGCACACCGGCCATGCCGACCTCGGCCGCACCGCGAACGTTGATCGCCAGGTCGTCGACGAACACGCATTCGCTCGGCGCCAGCCCGATGCGTTGCGCGGCCAGCTGGTAGCTGCGCGGATCGGGCTTGCCGAAGCCTTCCTCGCCGGACAACACGATCGCGTCGAAGACCTTGCGCAGCGGTGCCAGGCTCGGCGCGAGCTGGTCGGCATTGGACAGCAACGCGGTCTTCACCTGATGCCTGCGCGCGACGAACAGCGCTTCGATCACGTTCGGCCGCTGATCGCCGTTCGGACCGAGATCGGTCAGCACTCCCCCGTAGTCGACGATCAGGCCCTTCAGCACACGCCGACGATACGGGCTCGCGTTTTCCGCCTGCTTCCGCGTATCGGGTAACGCAGCCGAAAAGTGATCTTCGTATCCGACACGCCGCGCTTGTCGCCGGATCGGGTAGTCAATGTCCGGATCCTGCTGGTCGGTCCCTCTGTAGTTCGTCAGATTCGCCAACTACGCAAGGACGAACTCATGTCAGCGAACGCCGCTCTCTGGATCCCTGATTTCGACGGGATCCCGGATTTCCCCGGCCCCGCGCCGCGCGCCCGGCACACCGTGATGGTCCGCTCGCTCGTCGAGCATCGACGCAACGGGTTCCGCGGCCAGATTCGCGTGCTCCCATCGCCGGCCGTCGAGACGCCGCATCCGCTGCCGGGCGCGCCGACCCAGGCCGAGATCACCCGGCTCATGCGGCTGGTCCTGGAGGTGCTGGACCGGCGCAGGCCGCAAACTCACCTGGAGAACTGGCTGCCGATCGCCGATTTCCGCGCGCTGATGCGCGACGAACACCCCGGCCCGCGCCGCCTCCGCTCGGTCCGGCCGAGCGCGCCACTGCCCGGCGTGCTGGAGGTGTGCGCCACGTTCGACGTCGATGAACGGGCCCGCGCGATGGTGGGGAGGTTCGAGTTTTCCGGGCAGGAATGGCGATGCACCCTGCTCAGAATGATCTGAACAGGGTGCATCGCGAACATCTGGCCGGTCAGTGCCAGCCGGTCAGCGGGGCGCGCGGTCAGCGGCGGGAGCCCTTGCGGCCGGACTTGGCCTTCGCCCTGGCCTGCTCCCTGCGCTCACGCCGGGTGCCACCGGCGCCGCCGTCCTCGTCGGCCTGCTCGTTCTGCTTCTGCACGCCGCCGCTTTCCGCCGGGCCGCTGTAGCTCAGGCGCTGCGGGCCACCGGCCGCGCCGAGTCCCTTGCCGCGCAACGCCGCCGGGACCTTCGCCTCAGCATCAGCCGGAGCCGGCGGGGGCGGCGGCGGGGTGCGGCGGCGGGTGGCTTGGCCGTTGGCCGGGGCCTGCTGGCCGTTGGCCGGCTGGGCGGGCGCCTGACCGATGGCCGGGCGAGCCGCGCCAGGCAGCTCGCTCGCCGCGGGCTGGGCTGCCTCGGGTG
>DATFHN010000001.1:0-91428 GCA_035248365.1 Pseudonocardiaceae bacterium | reverse complement strand
GCTGCCCGGCTACGCCGCGGCCGGGGCGATCGCGCCCGTGCTGCTGGTGTTGCTGCGCATCGTGCAGGGCCTGTCCGCGGGCGGCGAGTTCGGTGGCGCGGTGTCGCTGATGGCCGAGTTCGCGCCACCGGGTCGGCGCGGGCTTTACGGCAGTTGGCAGTCGTTCACGGTCGGGCTTGGGCTGCTGGCGGGTTCGGGTTATGCGACGTTGCTGACTGGCGTGCTGAGTGCGGACGCCTTGTCTTCGTGGGGATGGCGGCTGCCGTTCCTGACCGCGATCGTGCTCGGCGTGATCGCGGTCTATCTGCGCAGCAAGGTCGATGAGACGCCGGTGTTCCTGCGGCTGCGCGAACAGGCGCCGCGCCCGTACACCGGCCAGCCGCTGCGGTTCGCGGTGCCGACCTGGGTGCTGGTGTTCTTCGTGATCGGCGCACTCCTTGCCTGGACGACCGCGGGCAATGTGTTCCTGGTCGTGCTCCCTTCTTATGCGGCGGCCACGCTGCACCTGGCCGCTGGGCTCGCGCAGTGGCTGAGCTTCACGGCGAACGCCGTGTTCACCGCGACGATCCCGCTGTTCGGCGCGCTGTCGGATCGGTTGGGGCGGCGGACGGTGATGCTGGCTGGGGCCGGGTTGATCCTGGTGTTGTCCTATCCGCTGTTCTTGGCGATCAAGGGCGGCAGCTCGGGCCTGATGTTCGCCTGCGCGGCCGTCGCGGGTGCCGCGGTGGGCATGATGGCCGGGCCCGGGCCCGCGATGCTGGCCGAGTTGTTCCCGGCGCGGGTTCGGGTCACCGGGCTCGGTTTGGGTTATGCGTTGTCGGCGGCGGCGTTCGGTGGCACTGCCGCGTTGATCGTCGGTGGGTTGAAGGTGCTCACCGGCGACCCGCTCGCGGCGGCGTACTACCCGATCATCGGCGGGGTGGTGTCGCTGGTGTGCCTGGCGATGCTGCGTCGTACCGAACGCGACCCGCTGCCGGAGGACTGAACCGTGCGGGTGATCGGATTGATGTCGGGGACCTCCTATGACGCGATCGATGCGGCGGCCGCCGATCTGACGCTGGATGGGGATCTGCTTGTGCTCCGGCCGCTCGGCTCGTTGCGGTTGCCGATGCCGGAATCGGTGCGGGTTGCACTTGGCGCCGCGTTGCCGCCTGCCGCTACGACGTTGCAAGCGGTTTGTGAGCTTGATACGGGGATTGGTCAGGCGTTTGCGGACGCTGCTGAGCGGGCGAACGGTGAGCTGTGTGCGGGGCGGGCTGATCTGGTGGCTTCACATGGGCAGACGGTCTTTCATTGGGTGGAAGGCGACCGCGTGCGCGGTACGTTGCAGATCGGGCAGCCTGCGTGGATCGCGGAGCGGACGGGGTTGCCGGTGGTTGCCGACTTTCGGCCGCGCGACGTCGCTGCCGGTGGGCAGGGGGCGCCGTTGGTGAGTGTTGTCGATGTGTTGTTGCTGGGTGGTCGGGCTGGGGCGGCGGTTGCGCTCAACCTCGGTGGGATTGCGAATCTGACCGTTGTCGCGGCGGGGCGCGATCCGATTGCGTTCGATACTGGTCCGGCGAATGCGCTCATCGATGCGGCCACCCGTGAGTACACCGGTCGGGAGTATGACGTGGATGGTGCGCTCGCGGCGCGCGGGATTGTGGTGCCCGCGTTGCTGGATCGGTTGCTTGCTGAGCCGTATTACGCGCGGCCTGCGCCGAAAACTACTGGGAAGGAGCTGTTTCACCTCGCTTATCTTGAGGGGATACTCGCCGGACTTGGTGAGCTTGCTGCCGAGGATGTGATTGCCACGGTTACCGAGCTGACGGTGCGGACGGTTGCCGATGCGGTACTGCGCTGTGGCGCTACCGAGGTGATCGCGTCTGGGGGTGGGACGCGGAATCCGGTCTTGATGGCGGGGATCGCCCGCCGACTGCCGGGGGTCTCGCTGTCTACTTCGGACTCGGTTGGGTTGCCGAGCGCGGACAAGGAGGCTTACGCGTTCGCGGTGCTGGGGTTTCTGACCGCGCATCAACTGCCTGGGACGATCGCCTCCTGTACTGGGGCCCGGCATGCGTCGGTGCTGGGTGCTGTCACGCCTGGGGCTCGGCCGTTTGCGTGGCCTGGCGCGGACCGGGCGCCGGTTCGGCTCGTGATCGATCAGGGGGCCGCGTAGGAATCGAGGTAGCGCTGGGTTGGGGTGCCTACTCCGGTGGCGTCGTCGTAGCCGGGGGCGGCGGTCAGGTCGGGGTCGCGGGCTAAGGTGCCCAGACCGGTTGTGATGGCTCCGGTTGTCGTGTCGCGTTCCTGGTCGACGACGGCGATGGGGCTTGAGGGGTCTGTGATGTCGTGATAGGCGCCGGTGTTGTAGCGGGCGTAGACCGCGGGGTTGGCGAAGCCGATCGGTATGCCGTGCGCGGCTTGCTGGGCGTCGGCTTGGATGCCTGCGATCAGCGGGGTGGCCTCGCTGGTGCCGTAGGCGCGTTCTTCGCCGTACTGGGCGGAACCATCGGGGGTCAGTGTGGCGGTCCGGCCGATCAGCATGCCGGTGGCCAGGTCGGCGTCGGCGGCGATGTCGGGTAGGACGCGGGCCGCTTTCGCCGCTGCGTTGGGGTGGCTCAGCGCGTCGGGCACGATGCCGCGTTGGTAGAACGGTTGCGCGAACTTCGCGCTCGGGCCGCCACCACCGCCGAACTGGAACGTGCCGGGCGGGTCGATCCAGGTTTTGCCGTCGGCGGACAGCGGTGCGAGGTCGTCGCCCCAGGATGTTTCCCATTCGTAGTTGGCGTGCTGGCCGATGGCGAGGGTGGTGCCGCCGACCGCGGTCACCCAGGGGTCGCTGGCCGGATAGTCGACCGATGCCGGGTAGCTCGGAGTCGAGTGGGTCCAGTCGCCGTGATCGCCGGAGGCGAAGTAGAAGCCGATGCCCTCGACCGCGCCTTGCTGGAAGATTTGTTGGTAGGCGGCGATCAGGCTGTCCGGGATCTGGTTCTCGATGTCGGCCAGGTGCCAGGAATTGCTGACGATGTCGGCCAGGTGGTGATCGACGACCCTGGTTTCGGCGTCGAGGAGATCGTCGCCGAGGTTGGTGCAGTCGGCGCCTACGTAGACCAGGTTCGCGTCGGGTGCCATGGTGTGTACGGCTTCGACGTCCAGGCTTTCCTCGCCGTAGCTGGGTTGGCTCGGGCAGGCCGTGCCGATGTCGGCGGGCAGGTTCTGGCTGAACTGGTTCGGCCGCCAGGTGGGCAGTCCGTGGTGGGCGAAGTAGGTGTTCGAGTCTTGGGTGATGGTGGGCGATGCGGCCGCGAGGACTACGGCGACGGTGACGCCGCGTCCGGTCAGGCCGGAACCGGCGACGCCGTAGGCGGAGCGAAGTTGGCCTGGGGTGTAGCCGCACACGTCGTAGTTGGGTGTTTGGCCGTAGGCGGGCGGGGAACTCGTTGCCGTTTTTTGGCCGTAGTAGGCGGAACAGGTGCCTACGTTGATCGGGGTTGGGTCGGGCCGGGACGTGGTTGGTGGGGTGGTGACGGTGAGGATGTCGGGGGTTAGGGAGGCAGGGACGTCGATGGGTTTGGTGGTGGTTATTGCTATGTAGTGTTGGGTTGTTGTGGTGATGTGGAATCCGGCGGTGGTGAGCCAGGATTTGACTGCGGCTACTTGGGGTGGGGTGGGGCCGAAGCGGCGCTGGAATTGGGGTGGGGTCAGATAGTGGTGGTAGTTGGGGTTGTTTGGTTGCGATACGGCGGCGGCGTAGGCGGCTAGGCCGGCGGGATCTCGGCTGGACAAGTAGATGCGGGTGGTTGGTGGGCTGCTTGCGGCGTGGACTGGGGTTGCGGCCGCGAGGGGCAGCATTGCGGCGGCGAGGACGGTGACGGCGAGGCGTTTGGTGATCATGAGGAAAGTCTTGCCGGGAAGATCCGCTCGCGCATCGGCCGCTGGTCTTGTTTTGTATCAACAATGTCCGTCGTGCGGAGTACGTGAGAAGTTGATCGACGTCATCCGCTGGGTGTACGCGACGGAACACCGGGCCGAGTCGACGAGGATCTCTCCGGCCTGTCGGCGCTGGATCATCAGGCCGACGACGAGTCCGGTGGGAGTGCCGCCCATGGCTTCTTCCCACGCGGGCTTCGTCGCGCCACATCTCGACCAACGCGGGCGGGTTCGGGACGCGCAGGTGGGCGGGCGTTGCGGTTGAAGTTAGCTAAGGCTAGCCTTACCGACTTGTGATCAGGATTCATTTGGCGGCTGCCCCGTCGCTCCCGCCCGCGTGGCGGGTGCTCAGCGAGGTCGGCTACTTCGTCGCGTTGTTCGCCGTGATCGGCGGATCGCTCACGTATCTGCTGGTCATCCGGCCGGTGCTGCGCAGCGACGTCGACGCCTCGGATGGTCGGGTGGCGCGGCAGCGTTATGCCCGGTTCCTCGCCTGGTGTGGGCCGTTGTTGCTGGTCGCGGCCTATTTTCAGCTGGCCGGGAGGGTGGCGCGCGGGCAGCAGGGGGTGTCGTTCGGGCGGGCGCTCGCGCCGGACCGGATCTGGTCATTTCTGACCTTGCCTGCGGCCAAGGGCAGTTGGGTGTCGTCGGGTGAGCTGGTCGTTGTGCAGAACGGGTTGTTCGTGCTGGCCGCGGCGGTGTTGACGAGTTTGTTTGTCCGGGAGCGGCCTGCTGGGGTCGCGGCGGTGGCGCTGGGGTTGACCGTGCTGGGGTCGCTCGCGGTGTCGGTGCCTGCCAAGCTGGCTGGTCAGACGCTGGATTCGCAGCTGGACACCTGGCTGACGCAGGCGCATGTCGTCGCGGGCGGTGCCTGGCTGGGCGGGCTGGGCAGCCTTGCGGTGGTGGCGCGGAGCAGGTTGTTCGGTGAGCGCGCCGGGTTGTGCTGGGCACGGACCTGGCAGCGGTTCAGCTCGGTCGCGCTGGTCGCGGTGGGGGTGCTGGTCGTGTCGGGCAGTTGGCTGGCATGGCGGCACGTCGGCAATGCCGGCCAGCTGTTCAGCACGACATATGGGCGATTTTTGCTGGTCAAGCTGTTGATCGTGATCACGATGGTGTCGGCGGGTGGGTACAACCAGCTGGTGCTGACGCCGCGGATCGCGCGGGCGCGGGCCGAGGGTGATCACGGTCGCGGGTTCGCGCTGACGCTGCGGCATTTCCCGGCGGTGGTCGCGGTGGAGTCGCTGCTCGGGTTGGGGGTGCTGGTGGTGGTGCCGTTCCTCACCGGCTCGGCCCGCGCCCAGGCCGGTGAGGTGGTCAAACCCACCATCGACGGCGGGATTCTCGCGCTCGGCGTTCTGCTCGTCGCGACGCTGGCCGCCTCGCTCTACGCGAGCCACCGGGTGTCGCTTGTGCTCACTCAGCGCGCGGTTTTCTCCACTGACGCTTCGTAGATCTGCTGGATCGACGACTCCAGTTGCGCGTTGAACTCCACATCGGACTGGGCATCGGTGAGACCTTCGAGCAGCGCGCGGGAGAAGCTGGCGATCAGGGTCGGATCCTGGGCCAGGCGGGCACAGGCTTCGTCGCGGCTGTAGCCACCGGAGAGCGCGACGATCCGCAGGATGCGCGGGTCGGCGGCGAGATCGCCGTAGAGGCCGGGTTCGGTGGGGATGCTGATCTTCAGCATGATCAGGGCGTTCGCGTCCAGGGTGCCGAGGTGGGCGGCGATCGCGTCGCGCAGCATGGTCTCGGACTCGGCCTTGTCGGGACTGGTGATGGTGACCTCGGGTTCGAGGATCGGCACCAGACCGGCGGCAATGATGCGCGCCGCGTACTCGAACTGCTGGTCGACGATGGCGGCGATACCGGTCTGGTTGGCACTGTTGATCACCGAGCGCATCTTGGTACCGAAGATGCGGTGCTGGTTGGCACGGGCGAGCAGGTCGTCGAGGGTGTCGATCGGGTTCATCAGGCGCACGCCGTTCTGTTCGGCGGCCAGTCCCTTGTCGACCTTGAGGAACGGCACCACGTTGCGGTCGGCCCACAGGTACTGGGCGGTCGGCATGCCGTTGACGTCGCGATCCATCGTCTGCTCGAACAGGATCGCGGCGAGCACCCGGGCTCCGTCGAACGCCGGGCTGGTCACCACCCTGGTGCGCATGGCGTGCACCAGGTCGAACATCTCGGCGTCGGTGCGGTAGCGGTCCTCGCCGACGCCGTACTCGGCGAGGGCTTTGGGGGTGCTGCCGCCGCTCTGGTCCAGCGCGGCGAAGAAACCGTGGCCGGCCTTGATCTTCTCCCTCTGCGCAGTGTCCATACCCGCGAGCCTAGGTCCTGTTTCATCTATCCGCGTACCGGCTGCGCGACGCCCAGGCACGCGATCTGCCGCGTTGTCGTCAGTCACCATGACTCCGCCATGGCTCCCTCCTTCGCCTTGCATCTCACGCACCCGGACGCCGCTCGCTCGGAGGGACAGATGAAACAGGACCTCGGTCCTCCCCCGCGCGGGGGACTCGTCGAACTGCGAGAACCGGATAATCGAGTGGTGGACGAAGCGGACAAGGGGACCATGCGCGGGGTCCGTCGTTCCCTGGTCGGGCAGTCGGTGGGGATCGCGGCGGTCTGCCTGATCTGTGACGCGGTCGACTTCGCGTTTCTCGGGCCGGGCCTGCTGCACACCCACCTCGGCGTGCTGCGGCTGATCGTCATCATCCTGGTGGACTCGGCGCTCGCGCTGCCCGCGCGGTTCTCCGGCTGGGTGGCGCTGGCGCACGGGCTGAGCGGGTTCCTGCTGCTCGGCGGGAACTACGCGGGCAGGCTCATCGCGGGCTATCGCGCGGGGGCCTGGCTGCGCGGCTGGTCGGCGCCCGCTTCGCTGGTCGCGTTGGCCGGTGGGGTGGTGTTGAGCCGGATGTGGATCGTTCACCAGAGCTGGCTCGGGGTGTGTTTGCAGGTCGGCAGCAGTGCGATCTTGCCCTGGTTGGTGGGCCGCTACACGACCGCGCGACGCGCCTACATCGACGAGATGCGGCACCGGCGCGAGGTGCAGGCGCGCCATGCCGCCGCCGAGGTCGACAAGGCCGTGGCCCGCGAGCGGACCGCGATCGCGCGCGATCTGCACGACGTGATCTCGCACCATGTCAGCGCGATCGGGGTGCATGCGGGTGCGGCGCGGATGAAGCTGAATGGCGCGCAGACCGGCAGCGGGGTGACGGATTCGCTGGCCGCGGTGGAAGCGGCGAGCCGCTCGGCCATGGTCGATCTGCGCACCATGCTCGATCTGCTGCACGGCGCGGCGGACACCGCCAGCCAGCCGGGGCTGGACAACCTGGAGGAGCTGCTGCAGAACGTGCGCAGGTCCGGTCTGGCGACGAAGTTGACCGTGCTCGGCGTGCCGCGCGCGGTGCCTGGTTCGCTGGACATCGCGCTGTACCGGATCACGCAGGAGATGTTGACCAATGCGCTGCGGCATGGCGACGGGACGCTGGTGGAGGTGGAGATCACCTACCTGGACTCGTCGATCGCCCTGGCCGCGCGCAACGGCATCGGCGCGGGCGCCGAGGTGAGCGGTACGGGACGCGGGCTGGCCGGTATCCGGACCAGGGTGGCGATGTTCGCGGGCACCGTCCGTCACGGGCCCAGCGAGGACAATCGGTGCTGGGAGACGATGGTGACCGTACCGATCGAGGGGGCGTCGTGACGCTGCGGTTTCTGCTCGCCGATGATCACGCGATGTTCCGATCGGGCTTACGTGCGGTGCTGGACACGCAGGCCGATTTCGAGTGTGTCGCCGAGGTCGCGGATGGCCGCGCGGCGGTCGCCGAGACCATCCGGTTGCGGCCGGATCTGGCCATTCTCGATGTGCGCATGCCGAGGCTGGACGGGCTGGCGGCGACCGAGGAGATCCTGGCCGCCGATCCGTCGCGCACCCGGATTCTGCTGTTGACCACGTTCGACACCGACGAGTACGTGCATCGCGCGCTGGCCGCCGGGGCGAGCGGGTTCCTGCTCAAGAGCCTGCCGCCGGAGGAGTTGATCGCGGCGGTGCGGGTCGCGGCGCGCGGGGATGCATACGTCGATCCGTCGGTGACGCGCAGGCTGGCTTCCCGGTTCGCCGCCGCGATCGCGCCGACCGAGCCGCAGCGGTCGAAGGCACCGGGGATCGAGCGGCTGACCGCGCGGGAGCACGAGGTGTTCTTGCTGGTCGCGGCCGGATACACCAACGCGGAGATCGGCGCGAAGTTGTTTGTCGGCGACGAGACCGTGAAGACGCACGTCTCCCGGATTCTGGCCAAGCTCGGGTTACGCGACCGGGTGCACGCGGTGCGCTACGCGTACCAGTACGACCTGGCCAGCGCGGAGGACGAGCCGGTCAACCGGAAACGGTGAACGGGAGGGTCAGCTCGTCCGGCCCGATCGACACGTGCAGTTCCCAGGGGCCGGTCATCATCAGCGGCACGTTGGCGATCGCGTAGTGACCGCTGCCGGTCCCGGGGAGGGCCGGGGTGGCGAAGCCCATCAGCGGCATGACCGCTTCGACGCTGATGTTCGCCGGTGGCGCGGCGTTGTCGCGGGTGGTCAGGTCGATGGTGATGGTGGCGTTGCCCAGGCGCGGCGGGTCGATCGTCGCGTCGACGGTGTAGGTCGCGGTGGCGCCGTGCAGGGCGGCCGCGGCGGGCTGACTGGGCCAGAGCAGCCAGCCCGCGATGCCGAGCACGGCGACGACCGCGACAGCGAGTACGGCCAGTTTGGTGCCGGTCCTGGTCATGGCCGGGCTCCGCTGTCGAGCACGGCGGGGACGGTCAGCACGGTGAAGTTTCGTTCCGCCTGCAACCAGATCCGGTATCGGCCGGGTTGGGGGAAGGTGAAGGTGAAGGAGATGTCGGGGCCGTAGGCGGCGACGGTTTCGTCGACCGCGCTGTCGCCGTTGACCGGCATCAGGCCGCCCATTCCGCTCATCGCGGAGGAACCCATGCTCATGCCGGGCATCCCGGCCATGTCGCCTGCGGGGGCCAGATCGCCGAGCGAGTGCGCGTGTGCCCAGACCGGCGCGGTCTGTACGGCCGCGCCGATGTCGGTGGCCTGATCGGGAATGGGGCCCGCGACGATCAGGTGACCGAGCATGCCCAGCCAGGGCTGGAGATCGGCGGTGTTGCCGAAGGTAGCGACGATGGTGGTCGCGGAACCGGCCGGGGCGATGGTGGCGGTGAGCGAAACCGGTGTGCCGGAGATGGTTTCGCCCGCGGCCTTGCCGGAGGTGAGTTGGGTTGGCGGGGCGGGGCTGGGAGCGGTGTGGCCTGCGGTGACGTCGATGCCGCTGGGCGAGCGGACGAGTTGGACGCCGCCGCCTCGGCGTTCGAGTTCGGCGGAGATCGCGTAGTGGCCGGTCCGCGGCAGGGTGACGTGCACCTGGAACTTGCCGGGGGCCACGCGGATCGGGTGCAGATGCCACAGCTGACCGGACGGTCCGACGATCAGCAGGTGGATCAGGGCGCCTTCGTGCACGACGAGGTCGTCGACCGGAAGGCCGGTCGCGCCGTCGCTGAAGTCGAACGTGAGGTCGGTTGGCTGGCCTGCGGTGGGGGCCGGGCCGGGGATCGACAACTGAACGGGCGGGCGCGAATAGTCCGAGATCAGCGGCTGGGTGATGGCGTAGGGGTTGGTGGCGTTCGACGAGGTCGGGTCGAGTTGGATGCCGGGTTGGGGCGGGAGCGGCAGCGACGCGGAGAGGATCGCGCCGGTGATCGCGACCGACAGGCCGGCCACCACTCCGCCCATCGGCAGTAGTGCCCAGCGGCCGTAGCGGGCGCGGACCGCGACGAGGACCGACACGATCAGCAGGACGCCGGCAGCCAGAAAACCGCCGTAGACGGCATAGTCCGGCGGCGAGGTGGCCTGGGCGGTGACCACGAACGGGATGCGCGCGGTGCGCTGGCCGTCGCCGAGATCGAGTTCCCACTCCCCCGCGCGGTCTAGCGGCAACGTGGTGCCGTAGCTGCCCGGTGTCGCCGGGAGGGTGACGGTGGCGTGGGCGGTCGGGGTGCCGGCGTCGGCGGGGATGACGGCGAGGGTGAGCGGGCCGGGCCGGGTGCCGGTGTGGGTGATGACGTCTACGTGCAGCGGGCCGGGGACCGCGGTGACGCGGCGCAGGATCAGGGTGAGGTCGCGGGTGCCGAGGGTCTGCGCGATCTGCACATCGCCGCCGGCGGACGGCGTGTCGGCCGCGGCCGGGCCGATCGCGGCGAACGACAGCAGCAGCGCGAACACGGCGAGCAGCGCGGATCGGCGGCCGATGCGCGGGAAGACTTTCATCGTCGTCGATGCTAGGAAGTAGAGGCCGCGCGCGTCGTCCCTCCGGAGGTCACCGGTGATCCCCCGCGCGGGGGACGGCGGGTAACCCTGGTGTCGGAGCCGGAATCCCCGTCCACGGTGACGCGCCCAGCATGATCACCTCCTTAGGCTCGCCGGTGAACTCGTCACCGGACGGAGGGGGACTGTCCAGAATGGACGTAGCGGATACCGACGCGAGCGCCACCGGCCATACCTCCGCCGTCGTCGGCGCGTGGGTGGTGTTGCTGGGCACCGCGATCACCACGATCGGCCTGAGCTGGGACATCCAGTGGCACGTCGAGGTCGGGCCGGACACCTTCTTCACCCTCTCGCACCTCGCGCTCTACTCGGGCAGCGCACTGTCGGGCATCGCGAGCCTGGTCATGGTGCTGATGGCGACCTCGGCGCAGCGCGCGGGCCGGAGCTGGCCACGCTTCGCCGGTGGCGCGCCGGTGCGGGTGTTCGGCGGGGTGTTCACCGCGCCGGTCGGCTACCTGGTTTCCGGGGTCGGCGCGGCCTGTTTCCTGCTCTACGGCCTGCTCGACCTGTGGTGGCACTCGATCTACGGGTTCGACGCGGTGCTGAACACGCCGTCGCACGTGGCGTTGTTCCTGTCGATCTGCATCACCATGGTCGGTGCGGTCATCGTGTTCGCGTCGGCGCGGGCGCGGCGCTGGGGCTGGATCGGGCTGCTGGTCGCGTTGCCGATCCTGATCACGTTCGCGCCGATCCCGTTCGACGGGCTGGACAACGCGCCGTTGCCGGTCGATCCGACGCTGATCGGGGCCATCCTGTGCGCGCCGATGGTGCTGATCGCGGGAGCGCTCGTGCTCGGTCGTGGTGGCGCGCTGGGGATCGCCGTCGTGCTCGGGGCGATGCAGGCGTTGTTGTGGTGGTTCTCGCCGTGGGCCGCGAAGGCGTACGCCGCCGCGGTCGGCCTGCCGCTGCGCGACGATCTCAGGCTGGAGGCACCGGTGTTGCCCAGCCTGATCCCGATGTTCCTGATCGTGGCCGCGCTGGTGGTCGAGGGCGCGATGTGGCTGAGCCACGCGAAGCGAATCCACTTCGGACGGTTGATGTTCCCGTTGGGCGTGCTGGCCGGGCTGCTGGTCGCCTTGAGCATGTTCGTACAGCTAGTGCTGACCACGCCGACGCTGCACGCGTCGATCGAACTCGTCGTGATACTGGCGATCTGCGGGCTGATCCTGGGGGTACCGGCCGGTTATCTCGGCACCCGGTTCGGTGCGATGCTGCGCACCGCGGGCGACTCGGAGGTGGCGTGATGCGCAAGGTCGTGATTCCGGTCGTGGTGGCGTTGCTGCTCGCGGTGTTGGGCACGGTACCGGCGAGCGCGTACGCGCCGGTCGACATCGTGCACACCGAACGCGTGCAGGTCGGCCCGTACGGCGTGACGGTCGGCTTCTCCACCTGGCCGATCCGGGCGATGCGGTCGCTGGACTTCACGTTCATGCCCGACGGAGGAATTGCCGGCAAGTCGGGCACGCTGTTCGTGCAGAGCCCGGACTCGAACGGCCGCAGGCGTCCCTCGCCGCTCGTACGGCATCCGCGCAAGCTGGACACCTGGGGGTTGGACGTACGCGCGCTGGACACGCCGGGCAGCTACGACTTCGGGTTCGTCATCGACGGCCCGCAAGGCCGGGGCCAGGGGACGCTGACCGGGGTCACCGTGCTCGACCAGCCGGGCCCGCCGTTGCCGTTGAGCTGGGCGGTCGGCACGCTGCCGCTCGGCGCGCTGGTGGTATTCCTGGTGATCGCCTGGCGGCGGATCCGGCCGGGCCGGCGACAGCTCGTCGTCTGATCGGTAACGCGAGCTGTCGCCGGCGCGGGCCTGCTAACAGGTGAGGTTGCTGCCTGCGGGAACGCCGAGGATCTGGGTGAACTGTTCGTAGAGGTTCACCCGGTCCTGCATTTCCGCGGTGTTGCCGCCGTTGCACTCGATGCTGCCGTTGATCGACCAGATCGTCTGGCCGAACCCGGCGCCGTTGACCATCGCGTTGTGCCCGGTCATGGTGCCCGGTCCGGTCTGGGTGTCCCAGTACCAGAGCGCGGTCTTCCACGACGTGGCGGCGTCGGTGGCCACCAGGCTCGGGTTGTCCAGCAGATCGATGCCGAGCGCGTTGCCTGCCGCGTAGTAGTTGAAGTTCCAGCTGAGCTGGAGCGGTCCGCGACCGTAGTAGGAGTACGTTCCGGCCGGACAGCCGTAGGATTCGCTGGCGCAGTAGTCGCCGGACTGGTCGATCTCGTTGATGTAGACCAGTCCGCCGGTCTCGTGCGAGACGTTGGCCAGGAACGCGGCGGCTTCCTGCTTCTCCACCGTGTCACCGCCGGTCGTGGCGAAGCCGGGGTAGGCGCTCATCGCCGAGACCAGACCGGAGTAGGTGTAGAAGGCGTTGCGGCTGGGGAACATCTGGTCGAACTGGGCTTCGCTGACCACGAACCCGGACGGCGGCGGGTTGCCGCCACCACCGCCGCACGAGTAGGGCGACCAGTACCAGGTGCTGATCGTCGGGTCGTAGCCGGGGTTGTCGTGGGTGGCCTGGTAGTACTGGCCGTTGGCGGGATATTGGACGATGTCGCCGGCGACATAGCTGGTGCCCGCCACCCATTGCGGATAGTCGCAGGTCCCGGGCGGTGGCGTGGACCCACCGCAGGTGCCCTGGTCGGCCCACACGCCGCTGGTGCCGGGCGGTTGTTCGCCCTGCGTCCACCATTTCGCTTGGTAGTTGTGGCCGTTGAAGGACGCGGTCATGCCGCCCGTGTACACGGCGGTCGAACTCCACGCGGTCGCGCAGGCGGGATCGGCCGATGCGGGTGCGGCGGGCACGACGAAGGTGAGGGCGGCCGCCATCGCGAGCGAGGCTAAGCCGGCCAGGACTAATCGGATGGACATACGGGTGCACTCCTTTGTGCCAAAAGGGGTCCATCTATTTCATCCGGCGCCGTCCTGCCACTGAACCGCATTGGTCTAAACCAGTCAAGGGTTGACGGTGTCGCTGTGAAAAAGTGAAGGACGGTGTCGATCACGCAATCCGTTCGCGCGGCTCGTCCGTAACCAGCCCATGACAGCAGCAGACAACGTGGATCAGGTGACCCAGACCCAGGTCAGTCGCAGGCAACTGATGCGCACCGCGGCCGCGGCAGGGACCGTGCTCGCGGCGGGCGCAGGCCTGGCCGCCTGTTCCAGCGATTCGTCGTCCGGCCAACCCAGCCAGCCGGGCCAGTCCAGTCAGTCCGGTCAGTCCGGTCAGTCCGGTCAGTCCGCTCCGGCGGTGCTCGCCAAGACCTCCGACATCCCGGTTGGCGGAGGCGTGATCTACAAGGACCAGCACGTCGTGGTCACCCAGCCGACCCAGGGCACGTTCAAGGGCTTCAGCGCGACCTGCACCCACCTGGGCTGCACGGTCAGCACGGTGGCCGACGGCCTGATCCAGTGCCCGTGCCACGGCAGCAAGTACAGCGTCATCGACGGATCGGTGAAGGCCGGTCCCGCTCCCAAGCCGCTGCCCAGCGAGAACATCACGGTCAAGGACAACCAGATCACGCTGAACAGCTGAGCCCACGCGGCCGCCCCGGATCGCAGCCGGGGCGGCCGCGCTAACCTACTTTCGTTTCTTCATCAAGATGTTCGACCGGCGTTTAATACCGCCTGTCCACTTTGATGAAGTCACGAGGGGGTTCACTCCACATGGGCAGTCGCCAGCTCTCGTTATTGTTCGGCGTTGTGCCGCTCGTGCTCGCCACGCCGTTGATCACCGGAGCGACCACCGTGGTGGACGCGCCGCAGGCGAGCAACACGACCCAGCAGGCCCCGGCGTTTCCGACGCCGGACCCGGGCCATCTGAAGGTGCTCAACGCCGTGCTCGCCAACATCGCCGCGGACTATCCGAAATACGCCAAGGACGCGCCCGGCGCGCAGGACCTGCTCGACTATCACATCGGCGACCTGTGGCGGAAGGGCCTCGACGGTACCGGGACGACGGTCGCGGTGATCGAGGGCTGGGACGATCCGCAGGTCACCTCGGTGGTGCACCGGTTCGACCAGAAATACGGCCTGCCCGATCCGGACATCCAGACGATCTATCCGGCCGGCCCGCTGCCCGCGCAGTGCCCGCCGGGCATGGTCGCGCTGGGCAGTTACGGCTCCTGCGACGCGTGGGCCGGTGAGCTGGAACTGGACGTGATCTCGGCGCACCTGATCGCGCCGTACGCCAAGATCCTGATCTCGGCGACGCCCGCGGACACCGAGATCACCGACGACGTCGCCAGCCAGGTCGCGATGCCAGAAATCATGAAGGCGCTGGAGTACATCGCCGCCAACCACCTCGCCGACTCGATGTCGATCAGCGACGGGACCGGCGAAAGCAGCTACAGCTACGGCAACGCCGAGATCACCGCGCAGAACCCGGGCGAACTGGCGGCGGCGGCCGCGGGCATCCCGGTAGCGGTCGGCACCGGCGACTGCGGGGTCGCGCAGAACCTGCCGGTCGCCAACTCGCAGTGCGGCACGGTGACCAAGACCCCGGACACCTCGGCCTGGGACGACTCGCCGTGGGTGACCGCGCTCGGCGGCAGCATTCCGAACGTCGACCCGAAAACCGGCAAACAGCTCGGGCCCGACCCGGTCTGGCGCGACCCGAGGGCGACCCAGTTCGCCGAGGGCGCGGGTTACTCGTCGGCGTTCCAGCGGCCCGCGTTCCAGAACGGCGTCGCCGGGATCACCGGCAGCGGCATGCGGTCGGTCCCGGACATCACCATGGACGCGCAGGATGGCACCTCCGAGGCCGGGCCGCTGTTCGCGGGCGTGCTCGCGCTGGCCGCGCAGCTCAACCACGGCCCGGTCGGCCCGGTCAACCAGGCCATCTACGACGTGCTCGGCAAGCTCGGCCCGCTGGGCGGCATCTCCGACGTGGTGTCCGGCAACAACTCCTACCTGAACGGCCAGACGGTGGTCATTCCCGGTTTCACGGCGGCGAAGGGGTTCGACGTGGCCAGCGGCTGGGGCACCATCGACGCCAGCCGGTTCGTGCCCGCGCTGGTCGCCGCGGTCCGGGCGCAGTGGCCGGGCGACTCGCCGAGCAGGCAGGCCGCCGATGCGCTGAACCGGTTGCGGCACAGCGCCCAGCTGACCAGCACGCACGTGCCCAGCGGCGGCACGACCTACCTGCTCGCGTCCGGTTTCCTGCCCAACCACCCGGTCACCCTGACCATCGACAACACCAAGATCGCCACGCTGGTCGCGAGCCCGCTCGGCGAGGTCAGCTACAACATCGACCCCGCGGCACTGAAACTGCCGGGCGGACGGCACACCGTCACGCTGGGCAGCATGCTGATCGACCAGACCGCCTCGTTCAGCAGCTGACCAGGCACGATCGGCCGGGGCCAGAACTCGCCTGGTCCCGGCCGATGCACAATGGCGGCATGATCCCGCTCGCGACAGCCGCCGGTTTTACCTGGCTCGGCATGGTGCTGGCGATTTCGTTCATCGAGGCGCCGTTGAAGTTCCGCGCGCCGGGCGTGACGATCCAGATCGGGCTGGGCATCGGCCGGATCGTGTTCCGCGCGCTCAACGCGGTCGAAGCGGTGCTGGCGGTGCTGATCGTCGTCGCGGTCTCGATCGCCGAACCCGGTTTGCCGGTGCTGATCAGCGCTCTCGTTCCGGTCGCGATCCTGGCCGCGCAGCTCGCCGCCGTCCGGCCCTGGCTCAACCGCCGCACCGACCGCGTGCTGGCCGGGGAGGACCTGCCCCGTTCCCGCGCGCACCTGGCCTATGTCGGATTGGACCTGGTCAAGGTGGCGGCGCTGATCTGGCTGGGCACAATGACGCTATGACCGACGAGTGGCACGACGCGCTGCGGCACATCAAGGGCGCCGACCTGTCCGGCGACACCGGGCAGACCTCGGGCATGATCCGCCGTGAGGCGATCTCCGGGAAGACGGTCGGCGCGTCCAAGGTCTGGATGGGCCAGACCCACGTCGGTCCGCACACCAACTCCGGCGACCATCATCACGGCGCGGCGGAAACCGCGATCTACGTGGTGTCCGGCCGTCCGTCGTTCGTGTTCGCGGACGGTGCCGACGAGGTGCGGATCGACACCGAGCCGGGCGACTACATCTTCGTGCCGCCCTACGTGCCGCACCGCGAGGAGAACCCCGCCGACGAGGAGGCCGTCGTCGTCATCGCCCGTAGCAGCCAGGAGGGCATCGTGGTCAACCTGCCCAGCCTCTGGGCGCCGGTCGACCGGCCACGCTGATCACCGCCACGGGAAGCGGTACGCCCGGTAGGTGTTGACCCCGGCCGGAAACTCCGCGCTGAACACGACTGCGCCGCGCGCGTCGAACTCGGTCAGGTAGGGCAACGAGCCCCAGCCGACGAACGTCCGCCCGTCCGGTTCCGGTTGCGCGTCGCCCTGCGAGGAGGCGAGCAACCCGGCCGGTTGGGCCTCGGATCGCACCAGCGTCGCGGTGCGATCGGTGACGTTCAGGTGCACGAGGACGACCCGGCTGTACGGCAGTTCGGACACGGCGCCCGCGCCGGTGTTGGCGGTGCCCGCCGACTCGTTGTCGAAGAAGGTGTAGTTTCCGCCGCCGAGCGGTTCAGGGTCGTGCTGCCAGGCGACGATGTCCCCCGCGTCGTTCAGGTGCTGGCCGGGCGCGGCGCGCAGGCTGAACGAACTGGCCTTCCCGCCCAGTTGCCACACGATCCGGCCGTCGGTGCGCGAGATCTCGTAGGTGGTCCAGGTGTCGCGGGCGTCGACGAGCAGATTGGCGCCGTCCAGCTTGACCGCGTTGATGTGGAACCAGTCCCACGGCGTGCCGGGTGACGCGGGCAGCGGTTGTTCGCTCTGCGCATAGGGAACGTGGTCCGTACTGTCCCATTGGAACAGTACGCGGCCGGTCGCGATGTCGATCTCCTGAACTACGCCGTCGAGCACCTTCTGCTGGGCGGCGCCGCCGATCGAGGTCAGGTCGGCGGTGGTTTCGCGGTAGGCCAGGATCAGCGCGGTGTTCCAGGGCGTGATGACGAACTCGTGGCCGTCGGCCGAGTAGCCGTTGCCCGCCCGCACCTGCGCGATCGGGTGGTAGTGAGCGTCGTAGATCTCGTCGGCGCCGCTGGCCAGCCCGCCCAGGCCGGTCCCCTGCCACCAGGTCAGCACCGGCCTGCCGCGATAGGTCTGTTCGCGGAAGTCGGCCGCGGTCAGACCGGCCGGGACCGGGTGCGACCAGACGGTCTGTCCGCCGTCCGGGCTCAGAATTTCCACGCCGTTGGCGTACTGACTGCCGCTGGAGGCCGGGGTGAGGAAGATGTCGCCGTGGCCGGTGCCGCGCGCGTCGGTCAGGACGGTCAGCGGCGGTAGCGGGGCCGCATTCGCTGCCATCGGCACGATGGCGGCGGCAACGGCGATGACAGCGGCCATCGTGACGAGCTTGGTGCGCATGGCGGCAACACAAGCATGCCTTCCCGGCCAACGGAACCCACATCCAAAATCTGAGAAATCCAATGACTCGGACCCAGATTTGCTCTGCCTGCGGTGGATTCCGGCATTGCCGGGTGGGTAATCGCTGGGTATGACCAGCACCGTTACGTCCACTGTGGACCAATATCTGCACGATCAGATTTCCGCCCTGCGCACGGCCGAGGATGCGATCGGCCGGGACGATCCGGAGGGTGTGCACGACATGCGGGTGTCGGTTCGGCGCCTGCGCGACTGCCTCCGGACCTTCCGGGCCAGCTTCGACCCGAACCTCGTCCGGCTGCTCACCCCGGAGTTGTCGTGGCTGGCCGACGTGCTGGGCCGGGCGCGCGATGTCGAGGTGTTGCGGCGGCGGATCACCGCGCAACTGGAGGAGGTTCCGGACGAACTGATCCTCGGGCCGGTGTGGTCCGAATTCGATCGGTATCTCGCCAGGCCCGAAGCCGACACCATGGCCGCCGTGCGCGACGCTCTGGCCGGCGACCGCTACCGGCAGTTGCTGAGCACGCTGGACCTCGTGGTCGCCGATCGCCCGAAGAAGAAGCAACTGCGGCGCGCGATCCGCAAGCGGGCGCGCAAGGTGAAGTCGGCGGTGGGGCAGGTGTCCTCGGCGCCCGATCACGGGCTGGCGCTGCACAACGTGCGCAAGAAGGCGAAGCGACTGCGTTATGCCTGCGAGGTCGCCGAGCCGGTACTCGGCAAACCCGCACGAAAGGTGCGGAAGCGGAGCAAACAGATCCAGCGCACTCTCGGGGATCATCACGACTCCGTCCAGGTGCGGGCCGCGCTCCGCGAGTTGGGCGCTCGCGCACAGGTCGATGGCGTAAACGGTTTCACCTTCGGCCTGTTGCAGGGGCGGCTGGGCGAACACGCTCGCGGCCTTGAGGACGATTTCGCCGGCGAATGGCGCCGACTGGCTGGATCCACGGCGTTGCGCTGACGGCGCGCAAGTAGGCTCGCCCGAGCAAGCCGAAACGAGGGAGCCGTTCGCATTGGATACCAGCGCAGACCACCCGCTGCGACCTGACGAGATCGAGCTGCGCATGCTCGCCACTCGCGAACGCGCACCCGGCCTGCGCGCGCTCGCCGCGGACATGGCCATGCGGCACGATTACGACCTCGACACCATCGACGACCTGCGCCTGATCGTCGACGAGATCTGCGCGATCCTGCTGGCCAACGCCACCGTCGACGAGACGCTGACGGTGCGGCTGCTGATCGTCACCGGCCGGATCGAGATCAGCGCGTCGGTGGCGATGCCCAGTGATGACGAACCGGCGGTGAAGCCGCTGAGCGTGCGGATTCTGGAAACATTGTCCGATGTGTTCGATTGCGCGACGGTGGGCAGCGGCGCGGAGCGAGTGCTGCGGCTGAGCTTCGTCAAGTCGCTCGCCGAGGCGGCGTCGGCGTGACCGACGAATACCGCCGGCTCAGACCCCTGTTCGATCGCCTGCATGATCCGGCGATCGACGATGACGAGCGGGCCAGGCTGCGGGAAGAGCTGATCACCGGGCACGCCGCGGTCGCCGAGCACATCGCCCGGCGCTTCCGGGACCGTGGCCAGCGCGGCGAGGACCTGGCCCAGGTCGCGATGCTGGGCCTGATCGGCGCGGTCGACCGATTCGACCCGAGCCGGGGCACCGACTTCCTGTCCTTCGCGGTGCCGACGATCACCGGCGAGGTCCGCCGGTATTTCCGGGACGCCACCTGGGCGGTGCACGTGCCGCGCAGGCTCAAGGAACGCAGCGCCCAGATCAACGCGGCGATCGCGGACCTGTCCGCGCGGCTGGGCCGCTCGCCCCGCCCGAAGGAGATCGCCGCCGAACTCGACGTCGATCTCGAAGATGTCTACGAGGCGTTGCAGGTCGGGTACGCCTACCACAGCGAGTCGCTGGACATACCGGACGACGAGACCGGCGCACCCACCGGCCTCGACCGGCAGCTCGGCACGCTCGACGCGGGCCTCGGCCTGGTCGAGGACCGGGACGTGCTGGCCAAAGCACTGGCGGTGCTGCCGGAACGGGAGGCACGGATCGTGTTGATGCGTTTCGGCGAGAACCTTACGCAGAGTCAGATCGCGCAGCGGCTCGGCCTGTCCCAGATGCACATCTCACGGCTGCTGGCCAGGAGTCTGGCCACCATGCGCAGTGCACTGGAAGAACGCGCGTAGGGTACCGACGGTGATCCCAGCAGGCGATGAGCGGACGCCCGACGGGCAGGCGCACGCCCTGGCCGGACCGCCCAACGAGCAGCTCATGAACGTCACGATCGCCGCCGACGACGACTTCCTGACCGTCACCGTTCGCGGCGAGATCGACGGACTGACCGCGCCCCGGCTGCGCGGCGTGCTCGACGACGCCTTCGGCAGGCTCGACGGCCGGACCCTGATCCTGGATCTGTCCATGCTGGAATTCCTCGGCTCACCGGGTCTGCGGGTGCTGCTCGACGGCGCCCGCGTCGCGGCCCAGACGCCCGGCTTCCGGCCGATGCGGGTCGTCGTCGACACGAACCGGCCGGTCGTGCTGCCGATCGAGATCGTCGGCCTCGATCACGTGCTGGCGCTCTACGACAGTGTGAACGACGCGATCGCCGGGTAAGACATGGCCAGAGCGCGAAAGAGTGGTGAATCGGATCGTGCCGCCGGCATCGGAGCAGGGTAACCATCCCGGGGAACGCGACCCCGGTGGTGCCGCGCTGCCGCCGCGCGCCGAATCACCTGGTCGGGCTGCGGCCGTCCGGTTCGTCGTCGGCGCGGATTGGGTGAGTCCGTCGCTGGTCCGCAGGCACATCAGACGCTGGCTCGGCGAGCTGCGCTGGCCGCAGCGGCGGATCGACGAGATGGTGCTGGCAGTGAGCGAAGTGGTCAGCAACAGCGTCGAGCACGGCTACGGCATCAGCATCGACCACCAGGGACCGGCGCCGAGCGTGGTCGCGATCGAGGGCCGGATCGAGGTCGATCCGGCCGGGTTCAGCCGGGCGGTGGTCGTGGTGACCGATCACGGCGAGTGGCGGGTGCCCGATCCCGGACCATCCAGCCGGGGCCGGGGCATGCTCCTGGCCAGGGCCTGCACCGACGAACTGGTCACCAAGCACCACGCTGGTGGCACCACCACCATCATGCACAGCCGGCCGATCCCGCCCACCCTCGGCGATTAGGCGACCGCCGATCAGGCGACCCCGGCGAGCGGAGGTTCCGGAAACAACCCGCCTCGCTCCCCCAGGGCGCGAATCTTCGGCGGGTCCGGAATGCCGAGTTTCGAGTCGCCCGCGCACAGTTCGGCCACGAACCGCACCACCAGCTCGGCCGGTGGCGCGACCGTGTCCGCCTTGAGGTAGGCCAGCACGATCAGGTCCTCACCGGAATGCGTCTCCACCGCGAACGACCAGCCATGCCGCTCGTCCCACAGCAGCGCGACATCCCGCTCCGGGAAGGCTAAGACCCGCTGGTCCAGCGCCAGATACGCGGACACCGGCAGATCGACGTCGACCGTGCAGGACTCCAGGCCGACGCCGAGCTCGGCCGCGACGATCGCGAGGTAACCGCGCAATGTGCGCAAGAAACCGTCCGATGCCGTTGCGATCGAGCCCGTCATGCTGCCAAGCCTGTCCATGCCGATTACATTGCCCCCAAACGAACCGATGAAACCTGTGACGCCAGTTCGGCGCGGGACGATGGACCGGGCATGATGAACGCCGTGGACGGAATGGACGACACGCCGACGGTAACCGTGCAGCAACTGCCCGGGACCATCGTGCTCAAGGTCGCGGGCGAAGTCGACATGGTCACCGCGCCCGCGCTGGAGAACGCGGTGCGCAAGGCGCTGACCGAGTCGCCGGACACGCTGGTGATCGACCTCAGCGCGGCCGAGTTCTTCTCCTCGGCCGGTATCGCGGTGCTGGTCCTCGCGCACCGCAACGGAGCGGGGGTGTCGCTGCGCATCGTGGCCAGGGACCGGATCGTGCTGCGCCCGCTGGAGCTGACCGGGCTCACCGACGATCTCGCGATCTACCCGGATCTCGAGGCGGCACTGGCCGGTTGACCGGGCCGGGCGCCGGGTAAGCGATCGGTATGAGCAGCAAGGACACCGTTCGCGAACTGCTGGCCGAGCACGGCACCACGTACGCGGCCGAGGCCGGGATCACGTTGCGGGACAAGCCCGCGCCGTTGTTCCAGCTGCTGGTGATGACGGTGTTGTGCTCGGTGCGGATCAGTGCCGAGATCGCGGTCAAGGCCGCCCGCGAGCTGTTCCGGTCGGGCTGGCGCACCCCGCACGCCCTGCTGGATTCGACATGGCAGCAACGGGTCGACGCGCTGGGGCGGGGAGGTTACCGGCGCTACGACGAGAGCACCGCGACCTACCTGGCCGAGGACGCCCGGTTGCTCGTCGATCGTTACCAGGGCGATCTGCGCAAACTCCGCGACGAACTCGACGGTGACCCGCACGCGATTCGCGAACGGCTCACCGAATTCGCCCGCATCGGACCGGTTGGCGCGGAAATCTTCTGCCGCGAGGCCCAGGCCGTCTGGCCCCAGCTGCGCCCGAGCTTCGACCGCAGGGCACTGGACGCGGCCGGAAAGGCCGGTCTGCCAACCGATCCGGCCGCGCTGGCCACACTGGTACCCGCGCAGGACCTGGCGCGCCTGGCCGCCGCCCTGGTTCGCCGTTCCGTGCGCTGACTGTTCCGTGCGCTGACTCAGGTTTCGTCGACCAGGAACGCCTCGCGGAGCTGCGCGACGCAGGCTCGGAGCAGCCGCGACACGTGCACCTGGGAAATGCCCAGCCGCTCGGCGATCTGCCGCTGGGTCAGCTCCTCGAAGAAGCGCATCCGCACGATCTCGGTCTCCCGCTCGGGGAGTTCCGCCAGCGCGCTGTGCAACGTTTCCCGGTTCTCCACCACACCAAGGCCGGGATCAAGGTCGCCGGGTTCGCGCGCTCCGGTCTCCTCCGCGTCCGGCCGCGACGGTACGTCCAAACTGTCCGCCTGGTAGGCCATCCCGGCCTGCAACCCCTCGTACACGGCCTCAAGGGAAATGCCGAGCCGCGCGGCGATCTGCTTGGGCCGTGGCGCTTGGCCCAATTCGTTGGCCAGTTCGTTCGCGGCCTTCGCCACCGACCGGTTCAGCTCCTTGAGCCGCCGGGGCACCGCGACCATCCAGGTGGCGTCCCGGAAGTAGCGGCGGATCTCCCCCATGATCGTCGGCACCGCGTAGGAGACGAAGTCGCTGCCACGATCGGGATCGAAGCGATCCACCGCGGCGATCAACCCGACCAGCGCCACCTGGCGCAGGTCCTCGATCGGCTGACCTCGATGCCGATACTTCAACGCGATATGTTCTGCGAGCGGAAGGTGCCCTTCGAGCAGTTCGCGGCGAAGTCGCCGCCGGTCCGCCGCGGACGATGATTCATCGTTCAACTGCTGGAAGAGCGGGTGGAACTCCGCGTAGTCGGTGTCGTGTCGATCGACCCGAGTGTCCTTGACCGGCATTCGCTACACCTGGACTTTCCGTTTTCCCATGTCATCGCACGCAACAACACAACGGACGGCCTGGCGGCTGCTTGATCAACCGTGCCCTCGACCCGCAGGATGCCCAGTATGGCCGCCCCACAAACCCCGGTTCTTGTCGGGTTATGGTTGTCGGCGGAGGCGAACTGGATGGAGGAATACCCGACACTGCGTGGCGAGGTGTACTCGCTGCCCGGTCTGGTATGCGCGGTGTCGTTGTCGGGTGAGCTGGACGCGGTGGCCGCTCCGGTGCTCGCCCAGGTCGGCAGGCAGTACGTCGAGCCTGGTCAGGACGTGGTCGTCGATGTTTCCGCCGCCAAGTTGGTCTCGGCCGCGGCGATCGGCGTGCTGTGCGAGCTCACCGGGTCGGTCGAACGGCGAGGCCACCGGATGGTCGTTGTCGCCACCGGCCTCACCGCCGAGATGATGGACCTGGTGACGCCGACCGTGCTGACCGTGGTCGCGTCGGTCGGCGAAGCGTTCGACCTGCTCGGCCTCGGCCGCGATCTGGTGCTGTCCGTGCGCAAGCGGGTCGACGTCCGGCGGATGCACGTCCGCGCCAACATCGCCAAGACCCTCGATCTGGTCCAGGACCGCTACCGCCTCGACGGATCCGACACCGCGTTCGCGCTGATGACCGCGGCCTCGCAACGGCACAACGTGCCCATGCGGATCCTGGCCGGAGCCGTGCTCGACATCCGCGAACCAACCGGCAGCCGGTGGTTCCCGGGCCGGCTCAGCGTGCCCGCGCCGCGACTGCCGTTCAAACCGGCCAACACCCCGGCCGCCACCATGAGCAAGACGCTCGACCTGGCGATGGCGCGCGCCGGTTCACGGCTGGGCAGCGCGCAGACCGTCGACCCGTTCCACACCGGCCTCACCCTGGACCGCCAGCGCGGGTTCGAACCCGACTTCGCCGAGACGTTCGAGCACGTCACCAGCGGCACGGCCTGCTCGCTGGCCTATCACGAGCGGTCGCAGGTCATGGTCGCCGACATCGAAACCGACGACCGGCTGCGCGACAGCGACCAGACCGAACTGCTGAACCGAGGCGTGCGCGCGGTGCAGAGCACTCCCCTGCTGGCGCCCGACGGCCACTGCCTCGCCATCGTCTCCACCCACTACACCGACGAGGACCCGCTGCCGGGCGCCGATGCGCTGCGCGAGGTTTCGACGATGGCCGGCCAGGTCGGCGAATGGCTGGACTGGTACCGGCGCACGGTCGTGTTCAACGCGCTGGAATACCTGCACGCGCAGGCCAGCGAGGCCGGTCAGCGACACTGACCACGGTGCGGTGCGCCCCGGCCCGGCCGGATCGGCATACTGGCCGCATGTCGGTGACCCACGTACTCGTGCACGGTGCCTGGCACGGATCCTGGTGCTGGAACAAGCTCACCAGCGAACTCGGTGACCGCCCGGTGCGCACCGTCGACCTGCCCAGCGTCGGCGACGCCGGCGCCGGTCTCGGCGACGACGCCCAGGTGCTCCGCGACGCCGTGACCAGCGTGGATGGCCCGGTGATGGTCACCGCGCACTCCTACGGCGGCATGGTCGCGTCCCGCGCGCTGACCGGCCTGGCCAACGTGCGGCACATCGTCTACCTGTGTGGGTTCGTGCTCGACGAGGACGTCTCACTGCTCAGCGCGGCAGGCGGCGCGCCGCTGCCGTGGTGGCAGGTCCGCGACGACGGCTTCGTCGACCCCGGGAACCCCGAGCGGATCTTCTTCAACGACCTTCCGCCATCGGCCGCGGCCACCGCAGCCGCCGCGTTGCGTCCGCAGTCCTATCGCGCCCTCGAAGACAAACAGTCCGCGGCCGCGTGGCGCACGATCCCCTCGACCTACCTGGTGGCAACCGACGACCAGGCCCTCCCGGCCGACGCCCAGCGCGCCATGGCGCAGCACTGCGGCCGCAAGTTCGAGCTGATCTCGTCGCACTCCCCCTTCCTGTCCCACCCCGACTACGTCGCCAGCCTGCTCCGCGAAATCGATGACGAACTGAGCACGTGAACGGCGGCGACGCGGCGGTGTACAGTTCACGACCGTACACAATGGACTCAACCGCCGAGTGCCACGCAGAGCCCGCGCGGCCGGGCTGGGCGGCAGGCCGTACCGCCGGCGAGACGTACAGCTTGCGGTGACCCGGCAACAACTCGGCCCGCAGCGCGGAGCTGAACATCGGCACGAAGGCCACCGCGCCGGAGCAGCCTGCCGCGCGGGTTGGTCACTCCGATGCGCCGTGCACGTTCGTGGCGCCGTCGCCGATCGGAAGGCCTCCTGCGGCAGTTCGTTTCGCGGCCGCGGTCGGGGTCCAACGAGTACAAGGCACACATCGTCGAGGGTGTCCATGGCAGCTAGGACCCCCGGCGCCATGTGACAGTCATCGCCCGGTTTTGACCGCGCCTCCATGGCGACCCACTAGCCTGATCGGACCAGATCCGCGAAGGAGAGCGCCGTGACCTCCAGCACCAGGTTGACGCCCACCCTGACGCCGCGACCGGAGCGGCCGCGCACCGTGCGCGAATGCCTCGCCGCGGGCAAGCCGACGATGTCGCTGGAGTTCATGCCGCCCAAGACGGCCGAGGACGCGTTCAAGATCTGGCAGACCGTGCGCAAGCTCGAATCGCTGCGCCCGGATTTCGTCTCGGTCACCTACGGCGCGGGCGGTTCGACCCGGGAGAACACGGTCGCGGTGGCCAAGCGCATCGTCGCGGACACCACCATGCTGCCGGTCGTGCACCTGACCGCGGTCAACCACTCGGTGCGTGAGCTGCGCTCGACCATCGGGAAGCTGCTGGACGCCGGCGTGGCCAACGTGCTCGCGGTGCGCGGTGACCCGCCCGGCGACGTCACCGGCGAATGGGTGCGCCACCCCGAAGGCGTCACCTATGCCAGCGAACTCGTCGAACTGCTCCGTGACCAGGGCGATTTCAGCGTCGGCGTGGCGGCGTTCCCGTTCAAGCACCCGCGCTCGGCCACGATCGAGGAGGACACCAAGCACTTCGTGGCCAAGTGCCGAGCCGGTGCCGACTATGCGATCACCCAGATGTTCTTCGACGCTGAGGACTACCTGAGGCTGCGCGACCGGGTCACCGCGGCCGGTTGCGAGACGCCGATCATCGCGGCGTTGATGCCGGTCACCACCGTGAACACGATCGCCCGCTCCGAGCAGCTCTCCGGCGCGCCGTTCCCGCCCGCGCTGGCGGCGCGGTTCGAGGCCGTCGCCGACGACCCGGCCGCGGTCCGAGCGCTCGGCATCGAGCAGGCGATCCTGCTGGCCCAGCGGCTGCTCGCCGAGGGCGCGCCGGGCCTGCATTTCATCACGTTCAACACGGCCAAGGCGACCCGCGAGGTGGTCGCGGAACTCGCGTTCTGAGGTTTCAGCCGAGGCGGAACTCCAGCAGGCAACGCTGGTCGCTGACGTCTTTCGCGGTGTCCAGGACGAGTCCGTGAGCCGACGCGAGCGCACGGAATTCGTCCACGGTTCGCTCGCGGCCGCCGAAGATCGCGAACATGGCCAGGTCCATCTCGGTGCCCGCGCGGCGGCCACCGACCGGTTCGACGACGACGATGCGGCCGTTCGCGCCGATCGCCTCGACGCAGCGGGCCATGATCTTGTGCGCGTTCTCGTCGTCCCAGTCGTGCAGGATGTCGGCGAGCAGGTAGGCGTCGGCGCCGGGCGGCAGCGGGTCGAAGAAGCTTTGCGCGGTCGTCTTCGCGCGGTCATCGACGTGCCGCGCGACGAACGTGTGGTTGGCCTCGGTCGCGGTGGGGTCAAGGTCGACCAGGTTGGCGCGCGTGTGCGGATGGGCGGCCAGGATCTCGGCCAGCAGGGTGCCGAGCCCACCGCCGACATCGACGATCGTGGCGTAGCGGCCCCAGTCGTGCCCGGCCACGATCGCCGGCACCTCGGTGCGGAACCGGTCGGTCATCTGCTGGTCGAATGACGCCCGCAGGTGCGGGTGCGCATCGAGGTCGGCCCAGAAGTCGCGGCCGTAACGGCGGGGGTAACCGGCTTCGCCGGTGGTGACGCTGTGCAGGAGTTCGACGAACGCCAGTTCGGCCCGGCCGCCCGCCAGGTCCAGGTGCAGGAAGTTGGTCAGGCCGTTGCCGGCGTCGGAGTAGAGGGCGGAGCCGAATTCGGTGGTCCGGTAGCCGCTCGCGGTCGGCTCGACGATGCCCAGGTTGGCCAGATGCGCGAGCAGCAGCGCGAGCGGGATCGGTGACACCTTCGTCTCGGCCGCCAACCGCTCGACGCTCACACCGTCGCCGCGCAGGCGATCCGGGAGGCCGAGCGTGACCGCTACCCGCAACGCCATCGGCGTACCCAGTCCGGCCATGGCGCGGATCACACTGACATTGTCGGCTTCGCTCACGAAGATCAACGATCGCACGAATGTCAACCGAGATTCGGCCCTATTCCGGACCAAGCGGTCCCGATAGGTTTTGTTCGTGACCAACGCCGGCGAGTCGCGGACATTCGTTTCGGCCGATGGCACGAAAATCTCGTGCGTTGTCGCGGGGCAAGGCAGGCCGCTGGTGATCATGCCGGGCACGCTGACCGTGCCCGCGATGTACCTGCCGCTGGTCGCGCTGCTCGCCGAGCGGTACACGGTCACGCTGGTCAGCAGGCGCGGCTACGGCGCGACCGATCGCGGTCCGTCGCCGTGCACGCTGCGATCGCAGACTGAGGATCTGGTCGCGGTGCTGTCCGGGATCGGTGAACCGGCCGTGGTGTTGGGGCATTCGTTCGGCGGCGTGATCGCGATGTCCGCCGCCTTGAGCGAATCGACGCGGCCGGCCCGGCTGGTGTTGTACGAACCGCCGCTGGCGTTGCTCGGCCCGGAAATGCTGCCCACGCTGCGGTTGTGCCGCGATGCCGTGGCAGCGGGCAAACCCGAGGAGGCGGTGCGGTACGCGTTCCGGGTGTCCGGCTCCCCCGACGTCCGGGAGGACACCGTGCCCGAGCGAGCGCTCACTCGGTTGGCGACCGGCGTGCACGGCCTGCTCGCCGACCTCGAATGCGTCACCGGCCTACCCGGCCCCTCGCCCGAGTGGGCGAACCTGCGCGTGCCGGTGTCGCTGGTCCGCGGCGAACGCAGCACCGAACCGTACGTGCGCAGCATGGACCTGCTGCGCACGATGTTCCCGGCCGTGCCGATCGCGGTGCTGCCAGGGCAGGCGCACTTCCCGGAGGACATGCCGCTGGTCGACACCGCCATCGGCTAGAAGATCAGGTAGGCGCCCGGCATGATGTGCCAGTGAGACCGAACGACCAGACGTTCCGCTGGGAGGGCTTGGCCCATCCCGAATCGCTCGGCGGAGTCCGCAGGGCGATCAAGGTGTGGGGGGCCAACGCCGGCCTGTCCCGGGATCTGATCTCCTCGGTCATGCTGGCCACCTACGAGGCCATGGCCAACGCGGCCGATCACGCCTACCGGCACGACGAACTCGGTCCGGTCATCGTGACGATCGCCAGGGACGCGGACACCGTCACCGCCAGCGTGTCCGACCAGGGCACCTGGCGCTCGCCACGGCAAGGCGGGTTCGGCGGCCGCGGTCTGCTGCTGATGGAGGGCATGGTCGACGAGCTGACCCTGATGCGCACCGGTCGCGGCACCACCGTGCTGATGAAGTGGACGGTCGAGCCCGAACCGCTCGAATCGCCGGTCGGCCCGACCGGGCTTGACGAGGACCTCACCGAGGACCGGCTGCGCGGCATCCAGGCGATCACCGACCCGGCGCTCGCGCACCTGGACATGGACGCGATGACGCAGGAGATGCTCACCCGGATCAGGGAGGTGCTCGGCGCCGACACCGCGACCGTGCTCCAGTACGACGTCGCGTCCGAGCAGCTGATCGCGACCGCGGCGATCGGCATCGAGGAGGAGGTGCGGCAGGGCGTCCGCGTCCCGCTCGGCCTCGGCTTCGCCGGTACGGTCGCCGCGCGGCAGAAGCCCCTGATCGTGGACCACGTCGACGAGACCACCGTGCTCAACCCGCTGCTGTGGGAGACCGGCCTGCACACTCTGCTGGGCGTCCCGATGCTGGCCGGGGGCCGGTTGATGGGGGTGCTGCACATCGGGTCGCGGGCCCAGCGCAGCTTCGCCGAGCACGAGGTCGGCCTGCTCCAGCTGGCCGCCGACCGGCTCGCCCTGACCACCCAGGCCCAGGTCTCCCGCGCCGAACGCGCGGCCGCGACCGCGCTGCAGCACAGCCTGCTCCCGGCCCGGCTGCCCAACGTATCCGGTTTCGACTTCGCCGCCCGGTACGTGCCGAGTGCTCAGCTCGGCGTCGGCGGCGACTGGTACGACGTGTTCCCTCTCCCCGGTGACCGGGTCGGCATTGTCATCGGCGACGTCTCCGGCCATGGACTGGCCGCCGCGGTGGTCATGGGCCGGTTGCGCAGCGCGCTGCGCGCGTACGCGCTGGACAACGAGTCCCCTTCGGTCGTCCTGGACAAACTGGACCGCAAAGCCAACCACTTCGAGGCCGGCGTGATGGCCACCGTCGCCTACGGCGTGATCGACCTCGCCGCGCACCGCCTGCACCTGTGCCTGGCCGGTCACCTCCCGCCGGTGATCGCCGTCCCCGGCGCGCCCGCCGAGTTCGTCGACCTGGCCCCCGACCCGCCGATCGGGTTCGACCTGCGCACCCGATCCCGCCGCAGCAAGGTGGTCGACCTCCCGCCCGGTGCGGTCATCTGCTTCTACACCGACGGCCTCATCGAACGCCGCACCGAAGCCCTCGACGACAGCCTCGCCGCCCTGCTCGGCGTCGTGTCCACCGACCGCGCCGAAATCACCTGCGCCCGCCTGATGTCCCGCTTCGTCGGCACCCAGTCCCTCGCCGACGACGTCGCCGTCCTGGTCGTGCATCGAGACGCCAAGCGCTGAGTGTCGAGGTACGGTCGGCTCGTTCGTCATCCTCTTCGACAACCGGAACCGGGTGAGCGGAGGAGCCATGCAGTACATGCTGCTGATCTACAACTGTGTGCGGCCGGAGCCGGGCGACCCCGAGTTCGAGGAGTCGCTGGCCAGGGTGAACGCGTTCGCGGCCGAGTGCGTGCGGCGCGGGGTGTTGGTCGGCGCGCATCCGCTGCAGGGCGAGCACACCGCGACCACGGTCAGCGTGCGCGAGGGCAGGACGTTGATCACGGACGGGCCGTTCATCGAGACGCACGAGCACCTGGGCGGCACCTACATCCTCGACTGCCGCGACCTGGACGAGGCACTGGAACTGGCGGCGCTGTGTCCGATGGCCGAGCAGGGCTCGATCGAGGTGCGGCCGATCGTCGAGGTGCCCGGCCTCAAACACGGGACGACGACGAGCATGGTGGCTACCGGCGAATGACCGCGGCACCGGTTCTGCAGCGGGTCTACCGCGAGCACCGGGCCCGGATGCTGGCCGCGCTGATCCGCGTCCTCGGTGATTTCGAACTCGCCGAGGACGCGCTGCAGGACGCGTGCGCGCTCGCGCTGCGCAAGTGGGGCGACGCGGTGCCGGACGATCCGATGGCGTGGTTGCTGACCGCGGCCCGCAACTGCGCGATCGACCGACTGCGACGGGCCAAGCTCGGCCGGGACAAGCTGGCACAGTTGGCGGACGCGCCCGAGGTGGTGACGACGATCATGACCGACTGGGACGGGCGCAGGCTACTCAGCATCGGCGACGAGCGGCTGAGCCTGATTTTCACCTGCTGCCACCCGGCTCTCGCGCAGGACGCGCGGGTCGCGCTGACGTTGCAGGCCGTTGCCGGGCTGACGGCCGCGCAGATCGCGCGCACGTTCCTGGTCAGCGAGCCGACCTTGGCGCAGCGCCTGGTTCGCGCGAAACGCAAGATCCGGGACGCGGGCATCAGCTTCGAGGTGCCCGCCGATCACCTGCTGCCCGAACGGCTTTCCGCCGTGCTCACGGTGATCTACCTGATCTTCACCCAGGGCTACACCGCGGCCCGCGACCAGCCCGAGCATCGCGCGTTGTGCGAGGAAGCGATTCGCCTTGCCAAACTCGTTGCCACGCTGATGCCGGACGAACCAGAGGCGCTGGGCTTGGTCGCGTTGGTGTTGCTGCACGATTCGCGCGGCGCCGCCCGCTTCGACGCCGCGGGCGATGTGGTGTTGCTGGCCGATCAGGATCGATCTCGGTGGGATCGCGGGGAAATCGGCGAGGCGGTCGGGGTGCTGGAGCGGGCGCCGCGGTTCGGCGCGCCGGGGCCGTACCAGTTGCAGGCGGCGATCGCGACGTTGCACGCGCAGGCGCCGTCGGCCGAGCAGACCGATTGGGCGGGCATCGCCGGGCTCTACAGCGAATTGCTGGCGGTGGCCGCGTCGCCGGTAGTGGCGTTGAACCACGCCGTCGCGGTGGCGATGGCGACCACGCCGGACGAGGGTTTGGCGCTGATCGACCGGATCGACGGCCTGCAACGCTATCACCTGTGGCATGCCGCCCGGGCGGATCTGCTGCGCAGGCTGGGCCGCGCCGACGAAGCCGCTGCGGCCTACCGGCGCGCGCACGAACTCGCGGCGACGCCCGCCGACCGGCGGTTTCTGGCCGGGCGGTTGCAGGAACTGGACCGGTAGCCGGGTGCGGGATCTCCCGCACCCGGCGCGGTGGTCAGGCGGCGCGGCCGATGAAAGCGAGCATCCGGGTGCGTTCGTCGGCATCGGCCGGCGGGGTCAGTTCCGGTCCGAAGAAACCAGGCCTGCGCACGACGTTCGCCCGCGCCCAGTCGAACGCGACCGACACCAGCACCGGGTCCTGCCGGACATCCATGCCGAGCGCGTGCCCGATGTCCCAGGTGTGCGCGACGTGATCGGTGATCAGCAACGTCACCAGCGCGGCGACCGGAACCTCGCCGAGTCCGGGCAGGGTCGCGATCCTGGACAGGTTGTCCTCGGTCAGTTTCGCGTTCGACTCGGCACGCGCCTGCCGCCAGGTGCCCACCGGATCCGACGCGGCCAGCCCTCGAGGGCGTGGTGCGCCGGGCGCGCCGGAGTGGTCGGCGTAGTCCTCGCCGGTGGCCCACGCACGCAGTTGCCGCTGGCCCCAGATCACGTGCCCGGCCACGTCGCGCACCGACCACTCGGAACATTCGGACCGCGCATCCCACTGATCCGGCTTGATCGCGGCCACGACCGCGTCGAACTCGTCCTGCGCCTGCCGGTACAACTCCATGGTGTCCATCCTTGATCCTTTCCAACTCCTGGGTGCACCGAGGACGAACGGCCGCGCCCGAACTCGACACGTCGCAAACAGGACATCGAAAATCGGGTGTGTTCGCTTGTTTCCGCTGGTGGGAGCTGACAGGATCGATCGTGGCCGCGGGCTTTCGCGGCGGCCCGTCATGTCCGGAGTCTGCCGGTTTTACTGTGTCTATGATCCTGGAACCCGTGCTCGTCGATGTGGTCGCTACGCGCCGAAGCCCGGACCGCCGCCCGCGGGAAGGCGGCGTTGTACGCGGAATCGGCCGGTCCGCGGTCACGGCCAGGCCGCGCTACCCGGTCTCGAAGGCGATCTGTTGCCAGGGAACGTGAGCGTGTCGGCCGGGGTCGTCTTGGGCTTCTCGCTCACCGGGTCGTGAGCACGATGGCGCCGACCGAGCGGCGGGATTCCAGTTCGCGATGGGCGTTCGCGGCCTGGGCCAACGGGAATCGCGCGTGGATGCGCGGGGTCAGTTCGCCGCGCGCCGCCGCGGCCAGCGCCTGGTCGGCGTCGTCGCGTTTCTCGGCATCGGACTTGCGCAGGACCGTCCCCAATGGACCGGAGAAGGTCAGTCCGCGCCGTGCGATGGTCTTCACGTCCAGCGCCGGCCAGTCGCCCGACGCGTAGCCGTAGACGCCGATCCGGCCCTCGCCGTCCGCAGTGGCGGCGAGGGCCGCGGTGGTCGTGTCGCCGCCGACCGAGTCGAGCACGAGGGTGGCGCCGCGCCCGCTGGTCAGTTCGCGCACCTGATCCGCCCAGCCGGTGCGGCCGTAGTCGATGGCGTGGTCGGCGCCGAATTTGGTGACCGCGTCGAGCTTCATGTTGCTCGCCGCGCCGATGACCGTCGCCCCTGCCGCTGTGGCCGTCTGCACCAGCAACGACCCGATCCGGCCGGCGGCAGCCGTGATCAGCACGGTGTCGTCGGCGGACAGGCGCATGGCGGCGAGCAGGCCGCGAGCCAGCGCACCGGCCTGGAACACGGCCAGTGCGGCGTCCAGCGCGAGCCCGTCCGGCACCGGGAACGTGTACGCGACCGGCGTGACCGCGCGTTCCGCGTAACCGCCGGCCGGCTCGGTTGTAGTCGCGACAACAATCTGGCCGATCAGCGATTCATCGACACCGGGACCGACCGCGACAACCTCTCCCCCGACCTCACCGCCCGGAATCCACGGCAACGGCAGCGGATAGCGCCCGGACCGCACCATCACCTCGCCGTACGCGACACCCGCCAGCCGCACGTCGACCAGCACCTGCCCCTCGCCCGGTACTGGATCGGCGACCGACTCGACGACCAGCACGTCCGGCCCGCCGAACTCATTGACCCTGATGGCCCGCATGACACTCCCCGGTTGACACTCTGCATGGAACGAGACAACCTGTCTCGTTGACCATCCTGGGCACGACCGGAGCGCGACGGGAGGGTCAGTTGGCGCCGGATGTCCCGAACGAAACAAGGAGCGGGTTTTGTCTCAGCCGAACGTCCGGGTGCGCCGCACTCGTGCGCTGCTGCGCGAGGCGCTGGTGGCGTTGATCGAGGAGCGGGGCTTCGACCGGGTCACCGTCGGCGACCTGTGCACGCGCGCGATGATCAGCCGGGCCGCGTTCTACCGCAACTACCGCGACAAGTACCAACTGGTCGAGGAGATCTTCGACGAGGCCATGGCCGAGATGACCGCGGCCGATCCGGCCGACACCCGCACGTCCGGCCGGCGCTTCGCCGACTTCTTCGGCCACATCGACAGCTACCACCGGGTCTACGCGGCCATGCTCGGCCGCAGGGGCAGTCCCTGGTTCGCCGACCGGATGCGCGCCGCGCTCGCCGGCATGACCAGCGGCCACTTCCCCGGTCAGGACGCCGATGCGCTGGCCCCGAGCCTGATCGCGGCGATGTTCGTGCAGTCGATCCTGTGGTGGCTGGAGCACGACCGGCCCTGCCCACCGGACGAGATCGCCGAGCGGACCGCGCCGTTGATCCGCGCGGTCATCCAGGCCGGTTGATCAGCTCGGCAATGTCCAGAGCTGGTTGGGGCCGCCGTTGCAGTCCCAGATCTCCAGCTGGGTTCCGTTGGTGGTGCTCAGTTTCGGGTCGTCGAGGCATTTGCCGGACGCCGGGTTGACCAGTTCGCCGTTCTGCGCGCTCCACTGCTGGTTGCTGCCACCGTTGCAACCCCACACGTCGACCAGGGTGCCGTCCGCGGTGGAACCGGCGCCGATGACGTCCAGGCAGGCACCCTGGGTTTGCAGGGTGCCGTTGGCCAGCGTCCAGTTCTGCGCCACCGTGTTGTCGCAGTCCCAGATGTCGGCCTTGGTGCCGTTGGTGATCGAGCCGCCGAAGTCGTCGAGGCACTTGCCGCTCATACCGGACGTGACCGGACCGCTCGGGCCGGGCCCGCCGCCACTGCCTGGGGTGATGTCGAGGTTGTCGAACTGGTCGGTCTGGTAGCCGACGACGCCGAGCCCGGCTTGTCCGGTCTGGTAGGCGGTGTTGGTGACCGAACCGACCTGGCTTCCGTCCACCGTGCCGCTGATCGTCGAGCCTTGCAGGGTCAGCGCGATGGTGTGCCAGAAGCCGGTGCCGAGTGCGGTGGTGGTGCCGCTGGTGAGAGCGGTGATCGTGCCGCTGGTGTCGGATTTGTCGATGGACCACGCGCCGCTGTTGGAGATCCGGAACAGGTAGGCGTTCTGGTGGGACTGCGGCCGGTCCTGGGTGTTGGCTCGGCCGAACAGTTCGACGGTTCCGGCTTGGCGCAGGTCGACGTCGGAGCTGACCGTGTAGTTGGCCCAGCCGGTGTCGCCGAGCAGCGCGTAGGCGTCCGAATCGTCCTGCCACTCGATCGGCTTGACCGGCGCCATCTGCTCAACGCACTGCCCGGATCGGCCGTCCGCGCACGGCTCGACCTGGTAGGCGCCCTGCATGTCGGACAGGTACCCGGCTTCGCCGCCGGTCGCGTCGGCGTTGAAGTTGTCGCTGTAGGGCAGGGCGAGGCTGCCGCCTGCCGGGCTGGTCGCGGTGCCCTTGCCCTGGCCGGTCGTGGTGCTGACGGTGTAGACGTAGCCGGGCTGGAGGGTGAGCGAGTAGCTGCCGTTGACCGGGGTGATGTCCTGGGTGTGCACGAAATCCGTCGCGTCGCTGGGCGAGTTCACGTTGGTGGCGTACACGTGCACGGTGCCGGTGGAGAGGCCGCCGGACACGCTGAGGTTCGCGGTCTGCGCGGCGGAGGCCGTCGTGGTTTCCAGGATCGTCGAATAGTCCTTGCCGTTGGGCGATTTCAGCGTCACGTAGCTGCCGTTGGCGCGGTTGCCGCCGAGGTAACCGGACGCGGTGTCGATGAACTGCCAGCCGGGCTGGGTGAACTGGGTGACCTGCGCGGTCGCCCACAGGCTGGTGCCCACGCGGTAACTGCCGGACCACGGCTGCGGGGCGGTGATCAGCCCGACGGTGGCGTAGGGCAGGTTCGGGTAGATCGCGGCGATCAACGGCCAGTTGATGTACGCGGTCAGGTCGGCGTCGAGGTAGCCGCGGGTGATGGAGCGGATCAGCGCGGGCGCGCCGGTGTTCATGTCCTGTGAGCCGTTCTCACTGGCCCACAACGGTTTCCCGGTCCCCTCGGCGGTCGTGCTGGCCGTGCAACTGTCCGCGCTGCCACCGTCGCCGCCGCACGGATAGTGCGTGCCGATGATGTTGACCGCGTTGGCGAAGCTCGGGTTGCTGGCGACGTCGTTGGCGACGCTCCAGTCGCTGTCCGCGCCGACGATCCGCACCGAGGAATAGCCGTCCGCGTTGAGGGTGGAGCGGAGCTGTTCGTACCAGGAGATGTTGTAACCGCGCTCGTTCCAGCCGCCGAGGTAGTCGATGGTCAGGCCGTCCTGTTTCGCGCAGCCCAGCCAGCTGACCAAGTAGTTGATCATGTCGGTGGACCAGAAGTTGCCGCCACCGATCCAGCCCGGCGCGCCCCAGGCGAGGCCGTAGAGCTTGACGCCCGGGTTGCGCGCCTTTGCTTGCTCCATCAACCAGAACTCGTACCCGGTAGCGCAGTCGATCGCGCCCTTGGTGTGTTCGATCGACGGCTCGGCGCCATCGGTGGAGTTGGTGTCGCCGCCGATCTCGACCTTGAGAATCTGCAGATCCGCGCCATATCCCGGTTTGAACAGGTAATCCAGGATCTGGCTCTGCTGCGCGGCCGGATAGTCGGTCAGCAGGCGCGTGTTACCGCCGCCACCGCTGATCGCGCCGATCCCGTCGAACGTGCGGCCGCCCTGGCTGCCGTTGACCGAGATCGTGGTTGCGGTGGCAGCACTTGCCACCGATGGCAGGACAGCGAGGAAAGCGAGAATCGCGGGAATCACGATGGCGAGCCGGCGCAGAGATCTCACGGCAGCCAAGTAAATCCGGCGCTACCGGGGCGGTCCAGGCTTTCCCGTTGCCCTGTCGAAAACACGACATGTTTTTGACAATCACAGCGCCATCACGCGCTGCGGGCGATCTCCGCGTCGTAGTCCTCGGTGACGGTCTCCGGCGAGCACTGGCTGCGCAGGTGGGTAGTGCGCCCACCCCAGGGGGAAAGGATCTTCTCGCAGCGGCACTCCGCGTCGTTTCCGACCAAGATCACAGCCCGACGCGCTAACTTGCTCCCGTTGTTCATCGCCGATCGCCTCACCTTCGTTCCGAAACGATGGGGTACCCGATCGGTTTCGTCTCTACACGAAGAATCCTGGTCAACCTGACGTAGGCTGTGCCGATGTCGCGACCGAACGAGGACATCCAGCAGGCCCGCCAGCACGCCATCGGCGACCTGCCTCGGCGCAGCGCGGCCCGCCATCCCGGCAAGACCGCGATCATCGACGGCGACACCAGCTTGACCTTCGCCGAGTTCGAGGCCTGCGTCGATCGGACCGCGAACGCGATCGCGGCGGCCGGGATCGGTCAAGGCGAGCGGGTGGCGATCCTGTCGCACAACTGCTGGCAGTTCGCGGTGCTGGCGTTCGCGACCGCACGGCGGGGCGTGGTACTGGTACCGGTCAACTTCATGCTCGGCGCGACCGAGATCGCCTACATCCTGGACGACTGCGGCGCGGTCGCGTTCGTCGTCGAGGACGCCCTCGCGGACACCGCCGATGCCGCGATCGCCGAATCGTCCAGGACCGTACGCCTGAGGTTGTCGATCGGCGATGTCCAGGACTGGACCGATTACGACGGCCCGGCGGCCGAACCGGCGCACGTCGCGGACGACGATCCGATCCGGCTGATGTACACCAGCGGCACCGAATCCCGGCCGAAGGGCGCGATTCACAGCAGCCGGTCGCTGATGTGGCAGTACGTGAGTTGCGCGATCGACGGCGGCATGTCCGGTACCGACATCGAGGTGCACGCGCTGCCGCTCTACCACTGCGCGCAGCTGGACTGCTTCCTGTCGGTGGACGTGTACCTCGGCGCGACCAGCGTCATCGTGCCCGCGCCGACGCCCGCCGCGATCCTCGGCGCGATCGCGACGCACCGCGTCACCAAGCTGTTCTGCCCGCCAACGGTGTGGATTTCGCTGCTGCGCTCGCCCGACTTCGACCAGACCGACCTGACCAGCCTGGTGAAGGGCTACTACGGCGCGTCGCCGATGCCGGTGGAGGTGTTGAAGGAACTGACCACGCGCCTGCCCGGCATCCGGCTGTGGAACTTCTACGGCCAGACCGAACTCGCGCCGCTCGCCACGATCCTGCAACCGGAGGAGCAGGAGTCGCACGCGGGCTCGGCGGGCAGGCCCGCGCTCAACGTCGACACCCGTGTGGTGGACGAGTTCGACGAGCCGGTGCCCGCCGGGACGGTCGGCGAGATCGTGCACCGAAGTCCACATGCGACACTGGGCTACTTCGGCAAGCCGGACATCACCGCGCGGGCCTTCGCCAACGGCTGGTTCCACTCGGGCGATCTCGGGGTGTTCGACGAGGACGGCTACCTGACCGTGGTCGACCGGAAGAAGGACATGATCAAGACCGGCGGCGAGAACGTAGCCAGCCGCGAGGTCGAGGAGGCGCTGTACCAGCACGAGGCCGTCGCCGAGGTCGCGGTGTTCGGTGTCGCCCACCCGCACTGGATCGAGGCGGTCACCGCGGTCGTCGTGCCCAAGGACGGCGCGAGCCTGTCGGGCGATGAGGTGACGGCGTTCGCGCAGACCGTGCTGGCCGGGTACAAACGGCCGAAGTTCGTCGTCATCACCGACGCGCTGCCGAAGAACCCGAGTGGCAAGATCCTCAAACGGGAACTGCGCGACCGCTATCGCGACATCGCCGGGCAACAATGAGCAACGAGCGGGGGCCCAGATGGGCAAGGTGCGCTGGAGTCTGGTGATGTCGCTGGACGGATTCGCGGCCGGACCGAACCACTCGCTGGACTGGATGAGCGGGCTGACGATCACCCCGGGCATCGTGCAGGAGTCGATCGCGACCCTCGGCGCCGTACTGGGTGGGCGCGACGGCTACGACGCGATAGCGAAGCAGCGGCCGGGTGAGGCCAGCAGGTCGCCCTATGGCGGAGCGTGGAGCGGCCCGATCTTCGTGCTGACCCACCACCCCGAGGACGCGATCCCGGACGAGGGCATCACCTTTCTCAACTGCGACGTCGCCGAGGCGGTGCGGATCGGCCTCGACGCGGCCAACGGCAAAGACCTGGAGATCCACGGCCAGAACGTCGCGGCGCAGTGCGTGCGGCTCGGCCTGATCGACGAGTTCAACGTGCACATCGCACCGGTCATGCTCGGCTCGGGCATCCGGCTTTTCGACTGCCCCGGCATCGACCCGGTGCGCTGGAACCTGGTGCACGACGGCGACCCGGCGCAGGTCGTCAACCTGCGATACGTCCGCCCTTAGAGGTCCTAAGACGAACAGGCATTGTGTCAGGACCTCTTAGAGCACGCCCTGCCGGGCGGCGAGCACGACGACCTGCACCGGAGTGTGCACGCCGCACCGGTCGCACATCGCCCTGATCCGCCGTCGCACGGTGCGTTCGCTGAGCGAGAGCCGCCGGGCGATCGCGTCCAGCACGAGCCCGTTGGCGAAGAGCTGGACGATCGCGCGTTCCTCGTCGTCGAGCACGATCCGGACATCGGGCGCGCGGCGGCGCGGTGTGAGGGTGATCTGTCTCGGCGCCATCCCGTCGGTCATGCGCGCACCTACCCCAGCAGCATTGAAACCTTTCATTCTTCGGCGTAAGAGACGCTAGTTGGCTTCCCGATCAGGGTCAAGAGCCTGCTTTGCCGCACTGCCAACGGTTAACCGTGAACCACCGTGATCACATGAGCACCGCTGAGCCCGTCGATCGGGCCGTGCACCACCGCGCCATCGACCCGCACCACCCCGGCCGGCCCGCCCGGCAGCGTCACGCTCCCCCGCGTGCCGCGCGGCGCCGAGATCGACAACCGGAACCCGCTCCGCTGGACCGACCAGTCGACGGAAAGCGGCCCGTGCGGCGTCGGCAGCACGCCGCGAGCCCAGGCGACATCACCCGGTTGCGGCGCGACCCGCCAGGTGGCGAAGCCGGGTGAGGTCGGTGCCGCGCCGAGCAGTTCGTTGGTCAGCGCGGGCAGCACGCCGGTCGACCAGCCGTGCGCCATGCTCGTGTACGCGCCCTCGTACGGCGTGCCGCCATGCCCGATGCCTTCCCAGTCGGTCACGCCGGGATCGTGCGTGTCCATCCAGCCGTAGGTGCGCCGGATCTGGTCCAGCGCGGACCCGGCATCGCCGGTCTGGAACCGCGCGACCAGCTCCGGATACGAGGTGAACGCGTAGACGCGCTGCGACGCGCCGTCGACGCCGGGCAGGGTGTCGTTGTCCATGAACGCGTTGCCGTAGGGCTGCGCCGTGTGCGTGGCCAGGTAGTTCAAGGCCGAGGCGGCCCGCGCCGCGTCCGCGACCCCGGACGTGACCGCCATGGCGTTGCCGTCCTGGGCGTGCCGCACCGGGCCGACCGCCGAATCCAGGTACGCGCCGGCATTCGCGTCCCACAGCTGCCCGTTGATCGCGGCGGCGACCGTGCTCGCCCGGGCCCGCCAGCGGTTCGCGTCGGAACCGTTGCCGAGGAAATCCGCGATGCCCGCCGCCGCGCCGAGCGCCTGAACATACGCGGCGTTGTAGTAGGTGATCGCGCCGGAACGCGGCAGGAACGCGTAGTCGCCGTAGCCGCCGGTCCCGTTCAGGCCCTTCTCCAGCAGGCCGTTCGCGTTGGTGACGCTGGGATACCAGGTGTCCAGCACCGCGACCAGGTTCGGGTAGTAGCCGCTCGCGTAGCCGCGTTCTCCGGTGTAGAGCAGGTAGTCCCAGCTGGCCATCACCCACCACAGTGGATAGTCGAACAGCGGGAGGGTGTAGTTGCCGATGGACGCGGGCGGGATCCAGCCGTCGGCGCGTTGGTGTTCGGCCAGATCGGCCAGCACGTCGCGGGCGGCGGCGGCCGCGTCCGGATGGGTCAGGTAGAGCGTCCGCCCGGACACGCCGATGTCGCCGACGTACGGATCGCGGTCGCGTTTCGCGCCGTCCTGCAACACGAGCTTGCCGAGCAACGAGGGGCTGGCCGCCTGGCGCGGATCGCAGTCGCTGGCCAGGAACGGCGCGGTCACCAGCTCGTTGGTGTACGCGGCGCCGTACCAGTAGCGGTTGAGGTCATCGTCGGAGCACAGGAACCAACCCGCGTAGCTCTGCGGCGTGCCCAGATACGCGCCCCAGTCCAGCGCGACCGCGTCGATCGCCACCGTGCCGTACGGCAACGCGGCAGGCGCGTCGGTGGCCAGCGCATCGAGCGTGATCGTGACGTAGCGGAACCCGTGCAGGCCCTCCGCGTGTACCTGGTTGCCCGACTGGAACCCCTCGCGATCCCGCCACACCCCGCCGGCTGCGGGCACCGCGTACTGGTCGGTGCCCGGCCCGCCGCCCGCGTTGTCGGAACGGGCGAAGTCCGACCGGTCGGTCAGGTACCGCGTGGTTTCCGAGAACGCCAGCCGCACCCCGGGATGGTTGGCCGAGGCCCACGCGAACGCGACCCGGGGATATCCGACCACGTTCATGCCGAAGTCGATGGTCACGCTCGGCGGCACTACTGGGGTGACGATGCCGGGGTAGATCTCGTTGATCCTGGTGAACTCGCCCTGCGGCGTGTTCTGGTCCTGGGTGACGATGATCCGCACCTGCGTCGTGCTCATCGGCGCCGCGAACGCGACGGCTACCTGGACCGCGCTGTTGCCGGTGATCGTCGCCGCGTTCTGCCACTGGGTGCCGTCCCAGGTGTCCACGGTGAAGTCGACCGGCACACCGTCCGAATTGGACAGAAGGGTGATGCCGGGCAGGCTCACCGGCTGCGGCGCGGTGATGGTGAGCACGTCCGGGTAGGCGCCCTCGGTGTCGTCGTTCCAGAACGTGCTCGGGTCGCCGTCGATCGTGTGCGCCGCGTCGTAGCTGGTCGGCGTGCCGTTGTCGCCGCCGTTGGGCGCGTGGGTCGAGGACGCGGCGGCCGTCGTGCCGCTCGGCCAGGCCGGTGGCGGCACTGGCTTCGGGCGGTTCAGCACGGTGACGCCGTCACCCGGCTTGAGCAGCGCGTTCGCGTTGCGCACGTCGCCGGTGGTCGCGATCACCCGCGCCGGCCGCACGTCCGGACTGGCCGGACCGCGCACGTAACGCCGCCAGTCAGCTGGTGCGGCCTGCGCCAGCGTCGGTAGCCCGACCGCGGCCAGGGTTGCGGCACCGACGCAACCCTTCAGAAACGTTCGTCGTCCTGGGGTTGCCATGTCGCTCATCCTGATCAAGGCGGTCCCGGCCGCGCAACGGATTGGCCGGAACCGGCCAGACGGTTGATTTCACTCATCACTGAAGTTATAGATCTACTAGACCTAACCCCTGGCTACTAGACTTGATCAGGTGACCGATGAGGAACTCATCGTCGAATTCGCGTTGACCCGAATCGACCATCCCGGCCGCGACCTCGACGAGATCGCCGCCATCCTCGTCGACCGGCTCGGCCCGGACCGCGTCCTGGAGTTCGCCGCCCGCAACCTCGCCACCCGAGGCGAACTACGCGGCGCGATGATCCCCTCGGCCATCGAGCACGTCATGCGCGTCGTCCTCACCGCGCGCGGCCCGGTCGACTGACCACCGCCTCCGAATCGAGCAAGTGCCGGCTATCACCGGATGGGTCTTGCGGCTGATTGTTGAATCATGTTCACTCCCGTGGGATTCAGTCAACAAAATGACACGGCTTCGCACGTAGGAAGGCGGCTCAATGGGCAAGAGATGTGGCTTATCGCGCGGCCGGGCCTGGGTGGGCGCGACACTGCTGGTACTGGGAATCGCGACGGCCGTTCCACTGGCCACCGCACCGGCAGCCGACGCGCTCGCCAACGGACTCGCCGCGACCCCGCAGATGGGCTGGAACGACTGGAACGCCTTCGGCTGCAACGTCAGCGCCGATCTCGTCGAGCAGACCGCGGACGCGATGATCAGCAACGGCATGGCCAAGGCCGGCTACAAGTACGTCAACATCGACGACTGCTGGCTGGAGAAGACCCGCGACGCGAACGGCAACCTGGTACCTGACCCGGTGAAGTTCCCGCAGGGCATCAGCGCGGTCGCCGACTACGTGCACAGCAAGGGCCTCAAACTGGGGATCTACAACGACGCGGGCACGCTGACCTGCGCGGGTTATCCGGGCAGCCTCGGTCACGAGAAGCAGGACGCGGCCACCTTCGCCAGCTGGGGCGTCGACTACCTCAAATACGACAACTGCAACAACGCGGGCAGCACCACCACCCAGCAGTACATCGACCGCTACTCCGCCATGCGCGACGCGCTCAAGGCCACCGGCCGCCCGATCCTGTACAGCCTGTGCGAGTGGGGCGTGAACCAGCCGTGGACGTGGGGGCCGCAGGTCGGCAACTCCTGGCGCACCACCGGCGACATCAGCGACAGCTACGGCAGCATGCTGGGGATCTTCCAGCAGAACGTGTGGCTCTACCCGTACTCCGGCCCGGGCGGCTGGAACGACCCGGACATGCTGGAGGTCGGCAACGGGGGCATGAGCGCCACCGAGGAGCAGGCCGAGTTCAGCCTCTGGTCGGCGATGGACGCTCCACTGATCGCCGGCACCGACCTGCGCAAGATCAGCCCGGCCGACCTGGCGATCTACAGCAACCAGCAGGTGATCGCGGTCAACCAGGACAAGCTCGGCAAGCAGGCCGTCCCGGTCGCGGTCGGCGGACAACCGGCGGGCAACAACGGCCTTTGGGTGCTCAGCAAACCACTGTCCAATGGCGACCGCGCGGTGGTCTTGTTCAACTCGACCGGTAGCGCGGCGACGATCAGCACCAACGCAGGCGAGGTCGGTCTGCCCCAGTCGCACGACTACCTGCTCAACGACCTCTGGGCGCACAGCAGCACGGAAACCGCGGGCGCGATCACCGCCCAGGTGCCCGCGCACGGCGTCGTCATGTACCGGGTGTCCACCTCGGCAGGCAACGCGGCACCGAACGTGACACTGTCCACAAGCAACATCGCCAACGCCGCGCCCGGCACGCCGGCCAGTATGACCGCGACGGTGACCAACAACGGCCGCACCCAGCTCAAGCAGGCCACGCTGGCGGTGCACGCGCCGAGCGGCTGGACGGTGACCAGCACCGGCCCGACCACCTTCACCAACCTCGGCACCGGAGCGAGCGCGACCGCCAAGTTCACGCTCACCGCGCCAACCCCGACAACGCCCATCGAAACCGACACCATCACCGCGAACGCCGCCTACAGCTGGCGTGACCAGCACGGCAGCAGCACGGCAAGCCAACAGGCCGAACTGGTCTCTCCCGTCCAGTCGCCGAATCAGACCTACTCGTCGGCAACGGACGCACCGGCCAAGTACGGCCAGGTCGGTGACGACTTCGCCATCTCGGGCGCGGGCACGGACCTGTGGACCAACAACGACAACTACTCGACCATCTACCGCCCCGGCGTCGTCGGCACCGCCTCGACGGTGCAGACCGAGGTGACGTCGGCCAGCGGACTCGGCGGCTACGCCAAGGCCGGCATCCTGGTGCGCAACGCCATGACCTCGGCGGGAACCGGCGTCGAGGGCGTGATCCTGTACGTGTCGCCGTCGGGTGGCATCCAGCTGGAGTGGAACAGCGACGGCAACACCAACATCGACTCGGTGACCCCGGGCAACGGCACGATCGCCGCGAAGATCCCGGTGTACCTCAAGCTGGTCCGCAGCGGTAGCAGCTACACCGGCTACTACTCGACCGACAACCAGAACTGGACCACGGTCGGCACCGCGACCGTACCCGGCCAGACCGACACTCAGGACGCCGGTCTGTTCGTGGTCTCCGCATCGACAGGCTCACCGGCCTTGATCGGCTACCACGGCTTCACCGTCAGCTGAGAACCCCGGGTTGGTGCGCCGCCTCCCGGCGCACCAACCCGGCTTCACAGCTCGAACACCGCGCCCTCGGCGAGCACCTCGGCTCCGGCCGCGCGCACCGCGGCCCACTCCGGGGCGGCGGTGTCCAGCAATGGGTTCGTGTTGTTCAGGTGCGTGTAATGCCACCGGATGCCGGGTCGCAACAACGGCAAGGTCGCGCTGATCGGCACATGCCCCATCCGCTTCTGGCCGAGTTCTCCCGTCGCGCTGGTCATCTCGCCCGCCGCGAAGAACGTGCCATCCAGCAGGACATCCGTCGCCCCGGCAACGAATTCGTCGAATCCTGCCGGCCATTCACGCAGACACGGTGCGTACACCAGCACTCCCCCGGTCGCCGGATCGCTGATCCGATACGCGACCGCCCACGGCCCAGGCCCCGGCTCCGCATAGCGCGGCGGTTTGTCGTGGACCCCCAGCACGCGACAGCGCAACCCCCCGAACTCGAACTCGTCCGCCACCGAGGTCCAGGCCCACGGGTGGTAGCAGTCGATCACCGCCCGGGTAACCGTCAACGCCCGCGCGACGGAACCTGGCGCCCAGATCTGAAAACCCGTGCCCTCGCGCAACATCTGCAGACCGGCCGTGTGATCGAGTTCGGCGTCGGTGAGCAACGCACCGCGAAGCGGCGTGTCGCGCGGACCGGGCCCCGGCGCGAGCAACGGCTGCCCGAGCAGTTGCGCCCGGATGTCCGGCGACACGTTGACCAGGTACCAGTCGCGCCCGTTCGCGCTCACCGCAAGACAATCCTGCGTACGTGGCAGCAAGTGCCCGGCACGAGCCGCCGCACACCGCGCGCACGCGCAGTTCCACTGCGGAAATCCGCCGCCCGCCGCCGTGCCCAGCACGACGACCTTCACCGCGCCACCCGCATGGTCAACGCATCCGAGCTGGCCGCGAGCGCGTCGGTCACCACCTCATGGCGGGGCGATAGCGAGCACACCGGATCGGTGTTGGCGGCGTCACCGGTCAGCAGAAACGCCTGGCAGCGGCAACCGCCGTGGTCCTCCTCGCGCCGCGCGCAGCTCAAGCACGGCTCGCGCATCCAGTCCGTTCCGCGAAAAGCGTTGAACGACGTTGACTCGTACCAGATCTCGGCCAGCGGCCGCCGCGTCACGTTGTCCAAGTCCAGGCCAGGCAGTACATACGCGGCCGGGCACGGGAGCACGGTGCCGTCCGGTCCGATCGTGAGCTGCCGCGCGCCCCACCCGTGCATGCACGGTTTCGGGTAGCGCTCGCGATAGTCGGCGACCACGTAGACGATCTCCATCCGCCCGGCGAGTCGCTCCCGCGCCGCGCGCACGATCGGCGTGGCGGCGGCCAGCTGTTCCTCGGTCGGCATCAGCGCGGCCCGGTTGATCAAACCCCAGCCGTAATACTGCGTGTTCGCCAGTTCCAGCCGGTCGGCGCCGAGCCGCTCGGCCAGTTCGATCAACGGCCCGACCTGCTCGTGGTTGCGCCGGTGCAGCACCGCGTTGATCGTCAACGGCAACCCGGCCGCGCTGATCACTTTGGCCGCCGCCAGCTTGTGCTCGTGCGCACGCGTCCCCGCGATCCGGTCGGCCAGCGCGCTGTCGGCCGCCTGTACGGAAAGCTGCACGTGCGCAACCCCGCGCTCGGCGAGTTCGGCCATCCGCTGCTGCGTCAGGCCAAGCCCGCTGGTCACCAGGTTGACGTAGCAGCCGAGCCCGGCCGCATGTTCCGCGATGTCGGCAAGATCGTGGCGGGCCAGCGGTTCACCGCCGGACAAATGCACTTGCAGCACGCCGAGATCGCGTGCCTCGGTCAGCGCGCCGCGCCACTGGCCGGTGGTCAGCTCGTCGAGCCGGCCCACCAGATCGACCGGGTTGGAGCAGTACGGGCAGTGCAGCGGACAGCGGTGGGTCAGCTCGGCGAGCAGGCCGAGCGGCGGTTCAGTCAATCCGTGCTCACCTCGATCATGCCGCGCCGCGCCAGTCGCCTCAGTACCTCGGCGACATCACCGTCCCGAAACCCTTGATATCGCCCGGAAAGCGCGGCACCGATCTCGGCAACCGTCGCCGTTCCGTCGCACTGCCGCAGCACCTCGGCCGCGGTCTCGTTGAGCACCAGCACGCCCTCCGGGTACATGAGCACGTGCCGTTCGCGCACCCGGTCGTAGCGCAGCAGCACGCCGCGGCGCAGCGACGGCCGTGCCTCCGCGACGATCACGCCTTGCCCGCCAGTTCGATCGCGTCGAGCATGCTCCACAGCACGTCGCACTTGAACGACAGCGCGGCCACCGCCGCGTCCTGCTGCTCGCGGGTGATGGCATGCCGCGTCACGATGTCCACGGTCTGTCTGCCCTCGTCGGACACCGCGTCGATGCGCACGGTGAAGTACGCGAGATCCTCGGCGCCGATCCAGGGATAGTGCGTGAGCATGTCCGCGACCCGGCGCCGCATCAGGTGCCCGGAGAACATCTCGGTCAGCCCGGACGCGATCGCTTCCAGCCACGGCCGGGTGCGGGCGAAGTTGACGTAGGCGTCGACCGCGAAGCGCACGCCCGGCACGACGTACCGCTCGTCCAGTACTTCCGCGCGGTCCAGGCCGAGCGCCTCGCACAACCGCAGCCAGTACTCGCGTCCGCCGGTGCCTTCTTCCGTACCGTCGTGGTAGACGATGCGCGGCAGCCAGGCGCGCCGGATCTCCGGCAGCGGGCAGTTGCTGATGATCGCCGCGTCCTTGACCGGCAGCATGCACTGGTAGTACCAGCGGTTCGCCGCCCACATCCGCAGTTCCGGCCCGGTCAGCTGGCCGGCGTGCAGGCGGTGGTGGAAGGGGTGAGTGCCCCAGTAGCGGTCGCCCAGCGCCGCCAGCGCGGCCAGAAACTGTTCTTGGTCCAGCGGGTTCGCCGGACCAGGGCGGGGACCGACGGCCCCCGCCCCTTCACCGATCACGGCTCAGTCCACTCGAGCCACGTAGCCGGTGACCTCCATTGGTGTGTCGTATTCGACGAAGTCGGGCGTGGTCCACACCGGCAGGTCGGTGTCCTCGATCATCCGTACTCCTCCGGTCGGCGACTGTAAACGTTTCCAATGGTCTACGCCAACACCCCGCTCGTCAAGACCCAACCTGACGAAAACGCTTACCGCGCAACAGCTCTGTGCCAGGAACCCTCATAAGCAGGATCAGCCGAGGTCGTAAAGGTTCTTGGCGATCGTCTCGACGTCCTCGGCGGTGGTGTCCACGTGCGGGCTCAACCGCAGCAGGCAACCCTCGATGTCGTGCGGCGCCCGTTCGCGGCGGCAGACCGTGCCGAGCACCCCTCGATCGAGCAGTTCCGCACACGCGGCGGGCACATCAAGATCGGCCGACCTCGGCGCGAGCGCGACGAGCGCACCGGGCGCGTCGACCGGATCGCGCAGCTGCCACCCTGACAGGTCGGCCAGGGCGGTGCGCAGCGCGACGCCGATGCCGTGCAGCCGTTCCCGGATCCGCGCCGGTCCCAGCTCGACGTACTCGGCCACCGCGACCCCCAGCCCGAGCCGGCCCGAGGCGAACGCCTCCCGACTGCCCAGCCTGCGCACCGGAGAACCGCCGACCGACCAGTTCGCCTCGGACAACGCGGGCGCGACCGGCCGCAGCCGTGACTGCCACGGTTCGCGCACGGCGAGAAACCCGACGCCGCGCGGACCGCACAGCCACTTGCGGCCGGTGCCGTAGATCGCGGCCGCGCCCGGTTCGACCTCGATCTGCCCGACTGCCTGGGCCGCGTCCACGATCACCGGGACCTCGACCGGATCGCATACCGCGACCGCGGCGGCGACCGGTTGCACCAGCGCGCGGTGCGACGCGGCCGCGGTCAGGTGCACGGCGGCCGGGCGGTCGGTGCGCAGTCGCGTGACCAGCGCGTCCACGTCGAGCGCACCGGTCTGGTCGGTGTCCAGCCACTCGACCCGCAGGCCACGATCGGCGAACGCGGCGAGGTTCGGGCCCCATTCACTGCCTACCGCCCAGATCCGGTCGCCGGGCCGCAGCGGCCAGGCATCGATCAGCTGCGCGATCGCGTTCGAGGCGCTCTCCACGAACGCGATCTCCTCGCCCGCGAAACCGAGTAAGTTGCCCAGTTGTAGTCGCGACAACAAAAGCTCCTCCTCGGCCGCGCGTTCGGCGACATAGCCGCCGTGCCGCGATTCGGCGAGGAGGTGGTCGGCGATTCTGGCCCGCACCGCGTCGCTGGTGCGGCCGCAGGCCGCGGTGTCCACATGCAACACCGCGCGTTCGCCCCGGCGGGCCGCCCATACGCGGCCGAGGTCATCGGCGGGCAGTTGCGACATTCCGGCTCCTCAGCGGGGTTGGCTTGACTCGGTCGCGCTGGGTCACGGCGATGCACAGCAGCACGATCACGGCGGTGACCGGCGCCAGCGGCGGCAGGTCCTCGCTGAGCAGCAGCACCGACCAGACCAGGGTGAGCAGCGGCTGGGCGAGTTGCAGCTGGCTCGCGCGGGCGACACCGAGTTCGGCCATGCCGCGATACCAGACCACGAACCCGCCGAACTGCGAGATCAGCGCGATGTAGGCGAGGCCGAGCACGGCGGAGACGTCCGGCCGGACCGGTTCGGTGGCCAGCGAGATCGCGGTCATCGGCGCGGTGACCGGCAGTGCGAACACCACCGCCCAGCCGATCACCTGCCAGCCCGGCATCGCCACGGCCAGCCGCCCGCCCTCGGCATAGCCGAAGGCGCAGACCACGAGCGCCGCGAACAACAGCAGGTCGGCTCCGGATGGCGCGCCGTGGCTCTGCAGCACGGTGAACACCACCACGGCCAGCGCACCGGCGCAGGCCGCGAGCCAGAAGCGCCGCGACTGGCGCTGCCGGGCGCGCCGCGCGCCGACGATGGCCGTCACCAGCGGCAGCAGCCCGATGACGACGGCGGAATGGCTGGTCGTGGACACGCGCAGGGCGAGCGTGGTCAGGATCGGGAAGCCGAGGACGCATCCGGCCGCTACCACGATCAGGCCGGGCCAGTGCCGCCGTTCGGGAAGCGGTACCCGGGCGGCTGCCAGACAGCCGGCAGCGACGATGCCCGCGATCATGCACCGTCCACTTGCCACGGTCCACGGCCCGAAGCCGTGCAGGGCCAGGCTGGTGGCGGGAAAGGTGAGCGAGAAACTGACCACGCCGGCCAGGGCGAGCATCGTTCCGGGCCGAACCGCTTCTCGGATGCGGACGATAGCGCTACCCTGGTCTCTCATGTCCGATGGTAGCAGTGCGCACAAGCTGGCGGAACTCCTTCGTGACGAGGTCGACCGCTACTCCCCCGGTGGGAAGCTGCCCTCCAGCCGCGAGCTGATCAGCCGGTTCCAGGTCAGCCCGGCGACCATGTCCCGCGCCATCGCGGTGCTCACCGAGGAGGGTCTGGTCACGGTCCGGCCCGGGGCCGGGGTGTTCCGCGCCGCCACCACGAGCGCCCGGGTGGTCGCGGGTGACCTGTCCTGGCAGGAGGTCGCGCTGAGCACCGGTAACGAGGCTCGGCCGCGCGCGATCGACGCGAGCGCCGTGGTCGCCGCGCTCACCGATCCGCCGGAGGACGTCATCGACCTCAACGGCGGCTACCTGCATTCCACGATGCAGCCGGAAGCCGCGCTGGCCGGCGCGCTTTCCCGGGCCGGGCGCAGGCCGGGCGTGTGGAGCAGGCCGCCGAGCAACGGTCTGCCGGAGCTGCGCGGCTGGTTCGCCCGGCACATCGTCGGCGAGGCGGGCACGATCACCGCGGACAACATCGTGATCACCAGCGGCGGCCAGACCGCGCTGAGCGTGGTGGCCCGGGCACTGACCGGGCCGGGCGGGCCGGTGCTGGTCGAGTCGCCGACCTATGCCGGTCTGCTCTCGATCCTGCGCACCGCCGGTCTGCGCCCGGTCCCGGTGCCGCTGGACGAGCACGGATTGCGTCCCGACCTGCTCGCCGAGGCGTTCCAGGGCTCCCGCGCCCGGCTGTTGATCTGCCAGCCCACCTTCCACAACCCGACCGGCATCACCTGGCCGAGGCAGCGCAGGCTGGAGGTGCTGGCCACCGCGCGGCAGGCGAATTCGTTCGTGCTGGAGGACGATTACGCGCGGCTGCTCGTGCACGCCGACACGGCAACCCTGCCCCCTCCGCTGGCCGCCGACGATCATGACGGGGTCGTCGTGCACCTGCGCTCGTTGAGCAAGCCGACCTCGCCGACGCTGCGTGTTGCCGCGGTGTCCGCGCACGGTCCCGCGCTGGAGCGGATTCGCGCCCTGCACGTAGTCGAGCAGTTCTTCGTGCCGCGTCCGTTGCAGGAGGCGACCCTCGAACTGGTCAGTTCGCCTGCCTGGCGGCGTCATCTGCGCGCGTTGTCCGGTGATCTGCGCGATCGCCGGATGGCCGCGGTCGGCGCGGTCCGCGAGCACCTGCCCGAGGTGGTGATACCGACCGTGCCGCAGGGCGGGTTCCACCTGTGGTTGCGGTTGCCGGACCGGATCGACGAGACGCGACTGGTCGCCGAGGCGCTGCACGCGGGCGTGGCCGCGATGCCCGGCAAGGTCTACTTCGCGGCCGATCCACCGGCGCCGAAGCTGCGGCTCAGCTACGCGGCCGCGCCAAGCCGGGAACTGCTGGCCGAGGGTGTGCGGCGGTTGTCGGTCGCGCTGGGCCGGCTCGGCTGATCAGTCGGGCAGGTCGGCGATCCGGGTCGACAGTTCGCCGAGCAGCGCGAGTTCGGCCGGTTCGAGGTGGTCGATGAACCGCTTCCGCACCGAGTCCAGGTGAAACGGTGCGGCGCGTTCGAGTACCTGATAACCGGTGTCGGTGAGGACCAGCAGGCAGCCACGGGCGTCGTCCGGGTCGGGTTCGCGGTCGATGAGGCCGCGTTCCTGCATGCGCGTGGTGTGGTGGGACAGCCGGCTGCGCGACCATTCCATCTTGGCGGCGAGGTCCTTGAGCGCCCAGCGGCGTTCGGGCTTTTCCGAGAGGGTGCTGAGCACCTCGTAGTCGGTCATGGACAGCCCGGTGTCGGCGGCGAGGTCGCGGGCGAGCCGGGCGGGCAGCGTGGTGAGCAGCCGCCGGAACGCGCGCCATGCCTGTTCCTCGTCGGCGCGCAGCCATCGGGTGGTCATAGCCCAGTCTAGCAGTTTCATTGACATGTCCATGAAATTGATGGCATTATCGTTGACATGTCACAGATCGATACCTCGTTGCGCCTGCTGGTCATCGTGGCCAGCACCCGTCCCGGCCGGCTCGGACCCGCCGTCGCCGACTGGTTCATCGACGCGACCGCCGCACGCGCCAAGGAACTCGGCGTCACCGTCGACGTCGCGGATCTCGCCGAGATCGGCCTGCCCCTGCTCGACGAACCCGAACACCCCGCCGCGGGCAACTACCTGCACGAACACACCAGGGCCTGGAGCAGGCGCGTCGCCGCCGCGGACGCCTTCCTGGTGGTCACGCCCGAATACAACTTCGGCATGCCGGCATCCTTGAAGAACGCGCTGGACTACCTCTACGCCGAGTGGGCCTGGAAGCCGGTCGGTTTCGTCAGCTACGGCAACACCTCGGCGGGCACCCGCGCCGTGCAGATGGCCAAGCAGGTGGTCACCACGCTGCGCATGGTGCCGATCGGCGCGACCGTCGCGCTGCGGCTGAGCGAACACGTCGAGAATGCCGAGGTGCGCGAGGATCCCACCCGCACCGCCCTGGCCATCGACGTGCTCGGCGAACTGTCCCGGGTCGCGATCGCCCTACGCCAGTTGCGCGATCGCGCCGACAGCGAACCGACCCCGCTCGACGACGCGCGCATCGCCCCGGTCCAACCGTCCGATCTGGCCGAACTGCTGGTGCTGCAACGGGCCTGCTGGGTCCAGGAGGCCATCGTCAACGACACGCTGGACATCCCGGCCCTGCACGAATCCGCCGAAGACGTGGCGGAATGGACGGCGACCTGGCAGGTCTGGTGCGTGCGCAGGCACGGCAGGCTGGTCGCCGCGGTACGGGCCCGCGCCAACGGGACGGTCTTGGACATCGGCCGCCTGATGGTCGCCCCGGACCTGGCCGGTCGCGGCCTCGGCAGCTGGCTGCTCGCCTACGCGGAAGCCAAGGCACCCAAGGAGATCACCACGTTCACGCTGTTCACCGGTGCGCGCAGCGACCGCAACATCGCGCTCTACCAGCGATCCGGCTACCAGTTGACGGACCATGGCACCGATGGCGTCGCGCGCCTCACCAAGGCGGCATGACCGTGGCCCCGCGCGAACGCGGGGCCACCTCCCTGCTCGGAGTCAGGCGCCGGGACCGGTGTAGCGGGTCGTCGGGAACGTCCACTTGACCGCGTTGCCACCACCGGAACACTTACCGGCGGTCACCTTGGTTCCGCTGGTGCGGAAGCAGAGTTTGCCGGTCTGGATGTCGGAGATGGTGTTGTTGGTGTTGGCCGACCACTGCTGCGTCGGGCCACCGTTGCACTTCGAGAACGTGATGTTGCCGCCCTTCGACGCCGCACACAGCACGCCGGGCTGGTTGGCCACCTTGCCGAGGCTGAAGAAGGTGCCGTCGAAGACCAGCTGCTCGCCGGCGGAGTTGTCGCACGCGGCCATGCCGAGCACGGTGCCCGAGCTGACCTTGCCGCCGGGGATGTTCAGGCAGGTACTGGTGGAGGCGTTCTTGTACTGGCCGACCGTGATGATCGGCCGCGCTCCGCCGTAGCAAGCGCCGCTGCTGGTGTTGAACAACGGCGAGGAGGACACGGTCTCGTTGCCGGGCGGGTTCACGATCACCGACTCGAGCTTCGGCGTGTTGTCCGGGTTGTAGTTGGTCAGCGCGTCCTCGCACTCGATGGCGCTGATCGCGTTGCCGCCCTTACCACCCAGCCACAGATCGAAGTGCCACATGTTCGGGCCACCGTCCGGGCCGTGGCCCGACCAGTCGGCGTCGCATTCCTCGCAGTCGTCCTCCATCACGAAGTACTTCTGCACCCTGGGCACGTAGATCTTGGTGCCGGGCTTGGTTTCCGACCTGTCGCTGGCGTAGGTGATCGGATCGGCGAAGGTGCCGGTTCCCCCCGCGTGCTGGTGCAGCGTCGGGTAGGAGATGGTGTCGCTCGGCGGGGTGTTGTCGTACCAGCCGTACATCGTGATGAAGGCCTGCTGAGTCGACGAGTGGGCCGCCGACGTGGCCGACGCGCTGTTTCCGCCGACCAGCAAGGCCACCACGACCGATAACAGTGCGATGCACGCGGTCGCGAGCGATCGACCGCGTAACCGTCGGTTGATCATCTTGGCGTACCCTTTCCTAGTGATCGTCCACTTGAGACATCGCAACATATGTTAAGCAGTCTTACTTATTCACCAATTGGGACTGTACCCAGCGCGTCACACACCGTCAAGACACATCGGCAAGAAGCTTTACAAAGCGAAAATGAATGTGAATTCACCCATCCGCGCTCACCGGCGACGCGATTTCCCCCGCTTCGCCGTGGTGCGCTGCCGGGCCTGCTTCACCGGCGCGGCCCGCTTGGGCTCAGGCTGCGTACGCCCCCGCGTGCTGTTCACGGTGCGTCCCCGCACGACGCCGATGAACTGATCCATCAGATCACTGGTGTCCTCGGCCGATGACCACACCAGCGCCACGCTCGACTCGGCAACCTCGCTGACCGGCCGATACACCAGGTCCTTGCGATGATTCAGCCGGGCCAACGACTGCGGCACCAGCAACAACCCGGCCTCGGCGGCCACCATCCCAAACGCAAAAGCAGTCGAAACCGGACGCTCATCAGCAGGCAGGCCAGGCGGCTGAGCCCAGTCGAGCACGTCATCGACCGGATGCAGCACCACCTCATCGGCCAACTCGCCAGGCGTGATCTCATCGGCCGCCGCGATCCAATGCTCCTTCGGCGCCACGACCACGGTCGTCTCGGTGTAGAGCGGAATCGCGTGCAGCCCGGTCCGATCGATCGGCAACCGCAGCAGCGCGGCATCGACGGCACCGTCCCGAACCAGATCGACCCCCTCGCCGCCCTCCAACCGGACCAGGACAAGCGGCACCTCGGGCACACGTTCCGCCCAGGTCCGCTGCCATTTGGACGGCGTGACGCCGGGGACGTAGCCAAGCTTGAACGAGGGGCCGGTCACCAGGTCAGGTTATCGGGTGGCCGCTACCATGACCGCATGACGTCGCACAAGACCCCGCAAACGATGAAGCCCGCGACCGCGGCGAAGAAGCTGGGTGTCTACCTCCAGGCCACACCCGAGGAGTTCCAGCAGGGCGAGGTCTCCCGCGACGAGTTCAACGCCCTGCAGGCCGACGCGCCCGAGTGGCTGCGTGAACTGCGCCGCAACGGTCCGCACCCCCGCCCGGTCGTCGCCGCCAAGCTCGGCGTGTCCATCGGCGGCCTCGCCCGCGCCGGGATCACCGAGGCCTTGACCACCGAGCAGATCGAGTCGATCAAGGCCGAGAACCCGGACTGGCTGCAACACGAACGCGACGTCCAGGCCGAGTTCCGCAAGGAAACCGCCCGGCTCAAGGAATCCCGCGCCGACTAGTTCTTCACCGCGACCACCCGATACGCGTTGGCGTACCCGCGCGACCCGACGAACCCGGCAAGGATCCGGTCCGCGATCGCCGTCGCGATGAACAGCGGCATCGTCGCCTTGAACCCCGCCGTACGCACGAACCGGGCCAGCCGCGACGGGGGCTTCGCCCGCCACGGCACGTCGTCGCCCCTGGTCAGAGCGGCGTGCAGGAGGAGGAGCAGCGCCGGGAGCAGGTCGTAGCCGCCGTGCGCCTCGGCGCGCTGTTCACGTAGGACGGTGAACCCGAGACCGGTGAGGGCCTCGCGCAGGTTCGCGATCGGGATGAAGTTCAGGTGCTGCGGCTGCAGCCACGGCACCCACCAGCGGCCGAGCACCCGGCCCCAGCGGCTCTCCGGATCCGGCACCTCGATGACCAGATGCCCACCCGGCCGAATCACCTTCGCCGCGGCCTGCAACTGCTGCCGCGGATCAGGCGTGTGCTCAAGGTAATGGAACATGCTCACGGCCTCGTACCGCTCAGCCAGCTCCCCAGCCAGGTCCACGAACTCCCCGCGATACCCGGTCCCGACCCACCCGCGCTGGCGCGCGAGTTCCACCCCCGCGCTCTGATCCAGTCCGTCGAACTCGGTGTCCGGAAACACCTGCTTGGCCAGGTGCGGGAAATGGCCGTGCCCGGTGCCGATGTCCAACCAGGACTTCGGCTGGGCGAACGGCTTCAGCGCGTCCGCGCGTTGCACGTAGGTGTCGTCCTTGGCGGAGAACAGCTTGTTCATGGTCTCCTCGCCAAGGCCGTCGTAGCAGTCCCGGTAATAGAACTCCAGACCCGCCGCGTTCAAACGCCGGTTCTGGAACCGGTGCCCGCAGTCGCGGCAGCGATCGATCACAAACCGGCCAGGCTTGTGCTGCAACAGGTCGGTGGTCCGCAGCGTCACCTCGATGTTGGCCGACTCGCACCAGGGACACTGCTCGCGACGCGGCTCGAAGAACCGCTCCACTCCATCCGCAAGGTCGGCGAGATAGGTCTCGCGTAGCTTGTCGACGAGTTCGGCCCGTGCGACGTCCTTGTCTTTCATACCAGCGTCCTCTCGACGTTTGCCGCCAACCGCACCAGCGCCTGCGCCGCGGACCGCGCGCCGCCCGCCCGCCGGAACGACTCCCCGATCCTGCGTGCCGCGTCCCCGTACGAACGCTCGCTCAACACCGAGTCGAGCGCCGCACCGACCTGCTCGGCACCGGCTCTGTTGAACCGCAACCGAATCCCGGCTCCGGCAGCAACCACCTGATCGGCCACGATCGGCTGATCGTCGCGAATGGGCGCCACCACCAGCGGAACCCCATGCCACAGCGCCTCACACACCGTGTTGTGCCCACCGTGACACACAACCGCGCTAACCCGAGGCAAAAGCTCCAGTTGCCGAACCCGTTCAACCGCAAGCACATTCGACGGCAGCGCGCCCAACACTCCCCCAGGATCAAGCACAATCGCATTGACCTCCCGCGCAGCAAGAGCCTCAACACACACCCTCAGAAACCGTTCCCCCACCTCGACATTCGCGGTCCCCAACGTAACAAGTACAGCCCGATCCCACCCCTCAGGCCACTGAAACTCCTCCACCCCCGGCCGATCCCCAACAGAAGGCCCAACAAACAAAACCGGAAGATCAACAATCCCAGCAAGCTCCGTCGTAGTAAAAGCAACAATCAAATCCCGGGAAAACCGAATATCCCCACCCACTCCAGAACCACCAAACCGACCAACAAGATCTCCCAGCATCCCCCGAACCCAACCATCCACCTTAGGCAAACCAGCAAGCGGATCCACCAGCTCAGCCGAAGTAGTAGCCGAAGTAGCCCAAGTCAAGCCAGCCCGATCGGCAACCAGCGCACCAGCAAGCGCCTGCTGATCAACCAACACCACATCCGGCCCAAAATCGGCCACCGCCGCATGCACCCCCGGCACCATAGCCTCAGCCAACGGAACCAAAAACCTCTCCCAGAGAAACCGCAAAGCCGCAGGCCCCCGCACCTCACCAGGCCGAGACAACAGGTCCCCAACCCCACAGTCATAAACCACATATCCACCCCCCACCAACCCCCGAATCACCTCACGAGCACCAGCAAAAGCAACCTCATGTCCCAACCCCCGCAGCTCAGCAGCAACCCTCACCGTCGGATTGATATGCCCCACCAACGGAGGAACCACAATCAGAAACCGGCTCATCAGATCTCCGCCGGCTCATGCCGCAAAATCCAGGGAAGTACCAGATCGCGAACAACCTGCGGCGCCTGCATGAGCACGCCATGCTCGTACCCCGGAATGATCTCAACCCGGCAATCAGCCAACAACCCAGGCAACGTCTCGGCAGCATCCACAACATGCGATTCCGCACCAAATATCGCCAAAACAGGACACCCAATCACCGACAAATCATCAGGCGTAAGCAACGGCCCACGAGGAACATCCCGCGTAATGGTGGTCGTAGCAAGCACCCGCCCAAACGCCTTGCCCAGCCGAGACATATGCGACCCATGATGATCATCAATCCAGCTCAGCACCTCAGGCTGAACCAACTTCTCCGCACCCTCGCCCAGCCGATCGGCGATCTTGCGCGACCAGGACTCGGTAGCCGGCTCCGACTCGATCGCCACCAAACTGGCGACCCGATCAGGAAACCGCTGCGCAAAACTGAACGCAACGGTCCCCCCAAACGAATTCCCCACCAAATGAACAACCCCGGAAACCCCAAGCTCCCCCAGCAGCGCCGAAAGATCATCGACCGCATCAGCAACCGTGTACCCAGTAGGCGGCCGATCACTGCGCCCATGCCCCCGCAAGTCATACGTAATGACCTCAATCCCAGCATTCGCCGCAGGCGCAGCCAACGTGAGATAAAAGCTGGCCAAGCTATCGGTGCCCACCCCGTGAATGAACACCACCCGAGGCCGAGGCGACTCCGCCGCGACGCCCTTGGCCGCCATCCGCTGCACATGCATGCGAATGCCGTTAGCCGCGACGTAGGACATGCTGTTCAGCCCTCCCCACGCACACTGCTCAGCACGTACCCGACCAAGTCGCCCACGGTCAGCGCAATGATCTCTTCCAGATCAAGGTCGGCGACAAACTCGGCGAAATTCACCTGATCCCCATACCGCTCACCAAGCAGCCCACCCAGCGCAACCAGATCGATCGACTCCAGATCCAGGTCGTCGCGGAAGGTCGTGTCCGGCGTGATCTCGATGTCGACCGTGCCGATGTCCTCCAGCACGATCGCGATCATCTCGGTGAGGTCGGCGAGCACGGTCTGCTCGTCGGCCGCGAGTTCGGTGCTGCCCATCACGCCTCCTTGTTGTTCTCGGTCCAGGCCACCACGAACGTGCGGCCGCCGTGCTCGACGGTCGTGCAGTCGACCCGGCGGGTTCGCCCGTCGACGGTGATGTCGATGTGATCCTCATGCGCCGCCGTAACCACGAACCGACGCGGCGCCCCGTCCAATCCGGTCCCGTCCGCCTTCGCGGCGGCCTCCTTCGCCGCCCAGAACCGGGCGAACCACAACGGCCGCGGCGTCAAGCTCCCCAGCAGCGCGCGTTCCGCGTTGCCGAGCGCGATGAACACCGCCCCCGGTGCCCGCTCGACGACTTCCTCGATGTCGATGCCGCATCCTTCCGGCCGCGCCATCGCCACCGCGAGATCGGCCGAGTGCGCGAGCGACAGTTCGATCGCAGGCAGCTCACCGCGCACGAACGGCTTGCCGTTCGCGTCGTTGCCAATGGTGACCTCAGCCGGGAACAGTGGCCCGGAACCGTTGTCCCACAACCAGGTTCGCACGGCGTCCTTGGCCGCGATCCGCCCGAGCAGCCACTGTCTGCGTCCGCGCAGCGGCGCCTTCTCATAGTCGTCGCGTTCGGCGCGGCCCAGATGGTTGCGCATGATCAGTTCACGTGAGGCCACGTCGGACCAGAACTCGCGCAACAGCATCCAGCCACCCGGTTGCCTCTTCGACAGCGTCGCGCGCTCGGGAGTGCGCTCGACCGCGACCGTGTCCGGGTTGCTGTCGAACCGCCGGTCCGTCCAGTCGCTGAACTCCGCCCACACGGTGCCGTTGATGGACAACTGCGCATCCGCGACCACGGTCGTGTCGGTGATCCTGGTAATCCGAACCGAGCAGTCCACCCGCGTCCCCGGTTCCGGATGCGGACCGTGGAACCGAATCCCACCCAGATGCATCGGGAATACCACGGTGCGCTCAGGCAACGTCGCCATCACCCAATAGCCGAACACCTGCCCGACATTGTCCAGCAACGCCCCCGGCGCGGCAGGCGTAGTCAACGCCGCCCGAACATGCCGCTCCCCAATGCCGCTCAGCTCGCTGACCCCCTGGAACAGCGGCCCATGAAACATCCACCGATCCGAGTAAAGCCGCGAAGCCGCCAACTCCGGAACCCGCTCATCACCCGGAACCGGCCACGGCTCACCGCCCGGCGGATACTGCGGGGCGAGAGTCACGATCGCCCCCGCGTAATGGCCGAGCCGCACCTGGACCTGATCGCCGCCGACCGGTTGTGTGGTGACCGGAATGTCCATCGACGGGATCGCGGTGATCCACCGGTTCAGCACCACATCCTGCACCGCGACCGCGACCGCGCCAGGCATGGCATCCTCGGCGAAGCGCATCAGATGCTCGATGACCGTCGTCGCCGGAACGACCGGCCACCGGTCTTCGTCGTCCGGCCAGTCCGGACGCTGCTTGAAGAAACAGTGGTCGAGCAGGTAGGGCATGGACTCGGTGGAGACATGAAGGACCGTTTCGGTGCTACGCGCGTTCAGCAGACTGGCCACCGCCTCCTCCGTCTCCGCGAGCAGCGAGCGGAGTTCCGCGGCCAGCGGCACCCGCGCGGCCAGACCATCCAAAGCAGACTTGCTCCGCGTCCCCACCAGCGCCCGCAGTTCGTTCCGAGTCGGCGCATCCAGCCGGATCGGCGCCCCGCCACCCAGCTTCAGCCGCACCGCCCGCCCTTGTGTATCGATACACTGCCCCTGGCGTTGTGTATCGATACACAGCGGATCGCCCCGGCCAACGGCCTGATCGGACGCCAAGCCGAACTCCGAATCAAGCTCCCCACCAGGCTGCCGACCACCTACCACGCCAGGCTCGCGACCCAACGCCGCCTCCGGCTCGCACCCCGACGCCGCCTCAGGTTCGCGCGCCGCGGTCGGACCGCCTCCCGACGCCACGTCCCGCTCGCGACCCGACACCACGTCCGACTCGCGACCCGACACCACGTCCGACTCGCGACCCGACGCCGCGTCCGGCTCCGGATCGGGCGCCGCGCCGTGCGGCTGATCGAGCGCCGCGCCGAACTCTGGGTCGGGCACCCGATCGAAGGCGGTGCCGGGCTCTCGATGGGTCTCCTGCTCGATCGCTCGGGCCGCGATCGCGATGGCGCGGTCATCGGCGGCGTCATCGGCCGCACAATCGCGCCCGCCATCCTGCTGTGTATCGATACACACGGGTCGGTCAGGCGCGGGCGCGCGGTCTCGATCATCTGCGGCTTGTGTATCGATACACAAGCGGGGGGCTTGGGCGGGCGTGCGGTCCAGAGCGCGAGCGGGCTGTGTATCGATACACAGCGGGTGGGTTTGGGCGGAAGCGCGAGGGCTGGCGGCGGCGCGGGCGGTAGTGGTGCCTGCGGCCCAGAGGGCGGCGGCGACGCGGCGGAGTTGGGCTTGGCCGTTCCGTTGGCTGGAAGCGGCGACCGCAAGATGATCCGCATCGTGCAGCGTGTCGCCGATCAACGACGTCAGCTGGCCGACCCCGGCCTGTACGAACATCCGATAGCCGTCCGCGTACATCGCCTCGATCAGGGCCCGGAACCGGACCGGCTCAAGCAGGTGCCGAACGAACAAGTCGCGGACGGCATCGGTCTCCGCCGGGTACGGGCTCGCGGTGGTCGCGGACCACATGGGCAGGCTCGGCGCATGCAGGTCGAACGCGGCGGCCGAGCGGCGGATGGGGTCGAGGTACGGGGCGAGCATCGGCGTGTGGAAGCCGGATTGAAACGGCAGAACCTGGCACATCACTCGCCGGGCGCGCAGTTCCCGGACGACCGCTTCTACCGAACCGGGCGGGCCGCAGACCATCGACTGGTTGGGGGCGTTGTCGTGGGACAGCACTACATCGGGGTGGTCGGCGAGAACCTCCGACACCCGGGTTGCCGAGGCGCCTGCCGCTGCGAAGGCGACCTTGGGGACGTGCAGGGCGTCGGGGTCGAACGCGGTGAGGAACTCGTCGATGGCCTGCTGCCGGTACATGCCGCTGGTGATCATCGCGGTCCACTCGCCGACGCTGTGCCCGGCGACGCCATCGGGCACGATGCCCAGGCCGCGCAGGTTGGCGTCGAGGAGCATGCCCAGGCTGACGACGCCGAGACCGTGCCTGCCGATGTCGCCGATTGGCGCCTCCGCTATCTCGGCGCCGGTCAGGCCGCGCGTGTTCGGCGCGAATTCGGCTTCCAGGCCAGGGAAGACGAACGCGAGCTTGCCGTCGAGCGGCGCTGGGTACCACCAGACGTCGTTGCGACCGCGCCACGGCTTGCCGCCGGCTACGGCTCGGCGGGCCAGGGCCAGGCGTTTGGTTGTCGGGTCAGCTATCGCCAGCCTGCTTTGTCCGTCCATTGTGGACATTTGGCGGGCGTGTGCATCGTCGGTGTTCAGGAGGGCCGTTAGGTCGGTGGGTGAGTTGGCTGCCAGGAGGAGGATTTGTTCTGGCTCGGTGATCGATGTGACTGCTGCTCGGTGGGGGGCCTCTTCCAGCAGGACGTGGGCGTTGATGCCGCCGAAGCCGAAGGCGTTCACGCCTGCTCGGCGCGGGCCGTCGGAGGGCCAAGCTTCGGCCACGCCGATTGGGTGGAAGCGGGTGTCGGCTAGGTGGGGGTGGGGGTCTTCGCAGTGCAAGGTGGGTGGGAGTACGCGGTGGTGTATGGCTAGCGCGGCTTTGATCAGGCTGGCTATGCCTGCGGTGGGCATGGTGTGGCCGATCATCGACTTCACCGAACCGATGACCGCCCGCTCCCCCGGGCCGAAGACTTCGGCGAGGGTGGCCAGTTCGGCGGCGTCGCCTGCTGGGGTGGCGGTGCCGTGGGCTTCGAGCAGGCCCAACGACGTGGGCTCGGCCGGGTCCAGTTCGGCGCGGGACCAGGCTTGCCGGATGGCGCGGACCTGGCCGTTCGGGTCGGGGACCATCAGGCTGGCGCCGCGGCCGTCGCTGGACACGCCGGTGCCGCGGATCACCGCGTACACCCGGTCGTCGTCGCGCACCGCGTCGGCCAGGCGCTTGAGCACGATCATGCCGGTGCCCTCGCCGATCAGGATGCCGTCGGCGGACCGGTCGAACGGCCTGCTTCGCTCGCTCGGCGACAGCGCGCCGAGCTGCGCGAACACGCTCCACAGCGTCACGTCGTGGCAGTGGTGCACGCCGCCGGCCAGCATCAGGTCGCAGCGCCCGGCCGCTAGTTCGGCGATGGCCTGGTCGACCGCGATCAGCGACGACGCGCACGCGGCATCGACGGTGTAGGCGGGGCCGCGCAGGTCGAGGCGGTTGGCGATGCGCGACGCGGCGAGGTTGGGCACCAGGCCGATCGCGGATTCGGGCCGGCTCGGGCCGAGTTGGGCGGTGAAGGCGGAGCGCACGCGGTCCAGTTGGGCGGCGCCGAGGTCGGGGGCCAACTCGCCGAGGGTGCGGACGAGTTGGTGCACGGTGCGGACGCGCTGGTTGAGTCTGGCGACGCCGGGCGTCAGGTAACCGCCGCGACCGAGGACTACGCCGATCCGGTCGCGGTCCGGGAGACGGGATTCGCCGCCGCTGTCGGCGATGGCCGCCGCGGCGACGCGCAGCGCGATGAGTTGATCGGGTTCGGTGCCGTCGACCGAGGTGGGCATGATGCCGAACGAGGCAACGTCGATCTCGGCGAACTCGTCGACGAAACCGCCGCGGCGGCAATAGATCGCCTCCGGGTCGGTGGCGCGCGCCTCGGGCCGGTAGAGGTCGGGTTCCCAGCGGTCGGGAGGGGTTTCGCTGATCGCGTCGACGCCGTCGCGCAGGTTGCGCCAGTACGTGTCCAGGTCGGGGGCGCCGGGCAACAGCACCGCCATGCCGATCACCGCGACCGGTTCCATCCGCGTCACCAGCCGGATGCCGTGTACAGCACGGCATTGTCGGTGCCCCAGGCCAGTTCGCGCAGCAGCGCCAGCACGCCTTCCTCCGGGTCGATCAGTTTGATGCCGCGTCGCGCGTATTCGCGCATCAGCTCCTCGGTGACCATGCCGTCGTGTCCGCCGCAGGCCGCCCATGGTCCCCAGTGGACGGTCAATGCGCGGCCACCGGTCCGCTCGGCCCATTGGGCGCCAATGGTTTCCAGGGCGTCGTTGGCGGCCGCGTAGTCGGCCTGGCCTCGGTTGCCGAGTGCGCCCGCGATGCTGCCGAACAGGACGGCGGTTCCGGGCGGGCCGGGCAGGTCGGCCAGTGCGTTGAGCAGGGCGCGGGCACCGAGCACTTTGGTGTCGTAGACGCGCTCGAACGTGGCGGGGTCTTTGTCGGCGATGAGTTTGTCGGCGATGACGCCCGCCGCGTGCACGACGAGGTCGAGGCGGCCGTGTTCGGCGTGGATTTCCTTGACCAGCGTGGCCATCGCGTCGGCGTCGCGCGCGTCGATGCAGTGGTATTCGGCGGTCGCCCCGAGGGCACGGACCTCGTTGAGGGTGGTGGCTATTTCGCGTTGGGCGAGGATCGTGGACACGGTCCGTTCGACTTCGGCCGGGTTGCGGACGCCGGTGGCGATCACGGCGCCGCGCAGGGCTACTGGGTCGGTGGCCGCCGCGATCGCTGGGTCTTCTGCGGTTTCCGGGAGGGCGGTGCGGCCGGCCAGGTGGAGGTGGGGGCGGGCAGCTTCGGCCAGTAGACCGGCGAATCGTGCGGTGATGCCACGTCCGCCGCCGACGAGGAGTATGACCGAGTCTCGATCCAGGCCGAGCACTTCGGCTTCGGCACTGCCGGTTCCGGCTGGTCCGGCTCCGCTGGCCGCCAGTCCGCCGAGTGGGGTTTCGGTTGCTTCCCAGCCGAATCGGCCTTCGTTGGTGCGCAGCACTACGGGATTTGGTTGGGTTGATTGTAGTTCTTCGGTTATTGCTTCGGCGATGTTGTCTGTTGGGTCTAGTTGGATCAGGCGGGTGAGGGTGTCGGGGTATTCGCGTTGCACGGTGCGGAAGAAGCCGCGTAGGCCGGTGCCGCCGTTGGTGGGGGCTACCGCTATGAAGTAGCTGAGGCCTTCGCGCAGGAGTTGTTGGTAGCGCGGGAAGGCTGCGGGGAGGGTGTCTTCGTCGGCTTCGGTTAGCGGGGTGAGGTCTATGACGCCGTCGTACGGAGCCTTGCTGGTCAGGGTGAGGTCGGATTCGGCCAGCGCTTTGTTGTCGCCGATTACCAGGAACCGTTTGTCTTGGGGGACGGTTGTTTTGGGTTCGGCTGGTAGCTGCGCTGGGTGCATTATCAGTCGGTGGGGGGATTCCGTTGCTGGGTTGGGCTTGGGTGCGGGGGCGTCTTCGTGGTGGCCGCCTAGCCAGCCGGTTATGGCGGCTATGGTGCGGGCCTTGGCCAGCTCTTCTACCTGGTCGTCGCCCAGGGTCGTGTCCAGGCCAAGTTTGATGGCCAGTTCGCCTGCGATTTCGGCGCGTTTGATGGAGTCGATGGAGAGGTCGGCTTCCAGGTCGAGGTCGGGTTCGATCATGTCCACGGGGTATCCGGTGCGTTCGGCTACGACGCCGACTACTACGGAGAGGAGGTCGATTGGACCAGTTTCGACGACTGGCTCGGGTTCTACGACGGGTGGCGCTTCGACTGTGGCCGCTGGAGCAGGGCGGGCTGGGGCCGAGCCCAGGTAGGCGAGCAGGACGTCGCGTTGGGCGGCGACCATGTCGCGGCCGGTGCGCAGGAACTCGGTGATGAGCGCGTCCTGATCGCTCGGCTGGCTCGGGGCCACGACTGCCTCCTGCTCGATGCGGCGCGCGGGTTTCAGTGCACCGGCCGGGATCTGGCCGTCGGCCGTGCGCACCAGGTGTCCGTTGACTGTCCAACCGGGACGTTTCGCGATGTCGGCGGCGGCCCGGCCGCGGACCAGCCATTCGGCGCGTACGTCCACTCCGGCCAGGGCCAGTTTCGCCAACGCGTTCAGCAGGGCGCGCAGGTCGCCGTCGCGGCCGGGTTGCACCGCGATCGCCTGGTGGGGGCGGTCACCGAGGATCTTGCCGACCAGCGTGGTCAGCACCGAGCCGGGGCCGGATTCGACGAACACCCGCGCGCCTGCCGCGTACATGGCCTCGATCTGTTCGACGAACCGGACCGGCGCGGTCAGCTGCGCGGCCAGTTCGGCACGGATCCGGTCCGGGTCGGGGTCGTGGCGGCGCGCAGTGCTGTTGGCGTAGACGGGGATTTCGGGTTCGCGGAAGGTGGTGTCGGCCAGGGCTTCGGCGAATCGGTCGCCGCTGCCCGCGAGCAACGGGCTGTGGAACGCACAGGCGACCGGGAGGCGTTTGGCGCCCATGCCCGCGTCCTTGAAGCGGCCTACCGCGGTGTCGATGGCCGTGGTTGAGCCGGAGATCACGGTTTGTTCTGGGGCGTTGTAGTTGGCTATGACGAGGTCTGCGGCCAGGTCGAAGTCGTGCAGGGCGCGTTTTACCTTGTCGCCGTTGGCGGCGATGGCTGCCATCGCCCCGGGATCGGTGCCGGTTGAGGAGAGGATCGCTTCGGCGCGGCGCACGCTCAGGCCTGGTAGTGACTCGGGGTCGATCGCGCCCGCGGCGCAGAGCGCGACCAGTTCGCCGTAGCTGTGGCCGGCGACCAGGTCGGGGCGCACGCCTGCCCGGCCGAGCAGTTCGGCCACGGCGAGGCCCGCGATGCCGAGGACGGGCTGGGCGACTCGGGTGTCGGTGATGCGTGCTTGCTGGCTGGCGCGGGTGGCCTGGTCGAACGCGGTTGGCGGGTGCAGGGCGTCGGCCCAGCGGGCGTCGAGGTGGTGTTGTAGTTCGGGGAAGGCGCTGAACAGTTCGGCGAGCATGCCGGGTCGCTGACTGCCTTGGCCGGGGAACAGGAAGGCTACTTTTTCTCGCTCGGGGGTGGTTTCCGGTTGTTCCAGGGCGGCGTTGAGGTGGGCTTTGAGGTCGTCGATGTCGGTGGCTACGAACGCGATGCGGATGGGGGCGGGGTCGGCGTCGGCGCGGGTGGCGGCGGTCAGGGCGAGGTCACGCAGGCGGGTGCCGGGGTGGTCGAGCAGGGCGCGCACGTTGCGTCGGGCGGCCTCGTGGTCGGCGCCGCGGAACAGGAACAGTTCGGCCGGCCATTCGGGAAGGCCGTGTTCGGGCGGGGGCGCGTCGTGGCCTCGCAGGACGACGTGGAAGTTGGTGCCGCCGAAGCCGAACGCGCTCACTCCGGCGACCCGTTCCGGCTTCGGCACCGGCCAGGGCCTGGTTTCGGTGTGGAACCTGAACGGGCTGCGCGCGCTGTCCCAGACCGGGTTCGGGTCGGTCAGGTTGGCGGTTGGCGGGCGTAGGCCGGTGTGGATGGCGAGGGCCGCTTTGATCAGTCCGGCCAGGCCTGCCGCGCACTTGGTGTGGCCGATCTGGGATTTGACCGAGCCGAGCACGCAACTGCCCGGGGTCGCGCCTGCTTCGGTGAAGACGTCGGTGAGGGTGGCGAGTTCGGTGCGGTCGCCGACGACGGTGCCGGTGCCGTGCGCTTCGACCAGCCCGACCTCACCAGGTGAAATGCCCGCGTTGCGGTAGGCGCGTTCGAGGGCGGAGCGTTGGCCTTCCGGTCGGGGCGCGGTCAGGCCGAGGGAGCGGCCGTCGCTCGCGCCGCCGACGCCTTTGATGACCGCGTAGATGCGGTCTCCGTCGCGTTCGGCATCGGTGAGCCGTTTGAGTACGACGCAGGCGACTCCCTCGCCGAGGGCGATGCCGTCGGCGGCGGTGTCGAAGGTGCGGGAGCGTCCGGTCGGCGAGAGCGCGTGCACCGAGGAGAACAGCAGGTAGTCGTTGATGCCGTTATGCAGATCGGCGCCGCCGCACAGGACGATGTCGCTGCTGTGCGAGGTCAGTTCTTTGCAGGCGATGTCGACGGCGGCGAGTGAGGAGGCGCAGGCGGCGTCGACGGTGTAGTTGGCGCCGCCGAGGTCGAGCCGGTTGGCGATGCGTCCGGCGATGACGTTGGCGAGCATGCCGGGGAACGAGTCTTCGGTGAGTTCGGGCAGCTGCGCGGCGAGCGCGTCGGGCAGGGTGCCGAGGTAGCCGGGGAGGGTCGTGCGCAGCACGGAGGCGTTGGACAGGTCGCTGCCAGCTTCGGCGCCGAAGAACACTGAGATCCGGGACCGGTCGACGTCCGGTCCGGCCAGCCGGGCGTCGGTCAGGGCGCGGTGCGCGGCCTCCAACGCGAGCAGTTGCACCGGTTCGATGCTGCCGAGGGCGGCCGGCGGGATGCCGTAGCGCAGCGGGTCGAACGGGATCTCGGGCAGGAACCCGCCCCATTTCGACGGCGTCTGCCCCTTGTCGCCGGTCGCCGAGTAGTAGGTGTCGGCGTCCCAGCGCTCGGCCGGTACTTCGGTGACCGAGTCGATGCCGCGCACGATGTTGGACCAGAAGGTGTCCACGTCGGGGGCGCCGGGCATCATCGCGGCCAGGCCGACGATCGCGACGTCGACGGGTGTTGCCGCCGGTTTGGGTTGGGCTGCCTCGGGTTCGGCGCTCAGGAGGGTCGCGGCGTCGGTGGTGACCGCGCGGTGCAGGTCGGCGATGGTGGTGGTGGCCGAGCGGAGCACGGTGACGTCGCCTGCCATGAACAGGCCGTCGGCCAGTTGGGTCGGTTCGTCGACCGCGACCAGGTTCGCGCCGTCGCGGGTGATGCCTTTGCTCGCGACCCGCAGGCGGCCGACGTTGAGCTGTTCCAGTTGCTCCCAGCGTTCCCGATCGCCGAGGCCGCCGGTGCGGAGTTCGCGCTCGCGGTCGGCGAAGCTGGTGGTGAACGGGCTGATCGCGGCACGCGTGGCGTGGCCGGGGGCGGTTTGCAGGAGGGCGGTGCCTTCGGCGGCGCACACCTGCTGCTGGAACAACGGGGTGATCGCGCCGCCGCGCACGGCCTCGTCGGTGAACAGGTAGGCGGTGCCCATCAGCATGCCGACCGCGACCCCGCGTTCGATCAGCGGTGCGGCCAGGGCCAGCACCATCGCGGACGAGCGCGCGTCGTGAATCCCGCCCGCGAACAGCACCGCCAGGCCCTCGGCGGATCGTTCGGCATCGAGGAACTCGGTCAGCACGCCGACCTGGGCCTCCCACAACGGAAAGCTGTTTCGGGGTCCGACGTGTCCGCCGCATTCGGCGCCCTCGAAGACGAACTTGCGCGCTCCCCCGCGCAGGAACTGGCCGAGCAGGCCGGGCGAGGGCACGTGCAGGAAGGTCGCGATCCCGGCGTCTTCGAGCGCCGCGGCCTGGGCGGGGCGGCCTCCGGCGATGATCGCGTGGGTCGGCCGGATCTCCTTGATGACGTCGAGCTGGGCGGCGCGGGTTTCTTCCGGCGCGAAGCCGAGGATGCCGACGCCCCAGGATCGTCCGGCGAGCGCGGCGCGGGTGCGCAGCAGCACGTCGCGGGTTTGGTCCGCAGTGGACAGTGCTAGGGCGATCATGGGCAGCGCGCCGTGTTCGGCGACGGCCGAGGCGAAGGCCGGTTCGTCGCTGACCCTGGTCATCGGGCCTTGCACGATCGGCAGATCCGTGCCGAGCACCGCGCGCATCGGGGCGTCGGGGGTGAGGGCGGCTGCTCCGGTTTCGCCGGTGTTCAGCATGGCGGTGCGCAGGGCGCGGACGGCGCTGCCGACGTCGGGCCAGCGGCGGGCGAACGTCTCGGCGAGAAATCCGTCCTGGCCGATCGGCAGTGTGTCGCCGGTGCGGGTGCGGACGACGCGCCTGCCGTCGGCGACGATCGATTCCGAGCCGTCCATGCCGTGCAGGACGTTCCTGGTCGCCGCGGGAAGTTCGGCTTCGGCGAGGAGGGCCAGCTGGATGTCGAGTACGACGCCGGTGGCGCCCGCGGTCCGGGCGGCGACCGCGGTGCGTTCGCCGATGCCGCCCGCGGCCCAGACCGGTACCACGATCCTGGGGTCGGCGAGTACCTGCTGCAGTAGGACGAACGTGCCCAGCTCCCCGGCTCGGCCGCCGCTCTCGTTGCCGCGCACGATCAGCCCGTCGGCGCCCGCTTCGACCGCGCGTACGGCCTCGCCGAGGCTGACCACGTCGACCAGCACGCGTTGACCGGACCGGTCCACGGTGCGCCAGTTGGTGTCGCCGTCGACCACAATCGTGTGCACGTCGCGCAGTTCGTCGGCGGGCAGCCCGCGGTCGCCGGACAGCCGCACGCCGATCGGACCACCGGCCCAGCGCAGCGCGGTGGACAGCGCGAGCCGAGCACGGCGGCCGCCCGCACCAAGGTCGAGCACGCCGAGGCCGCCCGCGCGCGAGACGGCGGCGACCAGGCGTGGATTCTGTTCACCCAATGGACAGAATCCGATAACGAGTTCATTTTCCCGAGCCGCAACAGACATGGGGAACTCCCGGGCCCTCGATTGTGATTGTCGATGTGACCCGCGTCGGTCACAGCGAAGCTATCGGCGTTTACAACGCGTTGTCAACCGACGATCGGCCCATCGATCTCGACCGGTTGGACTTGTTGTGCGCCACGAGAAACAGCGTCGAACCCGGCATTACCACGAGCAGTCTCACCCGTAAATAAGCCGTCAACATTTAACATTTGGCGCCGGCTGGACAGGCCCGGGATCGACCGGGGAGCAAGCCGTTGCGTCGTCGCGCCGGTACATAGCCCAGCAAACCCGACACTCGCCACGAATCCAAGGACCCAGTGGGAGGGATCACACACCATCCTTGCCGGTCACGAAAAGAAAAGTCCCCGGCAAGATCGGGATCGAACTGACAAAAGCGACGTCGAGCCCGTAGATTGCCAGCAAATAAACATGTGCTAATGGATCGTTGTCAACAGATGACAAATTCGCACACCGATACACTCACTGAAAGTAGAGAAACCGCAATCGAATGCAGAAGTAAGTTGATCAGGGACCCTGCCAAACGATTCGTTTGGCTGACGTGACACCGCCGCTGGTCGTCCCCCGCCGGTCTTGACGCCAAGCAGGAACGGGAGTACGGCCATCACCAGCGCGCCGGCACCGGCAACAAGCTGCTTGGCACCCTCTGGCGCCAATGCCGCGCGGAAGGCTTCGCGCGGCGTCTGCTGGCGACCCTTGGCGGTGAACAGGTCGTCTTTGAGATTGGCCATGATACCCGCCGGAATACATGGATCTGTCGGTTGACCGAGCCATTCGCGGTCGAGCAGGTGGGTCACGACGCCTCCCCGGAGCACCTTCTGGCGCGCGTCATCGAGATTTCCGGTGAAGTCCATCAGACATCCCTTGGTGCCCAGGTGCACGGAGCCGCTGAGGCTCGGACAGAGGGCGGCGACCGCTTCCCGAACCAGCAGCGCCTGTACGAATTCGACGAACGACGGCGGCGCCATGATCCGCTTCCAATTCCCCAATGCGAGAATGGATGCTCCTCACGCCTCGGGCGCTTCTTCCGAGAGTCCTGCCGCCTCCGCCTTCGGTCCGGATCACTGGGATCGAAGCCATAGAACTCGAACTGGAACAGATCCTGTTCCTTGTTCATCGCCAAGATCATGAACTGCGGCGCGGTCAGATTCAGTGTGCGGGCCGGGATCACGACGATGCCGAGCCGGCTGGGGCCGGGTTGCGGGTTCATGGTTTGTGGCCGACGCCTGCCCAGATGACCGACTCGTTGGGGTGGTCGAAGGTGACCATGGCGGCGCCGGGGGTCGAGTATTCGGGGTGCCACGACGGGGTCCAGGTCATGCCGGGCTCGATCGGTTCGAAGTCGCCGAGGAATGCCGTGATCTCGGCTTGGCCGCGCCAGATGACCGGGCTGCTGCGCTGGTCGTACATGGTCTTGATGTCGGCCAGGGTGGTGGTGAAGCCCTCGGGCACGCCTTCGGTGGTGACCTGGGAGATCGCGAGGTAGGAACCGCTGGGCAGCAGGTCGCGGTAGCGGGCGAGGACTTCGGCGGCGACGTCCTTGCCGGTCTCGTCGGTTTGCTGGACGTGTAGCACGGCGATGATGAGCAGGGCGACGGGCTGGCCGAGATCGATCAGGCCGGTGTCGAGCACGTCCTGCCAGAGCTGGTCGGGGTCGCGGAGGTCGCCGGGGAGCGCGGTGTGCCGGCTGGGGTCGCCGTTTTCGTGCAGCAGGGCCTGCGAGTGGCCGACCGCGACGGGGTCGTTGTCGATGTAGACGACGCGGCAGGCCGGGTCGACGCTGTCGGCGGCCTGGTGGGTGCTGCCCATGGTGGGCACCCCCGCGCCGATGTCGACGAACTGGCGGACGCCGAGGTGCGCGAGATGCTGGACAACTCGGTTCAGGAATTGGCGATTTGCTTGCGCGACGCTGCCGAGCAACGGGAATTTCTTGAGCAGCGCATTGCCGAATTCCCGGTCCACCGCCCAGTTCTCGGTGCCGCCCAGGAAGTAGTCGTAGACCCGCGCGATGCTCGGCGTGTGGAGATCGATGTCGCCTGGCAGGTTGGATTTGCCGGGGTAACGGGCCACGACGGTCCTTTCTCCTTCGCCCGACGAGCAGCGCGTCGAGTGTATTCCCGCCCGCCGGTTTCAGCGATAAGACTTGGCGAGTTTGACGAATTCGGTTCTGGTGTCCTGGCGCTGTAACGCGGCGCCGCGCAATTCGTCCCATTGCTGGTCGCAGGCTTCGTAGATCTCGCGGTCTTCCAGGTGCTGGCCCCCGCCGGGATATTCGATGTAGACGAAGTTCGTTGTGCCGTCAACGAAATCCATGATGGTGAAGTCGTTGGGCACGTAGGAGAGCTGCGCGTCAAACGGAACGAGGTAGATCGCCAGCCGCTCGTGCGTGTCGATGAGCTTGATCAGGTACTCCAGCTGGTCCAGCATGATCAGCGAGTCGGGCCCGCCGGGCATCCGCCGCAGCGCGCCCTCGCCGAGCAGGTACTGGAACAGCGGTGGCGAGTCCTGGCTGAGCACCTTCTTGCGCTGGTTGCGGCCGATCATCAGCTGCGACACGGTCCGATCCGAGCGGTTGTTGGACTTGAACAGGTTGAGCATGTACTGCTCGGACTGGAGCAGCCCGGGCAGGCGTTCGCCGTGCCAGGCACGGATCTTCGCCGCGGTGCGTTCGAGTTCGGTGAACTCGCGGAAGTACTGCGGGACGAACTCCAGCGAACCGGCCCGGGTGCGCAGCGCGCGCTGGCCGCGCGGCATCCGGCCACGCTGGTCGTTGCCGACGAGATCCCACAGTTCCCGCGCCGTGTGCTCGTCGACGCGGCAGGCCACGATGACCTTGCGCAGGTTGCCCGGCGCGATCCGGGTCTTGCCGGACTCGATGTTGGTGATCGTGGACTGGCTCAGGCCCAGTTCGTCGGCGAGCATGGTCTGGGTCAGTTTCGCGTCCGTGCGCGCCTGCCGGATCAGGATGCCGACCTGCTTGCGGATCGAGGTGACCGTCTCCGGGGCAGCGTCGGCCATGGTCGGACTGTAGCTAGCCGAGGGCGGTGACAAAACTCCGCCACGCCGCGGCCCCGACCGTGATCACCTGACTCGTAGCCGACGTGCTCGACACCGACTTGCTGTCGCGGATGTCGACCGCGTCGGCGCGGCGCCGGACCTCGACGCAGTTGTCGCCGGCCGGACTGCACGAGCTTGCCCTGCGCCAAACGGCCATTACTACCACCCCGATGGTGCGCCGAATATTACGGTAATAATGATACCGGGTTGACTTCGGAACGCAACGGATGGTGACTTATTGTGAGCATACGATGGTGGTGCCGGTGGACGCCCGGGTGTTATTAGTTTCCGAGCTGGGGCGCGGGTTGATATTTGAATTCACGCCATCGGAACGTCGGTGAAAGTTAATTTCGACTACTACTTTTGTCCAGCGAACGCATCACTCGTTCGAGTGAATTCGGCACGTGAAACGTCGGACTGCCACGCTGCGTCGTTTGGTTTTGTCACTCGAACGAGTGATGCTTTGCTTTCTGCTTGCGCCGACAATTTGCTGGTTTGTTTCAGTGCCACCGATACGGAATTTCGGATGGCCAACCGCTCATCCAGCAGACAACGCCGCCTACCGCATTACGCTCGCGAAATTGCCGAGGCGTCCGGCAGGGTGGGTTCCGGGCAGATATGAGCCGCACGAGAGGTGCACCCATGGATGACCTGGACCGGCTCGACACCGCGGATTCGACGGACGAGGGCATGCGCGCGCGAGTCGAACGCTGGCTGGAACGCCGCCAGCGCCGACTCGACGCGCGCGAAAGCTGGGCACTACCGGAACCGACCCACTCAAGAGCTGTGGGCGAGGCCGTGGTCATGGCCGACTACCTGACCCACGCGACCGCCGAGGCCGCAGCTACGCGGCCCGGGCACCGGTCATGATGGCGACCGCGTCCTCCATCGAATGTGTGTCCGGTGTGATGACCGCCGCGCGACGACCGAGACGCTGGACGTGGATGCGGTCGGCCAGCTCGAACACCAACGGCATGTCGTGGCTGATCAGCACGATCGGCAGACCGCTGTCGCGTAGCTGTTTCACCAGGTCGGCGACCTGACCGGATTCGCGCACGCCGAGCGCGGCGGTCGGCTCGTCGAGAATCACCACCTTGCTGCCGAAGGCGGCCGCCCTGGCCACCGCGACGGCCTGGCGCTGGCCACCGGACAGGGTCTCCACGGTCTGGGTGATGTCCTGCAGCGTCGCGATGCCAAGGCGCTTGACCGCTTCCTCGGCCTCGCGGCGCATGCCCGCGGTGTCGAGCAGGCGGAACATCGTGCCGAGCGGGCCTTTCTTACGTCGTTCGCGGCCGAGGTAGAGGTTGCTGGCGATGTCCAGAGCAGGGGTGACCGCGAGGGTTTGGTAGACGGTTTCGATGCCCGCGGCCTGGGCTTGTTGCGGGTCGCGGAAGTGCACTGGCTTGCCGTCGAGCTGGAGGGTGCCGGTGTCGGGGGTGGTGGCGCCGGAGAGGCATTTGATCAGGGTGGATTTGCCCGCGCCGTTGTCGCCGATGACCGCGAGCACTTCGTTCGGGAGCAGTTCGAAATCGGTGCCGCGCAACGCTTCCACGCGACCGTAGGACTTGGTCAGGCCGGTGCCGGTCAGTACCGGTGCGGTCATGTGCGTACCTTCCTGATCCAGCGGTCCAGGCTGACGGCGGCGATCACCAGCAGCCCTTCCGCGAGTTGCTGGTAGAGATCCGGCACGCCGGCCAGGAACAGGCCGTTCTGGAACACCTGCACGATCAGTGCGCCGAACAGCGTGCCGAGCACCAGGCCGCGTCCGCCGAAGAGGCTGACGCCGCCGATGACCACGGCGGTGATGCTGTCCAGGTTGAGCGTCGAGGAGATGTCGGTGCTGGCGTCGCCGACCCGGCCGATCTGGACCCAGGCGGCGATGCCGTACACCAGCCCGGCGACCAGGTAGACGCTGAGCAGCAGGCGGGCGGTGCGGATACCGGCCAGGCGGGCGGCTTCGGCATCGTCGCCGACCGCGTAGACGTGCTTGCCCCAGGCGGTGCGGCCCAGCGCGTAGCCGAGGATGAGGTAGAGCAGGAGCATCACCAGCACGCCGACGGTGATGTGGAACGAGCCGAGCTGGATCGGCTGCCCGGTCCACAGCAGCGGGCTGCCGGGCGGCGGGTTGATGGTCTGGCCGTTGGCGTATTTGAGGCCGATCGCGGAGAACACCCCGAGCGTGCCGAGGGTGCCGATGAACGGCGGCACGTGCAGCCGGGTGACCAGCAGTCCGTTGATCAGGCCGGTGACCAGCGCCGCGAGCAGGCCGATGAACAGGGCGACGATGGTCGGGATGTGGTCGGCGATGGCCAGTTCGGCCATCACCATCTGGACCAGGATCATGGCCGCGCCGACCGACAGGTCGATGCCCGCGGTCAGGATGATCACGGTCTGGCCCAGCGCCAGCAGGCCGATCACCGCGACCTGTTGCAGCAGGATCGACAGGCTGGCCGGGCTGAAGAACCGGTTGTTGATCAGGTCGAACACGATGGCCGCGACGATCAGCACGGCCAGTGGCCCCAGCGAGGGGTGCGAGTGCAGCAGCGCCTGAATCGGATTGCCGCGCTTGCGCGCCACCGGGTCGAGCGTGGTCTGGTCGGTGGTGGTCACGTGATCAGCCCCAGCACAGCTTCTGGGCCGCGCTGCTGGTGATGCTGGGAACGCCCGGTTGCGCGCTGTTGGTGTAGAGCTGGGTGCCGGTGTTGAAGAAGTCCTGACCGGCCTGGTTGGTGGGCTTCTTGCCGGTCTTGTCGAAGTTCGCGATCGCGTCCACGCCCTCGACGGCCATCTTGCCCGGGAACTGGCCCGCCGTCGCGCCGATCTGTCCACTGGAGACGAACGAGAGGTTGCTGCAGCCGCCGTCGATGGCGACCACGGTGACGCCGGTCTTGCCCGCCGCGGCCAGCGCGTGCGCCGCGCCCTGGGCGGCCGGTTCGTTGATCGCGTAAACGACGTTGATGTTGGAATCCTTGGAGAGACAGGTTTCCATCGCGGTCTGGCCGCCGGTCTGTGAGCCGTTGGTGGGCTGCTGGCAGGCGATGGTGTAGCTGCCGCCCTTGCCGCCGGTGTAGTGGCCGCTCTTGGGTTCCGCGCCGTTGAGGTTCGGGTTGCCGACCGGGATGCCCATGCCGGTGAGGAAGCCGTGGTCGCGGTCGACGTCGACGGTGATCACCTGGTTGGCCAGGTCGTCGAGCATGGCGATGTCCGCGTTCTGGCCGGCCAGTTTGGCCGCCATCCACTTGCCGTCCAGGGTGCCCGCCTGGGTGTTGTCGGTGGCGTAGGTGACGTCGGCGACGCTGGCCGGGATCGGCGGCGTGTCCACCGCGACCACCACCAGGCCTGCGGATTTGGCTTGCTGCAGCGCGCTGTTCACGGCGTCGCCGTTGAGCGCGATGATGATCCCCTTGTCGCCCGCGGCGATGGCCTCGTCGATCTGGTTGATCTGCGATGTGGTGTCGTCGTCGGAGTTTCCGGCCGTCACCTGGAGCGACACGCCGAGCTTGTGCGCCTCGGCTTTGGCGCTGTTCTCCATGGAAATCCAGTACGGGTTGGTGAATTCCTTGAGGATCAGCGCGACCTTCGTGCCGCTCGCCGACCCACCCGAACCACCGCCGCTGCCGCCACAGGCGCTCAGCGCGAGGAGTCCGACGGCCATGCCAACGGCCCCTGCCGCCATGGCGAAGCGCCGGGAACGTCCTTGATTTCCGCGATTTCCGTATCCACTCATCAGCGGACCTCCTCGTCCGGGTGGCGTTTGCGGAGACGGTAGGCCCTCGCAACCGGTTTGGCAACCGGTTGCGGACTTCTCGCAACCGGTTGCGAGCTGCGCTCACCGGTTGCTATAACAGGGTGCCGAGGCGGCATACCCCGGCTGGGCGTTCAAGTGGGAATGAGGGCCGATCGTGGTCAGGATGCGCGATGTCGCGGCCGTGGCGGGCGTGTCGGTCACGACCGTCTCCCACGTCCTGAACAACACCCGGCCGGTCAGCCCGGAACTGCGGCAGCGGGTGGAGGCGGCGGTGGCCGCCGCCGGCTACACCACCAACAGCGTCGCCCGCGCCCTGGCAACGCAGAACACGATGCTGATCGGTGTCGTGATGTCGTTTCTGTCCAACCCGTTCTTCGCTCCCCTGGTCTCCTCGATCGAGAAGACCGCACGGCGGCACGGCTACACGTTGCTGCTGACCGACAACCACGAGAACCCCACCGACGAGACCACCCAGGTGCGGATCATGCTCGACCGCAGGGTGGACGGTGTCGTGCTCGCCCCGGCGTCGACCCGGCCTGAGCGGATCCTCGACCTGCTCGCGCAGCGCGGCGTGGCGACCGTGCTGGTCGACCGGTTCGCCGACAACCGGTTCGACGAGGTCGGCGTGGAGAACGTCGAGTCGACCGCGAACCTGGTGCGGCATCTGGTCGGGCATGGGCACAGCCGGATCGGTTTCGTCAGCGGCAAGGCCGGCCTGTCCACAACGACCGAACGACTGACCGGTTACCGACTGGGCTTGGAAACCGCAGGCCTGCCCTATGACCGGCGACTGGTCCGATCGGGCTCGTCGCGGACCGAACCCGCGCGCGAGGCGGTCAAGGCCTTGCTCGACACGCCGAACCCGCCGACCGCGATCCTGCCCGCCAACAACGCGATGACCATCGGCGTCCTGCGCGGCCTGCGCGATCGTGGCCTCCGCGTCCCGGATGACATGGCGGTGGCGGCGTTCGACGACTTCGCCTGGGCCGACCTGATGAATCCCGGCATCACCGCGATCGCCCAGCCGATCCCGGAAATGGGCAATGTCGCGGCCAACCTGCTGATCAAGCGGATCGCGGGTGACGAGGGCCCACCTTTGCAACGGATCCTGCCGCCATCGTTACAGCTACGCGAATCCTGCGGCTGTCCGCCGTGAACTCCACGCCGCTGCCCACGCTCGTCGACTGGGCCCAACGCCTGGTGACACCTGGGCGGCGGACCCTGCTCGGCCTGGCCGGACCGCCGGGAGCGGGCAAGAGCACGCTTGCCGCGCAACTGTGCGCCCGCCTGGGCTCGTCGGCGGCGCGGGTCCCGATGGACGGCTTTCACCTGGCCAACGTGGTCCTGCGGGAACTCGGGCTGAGCGCGCGCAAGGGATCGCCGGCCAGTTTCGACGTGGGCGGTTTCCGGGCCCTGTTGGTCCGGCTGCGGGCCAACACCGAGGGCGTCGTTTACGCGCCCGAGTTCCTGCGCGAGATCGACGAAGCCGTCGCCGGTGCGCTGCCGGTGGCCAGAGACGTGCCGCTGATCATCGTCGAAGGCAACTACCTGCTGCTCGACGATGGCGCCTGGGCGGACATCGCGCCGCTGTTCGACGAGATCTGGTATCTGCGTCCGGAAGAGACACTGCGCCGGGACCGTCTGCTGCAACGGCACCGGTCCTACGGTCGATCGGCGGCGGCCGCCGAGGCGTGGCTGGCGGGCAACGACGATCCCAACGCCCGCACCATCGCCGCGACGGCTTCCCGGGCCCACCGCATCGTCACCTGCTGAAACAGCCCCGGGTCAGCGCCTGGTGTCGTTGGCCAGCCATTCGGCGAGGGTGGTCTTGGCCAGTTCCACGTCCGGGCCGGGGACCAGGGCGTCGTCGGCGGGGACGGCGCCGAAGAACGGCGCGGCCGGGTCGGCGACCACCTCGCGCGGGTCGTTGCGCGCGGTGAGCACGGTGCGGATCCACTCGTCGAGGCGGAACTCCTCCGGCCCGGCGATGTCGTGCGTGCCGTTGGTGGGCTGGCCCGCCGCGGTCCTGGCGACGACGGCGGACACTTCGGCGGCCGCGATCGGCTGGATGCGGATGCCGGGCAACCGGACCACACCATCCACTGTGGACATATCGGCGCTGCCGCCCGCGAACTCGAAGAACTGGGTGGCGCGCACCAGCGAGTACGGCAGGCCGGCTTCCTTGATCTTCTTCTCCTGCGCGACCTTGGCCCGGTAGTAGCCGATTTCGGGCGAGCGTTCGACGCCGACGATGGACAGCGCCACGTAGTGCCCGACGCCGGCGCCGGCGGCGGCCTGGGTGATGTTGCCGGTCGAGGTGAGGAAGAAGTTCATCACGTCCTCGTCCGCGAACGACGGCGAGTTCGACACGTCGACCACGACGTCGGCGCCCTGCAGCACCTCCTTGAGGCCCTCGCCGGTGATGGTGTTCACGCCGGTGCTGGGCGCCGCGGCGACGGCCTCATGGCCGTGCTCGCTCAGCTGGGCCACCACGTTGTAGCCGATCAGGCCGGTGCCACCGATGACAACGATCTTCATGCTGTTTCCTTCCGGTCGGTGTTCACCAGCTACTGACCGGACAGCCGCTCGTTCTGTGACACCTCCCCGCCGGTGACGAACGCGTCCCGGGGATGTTCGACCGAGGCCAGCGAGACGATGTCGCGGCCGAACAGCACGGCGCTCGCCCAGATCAGGAACACCCGGACCTTGCGTTCCCAGCTCGGCACCGCCAGCACGTGGTAGCCGCGGTGCATCACCCAGGCGGGAAAGCCGGTGATGGTGAGCTTCTTGTACTGGAAGATGCCGTGGCCGAGGCCGAGGGTGGCGACCGAGCCGAGGCTGTGGTGCAGGTAGGGCTTGGCCGGGCGACCGTGCAGGGTGGCCGCGATGTTGCGGGCGAGGAGTTTGCCCTGGCGGAACGCGTTCTGCGCGTTGGGCACGGTGAACTTGCCGGGTTCGCCCGCGGCGAGGTCGGGCACGGCCGCGTTGTCGCCCGCCGCCCAGGCGTCCGGGATCGGCTCGTCGTCGGTGCCGATGCGCAGGTCGGCCCGCACGATGACCAGGCCCTTTTTGTCGATGGGCAGGTCGGTGCGCTTGCGCACCAGCGGGTCGGCCTCGTTGCCAGCGGTCCAGACGATCAGGCCGGCGTCGAATTCCAGGCCGTTGGACAGCGTCACGTGCTGGTCCACGGCCGAGGAGACGGTGGTGTCGAGGTGGATGTGGGCGCCGCGGCGTTCCAGCCAGTTCGCCACCCAGCGGCCGTATTCCGGGGTGACCTCGGGCAGGATGCGGCCGGTGGCTTCGACCAGGTGGAAGTGCAGATCGTCGCTGGTCAGCTCGGGGTAGCGCTTGAGCAGGGCGGTGGCCAAGGAGTACAACTCGGCGAACCCTTCGACGCCGGAGAAGCCGCCGCCCACGAACAACACCGTGAGCAGCGCGGTGCGTTCCGGACCCGGCGGGAGGACGGACGCGCGGTCGAAGGCGGTCAGCATGCGGTCGCGGATGGCGACGGCCTCTTCGACGTGTTTGAGGCCGATCGCGTGTTCGGCGATGCCGGGGACCGGGAACTTGCGGGTGACCGCGCCCGCGGTGACCACGATCAGGTCGTAGTCGAGCACGAACTCCGGGCCGTCCATGGCCCGCACGGTCACCGTGTGCGTGGCGTGGTCGATGCGGCTGACCAGGCCGGTGATCAGCCGGGTGCGGTGCAGGTGCCTGCGCATGGACACCGCGGCGTGCCGGGCTTCGACCGAGCCGGCCAGTACTTCGGGCAGGAACGGCTGGTAGGTGAGGTACGGGCGGGGGTCGACCACGACGAGTTCGGCCTCGCTCGGGCGCAGCCGCTTCTCCAGTTTCCACGCCGCGTAGAAGCCCGCGTAGCCGCCGCCGACGATCAGAATCCGTGTCACAGGAGTAGGACAACACAGGCCGCCCGAATGTGACACCGCAACGCTGTCACCGATCGAGCACTTATCCGGTCATGACTGTCGAGAAGCGTCAATGAACGGAGGGACTTGTGAGTACCGAGCACCAGCCCGACCTGTCCGATTTCTACGCGTCGGGCCCGCCGCCGACCATCGAGGAGGTGGCCACCGTGCCCGGCGCGCCGCCGATTCCCGAGCGCGCCGAAGCCATGACCATCCGCGTGACCCTGCCGCCGAACAGCCCGGGCGCGCTGCCGCACCGGCATTCCGGCCCGGCTTATGGGTATGTGATCAAGGGCGAGATCATCTTCGAACTGGAGGGCGAGCCGGAGCGGGTCGTCGCGGCGGGCGAGGCGTTCTGGGAGCCGGGCGGCGATGTCATCCACTACCAGGACGGCAACCACCTGGCCGACGCCGAATCCCAGTTCGTGGTGACCATGTTCTGCGTGCCCGGTCAGCCGATGCTGATCCCGGTCAGTGCCGGGGAGCTTGAGGAACGCCGCGATCGAAGGGCGCCACGACCGGCCTGATCGGTGCGGGCGGCCGGGCGGACGTAGGCTGCCAGTGACACCCCCGGCCGCCACTGGAAAGGGTTCCCGACGCATGGAGCAGACCGGCCGCCCCGCTCTCGACGACGCAGCGGCCGTATTCGCGGAAGTGCGTCCGCGGTTGTTCGGTATCGCCTACCGGATGCTGGGCAGCGCGCTGGATGCCGAGGACCTGTTGCAGGACGTGTGGGTACGCTGGCAGACCGCCGATCGATCGGTGGTGGTCAACCCCGCCGCGTATCTGGCGACGACGACAACGCGGCTGGCGATCAACGCGAACCAGACCGCGCGGGCCCGGCACGAAACCTATGTGGGGCCGTGGCTGCCGGAGCCGGTGGACACCTCGGCCGATCCGGCGCTCGGCGCGGAGAACGTGGCCGCGCTGGAAGTGGCCGTGCTGCTGTTGCTGGAGAAGCTCAACCCGACCGAGCGCGCCGCGTACGTGCTGCGCGAGGCGTTCGACTATCCGTACCAGCAGATCGCCGAGATCATCCAGACCACCGAGACGACCGCGCGCCAGCACGTCAGCCGCGCGCGCAAGCGGCTGGCCGAGCAGCGCAAGGCACCGGTGAGCGCGCCGGAGCAGCAGCGGCTGCTGACCGCGTTCGTCGCGGCGGCTCGCGCCGGTGACCTGGACGCGCTGGAGAAGCTGTTCGCGCAGGACGTGGTGAGCTACGCCGACAGCAACGGCGCGGTGCGCGGGGCGTCGCGCGTTCCGGTGTACGGCGCGGTGGCGCTGGCCAAGATCGTGCGGGCGTTCACGCCGCGGTTCTGGACGGGCGTGGACGCGGTGCCCGCGATGATCAACGGCGGGCACGCGGTGGTGTGCAAGCGCGAGGGGGTCACGTTCGCGGTGATCGCGCTGGACGCGTCGGCCGATGGCATCGACGGGCTGTACTGGATGATGAACCCGGAGAAGCTCAGCCGTTTGTGACAGACCGGCCCCATATACTCCGGCTGGTGGCCGTAGCGGACAAGCAGTTCTTCCGGATCCTCGACACGCTCGCCGATGTCGAGCGGGCGGAGGGTTCGACGTACTCGTCGTTCAGCGTGCACGGAAAGAAGTTCGGCTACTACTGGCCGCGTACGCACACGGTCGGCCTGAAGCAGACGCTGACCGAGCAGCTGGCCCTGGTGGCCGAACGGCCGGACGTGTTCGAGGTGCAGTACACCTCGGGCGGGTTCGGCTGGGTCGTGGTCTACCTGTCCGGGATCGACGCCGATGAGCTGGCCGAGCTGGTGTTCGAGGCGTGGCGGCTGACCGCGCCCGAGGACGTTGTAGCCGCCGTACCCGACCCGGCCAGCACCGTACCGAAGAAGCGCGGTGTCAGGCGTCGCTGAATTCCTTGCGCACCAGGGGTAGTACCTCGGTGCCGAGCAGTTCGATCGCGCGCATCACGTGCTCGTGCGGCACGCCGGACCAGTCCATCTGCATGGCGTAGCGGTTGGCGTTGGTGAGCTTGCCGACGGTGATCATCCGCTCGGCGACCTCCTCAGGGCTACCCGCGAAGATCGACACCGCGCCCGCGGTGGCGGCGTCGTAGTCGGCCCGGCTGGGCAGCGGCCAGCCGCGCGCCTGCGCCCCGTACTTCATGGTCTGCATCCAGTGCGGGTAGAAGATCTCCTTGGCATCCTGGGACTTCGGCGCGATCAGGCCGATCCCGCCGAGGGTGACGTGCAGGTCGGCGGCGGTGTTGCCACCCGACTCGCCCGCCTTGCGGTAGAGGTCGACCAGCGGCGCGAACCGCTCCGGCCGGCCTCCGATGATCGCGTACACGACCGGCAAGCCGAGCAGTCCCGCGCGGATCGAGGACTCCGGGTTGCCGCCGGTGCCGATCGAGATCCGCAGGTGGTCGCGATAAGGCCGGGGCAGGATGTGCGCGTCGGTCAGCGGCGCGCGGAACTTGCCGGACCAGGTCAGCGGGTCGTTGCGGTCGATGTGCAGCAGCAGCGCCAGCTTCTCCTCGAACAGCTCGTCGTACTGCTGGAGGTCGGCCCCGAACAGCGGGAACGACTCGGTGAACGAGCCACGGCCGGCCAGCAGTTCGGCGCGGCCCGCGCTGAGCTGGTCCAGGGTGGTGAACTGCTGGTAGAGCCGGACCGGGTCCTCGGTGCTCAGCACGGTGACCGCCGAGCTGAGCGTGATCTGGCTGGTGACGCTCGCGGCCGCGGCCAGCACCGTGCCCGGGTTGGAGATGGCGAAGTTGTCCAGGTGGTGTTCGCCGAGGCCGTAGAAGCCGAGGCCGAGTTCGTCGGCGAGCTTGATGCGTTCCAGCGTGTTGGCCAGCGTCTGCGCCACCGAGAGTTGCGCGCCGGTCTTCGGGTCCGGTGACCGGTCGCCGAAGCTGTAGATACCCAGTTCCATACAACGTTCAACAACAGCACAAGCTGAGAAGTTCCCAACCGTGACTAACTCGTCGTCACCGGCATGTCTGCTCCCGGGAGAGTAGGGCAAGGTCGGGCCGAGACGGTGGTTCTTTTGCGCTGAACACTGGGCGACTCTGACGCTTGACATCGGCGTCGACGCAAGGCCCGCGGCGTCAACGTTCGATGGTGGTGTGCTAGGGCGTGACCTTGTCGATGTGCACCACCGCGTCGAAGCCTGCCAGCTCAGCTGGTCGCGCATTTCCGCGCACCGTCCCATGTGGTAGGTGATGCCGGTGCGGAGCAGGTCGTCCAGGTCGGCGTCGCCGCCGAGCACCCAGTCATTGACCGCCAAGCCCTCGGCGAACCCGGATTCCAGCACGAACGCGGTGAAACCCATTTCCTCGGCCAGGAACCGGGTGAGCAGGTGGCGGAGCTGGTAGAACTCGTGCACACGATGGGTGCTCTCGCCGATCGCGACGACCCGCGCGTCGCCGATGATCTCGCGCAGCGGCTCCAGTTCGGTGTAGTCGGCCTGGTCCGGGTCGATGGTGCTGAGCTTGTGCACGTTGGCGCGCAGCCATTCGGTGACGTCCATCAGAGCTGCCTCGCGCGGCGCAGGTAGTCGATGACCTCGGCGGTGCCCGGCTCGGACCAGCCGATGCGCCGGTCGAGCTGCGCGCCGAGCGCGTCCCGCTGCTCCGTCCACAGGACGCTGGTCGCTGCCTCGAATCGGCGGTCGCCGGAGTGGAACTGGGCGGCGATCTCCTGCCAGCGTCCGGCCAACGCCTGCACCTCCGGGTCCTCGACCGGAGTGCCGTCCAGCAGGTGGGTGCGCAACCGGGCGAACAGCTCGACCCACTCCCCCTTGAGTGCCTCGATCGTGCCCGGTCCGAGTTCGGCGGCGCGCTCGGTGAGCAGGGCCAGTTGCGCGTCGGAGAAATACCGGCCGACGTCCAGCGGCATCGGTTCCAGGGTGGCCAGGAACTGTTCGGGTGCCGGCATCGCCGCGTCGGTCAGGCGGTCGAGCAGGCCGCGGACCCGCTGCGCCGACGCTTCGATCCGCTCGGCCTGGATCTCCAGGTCGGCGAGTTGCGCGGCGAGCAGATCGCGCAGTGAGCCGAGGTCGTCGGTCGCGGCCCGCAGCACGGCCGCGACCTCCTCCAACGACAACCCCAGCCCGACCAGCGCCCGCACCCGGTACAGCCTGCGGATATCGGCTTCGATGTAGCGCCGATGCCCGGCCGTGGTCCGCTCTCCCGGCGAGACCAGGCCGATCTGGTCGTAGTAGTGCAGCGTGCGCACCGTGACCCCGCTGGCTCGCGCCAGCTGCCCGATGCTCCACCGTTGTTCGGCTCAGCTGGTTCTTCGGTGAATGATCATGGGTGACTCCTTGCCTCGGGTACGTCAAATCTAGGAACGGGGACGGTTGCCGGGGTTGCTTCGTGCAGGGTGGATGGGTTGTGCAACAAGGGTTTCGCTCGCGGGCGCGATGTGCTAACGCGGTGCGCGGGCACAGTCCGGGGCCGGACAACCGATCATCGGCCGCGCCGCCCATAGGCTGGCGGCATGGGCGCCCGGCCACCCTCCTGGTGGAGCAGCCGTCGCAGGGTCGGCTGGATGTTCCGGGTCAACCGGACGCTGGTCGGCAACGGCCGGTACCGGCGGCTGGCCACGTTCGCGGCCGATTTCGGCCGGGTGTCAACGAGTTCGCTCTCACGCTGGGAAGCCGGGCTCACGACCATGCCGCGCTGGGCCGCGCGCCGCTACGAGCGACTGCTCGGCCTGCCGGACGGGCTGTTGCAGGTCACCGCGGACACGGTGGCCCGCTACCACTCCCCGCCCGGCACGCCGACCTCGGACTGGATCCGCGAGGAGCAGGTGCCCGCGCAGCTGGACCTGCTCGACCGGGCGACCGGCGACGGCGAGCTGAGCGGCGCGGACTGGTACCGGCTCAGCGGCTGGATCGCCAGCGAGCCGCACCTGGTGCTGTGCCCGAACTCGACCTGGACCAGGCTGGCCGAGCGGCTGCTGGTCGAGATCAGCATCGCGGACGGCTTGGCCTGGATGAGCCGGGCCGAGGCGTATCACCGGCTGATCGCCCATCCGGTCGGGCAGGCGCCGGCGATCGCGACCGCGGTGGCCGCGGCGGCGGATCAGTCCGCGCAGAGCATGATCGGTTCGCTGTCGGTGTTCGCGGCCAGTGGTCACCGCGATGCCAGCCGCGCGGTGCTCGACCAGATCGTCGACCCGACCAGCTCGCGCACGTTCTACGGCGCCCTGCTGACCAGCGCGAAGAAGCTGCGCTACGGCCATTTCACCGACCAGCACATCGGAGCGCTGCTGCCGGTGCTGATCGAACTGCTCGGCTACGGCAGCTGGGAACGGATCAGCCTGGCGGCGCGACTGCTCCGGTCGCTGCCGCCTGCCGCGCGACGCAGGCTGCCACCTCGGGTGCGGGTGCTGCTCGACCAGGTCAGCGCCGTGGACACCGCGCGCACGCCGCTGCCACCGACCGACGATCCGGCGTTGCCGCTGGTGGTTGCCGAGATGATCGACGACCCGGTGTTCGACGTGCGGCTCTCGGCCGCGTTCCAGATCTACTCGACGCCCTACCGCGCCACGGTCAGCCAGACGCTGGGCGAGGAGTTGCTGGCCGAGTGGCGGCGGCGCGGCGATCTGGACCGGATGGAGCGGATCCTGGAGTCGCTGCGGGTGCTGGGCGGACCGGCACAGCGGCGACTGGTGGAGCGGATGCTGCTCGGCCGCGACACCTCGCCTGCGGTGCGGGACATGGCCGCGTACGCGCTCGGCCACATCGGCGGGACCAGCACGGACGCGTTTCTGCTCGCGGTCATCGACGCGGCGCTGCGCCGCTGGGCGCGGGACCGGGACCCGCACGACGCGAGCGTGCTGGATCGGGTGGTGTACGCGATCGGGATGAGCAGGCGGCCGGACCTGCTGCCGCGCGTGCTCGCCGAACCGGACCTGCCCGCGCCGGTGCGCACGGCCGCGCGCTGGTGGCTGAACCTGCCCGATCACCTGACCCGCAGCGCGAGCGGTTAACCGGTGAGAACCGGGCTGACCAAGTCGCGCAGTTCGGCGACGGTCGCGGTCAGCAGGTCCGGGAAGGGCCGCGTTTCGTCCTCGGCGACCCATTTGGCGAAGGCCACCCGGAACACCGTGACCCCGCTCTCGGCGGCCAGCGTCGCGACGGTGCCGTCGACGCCGCGTTCGCGCAGCGCGTCGGCCATGGCGACGGCGAGCAGCGACAGCTTGAGCAGTTCGCGCTCGCGCAAGCCGGGATCGGCCTCGATCACCGCGTTCCGCGCCCGTGACCAGGTTCGGCGTTCCTCCTGGAAGAACGAGCCGCCGCGGTTGAGCGCCGCGCCCACTGTCGACATCGGGTCGGCGCCGTCTTCGGCCTCGTCGATGGCCGAGATGAAGCGTCGCTCGAAGTCGTCCTGGCCTTGGAAGAGCACCTCGCGCTTGTCGGTGAAGTAGCGGAAGAAGGTTCGTTCGGTGAGGCCTGCGGTGGCCGCGATCTCGGCGACCGTGGTGCCGTCGAAGCCCTGTTCGGCGAAGCGTTCGAGGGCAGCGGCCTGTAGCCGTTCGCGTGCGCCGCCCTGCCATCTCGCCATGCGGCTATCGTAACCCTGATGACAGCCGCTGACATCAGGTGTATGTTGATGTCAGAAGCTGACATCAACCCGAAGGACAGCACATGCGCGTATTCGTCACCGGAGCCAGCGGCTGGATCGGCTCCGCCACCGTCGACGAACTGCTCGAATCAGGCCACCAGGTCATCGGCCTGGCCCGGTCGGACAGTTCGGCGGCCACGCTCGATGCCAAGGGCGCCACCGTGTTGCGCGGTGACCTCGACGACCTGGCCAGCCTGCGCACCGGCGCGGCCGACGCCGACGCCGTCATCCACCTCGCCAACAAGCACGACTTCGCCAACCAGGCGGCGACCAACCGAGCGGAACGCACTGCGGTCGAAACCATCGCGGAAGCCTTGGCCGGCAGCGACCGGCCGTTCGTCCTCGCCTCCGGACTCGGCGGACTGACCCCGGGCGAGGTCGTCGTCGAAACCGAGCGTTCGTCCTTGGTCGGGCCCGACGCCATGCGCGGCGGCAGCGAAAACCTGGCCCTGGACTACGTCGATCGTGGCGTGCGCGCCATCGCCGCCCGGTTCGCACCGACCGTGCACGGCATCGGCGATCACGGGTTCATCGCCCTGATCGCGGCGGCCGCACGCAAGAACGGCGTGTCCTCCTACGTCGGCGACGGGAGCGCGGCCTGGAGCGCCGTGCACCACCGGGACGCGGCGCGACTCCTGCGGCTGGCCATCGAGCAGGCCCCGGCCGGCACGATCCTGCACGTCGTCGGCGAGGAGGCAGTGTCCACCCGGGACATCGCCCAGGCCATCGGCGAGCACCTCGGCGTGCCGGTGACGTCGGTCGCGCCCGAGCAGGCCATCGAGCAGATCGGCTTCGTCGGTCAGTTCTTCGGCATGGATCTGCGGGCGTCCAGCGCGCTCACCCGGGAACGGTTCGGCTGGGATCCGACCGGCCCGACCCTGCTGGAGGACATCAAAGCGGGCGGCTACCCGGGCGTCTGACCTGCGGCCGGAGAACCGATCAGAAACGAAGAAGCAGATCGGGGCGAGCCGGGCTTAGCGTTTCCGGCATGACTTCCATCGAATCTCTCGCCCTCGAAGTTTCCGACACCGCTGCCGCGCGGCGCTTCCTCGCCGACGCCTTCGGTCTGGACGACCGGATCGGCGTGCGCCAGGCCACCGAGGCCAGCACCGGCTTCCGCGCCTTCACCTTGTCGCTCATCGTGTCCCAGCCCGCCGAAGTGGACAGCTTCGCCAACAGTGCCATCGAAGCGGGCGCGACCGTGCTCAAGCCGGTGGCGAAATCGTTCTGGGGCTACGGCGGCAGCGTGCGGGCACCGGACGGCACGATCTGGAAGATCGCGACGTCCAACAAGAAGAACACCGGCCCGGCGACGCGCACGATCGACGACATCGCGCTGCTGCTCGGCGTCGCGGACGTCGCGGCGACCAAACGGTTCTATGTGGAGCATGGCGTCGCGGTGGAGAAGAGCTACGGCCGCAAGTACGTCCAGTTCGAAACCCCGGCGGGCGCGGTGAAGTTCGCGCTCTACGGCCGTCGCGCGCTGGCCAAGGACGCCGGTGTGGCCGCGGATGGCAGCGGTTCACACCGGCTGGTGATCACCGGCGACGCGGGCCGGTTCACCGACCCGGACGGTTTCGTCTGGGAGACCGCGGATCGGACCGCGCCAGCCCGCTAGTGGACGTGCTCGTGGGCCTCGCGCAACGGCAGCCCGGCGACGCGGGCGGAAACGGCGGCGGTGAAGTTGGCGCACTCGAACACGCTCTCGCCGTGCGGGCAGGCCAGTCCGTGCGCGAGGGCGGTGCGCGCCACCTGAGCCTGACTGATCCGCTCGTCCAGCTCGGCGAGCTTGCGCCGGTACATGGCCTGCCACGCACCGGGATCGGTCTCCCGCGCGGCGACCAGAGTCCGGATTTCGCGCAGGGTGAACCCGACCTCGCGCAGCAACAGCACCAGTGCGACCTGGTTGACCGCGGCAGCCGGGTAACGCCGCTGGCCGGACACCCGCTCCGGCGCGGGCAGTAGCCCGAGTTGTTCCCAGTAGCGTACCGCCGACGTGGCCACTCCCGTGGCCTTGGCCAGGTCGCCGATGGTCAGGTACTCGTCCGTCATGTTGACTTGAAGCGTACTTGAAGCCGTTGACTTGCGGGCATGTCAGGCAATTCGTGGAAACAACGTTCGCGGACGGCGCTCATCCGCCAGGCCCATCGCCCGCACGGTCTGCTCGGCAGGCTGGAGGGCCTGCTGTTCGCGTACCGCGCGTCCAATCGGCAGCGCAACAAGTGGGTAGTCGCCCTGCTCGATATCCAGCCGGCGGATCGCGTGCTGGAGATCGGTTTCGGGCCGGGCATCGCCATCGCCGAACTGGCCCGGTACGCGACCGAGGGCCGCGTGTTCGGGGCCGATCATTCCGATGTCATGGTGCGCCAGGCCAGCAGGCGCAACGCGGCGGCGATCCGGGCCGGACGGGTCGAGCTGGTCCAGGCGTCGGTCGATGCGTTGCCGCGCTTCGCCGAACCGCTCGACGCGATCCTCGCGGTCAACACCGCGGGCATGTGGCCGGACCCGCCGCGACGGCTGGCCGAGCTGCGCGACCTGCTCCGCCCCGGTGGCCGGATCGCGCTGGTCAGCCAGCCACGCTGTCCCGGCGCGACCGCCGAGACCACGGTGCGCGCGGCCGAGGAGCTGAGCAAGCAGCTGACCGGCGCCGGGTTCACCGAACTGCGGGTGCGCACGCTGCCGCTCACTCCCCCGGTCGCCTGCGTGATCGGTATGAAAACGGACACGGACGGGTAGCCGGTTGAACATGCACAGGAGCCGAATCGGAGGCATCTTCATCGACCACCCGGCCTCGTCGTTCGCGGCGAGCCTCGCATTCTGGGCCGCGGCCATGGGCGTCGAACCCGAGACCCGCGACGACGAGAGCTACCCCTACCGCTCGCTCGGCCGCTTCGCCGGCGAGACCCTGATCGAGCTGCAACGGGTCGGCGACGGCACCACCCCGCGCGTGCACCTGGACATCGACACCGACGACGTCGAGGCCGAGGTCCAGCGGCTGGAGGGGCTGGGCGCGCGCAGGCTGCAACGCTGCGAGGACGGCCGCTTCTGGCAGATGGTCGACCCCGGCGGGATCGTGTTCTGCGTGATCCCGCCGCATACCCCGGACTTCGCCGAGCAGGCCAAGGTCTGGCCCTAGACGAAGTAGCAGGACTTGACACGCCCCGGAGAATAGAAATTCGGCGTGCCCTCAGAATCCACAGAGGACGCACCGAATACAACTTCAGTATAGGCACTGTGAGGGGTATGTGTCAACACAGGGGTATGACAAGGAACTGCGGTCCGAGCAACGCTACATCGACGGTCTCTACGGCAGGCTCGACGCCGAACGTGCTCGCGCGCAACGCGAATACGTCGCGGCACTGGCCGGAAACGGCGAGGAGCCAATGGCTCGCGACGTTGCCGTGCGCGCGAAGAACAAAGAGATCAAACGGCTGAACGTGGCCGACAACGGCCTGTGTTTCGGCAGGCTGGACACGATCACCGGCGAGCATTCCTACATCGGCCGGATCGGGCTGTTCGACGAAGACCGGGCCTACGAACCGATGCTGCTGGACTGGCGCGCCCCGGCCGCGCGACCGTTCTACACCGCGACCGGCGCGACGCCGGAGAACATGCGCAGACGCCGCCAGTTCCACACCAGGGGCCGTCAGGTGGTCGAGTTCACCGACGAGATCCTCGGCCGCCCGAGCGCGGGCGAACGCGGCGATGCCGCCTTGCTCGCCGCGGTCAACGCGCCGCGCGGCGAGGGCATGCGGGACATCGTCGCGACCATCCAGGCCGAGCAGGACGAGATCATCCGGCTCGACCATCCGGGGGTGCTGGTCATCGAGGGCGGGCCGGGCACCGGCAAGACCGTGGTCGCGCTGCACCGTGTCGCGTATCTGCTCTACACCCAGCGAGAGCGGATGGAACGGCACGGCGTGCTCGTCATCGGGCCGAATCCGATGTTCCTGCACCACATCGGCCGCGTCCTCCCCTCGCTCGGCGAGTCGGACGTGGTGTTCATGACCACCGGCGACCTCGTGCCCGGCCTGCGCGTCACCGCCGAG